>NZ_JAKUHC010000008.1:0-199154 GCF_022664295.1 Bacillus cereus group sp. BfR-BA-01311
CGTTGCGAAAGAAGCAATCGCGACAGGGCAATCCGTTCGAGAACTTTGTGTGAAAAATGGTGTACTGTCACAAGAAGACTTAGAGTTAATTCTAGATCCATTCGAAATGACGCACCCAGGGATTGCAGGAGCAACTCTTTTAAAGAAAAATTAAAAGAAGAGGGGGGACAAGCCCCTCTTTTTTGTTTACAATATAGAAATGCTATATATGAATAGAGGTAGGGATGTTATGAGCAAGTTTACAGTAGCTTCTAATGGTGCATTAGAAACAACATTAAGAGGAGCAGAAGTATTATCAACACCACTTTTAAATAAAGGGGTAGCTTTCACACAAAATGAAAGAGAAGAGTTAGGTTTAAAAGGGTTATTACCGCCAGCGGTTTTAACGTTAGAAGAACAGGCACGCCGAGCATACGAACAATTTAGTTCTCAGCCGGATGATTTATTAAAGAATGTATACTTAACTGCGTTACATGATCGAAATGAAGTATTATTTTATCGTATATTAACAGATCATTTACGTGAAATGTTACCGATTGTATATACACCAACTGTCGGTGTAGCAATTCAAAGATATAGTCATGAATATCGTAAACCACGTGGCGTTTATTTATCAATTAACGATTCATCAGGTATCGAAGAAGCATTTACCAATATCGGTGCAACAGCTGAGAACATTGATTTAGTCGTTGTAACAGATGGAGAAGGCATATTAGGAATTGGTGACTGGGGCGTTGGTGGTATTAACATCGCAATCGGAAAATTAGCTGTTTACACTGCTGCAGTTGGAATCGATCCTAGTCGTGTATTACCAGTAATTTTAGATGTAGGTACAAACCGTGAGGAGCTATTAAACAATCCATTTTATATTGGAAATCGTCACCCTCGTATAACAGGTGAAGCTTACGATGAATTTATTGATACGTTTGTACAAGCGGTAAACAAACAATTCCCGAAAGCACTTTTACATTGGGAAGACTTTAGCTCTCGTAACGCACGAAAAATTTTAGATAAATATCGTCATGATGTTTGTACATTTAATGATGATATTCAAGGTACAGGTGCAGTTTCACTTGCGGCAGTATTATCGGCAGTGAAAGCTTCTGGTGTACCGCTAAGTGAACACCGCGTTGTTGTATTTGGTGCTGGTACGGCTGGAATCGGTATCGCAGATCAAGTTAGAGATGCGATGGTCCGCGTAGGTGTATCTGAAGAAGAATCATATAAGCGTTTCTGGTGTATTGATCGTAACGGGTTAGTTACAGATAATATGGAAGATCTTCTTGATTTCCAAATTCCGTACGCAAGAAAAGAAGCAGAAGTAAGTGAGTGGAAAGAAAATGATGTGATTGGACTTGCTGAAGTTGTGAAACATGTAAAACCGACAATTTTAATTGGTACATCTACTGTTGCAGGTGCATTTAAAGAAGAGATTATTAAAGAAATGGCTTCTCACGTAGAAAGACCAATCATTTTACCAATGTCGAATCCAACGCCACTTGCTGAAGCAAAACCAGCAGATTTAATCGAGTGGACAGAAGGAAGAGCGTTAGTTGCAACAGGAAGTCCATTTGAACCAGTTACATATAACGGTGTAACGTATGTGATTGGACAATCAAATAATGCACTTATTTTCCCAGGGCTTGGTCTTGGAACAATTGTAGTACGAGCAAGCGTCATGACGGATGGAATGTTCGCAGCGGCTGCTGAAGCAGTTGCAAGTATGGTAGATACAAGTCAGCCAGGAGCACCTATTTTACCAGAGGTCGAAGAATTACGTAATATCTCAGAAATGGTTGCAATTGAAGTAGCGAAAGTTGCAGTTGCAGAAGGTATTGCAAGAGTGAACTTAAGTGATAACGATATCAAGATGGCAGTGCAAGAAGCAATGTGGAAGCCAGAGTATCGCCAAATAAAAGCGGTAGAAAAGGTTAGAATATAGAAAAAAAGCCCGTTTATAACAATAAGCGGGCTTTCACTTTTACTACTGAAAAAAAGTATAGGAAGTGTCACCTTTGAATTGGAATCAATTATGGAAGAAAGATATGTCCCTTTTAATTATATTAATGGTCGTTGTTCCGATTGCTGGGGAGCTGAACTTTCATCCCTTTAATGATACGTTTCGAGTTAGCTTCGGTACACCGCTATTCTTCTTTTTATTATTATTTTTAAGAAGAGTACCAGCAGGAGTTGCAGGTATTCTTGTTGGTATATCTGTAGTCTTATTCCGAGTATGTCTTGACTGGATCATGCAAGGTTCATTTCATATGACAGAATCATTTTATTTGCGTTATCCTGTGTTCTTCTATTATTTTATTTATGGCAGTTTTTTTTCGCTTTGTAGGGTAAATAAGTTCCATCAGAAACCAATCATTATTGGATGCCTTGGAATTTCAATTGAAATTGTTGCAAGTATGTCAGAACTTGCGTTTTATCACATGTTAGTACTAGGTACAACAATAACGATTTCTGAAGTGAATAAACTTATTATTATTGCTATTTTTCGTAGTTTCTTTGCACTTGGTTTTTTAAATATGATGAATTTATATGAAACGAAATTAAAAGAATCGCAAGTTCGAAAAGAAAATGAAAATATGTTAATGCATCTTTCTAATTTATATGTGGAATCTGTTCATTTGAAAAAGACGTTACAAAATGCGGAGTTAATTACACAAGAAGCATATCAACTATATCGAAATTTACAAGTAAGCGCTGATTCAAGTAGTAAAACGGCATTGAAAATAGCGGGGGAAGTGCATGAAATAAAAAAGGATAATCAAAGGATATTTGCAGGATTATCTAAACTGTTATTAGATAAAAATGTGGCTGAATATGTAGAAGGACATGAGTTAGCAGAGATGATTGTTAGAATAAACGAGAAGTATGCTGAAATGCTAGAAAAGGATATACGTTTTTCTAAACATATAGAAGGTGAGCATGCTGCATACCACGTGTATACAGTGCTATCAATTTTTAATAACTTAGTTGCAAATGCAGTTGAAGCAATTGAAGATAAAGGTTTCGTTATTATTAAGCTATATAAAAGAAATCAGCATATATTTTTTGAAGTAATTGACGATGGGCCTGGTATTACACAAAAGTATAAGAAATTAGTATTTAAGCCAGGATTTACTTCCAAGTATGATCAAACGGGAACACCGTCAACTGGTATTGGGCTTTCTTACATAAATGAAATGGTAACAGAGCTAGGCGGAGAAGTGAAATTAGAAGACCGAGAAAATAAAAGAGGATGTAAGTTTATCGTTTGTTTACCAGAGGATAGTTTAAAGCAGGAAGGGGAATAGATTTGTTTTATTATATCGTAGACGATGATGAAGTTTTCCGTTCGATGCTTTCGCAAATTATTGAAGATGGAGATCTTGGAGAAGTAATTGGTGAGGCGGATGACGGAGCTTTTATTGAAGCGGATCAACTAAATTTTAAAAAAGTAGATATTTTATTTATTGATTTGTTGATGCCGATGAGGGACGGAATTGAAACAGTTCGTCACATTGCGTCAACTTTCACGGGGAAAATCATTATGATTTCTCAAGTGGAATCGAAGCAGCTTATAGGTGAGGCATATACACTTGGTGTAGAATATTATATTACAAAACCATTAAACAAAATCGAAGTTGTATCTGTTGTACGCAAAGTGATGGAGCGTATTAGATTGGAGCGTTCTATACATGATATTCAAAAATCATTGAATAACGTGTTTCAGTGGGAAAAGCCGCAATTGCGTACTGAACCAGTGCAAGAAGGAAAAAAGATAGGGGATTTAGGGCGCTTTTTACTATCAGAACTCGGTATTGCGGGAGAGAATGGAAGTAAAGATTTACTTAGTATGCTGGAATATTTATATGGTCAAGAAAAGGCACAGACATTTGAGTTTGGCTTTCCTGCGTTAAAAGAAATTTTCCATCATATTACGATAAGAAAATTAGGGGATTTAGCTTTAGAGGCGGATATTGATAAAGAGAAAAAAGCGTCTGAACAAAGAGTACGTCGAGCTATTTATCAGTCGTTAAATCATTTGGCTTCTTTAGGATTAACAGACTTTTCAAATCCAAAATTTGAAAGCTATGCTCCAAAATTTTTCGATTTTACCGTAGTTAGAAAACGGATGACAGAAATGACGAAAGATGAACTCGCATCTTCTGGTCATACGCGAATTAATACGAAAAAGTTTATTCAAGTGTTGTATTTTGAGGCGAAGAGGTTGATGGAGATAGAGTGAAGAAGATGCTTATAAATAAGCATCTTCTTTTGTTAAATCAACATTTTATATTTTCTCGTGGAGCATGTAAAATGTTAAGTAAGAGAAAATGGTTTTATATTAAGGAAGTGTCAAAGCGATGAGTTTCACATTGAATAAATCGATTATTAAAGAAGTGTGCGGAGAGACCTCATATAAAAGAGGTGAAGCCTATTATAAATCAAATAAAGTGATAATAGATGAGTACGATGAAAATAAAGAAATTTGTGAGGCGACAGTAAAAGGGAACGAGGATTTCCATGTTACAGTAGCAAAAGCCAAAAAGGGTGATGTTGTTGCAAGATGTAGTTGTCCTTCATTAGCGTCTTTTCAAACGTACTGTCAACATGTTGCAGCAGTATTAATACAAATAAACCATAATCAACAAACAGGTAGAATGAGCTCCACTAGTAGCAGAAATGATCAATTGACAAGTGGTATGTTTCAGCTGTTTGCAGACAAACCACTGAGGCCAAAAAGTAAACAACACCGTTTTGATACACGTGAAATATTAGATATTGAGTTTATATGTACACCAGTTGCTACGAGAAGTGGTGGGGCTCTTCTTGGAATTCAATTGAAACTTGCCAAAGTGTATTTCATAAATCATATTAGAGAATTTCTTTCTAAGGTGGAGAAAAGAGAGTCTTTGCATTGTTCAAATGAATTTACATATACACCAGATGTACATAGTTTTAAACAAGAAACGGATGCGATTATTCAGCAGCTCATTAAAATGTATCATAACGAAAAAATGTATGAAGATACGCTAGAAGTACACGCGAAACAAGATGAAAGTATGATATTTATACCACCAGCTTCATGGAAAGATATGCTCTCTTCACTTTCTAAAGTTGAATATGTACAGCTGAAACAAAATGAACAACTGTTTCAGGGATTACAAGTTTCAAAAGGGGTGTTGCCGTTACACTTTGAATTTACGAAGGGAAATAATGGCGGATTTACACTTCATATAGAGGGTTTAAATCGTGTACAAGTTATGGATATGTATAACAATGCACTTTACGATGGGAA
Organism: Bacillus cereus group sp. BfR-BA-01311; assembly: GCF_022664295.1. Lineage (NCBI taxonomy): Bacteria > Bacillati > Bacillota > Bacilli > Caryophanales > Bacillaceae > Bacillus > Bacillus cereus group sp. BfR-BA-01311. The sequence goes on from NZ_JAKUHC010000008.1 coordinate 5,294, forward strand.
ATTATATCACTTACACATTGAAGATTGTATGCGACTTATTGAATTACAAAAGATGATGAGTCGCTCAAATAGTAATCAGTTTTATATTCCAGAAAGTAAGATGGAACATTTCGTCGCGAAAGTTGTACCAGGATTAATGAAGCTCGGAACTGTACACATTGATGAAGTAATATCGGATCGTGTTGAAACACCTTCGCTAAAAGCGAAATTGTATTTAGACCGCGTGAAAAATCGCTTATTAGCAGGTCTTGAATTTCACTATGGGAACGTCATGATTAATCCGCTAGAAGAGGATGGACAGCCGTCTGTTTTTAATCGTGATGAGAAAAAGGAAAAAGAGATTTTAGACATTATGAGTGAAAGTGCTTTTGCAAAAACAGAAGGCGGTTACTTTATGCATAATGAAGAAGCTGAGTATAACTTTTTATATCACGTTGTGCCAACATTAAAAGGTTTAGTTGATATTTATGCGACGACAGCAATCAAATTGCGAATTAGTAAAGGGGATGCAGTTCCTCTTATTAGAGTGAGAAGAAAAGAAAGGATTGATTGGTTGTCATTTCGTTTTGATATAAAAGGAATACCAGAAGCAGAAATTAAAGGTGTATTAGCGGCCCTTGAAGAGAAACGTAAATATTATCGATTGGCGAATGGTTCGTTTTTATCGCTAGAGAGTAAAGAGTTTAATGAAATTAATCAGTTTATAAAAGAATCAGGTATTCGGAAAGAATTTTTACATGGAGAAGAGGTAAATGTTCCGCTTATTCGAAGTGTAAAATGGATGAACGGACTTCATGAAGGCAATGTTTTAAGTTTGGATGATTCTGTTCAAGAGTTAGTAGAAAACATTCAAAACCCGAAAAAATTAAAGTTTGCTGTGCCAAATACTTTAAATGCAGAAATGAGAAAGTATCAAGTATATGGGTTCGAATGGATGAAAACACTTGCTCATTACCGTTTTGGCGGTATTTTAGCAGATGATATGGGACTTGGAAAAACGTTGCAAAGCATTGCTTTTATAGATTCTGTTTTGACTGAGATTCGAGAAAAGAAACTGCCAATATTAGTCGTTTCACCATCATCTCTTGTTTATAATTGGTTTAGTGAATTGAAAAAATTCGCCCCGCATATTAGAGCAGTTATTGCAGATGGAATTCAAGCAGAGCGCCGGAAAATTTTGAAAGATATAACGGAATTTGATGTTGTAATTACGTCATATCCATTACTGAGAAGAGATATAAGATTGTATGCAAGACCATTTCATACACTATTCCTTGATGAAGCGCAGGCGTTTAAAAACCCTACAACGCAAACGGCAAGAGCTGTGAAAACAATTCAAGCTGAATACCGTTTTGGGCTAACGGGTACACCTGTAGAAAATTCATTAGAAGAGCTATGGTCTATCTTCCATGTCGTCTTCCCAGAATTATTACCAGGAAGAAAAGAGTTCGGTGATTTAAGGCGTGAAGATATAGCGAAGCGAGTGAAACCATTCGTATTAAGACGATTAAAAGGGGACGTATTAAATGAGTTGCCAGAGAAAATAGAGCACTTACAATCATCGGAGTTATTACCCGATCAAAAGAGTCTTTATGCTGCTTATTTAGCGAAGCTAAGGGAAGAAACGTTAAAGCATTTAGACAAAGATACGTTACGTAAAAATAAAATTAGAATTTTAGCTGGTTTAACGAGATTGCGACAAATTTGTTGCCATCCTGCTTTATTTGTTGATGATTACAAAGGAAGTTCAGCTAAATTTGAACAACTGTTAGAGATTTTAGAGGAATGTAGAAGTACAGGGAAGAGAATATTAATTTTTTCTCAATTTACGAAGATGCTTTCCATTATTGGTCGTGAGTTAAATCGCCAAGCAATTCCATACTTTTATTTAGACGGGAGTACACCAGCACAGGAACGTGTAGAGCTGTGCAATCGGTTTAACGAAGGAGAAGGGGATCTATTTCTCATTTCTTTAAAAGCTGGTGGTACCGGACTTAATTTAACTGGTGCAGATACAGTAATATTATACGATTTATGGTGGAATCCAGCTGTTGAACAACAAGCGGCTGATAGAGCGTATCGAATGGGGCAAAAAAATACAGTACAAGTTATAAAGCTAGTAGCCCACGGAACAATTGAGGAGAAAATGCATGAACTGCAAGAAAGTAAGAAAAATTTAATTGCTGAAGTGATTGAGCCAGGAGAAGAAAAATTAGCATCCATTACGGAGGAAGAAATAAGAGATATTTTAATGATTTAATATGAAAAAGCTATGCTTTCACATGTGAAAGCATAGCTTTTTGTTGTAATAATTATATTTTGTTTTGTGCAAAGTAAAGAAATCAAATGTTATTTAAATTACTTCTTTGTACCTTTACTTTTGTAGGGTTTGGCAGCTGCCTTTTTCTTTGCACTTGATTGCCAACGGTTCCATCCTTTACTTCCTGTACCTTGTCCTACACCTTTTTTCGGTTTTGCTTTCGTTTTACTCATATGATCACTCCGTTATATAAAAATCTTATTTGATAATAGTCAATGATTTAGAAAATACTCTTTATAAATGACTATGATTGCTGTAAGTAAAAATAAACTGCTTGAATGCTATAGTATAACATGAATTTGCAAGTAAACTGAAAGGAATTATAAAGAAAATGAAAATAATAAGAAATACTGCAGATTCTATATTCCGAACGATCACATTAATTGTTGTGTATACGTTAGTTTCGGTCAGTGAAACATTTTTGGGATTGACGAGGCAGAAAAAGTAAAGATGTTAAATTAACAACAATCAATAAAGCCGTAAAATAAAGAATTGAAAAACATTTTAAAACTTTTTGTTGACTTTCTTTATTTTTTGTATAGAATAATCATTAATAAAATGTTTCAGAGATGTGACAACAAAACGACTATGAAAGGACGAGTAGTAGTAGGACGTAGTTTAAGCGAGTCAGGGGTGGTGTGAGCCTGATACGAAGCCTATTATGAAGAACCTCCTGGAGTTGCTAACCGAAATCCTTTATAGGAAAGTAGACTTAGCCGGGAACTTCGCCGTTACAAGAAGAACAGTATCGAGATATTTCATCTCCGTATTGTATAAGTGAGCAACCTCTGTTGCTAATTTGGGTGGTACCGCGGAACCAAAGCCTTTCGTCCCAGTTTTTTGGGAAAGAAGGGCTTTTTTTGTTGGCTTCTTTTCACAACATCCAAACATTTTAGGAGGAAACCACCATGTATCAATCATTAATGACAGTAAGAGAGACTCAAATCGCAATTAAGGAAGTTAAAACATTTTTCGAGGACCAATTAGCAAAACGCCTTGAACTATTCCGCGTATCTGCACCATTATTCGTAACGAAAAAATCAGGATTAAACGATCACCTAAACGGTGTAGAACGTCCAATTGAATTTGATATGTTACATTCAGGAGAAGAATTAGAAATTGTTCATTCACTAGCGAAATGGAAACGATTTGCATTACATGAATACGGATATGAAGCTGGTGAAGGTTTATATACAAACATGAACGCGATTCGTCGTGATGAAGAACTTGATGCAACGCATTCCATTTATGTTGACCAATGGGATTGGGAAAAAATCGTTCAAAAAGAATGGCGTACTGTTGAATACTTACAAAAAACAGTACAAACAATTTATGGAATATTCAAAGATTTAGAAGATCACTTATTTGAAAAATATCCGTTCCTTGGAAAGTATTTACCGGAAGAAATTGTTTTCGTTACTTCTCAAGAATTAGAAGATAAATATCCAGAATTAACACCGAAAGATCGTGAACATGCAATTGCAAAAGAACACGGTGCAGTCTTCATTATCGGAATTGGTGATGCACTTCGTTCAGGTGAAAAGCATGACGGACGCGCAGCTGATTATGACGATTGGAAATTAAACGGTGACATTTTATTCTGGCACCCAGTACTACAATCTTCATTTGAGTTATCATCAATGGGAATTCGTGTTGATAGTAAATCACTTGATGAGCAGTTAACGAAAACTGGTGAAGACTTCAAACGTGAGTATGATTTCCATAAAGGTATACTAGAAGACGTACTACCATTAACAATCGGCGGTGGCATTGGACAATCAAGAATGTGCATGTACTTCTTACGTAAAGCACATATCGGTGAAGTTCAATCTTCTGTATGGCCTGACGATTTACGTGAAGCTTGCAAGAAAGAAAACATTCATCTGTTTTAATAGAAGTAAGGGAATAGCTTAAATATAGAGCTATTCCCTCTTTTTTATAAAACATTACTTATTTATTACCGAGTTCTTCTGCTAAACCGATTAAAATTCCTTCGACTCCACGAATGTAGCAGAGACGATACGAGTTCTCGTACTGAACTACTTCGCCAACGAGCTCTGCACCATGCTTAGTGAGTCTCGATACCATTTCGTCAATATCCTCGACAGTGAACATGACGCGTAGATAACCGAGGGCGTTTACAGGAGCTGTTCGGTGATCTGCTATAGTAGGAGGGGTGAGAAATCGCGAAAGTTCAATTCGGCTGTGGCCATCTGGAGTGACCATCATAGCAATCTCTACGCACTGAGAACCGAGTCCAGTTACGCGACCAGCCCATTCACCTTCGACATTTGCTCGATCTTCGAGATTCAAGCCAATCTCCTCAAAGAAAGAGATTGCGTTATCAAGGGATTCTACAACGATGCTGACATTGTCCATTCGTAGTAATTTGTTTTTTGCCATAGTCTTATCTCCTTATGTATAAAAGTTTATTATTTAATTATCCTCATAATTATACTACTAAGTAGTTACAAATTCCTTTCAGTCAAAAACACCTTGTCACAGTATAGGAAAATGTGACAAGGTGTTTTTTAATATATCATATAGCATCTTGTTAACGAATAGCTTTTTATTTAATAGGAAGGAAGTAGATTAATATGTTTTTTTTATAAGCGTTACTAAACATATCAAATTAGCTCATTTGCACGAAAGGCTCAATTTTCGCCATAAATGATTGATGCAGCGCCTCAACGCCTGTTACTAAATGAAGGCGGTCAATAACGACAGACACTTTAATTTCTGATGTACTTACCATTTTAATATGAATATCTTCTTCTTTTAAAGTAGTGAACATATTTGCAGCGACACCTGGGTTAGATACCATGCCAGATCCTACGATTGATACTTTTGCTAAGTGATTTTCATGTTCTACAGATTCATAGTGAAGAGTTTCTTGATTTTGTTCCAAAACTTCTAAAGTTTCTCTTAAATCATTCGAATGAATGGAGAAGGAGAGATGTACAGTTCCTTCATTTGTAATACTTTGAATGATGATATCTACATTAATGTGTGCTGCTGCTAATGTAGAGAAAACTGTTGAAAGCGAGCCTTGTTCTAGTCCTTTAATTGTGACACGTGTAATATTATCCTCAAATGCAATACCTTTAACGATTGATTGTTGTTCCATGTTACATTCTCCTTTTACAATTGTTCCGTTTTCTTGTTCCATACTTGAGCGAACTTCTAAAACTACGTTATGATTTTTAGCAAACTCAACGGCGCGCGGGTGTAATACACCAGCACCGAGGTTTGCAAGTTCTAACATTTCGTCATAAGAAATTTCATCTAATTTATAAGCATCTTTTACAACTCGTGGATCCGTCGTATATACGCCGGTCACATCTGTGTAAATATCACATTTTTTTGCGTTTAGTGCAGCAGCTAATGCGACAGCAGTTGTATCAGAACCGCCTCGTCCAAGCGTTGTAATTTCAAAATCTTCACTGACTCCTTGGAAACCAGCTACAATAACAATCGTGCCTTTAGTAAGATAAGACTGAATTCGATCTGTATTAATTTCAGTAATCCGTGCACTACTATGTACAGATTCTGTCGTAATACCAGCTTGCCATCCTGTTAATGAAATCGCGTTATACCCTTTTGCTTGTAGTGCCATCGTTAATAATGAAATAGTTACTTGCTCTCCTGTCGATAGAAGCATATCCATTTCGCGTTTACTTGGATTTTCTGTAATTGCGTTAGCGAGTGCGACAAGTTCATCCGTGCTTTTTCCCATTGCTGAAACGACAGAGACAACGCTATGACCTCGTTCATATTCTTCAATAATTAAATTTGCTACATGTTGAATGCGTTCGACGCTTCCGACAGAAGTGCCACCGAATTTTTGAACAATTGTTTCCATTACAAATTCCTTCTTTCGTCTATTTTTAAGAATAGATTAGGAAATATATAAATCCCAATACTCCTGTAGTTACCAGAAAGACAAACAAAAAACACCATCTCAAATAAGTGAGGATGGTGCTGTTACAGGAAAAGGGAAACAGAAAACGGAGCTAATAAAAAAACCGCCAAAAAAGGAATATCATAAAAAATGATATCTCTTTTTTGTAGATAGCTCTTCATACGTACACGTCTGTACATATGACAGTTCTGTTTCTATTCGAAAACAGCCCCAATTGATAAATGCAGAGAAATTTATCAATTTCGGCAATACTTCCTTTCATCTAAGTTCATAGACATCTCTGTGTCTCCATTAGAATACTCATAAGTATCGCAACCTCTATCTCACGTTTTAGGCGAGAGTGTTTGATTTATGAAGTTGTTGGTAACATTTGTTTTATAATAATTTAAATTTTTCGGGGAATCAAGTGTTTTATACATATTTTAAAAATTCTTTCTTTTTTCTGAGGGAGTTTGTGAAAAATGTAGCAAAATAAATTCATTGCATGTACATTAAACTTATAGTGCATAGGAGGTGGGGAGAATGAAAAGGAAACAGCCTATTTATGTTGCGACAAAAATGAACACGACGATGGAAAAATTATGGGAATATACGCAAGAACCAGATATACATACAGAGTGGGATGCTCGCTTTACTGAAATTTCGTATTTAGAGAAAAAAGAAGGAGAACCACAGAAGTTTTTGTATAAAACAAAGATTGGATTTGGGCTTGAAATAGCTGGAGAAGGGGAATCAATAGGTGAAATAAGAAAAGAGACTGGTGAAAGAATTTCCTCTTTAAAATTTTGGACGGATAATACATTATCTCTTATTCAAATAGGACGTGGTTATTGGAAGTATACGCCCAATAAAGAATATATTCATTTTGAGACACAATATGATTATGAGACAAGATTTGGTCGTATAGGAAATGTAATAGATTCCTATATTTTTCGTCCGTTATTAGGTTGGGCGACCGCTTGGAGTTTTGATGCCTTAAAATTATGGTTAGAAAAGGGGCTTCATCCTAGATTACTAATTAGAAGAACAATGACGTATTGGCTCGTATGTTTTTTATTTGCTTTTGTATGGATATATCAAGGGATAGTGCCAAAACTACTGTTTACTCATTTAGAAGAAGTAAAGATGCTTTCTGTATTAATTGGTTCAAATGAAAGTAGTGTATGTATACTTAAAATAATTGGGGTGTTAGAAATAATTTTCGGTGTCGTATGGCTGTTGCCACTAACAAAAAGAAAATTATTTATACTGCATATTATTGTATTACTAGTTTTAACGTTAGCGGCAGGATTTACGAATATCGCAAGCTTTACAGGACCGTTTAATCCGATTACATTAAATGTTCTTCTAATGGGGTTATCAATTGTCGGTTATATAAATAGTTTCGATTTACCAAGCGCGAAAAATTGTAAGAGGGCGAGAAAGGGATAAGTGTATGGCTAATATGTATGAACGATTATTAGGGGATACCTATAAAAATCTTCATCCTGAATTGCAGAAGCGTTATGCGATTACAGAAGAGAATAGTTTTACAGGGGAAGGAAAGATGGATGAAATTTACGGTGGCTCTTTTTTCGTGAAATTTATATTGAAAATTGCATCGAAGTTTCGAATGTTTTTCTCGGAACGAGGAGAGGGAATTCCATTTACGATACAAAACATAGCTGAGCGAGATGAATATGGACAAGAATTAGTAAGGTGGAACCGTACTTTTTATTTCCATAATAAGAAAAGATATTTTAATGCAGTTATGCAGTTTGATGAAAACAAAAATGAAATTGTAGATTATTTTGGCGAACCACATTTACTCGTTTCTACACTGCATTTTCATATCGATGAGTTAGGGGCAATGCATATTTCTTCAAAGAAACAATGGTTTTATATGTTTGGAAGAAAAATGCCGTTACCAAAATTTTTGTATGGTGAAGCAAAAATTGTTGAAAGTTATGATGCAACACTACAGTGTTTTAGAATTCATGTACAAGTACGAAACCCGTTAATTGGCTCGCTTTTTTCATATAAGGGAACATTTGTGGAAAGGAAATAAACGATATGAAAAATATAATATTTGGGCTTGCTTGTTATGTTGTTTTTCTAATATATGAGTGGTCGAATATAAATCCTGTTGAAGCAATTATATTATTATCTGTTTTATTATTTATACCAATGTCACTTTGTATTATTGATAAAAGAAAAAGAGATGGATCGTATTTATTATTTTATAAATTCGTATCGTTTTTATATCCAATCGCAGCAATTTGTGCAATGCTAGCTTTCGTCACAAATTACAATGTATTTGCGCTAGTTTGGTTTGTATATACAGGAATTGTTGCGTTATTTGGTGTACGTAGATTGCTAGAAAGAGGATGGAAGCCGTTAGAAGAAATCGCCATAGATAGTGCGTTTATTTATTTGTTTTTAGGTGGTTTTTGGTTTTTTGCTTCAGTAGCAAAACTTTCAATTATGCATTTTAGCTCTGACATTGTTTTACTCACAGCTGCACATTTTCATTATTCGGCGTTTCTATTGCCATTATCAGCTGGTTTAATAGGGAGAAAAAGAGAAAAGAGAAGTAAAGTGTATGATGCTATTATGTTTATCATCATGATTTCACCTATGACAGTTGCAATAGGAATTACATACTCAAGAATATTTGAATTTTTTGCAGTGTTCCTATATTTATGTGCAATTTATGGGTATGGATTTTACGTTTGGAGAGCAAAATTTAATGCTATCAGTGCAAAGATTCTTCTAATCGTTTCGTCTAGTACACTCATGGTTACAATTATGTTCTCACTTATATATTCATACGGAAATTTGAAGCATGTAATGACGATTACAATTGCTCAAATGGTTTGGATTCATGGTGTTGTCAATGGAATTGGAGTAGCTTTACCGGCATTTATCGGCTGGGTGATTGAAAAGAGTGTTCCGAATTATAAATACTATGGGAAACCAATGAGTAAGTTAAGAGGAAATGTGGTAATTGGTGAGGCTTATTTATATAGCAGCAATTTAGTAGACAGTAAGGAATACAACGGTTTAGTTGATAAAGTAAATGACTTTCATAGTGAGGCATTTGATGTGACGAAGGTTCCTTTAAGTATGATTCATTTTTATGAAAATACAGCAGAGTATGAATTGCAATCGAATATTAAATGGGCTCGTTGGTTCCGTCCGTTCGCACTTTGCTATGAGAAAATGAGTAAGCGTGTGGAACAAATACATTTAGGGATGGGCGGCAATTGGGAAACGATGCATGGCTCTATCATTAGTGTAATAGATGAGAAAGATGGAAGAGAGAATGTAAGGGCTTGGATAAGGAAAAATGAAGCAGGTGAATCTATTTTTGTAGCTCTTTATTCAAAGCATACAAATAAGAATGAGACATATATGAATATCGCCTTACCTTTACCTTATTCGAATATGACTGGTATTTTGAAACTATATAATGATAGTCATGATTTAATCATTACTAGTAAGTTAAGAGAAAATGGTCAGGGAGATGAGGGGATTTATTTACATACTCGGTTCTTAACAATCCGTTTACCATTAGCAGAGACTTTTATTATAAAAGAGCGCACGGATCACATACTAGAAGCTAATCATAGAATGTGGATATTTGGAGTTAAGTTTTTAGAAATTGATTATAAGATTCAGAAAGTAGAGGAGAAGTAAGAAAAGCTTGGAGAGATTCCAAGCTTTTTTACGTATGTGTAATTTTTATAGCAACTTGTTTATCTAGCTCATTATCCCAAACACGTTGAATTTCAAAAGTGCCTGTTTCAAAAAATAATGGGAATCTTTCTTTAAACCAAGTTTGCATAGGTAGCTTTAGTGCTGTATCGATTGGTATCCATAATAATTCACCCTCAGGAGGGTTCAAAAGAAGTTCACCTTCAAATGAGTCTGTCCAATAGTTAAATACCATATATCGAACATTCCCTTTCGGATTTACATATTCATCTAATCCCTTAAAAATTAAATCCGAAACAAGTAATCCGGTTTCTTCTTTTACTTCTCTTATAGCGGCTTGAACGATACTTTCGGGGAAATCTACTTTGCCGCCAGGAGCGATGTAGCCAGGGAAACCTCGATGGTTGGGGCGTTTTATGAGTAAAACTTCATTGTTACGTTGGATCATACACATTGTATAGATCTGATGTTCGATGTTATGTGAATTTGGAGGCATAATGATGTATTCTCCTTTATATTTTTTTGATAATTTTACCATAACATAATTGTTTCTTATATAATTAGAAATATAATATTATAAATTTTCAGTCATATATTATGTATTCTATAGTCATTTGAAAAGAGGGGAGAGACATGCAAGGGGAAATACAAAAGGAGAAAAGTTTAGGTTATATTGGAAAATTATTATTACCAGTTAAAGTATCAACGCACTTTAAGTTTTTATGGATTGGACAATTACTCTCGGCCTTAGGTAGTTCGATAACTATGGTCATACTTCCAGTTGCTGTGTATTCATTAACTGGTTCAACAGTTGTAATGGGGATGACGATGGCAATGTACATGCTACCTAATATTCTTGCTTTACCATTTGCGGGTTTAATTGTAGACCGAATTGATCGGGTTAGGTTAATGTTATTTACGGATATAATCCGCTGTATATTAATGCTATTACTTGCATCGCTTATATTTATGGATTTATTAACAATTACGATTTTATATATTCTCGTTGCCATATACGGACTTATGGAAGGGATATTCCAACCAGCATATTCTGCTGTAAGGGCGAAAGTATTCGTCCCTGAAATTCGTAATGCAGCTAACGCACTCACTCAAATGAGTAATCAAGGTATACGATTAATTGGGCCAGCACTTGGTGGGTTAATCGTATCGGTTGCATCTGCAGGGATAGGTTTCGGACTAGATGCAGCAACGTACTTATTATCATTTTTATGTTTATTATTTTTAAAAGAAATTAAGTTTAAAAAAGTAAAACCCATTGAAAAGAGTAAGCTTAATTACAAACAAGAGTTTATGGAAGGTGTTTTAGTTTTAAAAAGTCATCCGTGGCTGTGGATTACAATTTTAGTTTTTTCTTTTATAAATATTTGTTATGCCGGTATTATCGTCGTATTAATTCCATGGTTATTTAATGTTCATCATCATTTTGAAGCTTACGTGTATGGACTTGGCATGGCCTTTTCTGGTGGTGGGGCTGTAATTGCCGCATTAATATTTGGTGGGAAAGAGCTGTGGCATAAGAGAGGATTACTGGCTTATGGAGGTGTTTTAATGAGTGGCATTGCTTTATTAATTATGCCATTCATTTCTTGGGCACCCGCTTTAATATTCTTAATGGCAATTGAAGGATTTGGCATGATGATATTTGGACTCATTTGGGAAACGAGTTTACAGGAGCTTGTACCAGAAGAAGCATTCGGAAGAGTGGCAAGCCTTGATATGTTGGGTTCTTTTGCTTTATTGCCATTAGGATACGTAGTTGTAGGCTGGTTAGCTACTGTCATAGGTGGCGAGATAACTATTATAACACTAGCTAGTTTAGTAATTTTAACAATTGGAATAGCATTGTCTGTACCGAGTATTCGTCGATTTAATTGATTATATGGGAAAAGAGGGCTAGACCTATATAGAAAATAACTTAGCATATAATCAACTAGTATTAATAAAACATCTTTGTAATGAAAAGCCTTCCATACACATTTGGCACAAAAAAATTAGTATGGAAGCAACAAAAATAGAAATCACAAAAGAAGTGACGGAAGCGATACAAGTAGGTTTCAAAAAAGAAGAATAAGCCCTAAAGAAATTAGGACTTATTCTTCATTAAATACAAATGTTTGTTTCATTTTTTTACCTTCATTTACCGGATGGCCGTTATAAGAGAAATTCTTTTCTTCCCAAGTGATTACAACTTTAAAATTATGACTATTAAAGTCTAATGGGAATACCATGTAGTCAAAGCTTGTATAACTTTTAGAAATGTTTTCATTAGGTGTAGAAGGTTTAAAGGTAGCTTTAGAGGTAGGATTGTTATCAAGTATTTCCACAGATACATTTGATACATCATGACCGATGTTTTTTACGAGTAAACTATACGTATCAAATACACCTTGTTTCGGCTGGATTGCTTGCTTGTTTGAGTTATGAGATTTATCAATTTCGACATACCATTGTTTAGACTTTGACGCAATCGGTAGTGACTGAAATGTGTAAGCGCTAGCTTGCATTGGTAGTGCTAAACATATAAGCGTAAAGAGAGTTAATATTTTTCGTTTCATTTTTTAAGAGCTCCCATTCTTTAATGGATTTACTTGTTATTATCTTCTTTTTACGAGTAAATATACCATATAATGTAAAGTGGGTATTGTGAGTAGTGAATTAATATATTATTCACTACTCTTATAGCTGGCATAATTACGTATGTAGTAAGAAAGAATAAATTTGTTTTTTCTATACTTAGATTGCTACCCTTTTTAAAAGGGCTATTTTTATGTTTTAATAAAAAGAATATACTAAGAGTTCCGTATAAATTATTTATTTTAATGTAGTTAAATGTGCTTGTATATGTGAAATTAGAGAGGGAAGCTGTGTAGAGATGTTTCTACACAGCTTTTTAGGATATGAAAAAATTGCCAAAAATATGTTAAAATAACATTGTCATACAACAAGGGGGATTTGTTTTATGGAAAATGGACATCTTGCTAAAGTAGACTTAACGAAAAAAATTGAATCAAAATCTAAGTACAATAAGAAACTCGAAAAATATCAAAGGCGCTTATTAGCATTACAACAAATTTTGAAAGAAGAAAAAATCGCGGTTATGCTTGTTATGGAAGGATGGGATGCGGCTGGTAAAGGTGGGGCAATTAAGCGGGTGACGGAACATCTTGACCCACGTGGGTTCCAAGTAGATCCAATTGGAGCGCCTGCACCTCATGAAAAACGTTACCATTATTTGCAACGTTTCTGGCGCAAAATTCCACAGTACGGGCAAATTACTATTTTTGATCGCTCATGGTACGGTCGTGTGTTAGTTGAGCGTGTTGAAGGTTTTGCTACAAAGGAAGAGTGGATGAGAGCATATGATGAGATTAATGATTTTGAAAAACTACTAACAGATGACCATTACATAATGGGGAAGTTCTTCTACCATATAAGTAAAGAGGAACAGTTAAAGAGATTTAAAGATAGAGAGAAAAATCCTTTGAAAAGATGGAAAATTACAGATGAAGATTGGCGTAATCGTGAAAAATGGGATGAATATGTTGAAGCGATGGAAGACATGTTTGAAAAAACAAGTAAGCCAAATGCGAAGTGGCATATTATTGAAAGTAACGATAAATTGTATGCTCGTGTGAAAACGTTAAAAATTATTATTTCATTCATTGAGGATTATTTCTTAGAACATGGTATAGAATTGCCTTCTTATTATTATGAAATGAAAGAGGATATTGAAGTTTGCAAGATGTAGGTGTGAAAGAGTAAAAAAGAAAATGGCCCTGTGAATTGGTGAAACCAAATTATGGGGCTTTTTTATTTAGAAACATTTTACAATTAACAGAATAAGGTATATAATCAATAATCATATTAACATTGTTAATATGATTATTGATTATATAATGTGTGGGGGTTTTACTTTGAAGGGAAGAGATGTTGTTTTAGGTTTATTAATGGAAAAGGAATTGTCTGGGTACGATATTAAAATTGTGTTTGAAGACGTATTTACTCATTTTTTTGATGGAAGTTTTGGAATGATTTATCCAACGTTACGACAATTGGAGAATGAAGGGAAAATAAAAAAAGAGGTTGTCATGCAAGAGGGGAAACCGAATAAGAAAATGTACTTTATTACAGATGAAGGACGTGAAGAGTTTTATCAATACATGCAGACGCCTGTAGAGAAGGATGTTTTACGTTCGGATTTTTTAATGAGAATGTATTTTGGTAACTATAGTGATGATGTAACAATAAAAAAATGGATTAAAGATGAAATTGAAAGAAAAGAAGCGTACATTGCAGATCTTCGATTGAAATATGAAAAGTGGAGAGTAGGTATTACTTTCGTCGAAGAAATTTCACTAGATGTAGGTATTGCATCGTATAGTGCACAAGTGGAGACTTTGAAGAAAAAATTAAAAGAGTTAGAGGCGAAAGAAAACAATAAAACAGAAGAATGAAAAACGCGTTCACAATAAATAAAGGGGTATATAAAGATGGAGCAATCAAAGGGTATTAAGATTGTCTTTTTAATGTGTCTAGGTATCTTTCTTTGTATGATTGATACGACAATTATGAATATAGCTTTACCGGCAATACAATCGAGTGTAAATACTTCGTTAGAAAAGATGTCTTGGGTATTAAATGTTTATACAATGACGATTGCAGTACTTGCCATTCCGTTAGGGCGGATAGCTGATATCTTTGGAAAAGCAAAGATGTATATTCTGGGTCTGGTGATTTTTGGTGGTGGATCGGTACTTTGCGCTTTTGCTAATACAGGTGATTTTCTTATTTTTTCTCGTTTTATACAAAGTATTGGGGCAGCGATTTTATTTCCAACAAGTATGGTAATTGGTGTATCAGCTATGCCATTAGCTAAGAGGCATGTTGCGCTTGCAATTTTAGGAGTAACACAAGGATTGTCAGCTGCTATGGGACCAGTAATAGGTGGAATTATTACGCAAAATTTAGGATGGAGATGGGTGTTCTTCGTTAATGTTCCGGTTTGTATAATAGGAATCGTGTTATGTTGCATCATGCTACAAATAAAAAATGAAGAACGTATTATCTCAAAAATAGATTGGATAGGACTACTATTAAGTAGCACAGCAATTTTTTCATTTACTCTCATATTAGTAAAAGGTAATACATGGGGATGGCAAAGTAATATTGCTTTGTCTTGTTATGCAATTAGCACTATTTCTCTTATTCTATTTATTTTAGTAGAACGAAAGATTTATAACCCAATGGTGAATTTAAAGTTATTTCAAGATCGAATGTTTGTCGGAGCGTCGATCGTTGTTATATTGAGTAATTTATTTTTAATTGGAGTTACTGTATTGCTTCCAACGTTCTTGACGAAACTACAAGGTCGAACGGAAATTGAAGCGGCTTTTTTAGTGACACCTATTTCAGCAATGATATTTTTTGTCTCACCAGTTGCAGCAACTTTAATTAAAAAACTCGGAAAAGTAACTATTATTTTGTCAGGATTTCTTGTTATGGGGCTTTCCTACTATTGGTTACAAATGATTGATGTTCATTCAACAAATATAGAAATTATTATTCCATGTATGATATTAGGTGTTGGATATGGTTTAGTAGTGGGGCCAATTACAGTTTTAAGTGCGTCTTCGTTTGAAGGAGAATTGTTAACTGCTTCTCAAAGTGTTGTATCAATGTTACGACAAGTTGGAATTGTATTGGCAGTCGCAATATTTGTCTCTAACTTAACTCACAATTTAACTGTAAATAAAGAAAAAGTATATCGTTATGCAGAAGAAAAGGTGCGTACTATTCATGTGAATAGTACTGAGCAAACTGAAATTTTACAAATGACTAAAGAGAAAATAGAGAATCAAAGTTTAGAGTCGAATATAAATAAGAAACAAAATGCAATGACAATGGGATTAAGTAAAGAGAAAAAGGAAGAATTGATTCGCGACAAGACGGATGAAATATTAAGAAAAGTTCCAGTAGAATATAGAGATGTAAAAAGAGAAGAAGTTATGAGGAAAGTGACAAAAGAAGTTGAAAAACAAGAGGAAAGTATAAAGAAAGAGGTACTCACATTTTCAAATGATGTGAATCATTATGCCAAGAATCAGATGGCTATGAGCTTTACAGATTTATATAAAGCAAGTGTGCCAATTATTTTAATTTGTGCTTTCGTAAGTTTGTTGTTTTGGGAAGGGAAAGCTTTGAGTAAAAAGAGAAAGGGAAGGATAGTAGAAGAAGCGTAAAGGAAAACAGGCTGCTATTAGCCTGTTTTTTTCATTGTTTTCTCCTTGCATATTGTGAATAGTAGTATTTTTAATATAGCATGTGATAAGTCGATTATGATTAGAAAGTTTTTTAGAATGAAAGGAAGGAATGGAAAATGCCATTGAATATGTAACGTTATACATAGTACATTAACAAGAGGGATTAATTTTAAAAGGAGGATGGGGAATTGCTAGATAAGGCAGGGGCTTTAATAGATAATCATGTGTACACAGAAGAAGAGCAACAAAAACTATACAAACGAACGTTAATAATCGTCAGCATTTCACAAATGTTTGGCGGTGCAGGACTAGCTGCTGGTATTACAGTGGGCGCACTTCTTGCGCAGCAAATGCTTGGAACAGATGCGTTTGCAGGATTACCAACTGCTATGTTTACATTAGGATCGGCATTAGCAGCTTTCATAGTAGGGAAGCTTTCGCAACGATATGGACGCCGGATAGGTCTTGCAACAGGGTTTATAGTAGGTGGATTTGGAGCAATTGGTGTTGTAATGGCAGCTTTAACAAATAGTATTATTCTTTTACTTATTTCTTTACTTATATATGGTGCTGGTACAGCCACGAATCTACAAGCTCGTTATGCAGGTACAGATTTAGCAGATAAGAAGCAGAGAGCAACGGCTGTTAGTATTACGATGGTAATGACGACTTTCGGTGCAGTTGCAGGACCAAATTTAGTAGGGGTAATGGGAAGTTTTGCTCATTCAATTGGAGTTCCTAAACTTGCAGGTCCGTTCATACTATCGGCAGCAGCATTTATACTGGCGGGTCTAGTTCTTTTTGTTATGCTTCGTCCAGATCCTTTGATTATTGCTAACATAATAGAAAGATATAAACAGGAACATACATATAAAGGACAACCAATAACAGAAGAAGCGAAAGAAAATAAACGAGGTATTACAGTTGGAGCAATCGTAATGATACTTACGCAAATAGTGATGGTTGCGATTATGACGATGACGCCAGTTCATATGGGACACCACGGTCACGGTTTAAGTGCAGTAGGACTTGTGATAGGTTTTCATGTAGGTGCAATGTATCTTCCATCTCTCGTTACAGGAATGTTAATTGATAAAATTGGCCGAACTACAATGAGCATAGCTGGTGGAGTGATTTTACTTGCAGCGGGTGTCATAGCGGCGATAGCGCCAAGTGATTCTTTATTATTATTAATCGTTGCTCTGTCTTTACTTGGGCTAGGATGGAACCTCGGATTGATAAGTGGTACAGCACAAATCGTTGATTCCACAACACCGTCTACACGTGCTAAAACACAAGGGAAAATAGATGTTTTTATTGCGCTAGCTGGAGCTTCTGGTGGAGCAATGTCAGGTATGGTAGTAGCGAATTCAAGTTATGCGGCATTGTCATTGGCTGGAGGCGTGTTAGCGTTATTACTTATTCCTGTTGTGATATGGTCTCGAAAAGGGGCAAGAAATTAAATGAAAAAGAGGTTCTAGTTACTGGCTAGAACCTCTTTTTATACACTTAAATTAAATTCCACTCTACAATAAGTCCTAAATGCGTAAGTCCGCCACCAAATCCGTATAGTAAAAGTGTGTCTCCGTTATTTAACCTTCCTTCTTTTATAGCTAAATTTAAAGCGAGTGGAATGGTGACTGAAGAGGTATTCCCCATATATTCCATGCTCGTTAATGTTTTTTGTATTGGAATTTGAGATTTTTCGCAAATAGATTCAATCATTCGTAAGTTAGCGCTGTGGGGTATGAACCAGTCTATATCATCTACTTGCATATTTGCGGTATGTATTAAATCTTTTATGCCTTTTGGCACTGTACGTGTTGCCCATTTATATACTTCTCTTCCATTTTGAACGATTTTTTCATTTGTTTGCAGTGGTGTGCCATTCATAGTAGTAGATAAGTTTGTTCTATATAGATGAATGCCGCCATCACCGTTTGTTCCCATGTGAGCAGCGATAAAGCTTGGGGTGTCTTCATCTCTTTCTAATAAAATAGCTCCAGCACCATCACCGAATAAAATACAGGTCGTTCTATCGCTATAATCAGTAACTTTAGATAATGTCTCTGTCGCTACGACAAGTACTTTTTCATGTGATCCAGAAGTGATTAAGCTATTACCGACGTGTAGTCCATATGTAAAACCAGCACAAGTTGCATTTAAATCAAAAGCTAGTGTATGAGGTATGTTGAAGTATTGTTGTATTTGGCAAGCAACACTAGGGAAAACGTAATCAGCAGTAGTAGTAGCGACAATGATACAGTCGACATCTTCTAAGTTTTTCTTATATGTTGTACATAAATTTTTAATTGCTTTAATGGCTAAGTTTGAGGAGTATTCTTCTTCGCTAGCGATTCTTCTTTCCCTCATTCCTGTTCTTTGTACAATCCATTCATCATTCGTATGGACCATCTTTTCTAAATCGTTATTAGACAATATTTGATCTGGAACATAAGTACCAATTGCAGTAATACGAGATTTAGAATGCATAGAAACATCTCCTAACTTTTATTTTTATAACCTGATACTAATATCAGGTTATAAAAATGTCAATAAAGATTTTTGTTGTATTAAAACGATAATACTTAACTTACTATGAAAGAATTTGGCGAGTGCTGTAAAAATAATATACGAGAAGTTTCTAAAATTGATAATTGCTTTTGTTATTTTTATTGTGAGAAAAATTCGCAAAAAATGACGATTAAAGTAAAAATATAAAGATTTTCTTTCGTGTGATATAGGTTGTTAAACCTTGTGAAAGCGAATTACTTATGCTACACTTTATGTAACTTAAAATGAACGGAGGGGCTTCCTTTGATCTTAATCAGATTACGTCTCAATACTTTGTGCCAATAATTGAATAGCGCTCAAAGGCTCTGTCTGTGTACAGAGTGAACGGGATTGGTCTGCCTATTTTAAAGGAACCCTTTATTAAGCTTATATGTGAAAAAGAGGGAGGGACGAATACGCCCTCTTTTTGTTTTGCCTTTATAAATAGAATGGGATTGTATAAGTGAACACTTACCGTGGATACGTATACAATCTGGGGACTTTTTGACTATAAAATAGGATGAAAGCATAGCTTTCTTCTATTTCTTTGGTGAACCCTTATCCGTTTACGAAAACACAGGCAGCGACCTGTGTTTTTTATTTTACGTAATCGAAATGGAGGAATAAATATATGGAAGAAGTATTACAAAGAGCAGTTTTAGTTGGAGTAAATGTAGGTAATGAAGATGATTTTGCATATTCAATGGAAGAGTTAACAAATCTTGCGGAAGCTTGTGATGTAGAGGTAATTGGGCAAGTAACGCAAAATTTACAACGAGTAAATCCATCGCATTATATCGGAAAAGGAAAGATTGAAGAAGTTGCAGCGTATGTACAAGAAATAGATGCGAATATGGTTATCTTTAATGATGAATTATCTCCTTCACAAATTCGAAATTTAGAAGAGGATTTAGATTGTAAGGTAATTGATCGTACCATTTTAATTTTAGATATTTTTGCGCAACGTGCGAAAACGAAAGAAGCACAGCTACAAGTAGAAGTAGCACACCTTCAGTACATGATGCCTCGTTTAATCGGTCTTCGTGAATCGTTAGGGAGACAGAGCGGCGGCGTTGGTACGAAAAATAAAGGTGTCGGTGAAAAGAAGTTAGAGTTAGACCGTCGTAAAATTGAAGAACAAATTTCAGTTTTGAATAAAGATTTAGAAGCGCTCGTTGCCCAGCGTCAAACGCAGCGAAAGCAGCGTAAGAAAAATGAAATACCTGTTGTAGCATTAGTAGGTTATACGAATGCAGGAAAGTCAACGACGATGAATGCAATGCTTGAAATTTATAATGGTACAGAAGAAAAACAAGTATTTGAAAAAGATATGTTATTCGCGACGTTAGAAACATCTGTACGAAATATTGATTTGCCAGATAATAAATCATTTTTATTAACAGATACAGTTGGATTTGTAAGTAAATTACCACATCATCTTGTGAAGGCGTTCCGTTCAACGTTAGAAGAAGTAGCGGAAGCAGACCTACTTATTCACGTTGTAGATTACGCAAATCCAAATTATGAACAATTAATTGATATTACAAATGAAACGTTAAAGAAAATTGGAGTAGAAAATATTCCAACGATCTATGCTTATAATAAATCAGATATGGTAGATGTTGAAATTCCGAAAGTGCAAGAAGATCGCGTTTATTTATCAGCGAAGAAACATGTTGGAATTGAAGAACTTGTAGAAATGATTCGCTCACACATCTATAAAGAATATACGAAGTGTGAAATGTTAATTCCATATGATCAAGGACAGGTAGTTTCGTATTTCAATAATCATGCACACGTTTTATCTACGAGTTACGAAAACGAAGGTACCAAATTACAAATAGAATGTAAGACGAGTGATTACGAGAAGTATAAGCATTTTACAATTTAATGTAAGAGGCAACCCAGTATGTGATTGGGTTGTCTTTTTTTGTACTGTTTTACCGCTGAAAGTTACAAGGATGCAAGCCAATGACGGGAGTTAAGTTATATTTCTGGAAAAAGAAATGAAAGCAGTATAGAATAGAAATGTTTCAAAAGTCAGAATTTATTACACCTACTGTAATAAATATATATTTTGTACAGAAAGGGGAGATTCACATATGCAGGCAGTTTCACACAAAAAAACTGTAGAAACACCGACAATATATCGAATTTTATTTGCGATTAGCTTTGGGCATTTTTTAAATGATTCGATGCAAGCAGTTGTGCCGGCGTTGTTTCCTATTTTGGAAAAAACGATGAATTTATCCTATATGCAAGTAGGGTGGATTGCGTTTGCATTAAATATGACGTCATCGATTATGCAACCGGTGTTTGGTATGTATTCAGATAAGAAGCCGTCACCATTTTTATTACCACTCGGCATGTTTTCAAGTATGCTTGGAATGATTGGACTCGCGTTTGCACCAAACTTTATTATTGTTATTATTTCTGTTTTATTTATTGGTTTAGGTTCCGCGGTCTTTCATCCAGAAGGCGCTCGTGTTGCGTATATGGCGGCAGGTGCAAAACGAGGGTTAGCGCAAGCAATTTATCAAGTTGGGGGAAACACGGGGAATTCTTTAGCTCCTATTTTTACAGCGCTAATTTTCGTTCCACTCGGTCAAATTGGTTCATTAGGTTTTACAGCATTTGCAGCAGTAGGAATTGTATTATTAATTTTCGTATCGAATTGGTACAAAAATGAATTAGCAACCGGTGCTGTAAGAAGGAAGAAGAGGGCTGCACTTGAGGCGGAAAATGCAATTGTAAGTACACACATTAAATTCGTTATTATACTTCTTGTTTTTCTTACTTTTGTACGCTCTTGGTACGGTGCTGGTATCGGGAATTTCTATCAATTTTACTTAATAGAGCATTACGGTTTATCTATAAAAAATGCCCAGTATTTCGTATTCGCATTTATGATTGCTGGTGTGTTAGGCACTTTCTTCGGAGGACCGTTAGCAGATCGATTTGGTAAGAAAAATATCATCGTATTTTCAATGTTAGGTTCAGCGCCACTTGCACTGTTATTACCACATGTCTCACTTGTGTGGGTCGTACCGTTATTTTTATGTATCGGTTTTATTAGTTCAAGTAGTTTTAGTGTAATTGTTGTATATGCACAAGAGCTTGTGCCTGGAAAAGTGGGAATGGTGTCAGGATTAATCGTAGGTCTTGCATTTGGACTTGGAGCATTAGGTGCTGTAGTTCTTGGGAAATTAGCAGATATATATAGCCTGCAATTTATTATGCTATTATGTAGTTGTCTACCATTAATTGGACTCACTTCATGGTTACTGCCAAGTGATAAGAAAACGATAGAATAGGGGATGCGCTATGAAATTGTGTGAAAACGTTACGGAATTAATAGGAGATACACCTGTCGTCCGATTATCTAAATTTATTCCGGAAGACGCAGCAGATGTGTATGTGAAACTAGAAATGTTTAATCCATCGCGCAGTGTGAAAGACCGTGCTGCTTATAATTTACTTCACGTTGCAGAAGAAAATGGTCTCATCAAACCAGGAGATACAATTATTGAACCGACAAGCGGGAATACAGGGATTGGTTTAGCGATGAATGCAGCAGCTAAAGGGTATAAAGCGATTTTAATTATGCCAGATAATATGTCAAAAGAGCGTATTAATTTATTGAAAGCATACGGAGCAGAAGTAGTTTTAACACCAGCAGAACAAAGAATGCCAGGAGCAATTGCGAAGGCGTTAGAACTGCAAAAACAAATACCTAATAGTTTTATCCCGCAACAATTTGAAAATCCAGCTAATCCGAATATTCACCGTTATACGACTGCACTTGAAATTTACGAACAAATGGATGGAGAGCTTGATGCTTTTGTTGCAACGGCAGGAACAGGCGGAACGATTACAGGGACTGGTGAAATGTTAAAAGAGAAATTGCCAAACTTATATATTGCAGTAGTGGAACCGAAAGGATCTCCCGTTTTATCCGGTGGTGTACCAGGTCCTCATAAACTAGTAGGAACAAGCCCAGGATTTATTCCGAAAAACTTAAATACAGAAGTGTATAACGAAATTATTCAAATTGCAGATGAAGAGGCTTTAACGACAATGAGAAACTTAGCTAGACAAGAAGGATTATTAGTTGGGCCATCTTCTGGAGCATCTGTTTACGCTGCAATCATGATAGCGAAACGCCTAGGCGTTGGTAAAAAAGTTTTATGTATTGCGCCTGATACAGGTGAACGTTATTTAAGCATGGGGTTATTTGAATAAAAAGGATAGAAACACCTTAATAGTGAATAGCTGCTATTAAGGTGTTTGTTTTATGGAATGAAGAGGGGGAGAAGAACAATGAAACTATTAAAACCAATCCATGAATATAGTGAGCATATTACGGCGTATAGACAAGCGTTTTTACACTCAGGGGAACAACCACATGGAAGTAGTTCTTTACAAAACTTTGATTCTCTTGATGAATGGTTTGAAAAAGTGAGTAAACAAGAACTAGGAGAAAATTTACTAGCTAATCGAGTGCCATCTAGTCAGTTTTTAAGTTTTGAAAAAGGGGAACTTATAGGTTTTGTGAATATTAGACATAGATTAAATCCAGAATTATTACGGGAAAGCGGTCATATTGGATATAGTGTCCATCCGAATAAACGTCGCCACGGTTACGCTACGAAACAACTACAACTTGCATTAGCTGAAGCGCAAAAATTAGGATTGCAGAAAGTATTAATAACTTGCGATAAATCCAATATCGGTTCTGCTAAAACGATTCAAAAGGTTGGAGGTGTGTTAGAAAATGAAGTAGTTTCTTCTCGTACTGGTGAAGTTATTCAGCGCTATTGGATAGAAATATGATTAAGTAGGAATTTGAAAAGGTAATGCAAGCTGTAATATCGAAATAGATAAATGAAATATAGGGGATTACTGCAATTTTAGGGGGAAATGAAATGGGATTAAAAGAGAAAGCGATAGAGATGTCAGAGATTTATAGGAAAAATCCGAAAGTAGAAGCTATTATTTTAGCGGGTTCAGTAGCTAGAAAGCTTGAAGATGAACATTCAGATATAGAATTACATATTTTATGGTCAACACCGCCGGAAGATGAGGATCGTAGGACCCCTATTTATCATATTGATGGGAAAATATTATCGTATCATCCGTATGAGGAAGAAGAATGGTCGGAAACGTATTTAACGAAAGAGGGAATTAAATTAGAGATTAGTAACTTTTTAACAGAGACAGTAGAGAAAGTGATTTCGGATGTGGTGGATTAATATGATATAAGTTATGAAAAACAATGTATTGTATCATCCATTCATGATGGTGTTAGTTTGTATGGAGAAGGGAAAGTGAATGAATTAAAAGAAAAAGTAGCGGCATATCCAGATGAACTAGCAAAACGGATGATTTCAGAAAATCTATGGTTAAGTAATCGTTGGCACAATCGAAAGGCGCTTTTAAAACGGAAAGATTGGCTTATGCTTTATGACGTTATTTGCGAAGTACAAAGGAACATATTCGGTGTTTTATTTGGTTTGAATAAAATGTACGTACATCATCCAGCGTTTAAATGGATGCCTAATAATGTGGAACGAATGACTATTAAACCTGAAAAATTATATGAACGTATGGCGGACACATTAATAGGGAATCCAGAAAAAAGTGTGCAGGAGTTAGAGTTGCTAATAGAAGAAGTGTTGCAACAAGTTCATACATACGCGCCAGGAGTAAATGTGGATGAGCAAGAAAAATCTATTTTTTATTTTGTGAAATAGAAAATAGTAATAAGGGGGAAGTTATGGGGTTTTTTAATAGGTTTTTTAAAAAAGTTGAAAAAGTAAATGAGCAAGAAGCTACTCTTCATGAATTAAGTGAAGAATTGTATGTTGAATCACCGGTAGAGGAAGCGACTAGTTACTGGGTATCAATGGCACAAAATATAATTGTTAATGCTGTAAAAGCGGCTGACAATGATGTGGAACGTGCCTTCGTGTTATTGAATTTGAAGAAAGGTGAGGCTTCATTTGATATTTTTTATCAAATAAATGGGCAATTGTATTTCTGGGATCAGCTAGAAAATGAGACGATAAGAAATAGAATTCAGAACGAGTTGTTACCGCAAGCTCCAGAAGTTTCAAATGCAGTAAATGAGCAATTTCGTGGAGCTGATCACCCTATAATTTCGTTCGCACAATTGCAGTTTGAATGGGAAACGAAAGCCTGGTTCTCACATATAATTTGGGAAGATAGCCTTGCTGCTCAATTGCCCAAAAATCAAATTCTAAATGAATGGTTTCGTGTAATTAAAGAAGAAACGAAAAATAGACCACTGGATAGTGATGCGAAATTTTCTTGGTATCCATCAAACTCTTAAAAAATGAATACAGAGAGACAGGTTATGTTTCTAGATGATTTGTATTATTGAATAAGTATCAATAATACGTAATTCTTTTTCTATTGCCTGTTAGAATTCGTTATGTACTAAGCTACTTGTTTTCTAAACTAAAACTTATATTTCGAATTTTTAAATAGATTGTAATACATAAAAATTCGAAATATAAGTTGACACTATTTTTAATGTGTGATAAAAATGATAGTAATCAATTCGGAAAATAATATTTGGGCAATGAAAGGGTATAGTAGTGAATATCTCCCTATTTCAGAGAGCTGATGGTTGGTGTGAATCAGTATATAGATTATTCGTGAAGTTCGTCCTGGAGCATCTTTCATAAATCTCATATTTTGAGGAAATGAAAGACGGTAGTTTATACCGTTATCAAATAAAGTGGTGAAGATTTTTTCACAACTAGGGTGGTACCGCGATATTTATCGTCCCTACGTATTTACGTAGGGACGTTTTTTATTTAGGTCCTAACTTTGGTGTGGCTTCATAACTAGGGTGGTACCGCGATATTTTATCGTCCCTACGTTTTTGCGTAGGGGCGTTTTTATTTAGGTGGTTTCTTAGTGTTCTTCACAACTAGGGTGGTACCGCGATAATTTTGTCGTCCCTACGTATTTACGTAGGGGCGTTTTTTTATTATTAGGGAGGAAGTGAACGTATTAGAAAAGAGTATTGATAGAACAATATAAATACCGAATTGTAACAAAGAAAAAGAGATAGAGAGGAGATTAACAAATGAATTCACAGCAATGGACATCGAAATTAGGTTTCGTATTAGCTGCAGCAGGTTCGGCAATTGGTCTTGGGGCGATTTGGAAATTCCCATATATGGCCGGCATTGGAGGAGGCGGAGCGTTCTTCCTAATTTTCATCGGTTTCACATTATTAATTGGTTTACCGCTATTATTAGCTGAATTTGTTATTGGAAGAAGTACACAAAAAGAGGCTGTCGATGCATATAGAGAGATTGCTCCTAAAACGTTATGGCCTTGGTTAGGTAAATTAGGAATTGTAACATGTTTCATATTACTTTCTTTCTACAGTGTTGTAGGAGGCTGGATTTTATTATATTTATGGAATGCAATTACAGGTAGACTATGGGAAGGAAATGGAGCATACGAAGCTACGTTTGGTGAAATCATTTCCAATCCATATTTAGCAGTTGGATCACAGCTATTATTCATCCTTATTACTATTTTCATCGTAAGTAAAGGTGTACAAAATGGTGTTGAAAAAGTAAATAAATATTTCATGCCAGCACTATTCGTTTTATTCTTTGTATTAATCGTTCGTGCACTTACGTTAGATGGTGCTGGAGAAGGCGTTCGTTTCTTCTTACAACCTGATTTCTCACATGTAACATCAGAAGTTATTTTATACGCAATGGGGCAATCGTTCTTCTCATTATCTGTTGGGGTAGCCGTTATGGTAACGTATAGCTCATACTTACCGAAAGAAGAAAGCTTACCACGTTCAGCATTTTCTATCGTAGCCTTAACTCTTGTTATTACATTACTTGCAGGACTTGCAATTTTCCCAGTTGTGTTCGCATTTGGAATGGAACCATCTCAAGGACCAGGACTATTATTTATCGTATTGCCAGCTATTTTCAGTAAAATGGCATTCGGAAAATTATTCTTCATCGTTTTCTTATTACTATTCTTCTTCGCTACGATTACATCAGCAATTTCGATGTTAGAAATTAGTGTTGCATCGTTAACATCAAAAGGTAAAGGGAAACGTGAAAAAATGGCCTTAATCGTAGGGTTATTAATCTTCGTTGTTGGGATACCATCAGCATTATCATTCGGTATATTAAGTGATCTGAAGATTTTCGGGAAGACAGTCTTTGATTTAGCGGACTATGCAGTAAGTAACGTATTAATGCCACTTGGTGTATTATTAGTTTCTATCTTTGTTCCTTTAAAAATGAAGAAAGATGTATTAATGAAAGAGCTAGGTGTAAGTAAAAATAAAGGTTATAAACTATTCGTATTATGGTTATTCTTACTTCGTTATATCGCACCAATTGCGATTATTATCGTATTCTTAAATGTACTTGGCATTATATAAAAAGAAAGGTAGCGTATCATACAAAGATACGCTACCTTTTTATTTTGCTCTTTTTTGCAATTCATTTACTGTTACGAACTGATAGCCCTTCTTAGATAAAGAATCTAAAATACCTTCAATCGTTTGTAAATTTTCATTTGACTCATCATACATAGAGTGCAGTAAAATGATAGAACCTGGTTTTACATTTTTATTAACGTATTTAATTTTATCAGCCGCAGATTTATAAAAAGTATCGGGCTCAAGATCCCATGTGATTGTTTCGATATTGTTTTTATTTAAATAATATGGCAGCCCTATTAACTTCTTACCGTTAGGGGGCCTAAAATCAATTTCGTCTGTAAATCCTGTTTGGCGGATTAATGAATTCGTTTTTTCTATTTCATCTTTAATAAAAGAAGGTGTTTTGAAAACCATTCTATTATGAGAATATGTATGGTTTCCGAGTTGGTGCCCAGATTGCGCGATAGCTTCTCCTAACGATAAATTTTGCTCTAATTCATTTCCAATTAAAAAGAAAGTAGCTTTAGCGTTGTATTTATCTAGTAGCGGTAATATTTGTTTTACATTGTTAGTAGGGCCATCATCAAAAGTTAAAGCAATCACTTTTTCATTTGTTTCTACGCGTTGTGTTAAATCTCCAAATAATTGAAAGCTTCTTGCGTTCATCAATTTGTATGTTCCGAATAATGCCGTGATAATAAAGAATAGTGTAACGATTGTAATGATAATTTTTTTCTTCATAATGTAACCTCACAATGATTTTTAATTCAATTAAAAAGTATTATATCAAACTAAGTAATTTCGTGCTTTAAGAAGGGTGTGGATGCAAGGAGAAGGAATTTATCATATAATAAAATGCAAAAGGTATATTAGGAGGTGTTTATATGGTGATTATAATTCAATTGCCAGACACTGCAACGTCTCATGCAAAGCCAAGTATGGAAATGGCGATACTTTGCGTGAGGTAGACAAGTAATATACAATCGCCTATATGAGCTCGTATCATTTTTTATATTTGGCTTTGCACCTTATTGAAATGAACCATAAAAAATAAGGGGCGAGCAGAAATGAAATACGTAAAAGCTAATGCTGTTTTACCAGAGAGTTTAATTACTGAAATTCAAAAGTATATACAAGGTGAAACAATTTACATTCCGAAACAAGAAACGAAACATTATAAATGGGGTACACGATCTGGCGGAAGAAAACAACTAGATGAAAGAAATAAAGCAATTAAAGAAGCGTTTAAAAGTGGGATTGCTATTCATCAACTTGCAGAAAAATATTTTCTTTCTGGGGAAACGATTAAAAAGATTGTGTATTCTAAATGAGCATAAAAGAGTCTAGTTCAAATATTATTTTGAGCTAGACTCTTTTTGCTTTGTATGTATTGGATATATAGCGTGTGAATGGGCATGATAATAGAAAAAATGAATCGCAATAGTATTGTATAGAAATGTGAATAGGAATAAAAACGTTATATTTCATATTATAGAAAGGTGAACACATATGAATCATCTTGGACAAATAACGATAGAACTTTTTGTTGGTTTTTTTGTTTTATTAATTGCTACTAAAATATTAGGGAAAACACAAATATCACAGCTAACCCCTTTTGATTTTATTTCTGCGATTGTAATCGGAGAACTAGTTGGAAACACTGTATATGATCCTGAGGTGAGAGTATGGTCTATTTTATACGCTGTTTTTGTATGGGTAATATTAATTTACGCAATAGAAGCAATAACACAAAAATTTAGAAGGACAAGAAAGTTCTTTGAAGGATACCCTTCTATTATCATTCGTAATGGGCATATTGATAGAGAACAATTAAAATCAAATCATTTGGATATTAACCAATTACAACAAATGTTAAGACAACAAAAAGATATATTTTCAATCCGAGAAGTTGAATATATGATATTGGAACCTAATGGAAACATAAGCGTTCTGAAAAAAAGTAAATACGAATCTCCTACTATAAATGATTTAAGTTTAAAACATAAGCCTGTATACTTACCAATTTCATTAATTAGTGATGGGAAAGTAGTTAAGGATAATTTGAGGGAAGCAGGATTTGATGAAGGGTGGCTTTATAAACAAATAAAGCAAAAAGGAATTACTAAATTTGAAGACGTATTATATGCGGAATGGAAAGCAGATGATGGCTTCTTTTGTCAGAAAATGCAGCGGTAGAGAATAAGTGATATATGTAATGTTTGTTTCTAAGTTATCTTTTACATATCAAAAAACGTAATCATTGTATACAATAAAACTAGATCAACAATTTGTATGGAGTGATAAAGATGGAAGCGTTTATTAGAAGTGATCAATATAATTTTATAAAATCACAAGCTTATATTTTAGCAAACGGGCATGCAACGGCAAATGATAGAGGTGTAATTCAAGCGTTAAAATCGCTTGCGATTGAAAAGATAATACATGTATTTGAGAATTTAACGGATGAACAGAAAGAGTTAATTGATACGGTATTAACAGTTCAAAATAGAGAAGATGCAGAATCATTTTTAATGAAAATAAATCCGTATGTAATTCCGTTTCAAGAAGTTACAGCACAAACATTAAAAAAATTATTTCCTAAAGCGAAAAAGTTAAAACTTCCTGATATGGAAGAAATGGATATGAAAGAAATATCTTATTTAAGCTGGATTGATAAGGGGTCAAGCAGGAAATTTATTATAGCGAAAAATGATAAAAATAAATTTGTTGGTCTGCAAGGAACGTTCCAAAGTTTAAATAAAAAAAGCATTTGTTCGTTATGTCATGGACATGAAGAAGTAGGAATGTTTTTAGTTGAAATTAAAGGCGATGTACCAGGAACTTTCGTTAAAAAGGGAAACTACATTTGCAAAGATGGTGTAGCTTGCAATCAGAATATGAAGTCACTTGATAAATTACATGATTTTATTGAGCGATTAAAAAAATAACGAGAAAACCTCTAGTATTTAAACTGGAGGTTTTTGTTTTTTTGAAGAAGTAAAATAAGCTTTCTTTGTAAATGTAGATTTATAATGAAATTTGATAAAAATATCTATTATGATACAGTTGCTTATATGCAAGGAGGTAAAACATGGATTACCTTTTATCGAAAGAAAAAGTGAAGCGATGGCCCAAAGATATGATAGCGGCGGGGCGTTGTCATACAGTTGGCCTGAAATCGGATGGCACGGTAGTAGCGGTGGGCCGGAATAAAGAAGGGGAATGTAATGTAAGTGATTGGCGCGATATTGAAGCAATCGCAGTGGGCAATGTTCATATGGCGACGAACACGGGTAATGCTCATACAATCGGTCTTACATGTGACAGTACTGCGGTAGCAGTGGGTTGGAATAAGCATGAACAATGTGATGTAAACGATTGGCATAATATTGTAGAGGTTGCGGCGGGGTGGCGTCGTACCGTTGGCCTTAAATCGGATGGCACGGTAGTAGCGGTGGGCCGAAATAAAGAAGGAGAATGCAATGTAAGCAGTTGGCAAGGTATTGTGGCAGTCACAGCGGGTGACTGGCATACAGTCGGTCTTAAATTGGACGGCGCATTGACGACTGTGGGGAATAATCGATATGGTCAATGCAATGTAAGTAGCTGGCGAGGTATTGTATCGGTCAAGGCTGGGTATCTTCATACTGTTGGTCTTAAACGAGACGGTACGGTGACAGCAGTGGGGAATGATAAACATAACCAGTGTGATGTAAGTGGCTGGCGAGATATTGTAGCAATAGCGGCTGGTACGAATCATACAATCGGACTAAAATCAAACGGTACCGTGGTGGCAGTGGGTTGGAATGAGTATGGTCAATGTAACGTAAGTGATTGGAGAGATATTGTAGCGATAGCGGCTGGTTGTGCACATACAGTCGGACTAAAATCAGACGGCACGGTGATCGCGGTAGGTAATAATG
This sequence comes from Bacillus cereus group sp. BfR-BA-01311, assembly GCF_022664295.1. NCBI lineage: Bacteria > Bacillati > Bacillota > Bacilli > Caryophanales > Bacillaceae > Bacillus > Bacillus cereus group sp. BfR-BA-01311. The sequence continues at coordinate 36,447 of NZ_JAKUHC010000008.1, forward strand.
AATTTGGCCAATGCGATGTAGGTAGCTGGCGCGACATTCGGTTGCCTGGCAAATAGTCAATTTACAATAAATCATTAGTAATATTATTCTATTTTAGGAGTAATTATGGAATAGGATATGTAGAAAATAATTAAACCTAAATCTGCTGAATAAGAATCTCTTTTGAAAAGGGATTCTTATTATTTTTCATAAAATGAGGGTATAAATGGAATTTTTGAACAAATTTTATTTCAAAATTACAGTAGAAGATATAAATTAAAAAGTATAGAGGAGATAAAGGAATGCTTAAAAGGTTTTTACTTTCTTTACCGGATGTTTTACTTATATGTATCGTTCTCTACATAATGTACACAAATTCTTTTAGTTTTGGACAGATGCTAGTAATTTCCATTGCAATCGGAATTATTGGTGGTCTTGCTATTAGAATTTGTAAGGATGTATTCACGTATATAAGATGGACAATTAAACAAAGAAAAAATTGAATATGTTTAATAGTTATTAGGAGAGAATGAAATGACTAAGAAAAAGAATAGAGTGAAAAACGAGATAGTACTTTGGTCACTAACAGCAATTGTTCTATTAATTGTATGGTACTTTTATCAAAAATAAAAACGCATCGTACTCAAAAAGCACGATGCGTTTTTATTATTTTTTTTGCCAATTTTCTTTTATAAAGTCTTCACGCCCAGATTCCTTTTGCTCAGTAGCATATTTCTCTGGATTCTTTTTATAGAAATGTTGATGGTATTCCTCTGCTTCGTAAAAAGGTGCAGCAGGACGAATTTCAGTCACGATTGGATCTTTAAACATACCGCTTTCTGCAAGAGCTTGTTTTGATTTTTCAGCAAGCCCTTTTTGTGTTTCGTTATGGTAAAAAATAGCGGTACGATAAGATGGACCACGGTCAAAAAATTGTCCGCCATCGTCAGTTGGATCGATTTGTGGCCAATATAAGTCTAGTAATTTCTGATAAGGAAAAATAGAAGGATCGAATGTAATTTGAACAACTTCTAAATGTCCAGATGTTCCAGCTTTTACTTGTTCATATGTTGGATTTTCTACATGACCTCCTGCATAGCCAGAAAGTACTTTATGAATACCAGGAAGTTCATCAAATGGTTTTACCATGCACCAAAAGCAACCGCCTGCGAAGGTTGCGAGTTCGTATGTTTTTTCGGACATTGCTGTAATCCTCCTAAATGTATATGTTTTATATAGTATTATATAAATTGTTTTATTGCGCAATAAAAAAGATTTGAAAATATATGTTTTTTATAAACAAGATCCTCCGCTCACATCAATTAATTGTCCAGTAACCCAGCGGCTGTCTGGAGAAGCAAGGAATGCAGCAGTATCGGCAATGTCTTCTACTTCACCTAAGCGATTGAAAGCGGAAATAGTAGTAGCGTACTGCTTCATTATCGGGTCGCTCAAGAGTTCTGCATTCATATCTGTTTTAATAAATCCTGGAAGTATTGCATTCACCGTTATTCCTCGTGCTCCAAGCTGTTTTGCTAGCGTAAAAGTCATTGTATTAATAGCGCCTTTCGTCATACTATATGCAACAAAATCAGGTAAAGAAATGCGGGTGGCAGCGGATGAAATATTAATAATTCGGCTATTGTCACGTAAACGTGGTAGTGCTAGTTGAATGATAAAGAATGGAGCTTTTGCATTTACTGAAACCATTCTATCAAAAAACTGTTCAGTCGTTTCTTCAATAAAAGCACCAGGACCAATGCCAGCATTGTTTATTAAAATATCAAATTGTGTTTCACCAGTGCGCTTTTGTAATTCAGTATCTAAAGCGTTATAAAGGTTTTCTACACCGTGTAAGGATTCTAGATTTGCGCCGATAGAAAAAGCTTGGCCACCATCTGATCGAATTTCATGAACAGTTTCTTCAGCGTCATCTTTTCGACTACCGTAATGAACAGCAACCAATGCACCGTCATTTGCTAAACGTTTAGCGATCGCTCGTCCAATTCCTCGGCTTGCTCCTGTAACTAACGCTACTTTCCCTTTTAACATAGTTTCCTCATCTCCTCATAAACTTTATAAGTTTTTCTTTATGTAGTAATGCAAACATACTTAAGTAATATATGAGTGTATGTAAGTAATGCATTCCAATTTTGATTTGAGAAAAAATAAATAGAATGAATTTTGATTTTTTTGAAAAAAACATATTGACAACGAAAAGAACAACGTCCTATAATACGTGTAACAAATAAAAGTTAATTAAGAATTTTCTAACTTTATATGTTGTATATGCAAAGAAGAGGAAAGTAGATGATTATGATCGTTTCAGAGAGCTACTCCAAGGCTGTGAGGGTAGTAACAATCGAATCATTGAAGATCACCTCGGAGCATCGCTTGCGAAAGGGAAACTGAGTAGAGGGCGGCGGCATCGTCTCCGGTAAAAGGACGGAGGTCTGATTGGACCTACAAAGCTTATATTTCGTGAGAAGTATAAGGAAGCTGAGTGGTAACGCGAAACTCTCGCCTCAGCAATCAAAGCTACTAAATTGTAGTAGTTGATTGCTGAGGCGAGAGTTTTTATTTTTAAAAATAGAAGAAGAGAATGCGTAGAAGAGGAGAGTAAATGATAAAGATTGTTTCAGAGAGCTGCCCCGAGGCTGTGAGGGTGGTAACAATTCACTCATTGAAAATCACCTTGGAGCACTACTTTTGAAAACTAGTAAAAAGTAGCGGGGTTGTTCCCGATAGAAAAACAAAAGTCTAATTGGACTTGCAGAGCTTATATTTCGTGAGAAGTATAAGGAAGCTGAGTGGTACCACGATTCCCTCGTCTCAGCAATGGATTGCTACAAGTATGTAAGTAATCGATTGTTGAGACGAGTATATTTTTAAGGTTTATATACTGAATATTCTGTTAAAAATACTCATCTCAGCAATCGATGTAGAAATAGATTGCAAAAAATAGAGAAAAAAAGAGGAGCGATGTGAGATGGGAAACCAGTACATTTACATGAATGGGGAATTTGTAGAAAAAGAAAAGGCAGTTGTTTCAGTATATGATCACGGTTTTTTATACGGAGACGGTGTATTTGAAGGGATTCGTAGTTACGGAGGAAATGTATTTTGTTTAAAAGAACATGTGAAACGATTGTATGAATCAGCGAAATCTATTTTACTAACAATTCCAATGACGGTAGAAGAAATGGAAGAAGCAGTTTTACATACACTCCAAAAAAACGAATATACTGATGCTTACATTCGCTTAATTGTCTCAAGAGGAAAAGGTGACTTAGGGCTCGATCCGAGAAGTTGTGTGAAGCCGAGCGTAATTATCGTTGCAGAACAATTAAAGTTATTCCCACAAGAATTTTATGATAATGGGCTAAGCGTTGTATCTGTTGCATCAAGACGTAATACGCCAGATGCGTTAGATCCACGTATTAAGTCAATGAATTATTTAAATAACGTACTTGTAAAAATTGAAGCAGCACAAGCAGGAGTGTTAGAGGCTCTTATGTTAAATCAACAAGGATATGTTTGTGAAGGTTCTGGTGATAATGTTTTCGTTGTGAAAGATGGAAAAGTTTTAACCCCGCCATCCTATTTAGGAGCATTAGAAGGTATTACGAGAAATAGTGTTATCGAGCTATGTGAGCGACTGAGTATTCCGTGTGAGGAAAGACCGTTCACTCGCCATGATGTATATGTAGCGGATGAAGTATTTTTAACAGGAACAGCAGCGGAGTTAATTCCAGTTGTAAAAGTTGATTCCAGAGAAATTGGAGATGGGAAACCAGGAAGTGTAACGAAACAATTGACCGAAGAATTTAAAAAATTAACGAGAGAAAGAGGAGTACGTGTTCCCGGGCTGACGGAAAGCTTAGCATAAATAAGGAGAGGAGTTAATGGAAATGAAGCAGCAGTATACAGCGTATGAGAAGTTACAGTATGAAGAAATGACAGGCGCTGGGCACGTGATTCAATGTTTGAAGAAATTGGGTGTAACGACCGTTTTCGGCTATCCAGGCGGAGCGATTTTACCAGTATACGATGCGTTATACGAAAGTGGTTTGAAACATGTTTTAACTCGTCATGAGCAAGCTGCCATTCATGCGGCTGAAGGATATGCGAGAGCTTCTGGAAAGGTCGGGGTAGTCTTTGCTACCTCTGGCCCAGGGGCGACAAATTTAGTTACGGGCTTAGCAGACGCTTATATGGATTCGATTCCTTTAGTTGTCATTACCGGGCAAGTTGCAACGCCTTTAATTGGTAAAGATGGATTTCAAGAAGCGGATGTTGTCGGAATTACAGTACCTGTTACGAAGCATAATTACCAGGTTCGTGATGTGAATCATGTATCACGAATTGTGCAAGAAGCTTTTTACATCGCCAAAAGCGGGCGCCCGGGACCAGTATTAATTGATATTCCAAAAGATGTTCAAAATGCAAAAGTCACCAGTTTCTTTAATGAAGAAGTTGATATTCCGGGGTACAAACCAGAATTTGTACCAGACAGCATGAAACTTAGAGAGGTGGCTAAAGCAATTTCAAAATCTAAGCGTCCACTTCTTTATATTGGAGGAGGTGTCATTCATTCAGGTGGATCCGATGAACTCTTCGAATTCGCAAGGGAGAACCGTATTCCAGTCGTTTCAACTTTAATGGGACTTGGTGCATATCCACCGGATGATTCATTGTTTCTAGGGATGCTTGGTATGCATGGGACATACGCTGCTAATATGGCGGTAACAGAATGTGATTTACTACTTGCATTAGGTGTTCGCTTCGATGATCGTGTAACAGGAAAATTAGAACTTTTTTCTCCAAACTCGAAAAAAGTACATATTGATATTGATTCTTCTGAGTTTCATAAAAATGTAACTGTAGAACATCCGATTGTTGGTGATGTAAAAAAAGCGTTACACATGCTGTTACATATGTCTATTTATACACAAACAGACGAATGGCTTCAGAAAGTAAAGACATGGAAAGAAGAATATCCACTTTCTTATAAGCAAAAAGAATCTGAGTTAAAACCACAGCATGTGATCAACTTAGTAAGTGAATTAACGAATGGTGAAGCGATTGTCACAACAGAAGTAGGTCAGCATCAAATGTGGGCTGCTCACTTCTATAAAGCAAGAAAACCTCGGACGTTCCTTACCTCTGGAGGATTAGGAACGATGGGGTTTGGTTTTCCAGCAGCAATTGGTGCTCAGCTAGCTAAAAAAGAAGAACTTGTCATTTGTATTGCAGGTGACGCTTCTTTTCAAATGAACATTCAAGAACTACAAACAATTGCTGAAAATAACATCCCTGTAAAAGTATTTATCATAAATAACAAATTTTTAGGGATGGTAAGGCAATGGCAAGAAATGTTTTATGAAAATCGTTTATCAGAATCAAAAATTGGATCACCAGATTTTGTGAAAGTAGCAGAAGCTTATGGAGTAAAGGGATTAAGAGCAACAAATTCAACCGAGGCAAAACAAGTGATGTTAGAAGCATTTGCTTATGAAGGTCCTGTCGTAGTTGATTTTTGTGTAGAAGAAGGTGAAAACGTATTTCCGATGATTCCGCCAAACAAAGGGAATAACGAAATGATTATGAAGAGGTGGGAAGAATGAGTCATACTTTTTCACTCGTTATTCATAACGAGCCAAGCGTCTTATTACGTATAAGTGGGATTTTTGCTCGGCGTGGTTATTATATTTCTTCTTTACATTTAAAAGAAAGAGATACTAGTGGTGTTTCTGAAATGAAACTCACAGCAGTTTGTACTGAAAATGAAGCGACATTACTTGTTAGTCAGTTGAAAAAATTAATTGATGTTCTGCAAGTAAATAAATTATAAGGAGTGTATGGAATATGAAAACATATTATGAAAAAGATGCAAATGTAGAGTTATTACAAGGAAAAACTGTTGCAGTAGTTGGTTATGGATCACAAGGTCATGCGCAAGCACAAAATTTACGTGATTCTGGTGTAGAGGTTGTAGTTGGTGTTCGTCCTGGTAAGTCGTATGAAGTAGCGAAAGCGGATGGGTTTGAAGTAATGTCTGTTTCAGAAGCGGTTCGAACCGCACAAGTTGTACAAATGTTATTGCCAGATGAACAGCAAGCACATGTATATAAATCAGAAGTAGAAGAGAATCTCCTTGAAGGACAAATGTTACTTTTCTCACATGGATTTAACATTCACTTCGGACAAATTAATCCGCCAAGTTACGTAGATGTAGCGATGGTCGCGCCAAAAAGTCCAGGTCATCTCGTTCGCCGTGTATTTCAAGAAGGAAATGGTGTTCCAGCATTAGTCGCAGTGCATCAAGATGCGACGGGAACAGCGCTACATGTAGCACTGGCGTATGCAAAAGGTGTAGGGTGTACACGTGCGGGGGTAATTGAAACGACATTCCAAGAAGAAACCGAAACGGATTTATTCGGTGAGCAAGCTGTACTTTGCGGCGGGGTAACTGCACTTGTGAAGGCCGGGTTCGAAACGTTAACGGAAGGTGGATATCGTCCTGAAATTGCATACTTTGAATGTTTGCATGAATTAAAGCTAATTGTTGACTTAATGTACGAAGGTGGATTAACGACTATGCGCCATTCTATTTCAGATACGGCAGAGTTTGGAGATTATGTAACAGGATCGAGAATTGTTACAGATGAAACGAAGAAGGAAATGAAGCGTGTTCTGACAGAAATTCAGCAAGGTGAATTTGCGAAGAAATGGATTTTAGAAAATCAAGCAGGGCGTCCGACGTATAACGCAATGAAAAAAGCAGAACAAAATCATCAATTAGAAAAAGTGGGAGCAGAGCTTCGTGAAATGATGAGCTGGATTCATGCACCGAAAGAATTAGTAAAGAAATAGAGTAAGAGAGTATAAATGAAAAATATGTAAGAGGGGATTTGACAAGATGAGAAGTGACATGATTAAAAAAGGTTTTGATAAAGCACCGCACCGTAGTTTATTAAAAGCAACTGGTTTGAAAGATGAAGATTTTGATAAACCTTTCATAGCGATTTGTAATTCTTTTATTGAAATTATTCCAGGACATAAACACTTGAACGAGTTTGGGAAACTTGTAAAAGAGGCAGTTCGTGCGGCAGGTATGGTACCATTCGAATTCAATACAATTGGAGTTGACGATGGTATTGCGATGGGACATATCGGTATGCGTTATTCTCTTCCGAGTCGTGAAATAATTGCAGATTCAGTAGAAACGGTTGTAAATGCACACTGGTTTGACGGCATGATTTGTATCCCAAACTGTGACAAAATTACACCAGGTATGATGATGGCTGCACTACGTATTAACATTCCGACTGTGTTTGTTTCAGGCGGCCCGATGGCAGCAGGAAAAACATCTAAAGGAGAAGTTGTTGATCTGAGTTCTGTTTTTGAAGGAGTAGGAGCTTATCAATCTGGGAAAATTTCAGAAGAAGAATTAAAAGATATTGAAGATCATGGCTGTCCATCTTGTGGCTCTTGTTCGGGTATGTTTACCGCGAACTCTATGAATTGTTTATGTGAAGTATTAGGTTTAGCTCTTCCTGGTAACGGGAGTATTTTAGCAATTGATCCAAGACGTGAAGAGTTAATTAAACAAGCAGCAGAGAAATTGAAAATTTTAATTGAAAGAGATATTAAGCCGCGTGATATTGTAACAGAAGAAGCAATTGACGATGCTTTTGCACTTGATATGGCGATGGGTGGATCAACGAATACAGTATTACATACGCTAGCACTCGCACAAGAGGCAGGACTAGATTATGATATGAACCGTATTGATGCAGTTTCAAGACGTGTACCTCATTTATGTAAAGTAAGTCCAGCCTCAAATTGGCATATGGAAGATATTGATCGTGCGGGCGGGATTAGTGCAATTTTGAAAGAGATGAGCCGGAAAGAAGGAGTACTTCATCTTGATCGAATAACTGCTACTGGGCAAACATTAAGAGAAAATATCGCTGAGGCAGAGATTAAAGATAAGGAGGTTATTCACTCTCTCGAAAACCCTCATAGTGAAGAGGGGGGCTTACGTATATTAAAAGGAAATCTTGCTAAAGATGGAGCGGTTATTAAAAGCGGTGCAACAGAGGTAAAGCGTTTTGAAGGGCCTTGCGTTATTTTTAATTCACAAGATGAGGCACTTGCGGGCATTATGCTTGGGAAAGTGAAAAAAGGAGATGTAGTTGTCATTCGTTATGAAGGACCAAGAGGTGGGCCTGGTATGCCAGAAATGTTAGCCCCAACATCAGCAATTGCTGGAATGGGATTAGGTGCTGAGGTTGCATTATTAACAGATGGACGTTTTTCTGGAGCTTCACGTGGAATTTCAGTAGGACATATTTCACCAGAAGCAGCAGCGGGCGGGATGATTGCACTTCTTGAACAAGGGGATATTGTATGTATTGATGTTGAAGAACGCTTACTAGAAGTAAGAGTGAGTGATGAAGAATTAGATAAGCGTAAAAAAGAATGGAAACGACCAGAACCAAAAGTGAAAACTGGCTGGCTTGGACGTTATGCACAAATGGTAACATCGGCGAATACAGGGGCTGTTCTGAAAATCCCACATTTTGATTGAGCCAATTTAAAAGAGATAAGGATGATATATAATGGTGCAAAAGGTAAAGGAGAGAGTGAAAATTGAAGATATCTTAATGGCCCATAATTGCATGAAAGATATCGTTATTAAAACACCGTTACAACGTGATACAGTTTTATCTGAGAAATATGATTGTGACGTTTATGTAAAACGAGAAGACTTACAATTAATTCGCTCTTTCAAAATTCGTGGTGCATACAATTTGATTCAAAGTTTACCGAAAGAAAAGTTACAAAACGGTGTTGTTTGTGCAAGTGCTGGTAATCATGCGCAAGGAGTTGCTTATACGTGTAATTTATTGAAGATTCCGTCAAAAATATTTATGCCCACAACAACACCGAAACAAAAAGTATCACAAGTACAATTTTTCGGTGGTGATTTCGCAGAGATTGTATTAGTTGGTGATACATTCGATAGCTCTTTCCAAGAAGCACAGTGTTATTGTGAAGAAAATAGAATGACATTTGTTCATCCGTTTGATGATCCGTATGTAGTTGCTGGTCAAGGGACAGTGGCAGTTGAAATTATGCATGATATGGAGAAACCGGTTGATTATATCTTTACAGCAATCGGTGGTGGTGGATTAGCATCAGGAGTTGGTACATATGTAAAAGGTGTTAGTCCTACTACAAAGGTTATTGGTGTAGAGCCAATGGGAGCTGCATCTATGAAAGAGGCTTTTCTTCAAAATGAAAATGTAGCATTGGAGAAAATAGATAGCTTTGTTGATGGGGCAGCTGTTAAAAAAGTAGGAAAGTTAACATTTGAAACTTGTAAAGATGTAATTGACGATATTATTTTAGTACCAGAGGGGAAAGTTTGTACGACGATTTTAGAACTGTATAAGAAAAATGCGATTGTAGCTGAACCGGCTGGTGCACTCTCTATTGCAGCGCTTGATTTATATAGAGATGAAATAAAAGGTAAAACAGTTGTATGTACGCTAAGTGGTGGAAATAATGATATTGATAGAATGCAAGAAATGAAAGAGCGTTCGCTCATTTATGAAGGACTGAAACATTACTTTATCATTGAATTTCCGCAGCGTTCAGGTGCGCTAAGAGAATTTCTTGATAAAGGATTAGGACCAGAAGATGACATTACGCGCTTTGAGTATATTAAGAAACATAATAAAGAAAATGGTCCAGCATTAGTCGGCGTAGAATTAAAACATAAAGAAGATTATGAGCAATTAATTACTCGCTTTAAAGAAAATAATATTCAATTTATGGAACTTAATAAAAACCCTGTTTTGTTTGATTTGCTTATTTAATAGAAGGAAAGAGTTAGAATGTAAATAAAAAAGATAGATACAAGCGAGGGAATATAGTGCTTGTTCTATCTTTTTTATAGTTAAACTAGGTACTCATTAAATTCAAGAAGAATAAAGCTAGCTAACCAAAAGAGTATCGCAATACGAATGATTACATACATTGTAAATTCAAAAGGAGTAAGATTTCTCTCTCGCTTTATTTTTTTAAATAGTCTCACAGAATAAAAGGAACATAAAAGCAGGATTGCTATAGACATTTTATAGATGTTTTCTAAGAGGTTTATATTTTCTAATAACTCTTTCAGCATGTTTATCACCTATTCTGTAAAGTATATTACAGAGAAATAGATCTTGAGCTGTCTAGTTTCGTTTGTTTTTTATTTTCCCTGTATCATCAATTTCTACATCAGTTGAAATTGTTTGTAAATATTGAAGAGCTTTTTTCTTTTCTCCTTCATTTACAGGGGAAACTTGGTTGTTGCGAATGATATAAGGATTGAATGACATTTGGACATCCTTTCCTTTAAAAGTTAAAGTTAATACGCCAGTTTCAGCGCTTTTCCCATTCACATAACTCGGGAATAAAAAGTTACCTAATGAGTAAGCGATAGGAACTTTATTATAATACTCAAACCCTTGTAACCAATGTGGATGGCTCCCGACAATTGCGTTAGCTCCTGCTTCAACCATTTTAGGTACATATTGCTTTTGGTATTCTACCGGACGATTTGATTTTTCAACGCCCCAATGCATATAGACGATTAAATAGTCTGCATCTTTCTTTTGTTCTTTAATTGTTTTTGTTACAAGATTTAAATCATAGCCATTCGCAACGCCAGGTTTATTCTCACCAGCTACCCAATTAGAATCAGGCATAAATCGAACGAAGGAAAGAAATTTAAACTTTTTCCCTTTTACGGTCATTTCTCGTGCTGTATATGCATCTTTCGCATTTTTTCCGGCTCCAATGTAAGGGAACTTTAATTTTTCTACGTGAGAAATCGTATCTAATAATCCATCTTGCCCATAATCAAGTGTGTGGTTATTCCCAATATTTACGATGTCATATCCAGTGTTTTTAATAGCTTGTAGTGTAGATGGATCACTTTTAATCCAAAACAGTTGCCCAGGTGCTTTCTTTTCTTTCGTTGTAAATGCCGACTCTAAATTCACAAAAGAAATATCAGCTTTTTTTATTTCTTCTTTTACATGTTGGAATGGGTAATCAGCCCCATTCTTTTCGATTATAGGACGTAATTGCCAATCAAACATTGTATCACCAGAGAAGGTGAGTGTGATTTCTTGGTCTTCTATTTTCTTTTCGCTTTTTGAAGCGGTTTTACTAGATTTGTTTTGCAAATCGGGTTTGTCTTTTGCTTTTGAAATAAAAGAGTAATTGATTAATAAAACAATCGGTGTAATGAAAAAGGCTATTAACAAAAATCGTTTTAGTAAAGTTTTCATATATACCTTCCCTTTTAATATTATCCCGCAATTAAATTAACACTGAATCTATTAAAGGTAATTAAAGTTACAAAAAATAGCGGGTTATGTAGTGGAAAACATTTGTTAATATTCTCAATATTAAGTTAACATATAGATAACCTGTAAATCAATGTATAAACCAAAATATAGAAATAAAGAATTCGAAGGGTGAAGAATGAGAAATGGTTATATTAGGAGCAGTTGTAAATGGAATTTGTATTATATTTGGTACTTTACTTGGTAAATTATTTAGTAGGATTCCAGAAAGTATGAAAGGGACGATAATGCACGCAATCGGTTTAGCGGTTACTGTGCTTGGGCTTCAAATGGCATTAAAAAGTGAAAACTTTCTTGTTGTCATACTGAGTTTAGTGATTGGTACGGTAATTGGAGAATGGTTACAATTAGAAGAAAAGTTAAAACATTTAGGGGATTGGCTAGAAAATAAAGTTGGATCGAAAGGGAAAGGTAGCATATCAGAAGGTTTTGTAACAGCTACTTTAATTTTTGCAATTGGCGCGATGGGGATACTTGGTGCACTTGACAGTGGGATTCGCGGAAATCATGATATTTTATTTACAAAGGCGATTATCGATGGATTTATTTCTATTATATTAACGACAACTCTAGGAATTGGCGTAGTATTTTCGGCAATTCCAGTTGTTTTATATGAAGGTGGTATTGCAGTTTTTGCAACACAAATTAATAGTTTTGTCCCGAAAGAATTAATGAACCAATTTATAGTGGAGATGACGGCTACGGGCGGCATTATGATATCTGCTATTGGATTGAACTTGCTTAGTATTATTAAAATCAAGGTGGCAAATTTACTTCCAGGTATATTGGTAGTGGGTGTAATTGTTTCAATTATTTATGGTTATGGTTTGTTAGTAAATTAGTAGAGGATGGAAACACATATGGAGGAATTTCAATTTACAAAACGTGTGCATAAAATATTGGAGATTGCAGCAAAAGAGAGTGAGTATAACATAATTCACCCAGTCCATCTGTTTATAGGTATGTGTAAAGAAGGTACAGGAGTTTGCGCTGAGTTATTTATGTATTTGTTTCACAAAGTCGGTCCAGATTTTTTAGAAAAACTTTCGTTACGAAAACAATTCGATTTACATAATCAAGAGTATAAAAAAATAGGGCAATATAAACTATCTTATAAGGCGACAGAAATTTTACAAATAGCGAAGAAACGTATGGAACGCTTTCAGCAAGTAGTAGTAAATGAAGGACATGTTATGTATGCATTATTTCATGTAGATACAAATATTGGTGGATTTATACATACACAAATGCAAGAAGATATATTACGTATTACAGCTGCACCGAGAGACTTAGCGGTTGATTTAAATAGTTTTAAATCTATTTATAATACATTATTTTGTCATGTAAGAAGAGTTAGTCCTTCTGATTTTGATAAGTTATCACGATTTGTAGTGGATGAATTTGGTGAACGGTGGTTACAGTCGGTTGATTATGGATTTCGGACATATAACGAAAAGTTACCTATCTATATTGCACAGCAGGAGGAAGTAATAGTTGGTTTCGCCTGTTACGATGTAGTGAGAGGAAAGAAAGGCTTGTTTGGTCCAATGGGCATAGCGAAACAAAATCGTGTGAAAGGTGTAGGAAAAGAATTATTGCATCATTGTTTATATAATATGAAGCAAGATGGATATGAATATGCGATTATTGGACAAGCAGGTCCCATTGAGTTTTACGAGAGAAATTGTAATGCTCGTTTAATACCGATAGATAATAAGTAACCAACTTCATATAGAGGAGTTGGTTTTATTATGAAAATGATGTAGAGATGTAGTGATTTTTACTGGAAAATAGCGGGTTTTGTAGTAAATCTTGCATATAAAGCAAATTACTAAACTTTTTACAAGAAAGGGTGTAGAATGGGTATCTAAAGAAAGAAGGTGTGAAAATGGCCAGCTGGAAACGGAATTTAATGATTTGTTGGCTAGGTTGTTTTACCACTGCAGCCGGTATGAGTTTAGTAATTCCTTTCTTATCTTTTTATATTGAGGAATTAGGAGTAACTGGCACTTCAAGCATTGCACAGTGGTCGGGACTTGCATTTGGTGTAACATTTTTAATGGGTGCGATCGTATCGCCAATATGGGGAAAGCTTGGTGATATACATGGACGGAAATTGATGCTTATTCGTGCTAGCCTCGGTATGGCGATTATTATGACGCTTATGGGGTTTGTAACGGATGTGTATCAACTAGTCGCACTAAGATTTTTAATGGGAGCAGTATCTGGTTTCCTTTCAACAGCGATGACATTTATTGCAGCAGAAACTCCGAAAGAACATTCAGGTTGGGCGATTTCCACAATTTCAACTGGTGGTGTGAGCGGTTCGTTACTTGGCCCGTTACTTGGAGGTTATTTGTCTGAGTTAATTGGAATGCGTCATGTCTTTCTTGTTACGGGAGCTTTTTTATTCCTTTCCTTTCTCATCGTTTTTTTCTTCCTGCATGAAGAAAATCACTCTGCTCAAGCAAAAAAAACACAGCCGAAAAAAGTATGGACGATGGTCCCAGCGAAGCATTTAATTATTAGTTTATTTGTAACAACATTTATTATTCAACTTGCTAATATGTCAGTTCAACCAATTGTTACATTGTACGTGAAAAATTTAGTAGGTCCTCATACTGCACATATTGAAACAATTGCGGGTGCAGTTATGTCAGCGACAGGATTAGCAGTTATTTTGGCAGCACCAAGACTAGGAAGATTATCAGATCATATCGGTCCTCAAAAAACGTTAGTTGTAGCGTTATTTGCTGCAGGAATTATTTTTATCCCGCAAGCATTTGTAACGTCAGCTTGGCAACTATTAATTCTTCGATTTTTATTAGGTATCGCACAAGCAGGATTATTACCTTCCGTACAAACTCTACTAAAACAACATACACCAACCCATGTTACGGGACGAATATTTGGATATAATCAATCATTTCAGTTTTTAGGAAATATGATTGGTCCAGTGCTCGGGGGACAAATTGCAGCGCATGCAGGTTTCCAATATGTTTTCCTCTCTACATCTTCACTATTATTTATTGCGTGTATTTGGGTTTATTTTCATAATAAGAACGAAGAGGTATCAGAGAAACGACATTTGGAAGTTAGTTAACTAAGTGAATGAAAAAGAAAAAGGATGAAGCAGCATGTGCTTCATCCTTTTCTTTAAAATCGAAGACAAAGATAACTTAATGTACCAAGCTCGTAACTACGGTGAATGACTTCACCGCTATTTTCACCACTTCCCATAGCGATAAATAAAGGAACAAAATGTTCTGCTCTTGGTACTGCTAATTGTGCATGAGGAGCATTTTTCTCCCAATTAAACAATGCATCTTTATCGTTATTCTGCATATGTTTAATAATCCAATCATCAAATTCAATTGCCCATTTTTCAGGTGTAGTTTGATTCCATTTCAGTGCTCGTAAATTATGAACGGTAACGCCACTCCCGATTACTAAAATATCTTCTTGTCCGAGTCCTTTAAGTGCTTCTCCAATTTCAAATTGTTCTTTTGCAGAAAGGAATGGATTGACTGATATTTGCACGACAGGAATATTTGCTTCTGGATACATGCGGTGCAGGAGTGTCCATGAACCATGATCTAAACCTCTCGTCATATTATGATGGACTGAAATACCTTTGTTCTTAAATTTTGTTTCTAAAATAGATGCAATATGAGAAGAGCCTTTCGCACGATATTTGATTTCGTATAACTCAGGGGGAAAACCTCCAAAATCATAAATTGTTTCATACTCGTTATCTGATGAGGAAATCGTTAATACTTCACTTTCCCAATGAGCAGTGAAAATAACAATTGCTTTCGGTTTATATGTTTCTCCAAGTGTTTTTAAAAATCGTGTATAGTCTGTATCTTGAATAGCGAGCATAGGCGAACCATGTGCTAAAAATAATGATGGCATCATAATAGTAGGAACCTCCTAAAAATTATATAGTTACTTTATGTAAGTAACTATATAATTTTATTTTGAATTCGTCAAGAAATTAGTTTAAAAGCAAGTCTGAAAAATACATCATTTGTCATAATGAAAGCAATTACATATAATATAAAATAAGAAAAGTGAATGGATATTCATTTTCTTAAAGCTATACATAATAGAGTTGGGGGCTGACGAAATGAATGTACAGGAAAGTTTCGTTACGGCATTGGATGGATCGGAAATTTATTTGCGTAAGTGGTTACCAGAAGGAGATCCGAGAGGAATTATTCAAATTGCACATGGCATGACAGAGCATGCAGGGGTGTATACAGAATTTGTAGATGCTTTATTGGAAGCAGGGTATGGTGTTTATGCGCATGATCATAAAGGACATGGGAAAACAGTAAAAAAAGAAGAAGACTATGGTCATTTTGAACCAAATATAGGGTGGAATCAAGTTGTATCGGATGTTATCTTTGTTTCAGAAAAGATAAAAGAAGAGCAGTCAAGTCCTTTGTTTTTACTTGGACATAGTATGGGTTCTTTTTTATCAAGACGTGCTGTACAACTTAGAGGCGAATTATATGATGGATTTCTGATTTCAGGAACAGGTGGAAATCCAGGGCTTTTAGGAGCTATTGGTCATAAAGTAGCAACAATCGAAATGAAATTGCGTGGGGCAAAAACGAAAAGTCCGATGCTAAACTTTTTATCATTCGGAAACTTTAATTCGAACTTTAAGCCTAATCGTACAAATTTTGATTGGTTATCTTCAGATAATAATCAAGTTGATAAATATATTGCGGATCCGTTATGTGGTTTCATTTGTACGACGAGTTTTTACCGAGAATTATTTTCTGGTGTATTAGAAGTAAATAAACTAGAAGAATACAAGAAGACGCCAAAGAATCTTCCAATACATATATTCTCTGGTGATCGTGATCCTGTTGGCGATATGGGGAAAGGTGTAAAAGAAGTATATGAAAACTATAAAAAATGTGGTGTGAAAGACGTGACACTACGTTTATATGAAAATGGTAGACATGAAATGTTTCATGAAGTAAATAAGGATGAAGTATTTAAAGATTTAATTTCGTGGTTAGATGCGCATAATAAATGAGAAAGATAATCCCAAACTGTTTGTAGTTTGGGATTATCTATTATACAGAAATAGGGGCAATAAATTCTTAAATTCACTTTACTTAATAAAAAATAAAAAAATATTGTATGAGAGGAAACCTCACTTTTCTGAAGTGAGGTTTTTTGTAGTAACGAAGTAATAGTGAATAAAACTAATTTTAAAAGTAATTTAAAATCAAACTTTTTATAAAGCAACAGATGCTCGTTCATAATAGTAGTATAATAGTGAATGAGGTGTTAATAGAATGGAAGATAGAACATTAGGTTTATTACTAGATGTTGTTGGGGAATTATTTTCAGATGAAATTTCAATTGCTGTTTCGAATACGAAAGAATATATTTACTATCGGCCAAGTAAACGAATTGATTTAAAGATTAGTGTCGGGGATCCTATAAAGGAAGGAACGATTGCTCATAAAGCGATGGTGATGAATCAAAAAACCTCTGAGTTTATGAATCGGGATGTTTTTGGTATTCCTTATCATGGAATGGCTGTACCATTTTCAAACAATGGAAAGCTTGAAGGGTGCGTAACGGCAATTTATCCAGCTTTAACGGATGGAAAGTCAGTCGTTACTTTAAAAACAACAGACGGCTGGATTCCGGTTCCTTTTTCAAAGGTTATGTATTTAGAGGCTAAAGATAAAAAGACGTACGTGAATTCAGAAGAGTTATCAGGAACACATAAATACTCTCTACAAGAATTCGAATACTTGCTTCCGAAAGATTCATTTATTAGATGTCACCGTTCGTTTATTGTAAATGTTAATCATATTAAAGCAATTTATCCTGATACCCATTCTACTTTTTTACTTTCAATGGATAATGGTGAGAGAGTACCAGTTAGTCAATCATACGCTAGTTATTTCCGTAAACTTCTAGGATTCTAAATTTTTCTGCTTTAGAACCTAGATTTGCTGTTCTGTCTGAATTTTCGGCATTGTATACTAAAATCCCTTTTTTGATAGTGTTAATGTGTAAAATAATTATGAATATTCAATGAGAGAGGGATTACATATGGAGAACAATTTAGATAGAATCAGAGATCAACGTCTAAAAAATCGGGTAGTTACACCTGAAGAAGCAGCTTCCTGGATTCAAAGTGGAATGACTTTAGGCTTAAGTGGGTTTACACGTGCAGGTGATGTGAAAGCAGTCCCATTTGCGCTTGTAAACCGAGTTAAGAATGATGAATCTTTTAAAGTAAATGTTTATACTGGGGCTTCTTTAGGATCGGATGTAGACAAATTATTTGCTGAGGCAGGAATTTTAGGGAAAAGATTACCTTTCCAAGCTGACGCGACTATGCGAAAAGGAATTAATAACGGAGACTTTTTATTTGTGGATCAACACTTGTCTCATACAGCAGAGTTACTCCGTGCTGACGTTCTGGATATAGATTTCGCTATTTTGGAAGCGGTTGCGATTACAGAGGACGGAATGATTATTCCAACCACTTCAATTGGAAATTCCTTAGCGTTTTCCTTAAATGCTAAGTCTATTATTATTGAAATGAATATGGCTCAATCCGCGCAATTAGAGGGGCTACATGATCTATATGAACCAGGTAAACAAGGGGAGAGGCTTCCAATTCCGCTTGTGAAAACAGATGACCGAATTGGAACAATCGGTATTCCAATTGATCCTGAAAAAGTAAAGGGAATTGTGTTTACGAATCAATTGGATTCGCCATCGACAATTGTTCCTCCGGATGAAGAAACTGTTATTATGGCACAGCATTTAATAGAATTCCTTCGAGAAGAAGTCAAAGTAGGCCGATTAACAAATCGTTTAGCGCCGTTACAATCAGGAATTGGTTCAGTGGCTAACGCCGTATTGCATGGAATGTTAGATTCAGAATTTGAAGATTTAGAAGTATATTCCGAGGTCTTACAAGATGCAGTTTTTGATCTTATGGATGCTGGAAAAGTCAATTTTGCTTCTTGTTGTTCTATCACGCTTTCTGAAGAGAAAATGCAACAAGTATTTTCTAAATTTGAAAAATATCGTGACAAATTAATGATGCGTCCGCAAGAGATTTCCAATCATCCTGAAATCATTCGTCGCCTTGGATTAATCTCAATTAATACTGCATTAGAATTAGATATATACGGAAATGTTAACTCTACTCACGTTGTAGGTACAAAAATGATGAATGGTATTGGTGGGTCTGGTGATTTTGCAAGAAATGCACGCTTAGCTATCTTTGTTACTAAATCGATTGCGAAAGGTGGTAACATTTCAAGTATTGTTCCTTTCGTTTCTCATGTAGACCATACTGAACATGATGTAGATGTTATCGTCACTGAACAGGGGTATGCCGACTTAAGGGGACTTGCGCCAAGAGAAAGAGTGGAACTTATTATTGAGAATTGCGCACATCCAATGTATCGTGATCAACTACGAGCTTATTACGAAGAAGCAAAAACAAGAGGTGGACAAACTCCTCATATTTTAGAAAAAGCTTTTTCTTGGCATACGAATTATGCTAAAAATGGAACAATGCTTGAAGCGGTAGTAGAAACTGTATAGGTTTGTATCGTACAAAATAGTAAAATGAATGAGTGGGTTTGAAGATTAAATTTTAGAAAAAGAGAACGCCAACTTTTAGGGATGGCGTTCTTTTTCTTTAAAAAAATTGTTGAAAATTGTACTGGTTATAATAAAGATTTATAAAAATAATCTCTAATTTATGAAAATAAAAGGTTTTTTGAAGTGCTTTCCGAATCAATTTAGTAGTTTACATATCGAAGGTGAGGAAAAAGAATCATGAAGATAAGAGAAGCGTTATTAAGTGAAGCAAATGAATTAAGTGAACTCGCACTACAATCAAAAGCAACGTGGGATTATAGTGAAGAATTCATACTTGCTTGTAAGGAAGATTTAACAATTACAGAAGAATACATAAAAAATAATTTTTTATATGTTTTAGAAAACGATAATGCGAAGATTGGTTTTTTCTCATTTTTACGTAATGATAAAGCTCTCGATTTCTTGTACATTCATCCTGATTACAAAGGAAAAGGTTACGGGAAAATACTTTGGGAGTATGTAATAGAAAAAGCCAATGAACTAGGATTAAAAAGTTTTACAATTGATAGTGATCCGAATGCAAAAGGATATTACTTGAAAATGGGAGCACAGTTAATAGGAGAGACACCATCAACTGTCTTTAAGGGGCGTGTACTGCCTCTTTTGAAATATGATGTGTAAAACTATTAATAGTAGGGGAAGATTAGAATGGATGATGTAAAGGAAAAAAGAATATATGAAGCACTAATAAAATCGTGGTCGATTGAAACGAGTTCAAAGTGGACAATTGAAAACCCAGCAAAGGGACAATGTGGTGTTACAGCTCTTGTCGTTCAAGACATATACGGAGGAGAAATTAAAAAGACAAAAGTAAGAGAGGTATGGCACTTTTATAACTTTATAGATGGGCAGAGATTTGATTTTACAGAGACTCAATTCAATGGGAAATTGAATTATATGGATGAAAAGTCAAATCGGGAAGAAGCATTTGCAGATACAAATGAAAAGCAATATAACATTTTGAAGGGAAAAATAACGAAAGAATTAAAATTATCTTTTGACTCTTAATCTTTAATAAGTTACTATAATGGTGGTAACTTATTAAAGGGAACTTCATAGAGTTGAAAGGGGAAATACTTTTGAAAACAACTTATGTAAACGCTACAATTGTAACGATGAATGAACAAAACGAAGTGATAGAAAATGGATATATCATTGTAGAAAATGATCAAATTATAGATGTAAAGAGCGGAGAATTCGCTAATGAATTTGAAGTAGATGAAGTAATTGACATGAAAGGAAAGTGGGTTTTACCAGGGCTTGTAAATACACATACACACGTTGTAATGAGTCTCCTAAGAGGTATTGGAGATGATATGTTATTACAGCCATGGCTTGAGACGAGAATTTGGCCACTGGAAAGTCAATTTACTCCCCAAATTGCGGTCGCTAGTACGGAATTAGGATTACTTGAGATGGTGAAAAGTGGTACAACATCATTCTCTGACATGTTTAATCCAATTGGAGTAGATCAAGACGCAATTATGGAAACGGTATCAAGGAGCGGGATGCGAGCTGCTGTTTCAAGGACTTTATTTAGCTTCGGAACGAAAAACGATGAAAAGAAAGCGATTGAAGAAGCTGAGAAATATGTGAAGCGTTATTATAAAGAAAGTGGCATGTTAACTACGATGGTTGCACCACATAGTCCATATACATGTAGTACAGAATTGTTAGAAGAGTGTGCTCGTATTGCAGTAGAGAATCAAACAATGGTTCATATCCACCTTTCTGAAACAGAGCGTGAAGTACGTGATATTGAAGCACAGTACGGAAAACGTCCAGTAGAATATGCAGCGAGCTGTGGATTGTTTAAACGCCCAGCAGTTATTGCACACGGTGTAGTATTAAATGATGATGAGCGTGCATTTTTAGCAGAACATGATGTTCGAGTAGCACATAACCCAAATAGTAATTTAAAACTAGGTTCTGGTATAGCGAATGTAAAAGCGATGCTAGAAGCAGGAATAAAAGTAGGAATTGCAACAGATAGTGTTGCATCTAACAATAATTTAGACATGTTTGAAGAAATGCGCATAGCGACTTTATTACAAAAAGGTATTCACCAAGATGCAACAGCTTTACCAGTTGAAACAGCTCTTACACTTGCGACAAAAGGAGCTGCTGAAGTAATCGGCATGAAACAAACCGGGTCACTAGAAGCTGGTAAGTGTGCTGATTTTATTACGATTGACCCGTCTAATAAGCCGCATTTACAACCAGCAGATGAAGTGTTATCACACCTTGTATATGCTGCTAGTGGAAAAGATATAAGCGATGTAATTATTAACGGAAAACGTGTCGTTTGGAATGGCGAATGTAAAACGTTAGATGAAGAGCGTATTATATTTGAAGCACGTCGTTATAAACGAGGTCTGCAAAGATAGATAATTATGTGGCAGTTGAAAAAGCTATCCTTTTAAAAGGATAGTTTTTTTTCTTGAACGAATAAATATTCAAAAGAATGTCGCATCTTTCTGTTAGTATTTCTGCTATAATATATTACGCTTTATAATATTTTATATTTAAGGAGAACAACTCATGAAGCAAAAAAAGAGCCATTTAATGGTAATGGCACTTGTTACATCTTTATTATTAACAGCTTGTAATAATAAAGCGGATAAAAGTGACATAGAGGTTAAAAAACAAGTGTTAAATGTAACAGTATCAGAAGAAATTCCTTCTCTGGACACTGCGAAAACAACGGATGGTACATCAGCACACATTATGCAGAATATATTTGAAGGGTTATATGTATTAAACGATCAAGATCAGCCTACTCCAGCCATAGCAAAATCGTTTAAAAGAAGTGAAGATGGTAAGAAATATACATTTGACTTGCGTAAAGATGCAAAATGGTCAAATGGGGATAATGTAACAGCAAATGATTTTATATTTGCTTGGAAACGTGCAATTAACCCTGAAACAGCCTCTCAATATGCGTCCATGCTCTTTTATGTAAAAAATGCGAAAGAGATCAATAAGGGAACAATGCCTCTTGATGCACTTGGGGTTAAAGCGATAAATAATTATACGTTAGAAGTTGAACTCGAACAGCCAGTCCCGTATTTTTTACAGTTGTTAGCACTACCTATATACTTACCACAGCATGAATCATTTTTGAAAGAACAAGGAAACAATTATGCATTGGAACCTAGTAATCTCATATATAACGGTCCATTTGTATTAGAAAAATGGAAGCATGAACAAGAGTTTCAATTAAAGAAAAATACTACATATTGGGATCGAAAGAAAGTGAAATTAGATGAAATAAACTTTCATATCCTAAAGGATACAATGACAGCTGTAAATTTATATGAAGCCGGAGATTTGGATCGAGTACCTATTAATTCGCAAGTTGTAGACAAGTATAAAGGGAATAAGGAATTACATATGTCGAGTGATCCTGGAATTGCTATGCTTCGTTTTAATGAAAAAAATAACGCGTTAGCAAATAAAAAGGTGCGTCAATCTATTTCATTAGCGTTAAATAAAGATGATTTCGTTGCTCACTTTATTAATAACGGAGCAAAACCTGCAAGTGGGCTTGTACCAGTTGGTCATGTAAATGAAGTGACTGGTAAAGATTTTAGAAAAGAAAACGGAGATCTTTCTTCATATGATTTACAAACTGCGAAAAAAGTTTGGGAAGAAGCGAAAAAAGAACTTGGAGTAGAGCAAGTAAACCTAGAGTTCTTAACGTTCGAACAAGATAATGCAATACGTATGGCAGAATATATAAAAGGTGATTTAGAGAAGAATTTGCAAGGGTTAACGATACAAATTAAACAACAGCCATTTAAGCAAAAATTACAGTTAGAACAAATAGGTGATTACGATATAACTATGGCAAATTGGGGACCTGACTATAAAGACCCAATTAGTTATTTAGAGTTATTTACGACAGGGAATCCGAATAATAAAATGAATTATTCTAATGTTCGTTACGATGAATTAATAAAGAAAGCGAAAACGGATTTTGTACTAGATACGGAAAATCGATGGAAAGCGTTGCGAGAAGCCGAGCAGGTATTATTAGAAGATGCAGCTGTGGCACCGCTTTATCATATTGGCTCAGCGTATGTACAAAAGGATTATGTAAAAGGGATTGAAAAACATCAATTTGGTGGTATTTATACTTATAAGAATGCTTATATTGCTAATGAATAAATACAAAAAACCTTACTTTTTAAAAGTAAGGTTTTTTTTACAGAGGACCGGGAAATCCTTTGGTGGTGTTCCTAGCATATAAAGAAGAGAAGTGCAAAATTGTAGTTACACATTCATAAGAAGTTGCAACAAATAATATTGAGCAGTTTGTTTAAGTAAAGAGAAGAATAGAAATATAGCATACAAGGAATAAGGGAATGTAGTACAGATCAGCATACAAGCATGTTCTTTCTGTAACTATGTTTGTTTTTAATTATATAAAAAAATATTAGGTTATATATTTTGTCCTTGGTATACTTAAAAGGTAATTTGGGGTATTAAGATGAATTGATAGAGGTGTTTGTGTGGAATTATTTGAGTATTATAAAAAAAGGGGGCGGTTTAAGTGTTTAATTGGGACAGGGATTTTTCTCTTTGGATTATATTGTCTGTATAATAGTTGGGGTGATGTTAATTGGGGAGAAATAATATTTATGGTTATAGCTTCGTTTGTTTTTGGGGGGATTGGATTTTGGCAATTAAGAAAAGGGAACTTATTAGAAGAGAATATAGCTAAAAATGATTTGAAGTTTTGGGATATTGATACTTATGTTTTACTAGAATTACCTCAAAATAATAAACATTACGGTTTATATACTCCCGATGGGGCCTATATAGTAGGAACAACTATGGTTTCAACTGATATAATTTCTTCAAAATTACCTTTTTTAAAAAACAAGCAAGTTATTGGATTGGAAGCAAAGGATGGGGAAACTCTTGCATATTTTCATAGTGAAGTTGAAAACTATGATTGGGCTATTTATGACTCAAATTATAATTGTGTAGGTATGTTTAAAGAAAATATGATACAAGGATTTGGAATGGTACGTGGTTCTTTAATGAATGAAAAAGAGATAAGACTTTCTGAAGTAGAAGTTGAATTTGATTTTTTCGAAACTTCTTTTCGTACAATGGATAACCGGATATTAATAAACTGTAAAAGAGGATATATGCCTTTGGAATGGAGCGAAAGATTCGGATTAAATGTACCTATTATTAAATTAGGTAATAATATTTCTAATGCTGAAAAGATATTTGGTTTAGGGGTTCTTTTCTACATTTTAGAAACAATTAAAGTAAGAAAAAGTAGGGTTTTTAATGATTAGAGTTTCAAAAATTATTTAAAAAAGAAATTGAAGAAAAGCAGTGCTTCTTTTTAGGTGTTGGTGTTTTTGAAATAGTTAAAGAATGAATCTTAATTCACATATACATAAAAAAGGGGAATTTCTATGAAATCATTACGTTTATTTATGATTCTCACTCTTGTTGTATTGTTAAGCGCGTGCAATACAGCGACACAAGTTACAAAGGTTCAAAAAAATGGCGAAACGACTTTAAAAATTGGTTCTCTGCAAGGGTATTACGATGTACAAACACTTAAAGCTGAAAAAGGAAATGTGGAAATCCCTTATGAAGCAGCTGTTGAAGAAGGTACGATTTTATTACAAGTTACAAAAGATGATAAGGTTATTTATGAAGAAGAAATCACTTCTCAAAAAGAAGGTTTGCTTTCTTTTGAAGCTTCAAAATCCGGATCATATGATTTAATTGTACGCGTGAAGGGTGAAAAAGAGAAAGCAAAAGAAATTCAAATACATACTAAGCTATGAAAAAACGGTAAGTGGAGTGCACCCGCTTGCCGTTTCCATTTTCAGTTGATTCTGTCACAACATATGTTTATCAATTTAAGAGGTGATCTTCCGAAATTCCTAATGAAGTTAAAATAAGAGATCAACAAAAAATATGTTACAACCTTGGCGTGGTAGTAACGGAATTTATAACTCTCTTTTACACGATAAAAAGACTGGGTTTGATACATTTTTATTCGAAAGAGATGTAGATGGTAAAA
Source organism: Bacillus cereus group sp. BfR-BA-01311 (assembly GCF_022664295.1). Classification (NCBI taxonomy): domain Bacteria; kingdom Bacillati; phylum Bacillota; class Bacilli; order Caryophanales; family Bacillaceae; genus Bacillus; species Bacillus cereus group sp. BfR-BA-01311. Next base: position 61,581 of record NZ_JAKUHC010000008.1, read on the forward strand.
AGCAAGTAGTAGTATTTAGGAGAAGGGACATAAGGTGATGCTCTTTTTGGAGAAGGTGTACTAGATCTTACTACCGATATTGATTATATATGGGGGGAAATAAGTTGAAAAGCATTGAAGTTCTAAATACATATATTGAAGGGAGTTCTGTTTCAATCCCTACGTGGTTAAAGCATCTAATTGAGGCAGAGGAGATACATCAAAACTATGAGAATGTACAAGTACTTGGTGCATTAAAAACAGATGCGGTGTTGTACTATGTACACCGTACGCTGCAAGTGTTGGATGGACTGTCTTTAGATGAAGAAGCATATCGTATTATTGAAAAGGTACTAACGTATAGTGAGCTTGCAAAGGTAGGATCTTTAAAACAGCGGGAGCAATGGAAGAAAAAAGGGATTAATCTATTGGTACATAACGAGGGTTCTGCTGATATCTTTAGTGATATTCAGTTTATTGAACGTGTAGAGACAAACTTAAACTCTACTGAGTATTTGTTTATTCAAGATTTAATTAGAACACATGGATTAATCGGGCAGTATATACGCGGGGAGGCTCGTTTGGACTCTCATGTTGATTTAATTAACACATATAAAGAAGAATACGGAGACGTTAGGTTAAAGGAGATTCTATACTATCTTAACCAATGCATTATTGAGGGCGTATCAAAAGCTTTGTGGAGTGAAGTGAAGAACGATGTGAAGATTACAATTGATGGTCTGTTTGATGGTTATATGGAGCCATTTACTTCTCGTATACATAGACTCACGCCAAAACATAAGGAGTCAGCATTTGAAAAAGATATAATTATGGGGAGCGAGAAGAGTGACGTTCAAACATTCCTATCTAATAAGGATTTGTGGTATGTAGAACCTTCTATGCATGCTCTTAGCTTTGAGGATATTTGGACAGTTTTTGTTATGTTAAAGAATGAGATAGGCACTAGAAAAGTTCAGCATATACATTTCGAGAAATTGATGCAGCAGCTACATTATGATTTCAAAGGCGAAAAAAAGGACAACGTGTATCGTAAGCGAGTTATTGAGAAGTATCTACGGGAGTACCGTGAGAACGAGAAACCGAATACAACGCATGTTTCTTTTCAGGTTAAAGTCGATGAAGATATGAAGACTGCGTATGTGTCGTTTCGGTTTTCTGCTGTAGGTGAGGCGTTAATTACCTTCTGTGTAGAGGCAGAAAAGATAGATATGATGCATGCTCGGGCAAATGTGCTGCTGTTTGATTTCTTCGGGTTACGAAAGGATGCATATGATAGATTCCATAACGAAGAAGTGTATCTGGAGCATATGAATAGCTCGGCTGATGATAAACGAATTATTCTTGATTATATAAAGGGAGATACGATTGTAGATGTCGGAGCCGGTGGTGGTGTCATGCTAGACATGATTGAAGAAGAGACCGAGGATAAACGAATCTACGGTATCGATATTTCCGAAAACGTGATTGATACGTTGAAAAAGAAGAAGCAGAACGAGGGGCGTTCTTGGAACGTCATTAAAGGGGATGCAATCAATTTAAGCAGCTCATTTGAAAAAGAATCGGTTGATACGATTGTATATTCTTCTATCCTTCATGAGCTGTTCTCTTATATCGAGTATGAAGGTAGGAAATTTAATCATGAAGTAATTAAAAAGGGGCTGCAGAGTGCTTATGAGGTGTTAAAGCCAGGAGGCCGTATTATCATTCGTGATGGCATCATGACCGAAGATAAAAGGTTAATGCGGGTGATTCGTTTTAAAGATGCAGGCGGAATGAAGTTCTTAGAGCAGTATGTCCAAGAATTTAAGGGGCGTATAATCCAGTATGAGGTACTTGCAGACAATACAGTCAAAATGCCTGTTAATGATGCAATGGAGTTCTTATATACGTATACTTGGGGTGAGGATTCCTTTGTTCATGAAGTGCAGGAGCAGTTTGGAATTTTTACGCCAAACGACTATAAGGACTTCGTAAAGGGTATCTTTGGAGATAAAGTAAATATCGTTCAAGCTATGAACTATTTGCAGGATGGATATACAAACCATCTTAGCGAGAAAATCGAGTTTACAGATGAGTCTGGGAATGCTGTTACGCTACCAGATAGTACGTTCTTTATGGTTTTAGAAAAGAGGTAATGATGTTGAAAGACTTTAAAAATATAATTTTAAGAAACTTAATTTAATAGTCTTCAGTTAAATAGCGTATTTTTAGAGTAATGAAAAATTCCTAATTTCTTAACTTTATACCGAGAAACATATCCAAGTGGGGTATTGACGATTAAAACCGGGAATATTAGAACAAATTCGCTAGCTGAAATCTATCGAAACTCCCCTGTTTTTCAAAATCTTCGTAATCCTGACAAGTATAAGGGAAAGTGTGGTGTTTGTGAGGGATCTCGTTCTAGAGCATATGCAATGACGGGGGATTATATGGAAAGTGAGCCTTTCTGCGTATACGTACCAAAAGCATTGCGAAAACAGAAAAAGAACATAAAAAAGGGCTATGAGTAAAAGCTTACTCACAGCCCTTTTTTAATGTTTTATAATGTATAGTACTTCGCATCCGTCATTAAAAATTCGCTACCTATAACTGTTGTACTGAAACAAGTTTTTTACACATGTATTCTACTAAACCGATTTTAATAAAGAATAAAAATTCGTATCATAGGGAATGTCATCTTGATACATATAATTTTTTAGAACGCCTTCTTTTTCAAAGCCTAATTTTAATAGTACTTTATTGGAAGCTTCATTTTCAAGAAATACAATTGCTCCGATCCGCTTTAAATGAATCGTATGGAAACCGTATGATATAACCTCAGAAACAGCTTCAGTCGCATATCCTTGTCCCCAGTGTTCAGGCAAAAAGGCATAACTTATATTGGCTCGTTTATGCTCGGAAGACCAATCGTGAAAACCAATGGTACCGATGAGTTCTTTCTTGTCTTTTAATTCGATTCCCCATTTTATACCGCTTCTTGCATTGTAGCTCAACTTAAAGTTATGAATGATTTGTTTCACTTGATCAACATCTTGTAACGGTTTTTGGCCATAATAGCGCAGTACATTAGTATTAGAAAAGCATTGTAGTATACGTGGTGCATCTTTTTCGGTAAGTTCTCTTAAAATGAGTCTTTCAGTTTTTAATAAAGGAAACATATTTTCGCTCCTTTTCACATGAAAATAGAATGTATTTGTTATTATATAATTTAATCTGAAAATAAAGATTATTCAAGGTGTAAGGGTAGATTTGATTTATGATAAACTTAGATGTGGAATATATTTCAAAAAAGAGGTTTGGAAATGGAAAAAAATTCGATATTAATTGTAGATGACGATAAAGATATTATTCAATTTATTAATGTGAATTTAAAACAAGAAGGTTTTAAAGTTTTTAGTGCTCATAACGGAGAAGAGGCTTTAGAAATAATAAATAATAACAGTATTCAACTTGCTATTTTGGATATTATGATGCCTCAAATGGATGGTATAGAACTTTGTAGAAGGATTAGAGAGAAACATAGTTTACCAATTATGTTTTTAAGCGCGAAATCATCGGATGTAGATAAGGTAATTGGATTTAGTACTGGGGCAGATGATTATATTGTGAAGCCGTTCAGTACAATTGAATTTATAGCAAGAGTGAAAGCTCAATTAAGAAGGTATACATATTTCAATCAAAATGCTCCCCAAGTAATGGAAAAGAAAATAAATATTAGAGGTTTAGAAATAGATGAAGTGTCGAGAACAGTAATGTTATATGGAGAAAGAATCAATCTTACGAAAACTGAATATGATATTTTACACTTAATGGCAGCTGCAAGGAATCGTGTGTTCACAATTGAAGAAATATATGAGAGCGTTTGGAACGAAAGAGCCTATGAAAGTAATAATACAGTAATGGTTCATATCGCAAGATTAAGAAATAAAATTGAAGAGAATCCAAAAGAACCGAAGTTTATACAAAATGTTTGGGGAGTCGGATATAAAATTGAAGATTAAATCATTACAAGGCATTAGAGCTAAGTTTTTTATCGCATTCATATGTAGCATCTTGTTAGCGACTGTAAGTATAATAGTGTTTCAAATTTTAGTTGGAAATATATATAGTCAGGTTAATGTTTTAGAGGAAAAATATTCATTTTTATATTTTATAGTTTTTTTGATTTTTACTACAACATACTTTGCATGTATGACAAAAACACTGATGAAAAGGTTGTCTCAAATTAACAAGAACCTGAAGGAAATAAGTGACGGTAATTTTGAAATACATATACCTATTTTGAAAAATGACGAGATTGGTGAACTAGCGGCAAATGTTAATAGAATGGCGAAAAGCTTAAAAGAGTCTATCGAGAATGAAAAAAAATCACAGGAAATGAAAAATGAAATGATTAGTAATATTTCTCATGATTTACGAACGCCAGTAACATCTTTAATCGGTTATGCGGACCTGTTAGGAAATAAACTTCATTCGAATGGAGAGGAATGTGAACAGTATGTAAGTATATTAAAGCGAAAAAGTTATGAATTAAAACATCAAATAGATGATTTATTAGAATACTGTCAAATAAATTATAGAGAGATTGAATTACATAAAGATGAAGTAGATATGAAAGCATTAATTGAACAAATCATGATTGACTTTGTACCACAATTAGATGATGCTAATATGAGCTTTTATATTAAAAGTGATGAAGTGCTACATGTAGAAGTTGATGTAGCACTTATAGTGAGACTATTTGAAAATGTAATAGGTAATAGTATTATGTATGGAAAAGATGGAAAGGAAATTGCAATTGAAATTTCCAATAAAACAATGAATGTTGAAGTAGAAATTAAAAATTTTGGACAATGCATTCCGAAAGAGGACCTTCCTTACGTTTTTGAGAAATTTTATCGTAGTGAAAAATCACGTAGTTCTCATACGGGCGGGAAAGGAATAGGACTTGCAATTTCAAAAAGTATAGCCGATCTCCATCAAGGGGATATCACTGTACGTAGTAACGATAAAGAAACAGTTTTTACTGTGAAATTACCGCAGTATAAAAAAGTAAGAAAGTCGTAAGTATTTCTTTTATATGTCGTAATTTTTACTTTGTATCATTGAGAAAAAGGATATGAGAGTAGGGACGCGACATGTGGAAGGCATTTTTATTAGTAATTATAGTTTCTTTTTTAATTATAAGTTGGATCTTAGTTTATGTAGCTAATGGTGTTACATCAGTTTTTGTTTGGTGGAGTATACAGGCTTTTAGTTTTATTTCAGTTTTCCTCTTGGTAGGATCAGTAATAATATTTTTTTGGAAAGGCATTTTTAGAAAGCGGATAGATAGAACGCTATTTTTAATCATTCTGTTTTCTATCATTGGAGCTTGGCCTGTCGGTTGGTTTGCTAATATAGGTAGAATTGCTTATCCAGCAGATATACAATCGATGAGTCCTAAAGCAGTAGTTCGTTTTCCTTTGAATGAGCGAGCATTAATAGGTTGGGGTGGTGATCGGTTAGAAATGAACTATCACGTTATAAAACCAAATGAAAGGTGGGCATATGATATTCTCATTCCACCTGCTGAAGTGAAAAGTAGTAAGTTAGAGGATTACGGAATATATGGAGCGAAAGTAATGGCACCAGCTTCTGGGACGGTTGTATCAATTAATAATAATGAACAAGATTTAGTTCCGGGATCGGATAATTTTCAGTCAATGGCTGGGAATCATATTTATTTACGACTAGATGAAACGGGCACATTTTTAATTCTTGCCCATTTAAAGAAAGGATCAATTAATGTGAGAGAAGGACAACATGTAAATGAAGGAGAATTTCTTGCTCAAGTCGGTAACTCAGGAAGTTCAAGTGAGCCGCATTTACATATTCATCATCAAAGGCAAGATCCGTCCAAGGTAAGTATGTTTTTTGCGGAAGGATTGCCACTTTACTTTCGAACTGAAAATGGTGTCATGATGCCGGAAAGAGGGATATACACAAGTGGTAACTAGAAGAAAATCATTTCATCCAAAAAGGGTACTCCAAATTAAAATTGGAATACCCTTTTTTCATTACCCTACAAATGTTTGATACAGTAAGAAGATATTTAAAACGATAACGAGTGCTGCAATTATCCAAGCGATAAATGTTGTTATACGGTGGTTAACGAGTGCACCCATAATCTTTTTGTTACTTGTAAACATAATAAGTGGCACTAGTGCAAATGCAATACCGAATGATAAGACGACTTGGCTCATGACTAGAGCGTAAGTTGGATTTACACCTAAAGCGATAATAACTAATGGTGGAATCATTGTAATAAATCGGCGTAAGTATAACGGAATATGCATGCGAATGAAACCTTGCATAATAATATCACCCGACATTGTACCGACAGAAGAGCTAGATAGTCCTGCTGATAAGAGCCCAATTCCAAACAAAGCAGCTGATATAGGACCTACTAAGTTGGTAAATTGAGTGTAAGCAACATCTAAATCTTCAACGTGCAAGCCGTTTTTAAAGAATAGTGCAGCAGCAACAATTAACATACTTGCATTAATTGCTCCAGCAATAACCATTGCAATAATAATATCGATAAATTCGAAACGAAAAATCTTTTTCTTTTGTTCATCATTTGTTCCGACCACGCGGCGTTGTGTTAATGCAGAATGCAAGTATATTGCATGCGGCATAACTGTCGCACCTAAAATCCCTGCTGCAAGTAATATACTGTCTACACCTTGGAATTTTGGAATAAATAGTCCTGAAAGAAGGGGACTTAATTCTGGTTTTGCATAAAAAACTTGAATCCCAAAAGCAATTACTACAATGAAAATCATTCCTGTAATAATAGCTTCTAGTGGACGAAATCCTCTACGTTGAAACTCAAGAATAATAAATGATCCGGCTGCTGTAATTAAAGCGGCAGGTAGCATCGGGATTCCAAATAGTAAGTAAAGTCCTAATGCAGCTCCAATAAATTCCGCTAAATCTGTAGCCATAATAACTAGTTCACCTTGTATCCATAAACCGATAGACACAGGCTTTGGAAAGTTTTCACGAGCTATTTCGGGTAAATTGTTTCCTGTAGCAATTCCTAATTTAGCTGATAAAGTTTGGATTAATACAGCCATTAAGTTAGAAGCGAGTATAACCCATAATAGTAAATATCCATATTGTGAACCAGCTGCGATATTTGTAGCAAAGTTGCCAGGGTCAATATAAGCAACGGACGCTATAAAAGCGGGTCCTAAAAATGGTAACAGTCTTTTCCAGCCTTTTGTTTCTCCACTTAAAGCTAAGTGAGCTGATTGTACGGTTGTACTTTCAGAAGGGAGATGTTCATCTTTTGTTATATCTTTATTCATAGTAGTTTTCCCCTTTAAAATGTTAACTTGATGAAATTATTGTATTTATTCTTACTCATTATTTCAATACATTTAGATATGTTATATGATAATTTCATTTGAACACGAAAGTTTCCTTAATGCAAATTATATGCCTTTATGCAATGGATGGTGTGATAACGTAAAATAAATTGGGAGTTTATGGTGTGATGACGTGGGGAAACATAATAAATTAAAGGGTCAATTTTGAAATTTATGTGAACATAAAGCCGATAATCCAGCATATTAATTGATGGAATTGCATTTGTATGATATATAATATATTGGGATTACAACATAACCATAGTGTTTTGATGTGTAATCTTGTTTTTTATTTTTGTTAACTGATAGAAAATAGTATAAAGAAAAGAAAATGGGATTCATTTTCTTATTATATATGTTTTGATATGAACGTTAACTTATACATGATTTTAAAAATTAGATAGGTGGTAGAAATACATTGGCAACTACAAAACCATACAGAGTATTACTATATTACATGTACACAACAATTGAAAACCCAGAAGAATTCGCGGCAGAGCATTTAGAATTTTGTAATTCACTTGAATTAAAAGGAAGAATTCTTGTAGCGAAAGAAGGTATTAACGGAACTTGTTCTGGAACTGTAGAACAAACAGAGAAATACATGGAAGCAATGAACAATGATCCACGTTTTGACGGTATCGTATTTAAAATAGATGAAGCTGATGGTCATGCATTCAAGAAAATGCACGTGCGTCCTCGTCCAGAGTTAGTTACACTTCGTCTAGAAGATGACATTAACCCACACGAAATAACTGGGAAGTATTTAGAGCCAAAAGATTTTTATGAAGCAATGAAACAAGAAGATACAGTTATCATTGATGCACGAAATGATTATGAGTTTGATTTAGGTCACTTCAAAGGTGCGATTAAACCTGATATCGAATCATTCCGTGAATTACCAGATTGGATTCGTGAAAATAAAGAAGTACTTGAAGGTAAAAAGATTTTAACTTATTGTACAGGCGGAATTCGTTGTGAGAAGTTTTCTGGTTGGTTAGTTCGTGAAGGCTATGAAGATGTAAGTCAGCTTCACGGCGGAATTGTAACGTACGGAAAAGACCCAGAGGTACAAGGTGAGCTTTGGGATGGACAATGTTACGTGTTCGATGAGCGTATTGCTGTACCAGTAAACCAAAAAGAACATGTTATCGTTGGTAAAGACCACTTTACAGGTGAACCTTGTGAGCGCTATGTAAACTGTTCAAATCCAGAATGTAATAAGAAAATTTTATGTTCTGAAGAAAACGAAGCGAAATATTTACGTGCATGTTCTCATGAATGTCGTGTAAGTCCACGTAACCGCTACGTAATACAGCATGAATTAACGGAAGAGCAAGTAGCTGCTGCATTAGAGCAAATCGAAGCAGGGAAGTAAACTGAATTCGTATAATAAAAGGGGTGCTCCAAGTTTAATTTTGGAGCACCCTTTTTTTATTATCCGGTCCTGTTATTTGTCGGTTTTTGTCGATAAGTCGATATATTAAAAAAATCGCTGATATATTTCGAGTTGCGCCGATATAATGGGAAAATCGCTGATAAAAATTCACTTACTGCAGCGGGCTAAGAATTTGAAAATAATCTTTTTTAATTTTTATCTTCTTTCTCTTTAACGGCAGAAAGTACCGTTTGTTTTACCCAAGCTTTTCTTCGTTTATGTTGTAGACCCCATTGGTATAAACTTTGGGCTCCTAAAATAAGTGAAATGACAATGCCGCTAATCGCAATTAATAGAGCGAAAAATTCAAGAGGTGACGATATTTTGTTTGAATCGGTGTTTCTTAAAAGGTCAATCATAGTAAACCCTAACATTTGGCCCACTACAGAGTAGAGCGTTAAAATTAATAATAAAAGGCTATCTTTTTTAGAGGCGACATTTTCTTGATATTTAAACAAACTATCAAGATTTTGTTTCGCGTTCGAGTATAGAACCTCAATATTAAAAAGTTTTCTTAAGCGGAAGAAAATATCTTCACTCTGTGATTGGGATACTAATTCTAAAGAAAAATAATTAGCAGTGAACGAATTGATCGAATAAATTAATTTCTCTATTTCATTAGTATCTTGTTCAATATTTAGCTCAGCATAGGCGTTCGCCATTTTTAATAAAACAATTTTATGGAATAGGTTTAATAATAAAGCGTAATAAAATTCCCCGTACATTTGACTAGCAAGTTTAGCGATTTCGCGTTCTCCTTCATTTGTTACACATGTAAAAATATGTTCTTCCATTATGAAATAACGATTTGGAGCCCATCTCTGGTAAGCGTGTTTTTTTAAATAGTCATGAATGTAAGGAAGGTTATTTGCGCTCACATATGGCTTACCATCACTTGTTAATCCGGAAAGACTAGAAGTACGATAAACATCCACTTCATTAAGCTCCATACCTTCTTTTAGTGACAATAAAGTTTGGACGTACATTCTTTGGTCTTCGAAGAAAGGGAAGGTTTGAAAGTATGAACTTCTTAATCTCTTCTTTTCAAAGAAATCAGTTACACCATGAAATAAATAACCAAAAATGAATTTTTCAACTTGGGAATACTTTTTTCCGTTACATTCAATACAAATAGTCTCATTTGTATCATTTTTAGTTTCAAGTACACGGAAGCGAGCAGCGAATTCGATTGCTTCAGATAAAGTCATGTTTGGAGCAGTGTTTACTTCTGTTCGAATTGTTAAGAAGCCAAGTTCATAAGGACAAAGTGTGACATCAATAGAGTGTATCTTGAATGGAATTGAAATAAGGTTTGTTGTTAAATGTCCAGTTAAGTTAAGGTCCTTTGAATAACGTTGCAAGCCCTTTTGATGCTCTGAGTGAGGAAAGAGAATTTTATTTGTAAATGAAAGATAGTATGCTTCCATATTTTGATGTGAAACTTTAAACTCCCCATAATATGTATTTTCATCATCGAGATGATCGAGCCGAAAAGGACGAAAATCGTTTTTTTGTAAGAAAGGGAACATCTCTGGTTCATATCCAGCTTTAAACGAAAACGGGAATATAAATTGAAATATAGCTGTTGCTACACCTTTTTCCTCAATTGATTGTATTGCCTCCATCTACATTGTGTCCTTTCCATATCTGCTATAGAAACAACATGCCCAAATTTATTTGAAAATAACCACTCTTTTATACTCAATTGAGAGTGAAAATTCAGCTTATTTAGCAGGGAACATGTATAATGTTATGTATACTAAAAGTTATAAAATTGTATTTTGAAAAGGGGGATGCTGTATGCGGATTTTAGTATTAGGCGCTGGTGGAGTCGGAGGATTTTTTGGTGGCAGATTAGTCGAGAAGGGAGAAGATGTCACGTTTATTGTTCGTAGTAAACGGAAAAAACAATTAGAGGAAAGAGGACTTGTAATCCGAAGTGTTAACGGGGATTTTTCCTTCCGACCGAAATTAATAACGAAAGAAGAGCGAACTTCTCCATTTGATGTTATTTTATTTTCAACAAAAGCGTATCACTTAAACGAGGCAATTCAAGATTTGAAGCCGTTTGTTGGCGAAAATACTGTAATCATTCCATTGTTAAATGGTATCGCTCATTTATCGCTATTACAAAAAGAATTCGGCGAAGAAAAAGTAATTGGCGGTTTATGCTTTATCGAGACGACGTTAAACGATCAAGGAGAAATTGTACAAACCAGCGCTGCCAACAGACTTGTGTTTGGAGAAATTAAGTCTCAAAATTCAGAGAGAGTAAAGCATATTTCTAAAGCATTTTCAGGTACGAAATCTAGTTTTGTTTTAAGTGAAAATATTACGCAAGATATGTGGCATAAATATTTATTTATTACTGTAATGTCAGGTGTGACAACGTTAATGCGTGCACCAATTGGACCAATCCGTGAAAGTGAAGGCGGCCGTGATTTTATCCGTAATGTGTTTGAGGAATCTGTACAAATCATGAGAGTATTAGGAGCTCCAGTAAAGGCTAATATTGCCCAGGAACATATGAAAACGATTGATAAAATTTCGTATGATATGAAGTCATCAATGCAACGTGATATGGAAAAGGGTTCGTTTATTGAAGGGAAGCACTTGCAAGGATATTTACTGGATGTAGCAGAGAAATTTTCTATAGCGGCACCATTATTAGAATCTATATATCAAAATTTAAAGGTGTACGAAGAGATGACCTTTAACAAATCCGTAATAGAATTAGATGTATGAAAAAATAAAAAAGATAGCAATATATAAGTGTATTGCTATCTTTTTTATTTTTTTGTATGACAAATTATTTATTTCTTTTCGTTCTATCTGTCAAATTTATTTCCTGTTCACGTTTACCATATAACTGATTAATTTCATTTGCTACTGCATCTAAATATGAATCGGAAAAAATAGGCTTCTTTTCTTTAGACATATGGGTCTCCTTTGCGGATTTTTAATATTCATTATGTATATTTCTCAGCGGATTATGCGCAATCATTTTAATTTTTTTCTTATTAAAAATTTTTGTTTACTTTTTGAAAATAAAGGAGTATTATAATCCACAGTTTCAATTTTCTAAATCGCTGAAACCGCATGGTACGGGGGACCCGTTTTTACGGATTAGTACATAATCCGATGGGGTGAATCCTTGAAAAAGGTAGGGCTACTCATAGGCCCGAATCCGACAGCTAACCTCGTAAGCGTTATATTGAGAAGGAAGGTGGAGCTTGTGCGACAAAAAAAATAATGTCTACAAGTCTATTTCGCTATGGCTTGTAGACATTTTTTGTTTTCTGAAGAAATCGTTTACTGGCTGTAACAAGCAGAAAAGTTCGTACAAAATTATTGGAGAGTGGACAGCATTGGTTTCATCTATTAAAAGATTTTTAATTGGAAGACCGTTAAAATCAACAGAGCTTGGAGAACAAAAGCTTAATAAAACGAAAGCTTTAGCTATTTTATCTTCTGACGCATTGTCATCAGTTGCTTACGGTCCAGAACAAATTTTAATTGCTTTAGCAGGTGTGGGAGCGATCGCTTATTGGTATTCCATTCCGATCGCTGTTGGGGTATTAGTATTATTGACAGCCCTTATTTTATCTTATCGTCAAATTATTTTTGCTTATCCGCATGGCGGGGGAGCGTATGTTGTATCAAAAGAAAATTTAGGGATGAATCCAGGCTTAATTGCTGGAGGATCTTTATTAGTCGACTATATTTTAACTGTTGCGGTAAGTGTATCTGCAGGTACAGATGCGCTAACATCTGCTTTTCCTAGTTTACATGCACATAATGTAATCATTGCGATTATATTTGTTATATTTATTACGATCTTAAATTTAAGAGGAGTAACGGAATCAGCTTCTGTTTTAGCATATCCTGTTTATTTATTTGTTTTAGCCCTATTTATATTAATTGGTGTAGGCATATATAATATTTTGACTGGTCACGTTTCACCAACTTTACACACGCCGATCGGAACGCCGGTTGCGGGTATTAGTTTGTTTTTACTGTTAAGAGCATTTGCATCAGGTAGTTCTGCTTTAACAGGTGTTGAAGCAATTTCAAACGCAATTCCGAACTTTAAAGATCCTGCGCCAAACAATGCTGCAAAAACATTGCTTGCAATGGGTGCATTACTTGCTGTGTTATTTTCAGGAATTGTATTTTTAGCTTATTATTACGGAGTGACGCCGAGTAAAGAAGTAACAGTTGTTTCTCAAATTGCTGAACAAACATTTGGACGTAATTTCATGTACTATTTCATACAAGGTACAACAGCTTTAATATTAATTCTCGCAGCTAATACAGGCTATTCTGCATTTCCTTTATTAGCGGTTAACCTCGCAAAAGATAAATTCATACCGAGAATGTTTACGATTAGAGGAGACCGTCTAGGTTACTCAAACGGTATTATAATACTTGGAGTTGCTTCGATTATTTTAATTGTAGCTTTCCAAGGACAAACAGAACATTTAATTCCGTTATATGCAGTAGGGGTATTTATTCCATTTACACTTTCTCAAACAGGGATGGTATTAAAGTGGCTTCGCGAAAAACCTGAAGGATGGGTTTTAAAATTAACGGTTAATTTAATTGGTGCAGTTATTAGTTTTATCGTAATGAGCATGTTCTTTTTAACTAAATTTGCACAAGTTTGGTCGATTCTTATTTTCTTACCTGCTATTATCTTCTTGTTTCATCGAATTAAGAAGCATTATGATGCAGTGGGTGATCAATTAAGTTTAAAAACTTGTGAACCTCTTATTCCAATTGAGGGGAATGTAATTGTCGTTCCTGTAGCAGGTATGACGCATGTAGTAGAAAATTCATTGAACTATGCGAAATCTCTTTCTGCAGATCAAGTTATCGCTGTATATGTTGCTTTTGACAGAGAAGAGGAAAAGAAATTTGAAGAGAAATGGAAGGTGTGGCAACCTGAAGTAAGGCTTGTTACATTACATTCTCATTATAGAAGTATTATTCAGCCGTTAACGAAGTTCATTGATACAGTGCAATATAAGGCAAGTGAATCGAATTACCGCGTTACGGTCGTTATACCACAGTTCATTCCGAAAAAAGGTTGGCATAACATTCTTCATAATCAATCCAGTTTACTCATACGTGCGTATTTACTTTATAAAAGAAATGTTGTTATTACGACAGTTCCATATCATTTGAAAAAATAAGAAGATTTTTTAAGGATAGTTTCATGAAAATGAAGCTATCCTTTTTGTGTATATGCTATGCATAATTGCATACGGGGTTAAAAATTATATCAATATAATTTTACCGGTTGTTTGCAAGTAGTGTTTTCTGTTGTGATATGTAGATATTTCAATCGATAAAGTGAATCGGATTATATTTTGAAATAAGGACATGAAAGCTTGAAAATAAAGGGAATGAAAATACTTCTTTACGTTATATAAACAGCTGTGTTTAAATGACCTTACAGTACAAAACTTATATGAAAACAAAACGAAATTTCATATTTACGTATGTTGTTTAGTTTAAAATGAATAATATTTTTATGTAATATATTCACTGTGTGAATGTGGGAATTTCGATGAAATAGAAAATTTATACAATATTATTCATACTAAACACATACGAAAAGTTTTACAACAATAAGTAAGTACTGTAGCAATAACAGTTGGGAGAGATGGTTCATACATAGATCAAGGTGAGAACGTTCTCTATTTTAACCATCTCAAATTATGGGCAAGAAAATAGAATAATAAAATGCGATAGTAATAGTTGCTAATACATAGGAGGAGTTAAAGTGAAAAAGACTTTAATTACAGGGTTATTGGTTACAGCAGTATCTACGAGTTGCTTCATTCCTGTAAGCGCTTACGCTAAGGAGGGGCAAACGGAAGTGAAAACAGTATATGCGCAAAATGTAATTGCTCCAAATACATTATCCAATTCAATTAGAATGTTAGGATCACAATCACCGCTTATTCAAGCATACGGATTAATTATTTTGCAACAGCCAGACATTAAGGTAAATGCGATGAGTAGCTTAACGAATCATCAAAAGTTTGCAAAGGCGAATGTACGAGAGTGGATTGATGAATATAATCCGAAGCTAATTGACTTAAATCAAGAGATGATGAGATACAGCACTAGATTTAATAGCTATTATAGTAAGCTCTATGAACTAGCAGGAAACGTAAATGAAGATCAGCAAGCAAAAGCAGATTTTATGAGTGCATATGGAAAATTACAATTGCAAGTACAGAGCATCCAAGAGAGTATGGAGCAAGATTTATTAGAGTTAAATCGATTTAAAACAGTATTAGACAAAGATAGTAACAACTTATCAATTAAAGCCGATGAAGCAATAAAAACACTACAAGGATCAAGTGGAGATATTGTGAAATTAAGAGAAGATATTAAAAGAATTCAAGGAGAAATTCAAGCTGAACTAACTACTATTTTGAATAGACCTCAAGAAATCATTAAAGGTTCTATTAATATCGGTAAACAAGTATTTACAATCACAAATCAAACTGCACAAACGAAAACAATTGATTTTGTTTCTATCGGTACTTTAAGTAATGAAATTGTAAATGCTGCAGATAGTCAAACGAGAGAAGCAGCTCTTCGCATTCAACAAAAGCAAAAAGAGTTATTACCACTTATTCAAAAGTTATCACAAACTGAAGCAGAGGCGACTCAAATTACATTCGTTGAAGATCAAGTAAATAGCTTTACAGAATTAATTGATCGTCAAATTACAACTTTAGAAACGTTATTAACGGATTGGAAAGTTTTAAATAATAATATGATCCAAATTCAAACGAATGTTGAAGAAGGCACGTATACAGACAGTAGTTTACTTCAAAAACATTTCAATCAAATTAAAAAAGTAAGTGATGAAATGAATAAGCAAACAAATCAATTTGAAGATTACGTTACAAACGTTGAAGTACATTAAACAGAAAAATAATTAGCGATATAGGGAGAGAAGAAAAATGACAAAAAAACCTTATAAAGTAATGGCTCTATCAGCACTGATGGCAGTATTTGCAGCAGGAAATATTATGCCGGCTCATACGTATGCAGCTGAAAGTACAGTGAAACAAGCTCCAGTTCATGCGGTAGCAAAAGCTTATAATGACTATGAAGAATATTCATTAGGACCAGAAGGCTTGAAAGATGCAATGGAAAGAACAGGTTCAAATGCTTTAGTAATGGATCTGTATGCTTTAACAATTATTAAACAAGGTAATGTTAACTTTGGAAATGTATCGACTGTTGATGCAGCTTTAAAAGGAAAGGTGATTCAGCATCAAGATACAGCTAGAGGAAATGCGAAGCAATGGTTAGATGTATTAAAGCCACAGCTTATTTCAACGAATCAAAACATCATTAACTACAATACGAAATTCCAAAACTATTATGATACTTTAGTTGCTGCAGTTGATGCAAAGGATAAAGCGACTCTTACGAAAGGCTTAACTAGATTATCAAGTAGTATTAATGAAAATAAAGCACAAGTGGATCAGTTAGTAGAAGACTTGAAGAAATTCCGAAATAAAATGACTTCGGATACGCAAAACTTCAAGGGTGATGCAAATCAAATTACATCTATATTAGCTAGTCAAGATGCAGGGATTCCGCTTCTGCAAAATCAAATTACAACGTACAATGAAGCAATTAGTAAATATAATGCAATTATTATCGGTTCATCTGTTGCGACAGCTCTAGGACCAATTGCAATTATCGGTGGTGCAGTAGTTATTGCTACGGGCGCAGGAACACCGCTAGGAGTAGCATTAATTGCAGGTGGTGCAGCAGCTGTAGGCGGTGGTACAGCTGGAATCGTATTAGCGAAGAAAGAGCTTGATAATGCACAAGCAGAAATTCAAAAGATAACAGGACAAGTTACAACTGCGCAATTAGAAGTAGCAGGATTAACGAACATTAAAACACAAACAGAGTATTTAACAAATACAATTGATACTGCAATTACAGCGTTACAAAATATTTCAAACCAATGGTACACAATGGGATCAAAATACAATTCTTTACTTCAAAATGTAGATTCTATTAGTCCAAACGACCTAGTTTTCATTAAAGAAGATTTAAACATTGCGAAAGATAGCTGGAAAAACATTAAAGACTATGCAGAAAAGATTTATGCTGAAGATATTAAAGTAGTAGATACGAAAAAAGCATAATCGAATACGAATCGTTAGAGCGTTAAGTGTTGATGAATGATTTGAAGCTCCTGTTCAGTTGTGAGCAGGAGCTTTTGATATCCTTATAAAGAGAATAGGTGAAAAATATGCAGAAACGATTTTATAAAAAATGTCTTTTAGCGGTAATGATTGCTGGGGTGGCAACGAGTAACGCATTTCCTTTACATCCTTTTGCAGCAGAACAAAATGTAAAGGTGCTACAAGAAAATGTGAAAAACTATTCTCTTGGACCAGCTGGATTCCAAGAAGTAATGGCACAAACAACATCAAGTATATTTGCAATGGATTCATATGCAAAATTAATTCAAAATCAACAAGAGACGGATTTAAGTAAAATAAGTTCGATTAATAGTGAATTTAAAGGGAATATGATTCAGCATCAAAGAGATGCCAAAGTTAATGCAGCATATTGGTTAAATAATATGAAGCCTCAAATTATGAAAACGGATCAAAATATTATTAATTACAATAATACTTTTCAATCGTATTATAATGACATGTTAATAGCGATTGATCAAAAGGATAGCGGAAAATTAAAAGCGGATTTAGAAAAGTTGTATGCGGATATTGTAAAGAATCAAAATGAGGTAGATGGATTATTAGGGAATTTGAAAGCTTTTCGCGATAGAATGGCGAAAGATACAAATAGTTTCAAAGAGGATACAAATCAGTTAACAGCGATATTGGCAAGTACGAATGCTGGTATTCCAGCTTTAGAGCAACAAATAAATACATATAACGATTCAATTAAAAAGAGTAATGATATGGTCATTGCTGGTGGCGTACTTTGCGTAGCGCTAATAACATGTCTTGCTGGCGGGCCAATGATCGCGGTTGCGAAAAAAGATATCGCAAATGCAGAAAGAGAAATCGCTAATTTAAAAGATAGAATTTCAGGAGCGCAAGCAGAAGTCTTAATTTTGACTGATGTAAAAAATAAAACAACAAACATGACAGAAACAATTGATGCAGCAATTACAGCACTACAAAACATATCAAATCAATGGTATACAGTAGGTGCAAAATATAATAATTTACTACAAAACGTAAAAGGAATTAGTCCGGAAGAGTTTACGTTTATAAAAGAAGATTTACATACAGCGAAAGATAGCTGGAAAGATGTAAAGGATTATACAGAAAAATTACATGAAGGCGTGGCGAAGTAAACAGTGGACTAGTTCTGCTGTTTATTTTTTTATCCTGTTTTTTGTGAGAGTTGAACTTGCAATTATATATAAGTTTGTCATGTGTTTTATCCATGTGTGTATAAAAATCTTCTCGTTATCGCTCCCTTTGATAGAATCTATTTTTATATGGTTTTTTACCGAATTTTTTTAAAATTAAATTTTATAGCTTGATAATTCATTTAAAATGATTTAATCTTATGTCAAATGATATGTTTATCTATCAAAAATGCTTTTGTAAAGATAAAGGAGTGATTGAGAATGTTAAACGCCCCATTGATGGTAAGTCTTTAGGTACAGCAGCATTGAAAAGATTGGGAAGAACTGAGTGAGTTTTCACAATAAAGAACTCTATAACTTTATGTAGTGTTTGATACCCTTCGATTAGATTTTTTGAAAAACAAATCAATATTAATTGAATCAAAGTTTAGAAATTAAATATATGAGTAGTAGAAAAAATCCATTAGTTGTTATCATGTCCTGATAAAAAAATGTAAAAAATAGAAAATGGAAATTCTGAGAAAACCTGTTCAGAAAGTATGGTATGAAAGTAAGTTAGTGAGGGGAATTCAAAACCAATTTAATAAAAGCGAGGTAAATAATATGACTTTTGAAGAAAAATTACAAGCATATGCAGAACTTACGGTGAAAATCGGTGTCAATATTCAACCAGGGCAATACTTATTAGTCAATACATCAGTGGATGCATTGGATTTCGCCCGTATAGTTGTGAAAGAGGCTTATAAGGCTGGGGCAGGGCGTGTTCATGTTAATTTTTCGGATGAAGAAATGGAACGTGCTTACTTTGATTATGCCTCAGATGAAGAATTTAATCGCTTCCCAGAGTGGATAGTCAAAATGAATGATGAGCTGATCGAATGTAAAGGAGCACTATTAATGATAGATGCTACAGATCCTGATAAATTTACAGGTATTTCATCTGATCGTCTAGCTACCTATCAAAAGGTAGCAGGAGCTGCTCTGAGAAACAATCGCAACGCCGTAATGAAGGATTCAATAGCTTGGTCGATGGTAGCAGTTCCTTCACCAAAGTGGGCATCGAAGGTGTTCCCAGGTTTAGCAACTGAGGATCAAGTACCAGCATTATGGGAGGCTATTTTTAAAGCTGTTCGTATTGGTGACGGCAGTGCTATTGAAAAATGGCGTGAACATGTAACAAATTTAGAATCTCGTGCGATCCTACTGAACGATAAAAAATATATGAAGCTTCACTATACAGCGCCAGGTACTGATTTAACAATTGCATTAGCACCACAGCATAAATGGGTTACTGGAGGTGGTAAAACTCCTGATGATACTATCTTTATGGCTAATATGCCGACAGAAGAGGTTTATACGTTACCGATGAAACAAGGTGTAAATGGCTATGTAAGCAATACAAAACCATTAGTTTATCAAGGGAATATTATCGATGGCTTTAAACTGACATTTGAAGAAGGAAAAATTGTTAAAGCTGAAGCACAGGTAGGACATGATTTATTACAAGAGCTTATTAATGTGGATGAAGGCTCTTGCTATTTAGGTGAAGTAGCACTTGTACCACATGAATCACCAATTTCAGCATCGGGAATTTTATATTTTAATACATTGTTTGATGAAAATGCATCGAACCATTTAGCGATTGGTAAAGCTTATCCAACTTGCTTAGAGGGTGGAAGAGATTTAGAAAACGATCAGCTTGAAACGTTAGGGGCAAATATTTCAGTAACACATGAGGACTTTATGATTGGCAGCAGTGAGATGGACATTGACGGTATTCTACCAGATGGAACTGTAGAACCAATTTTTCGTAAAGGTAGCTGGGCATTTTAAGTTTTTAATTTGAATAAAGGAGTAGAGTGGATGAAACGGTTACTAAGCATAATTGGTGCAACTATATAGGTGTTTCATCTGCTTTTGCTTAGGCTGAAAACTACCTCTTTAATTAGAAGTAAAATGCATGCAAAGGAGATAGGCCAATGAATTTCTGGGAAGTTGTTTTGATAGTAGTGAATTTTAGTCTATTGAGTTGGATACTGTTAATAGGCAGAGAAACGAAAAAGTGGTCTAAATTAGCTACTTTGATTGCCGTTGTAATGGTTACAGTTCAGTTATTGGCAGAAGGTTTTAGGTGGCAGATGATTCCGGCATATGTATCCCCAGTTATCTTAATTTTATGCTATTTATTAGCTGGGCGGAAAAAGGGCTTTAGAAGTTCGGGTATATTCATAGTTAAGACTTCGTTACTATGTATCTATTTGTCTGTAGCAGTTGCGCTACCCTTACTTATGCCAGTATTTTCATTTGAAGAACCAACTGGTCCACATAGGGTCGGTACGAAGCTATATCATTGGGTTGATCATCAGAGAAATGAACCATATTCAAAAAATCCAAACGATCGGCGCGAACTGATGGTGCAAATTTGGTATCCTGCAGCTGAAAAAAGCAAGGGGGATCCAGAACCTTATATTCGTAACATAAATGAGCTCTCCAAGGGATTGGAAAAAACATTGTCTATTCCTGCATTTGCATTCAGCCACATGGAATTGGTAAAGTCTCATTCGTTTATGGATTTACAACTCTCAGACTCAGAGAATCACTATCCCATATTACTCTTCTCTCATGGTTTTAATGGTTTTCGTAATCAAAACACGTTTCAAGTTGAGGAGTTGGCTAGTCAAGGATATATTGTTCTAAGTATCGATCATACCTTTGATGCTGCAGCTACCGTCTTTCCAGGTGGTCGAACTGCTTACGTACAGCCCATCAATTTAACTGATGAAGGAGATAGTCACATAAAATTATGGGAGGAAGATGTCAGCTTTGTCCTTAATCAGATAGAGAAACTTAACGAAAACGATGAGACCGGTTTCTTTACAGGAAGACTGGATACCTCGCGAATTGGAATGTTTGGCCACTCTTACGGTGGAGCTACCGCAGCACAAATACTTGCAAAAGATTCTCGTGTCAAAGCAGCTATCAATATGGATGGTACATTGTATGGTGAAATCTTGCCTGAAAGTGGCATTGGAAAACCATTTCTGCTCATGAATGCAGAAGAGCCTGATGAAGCAGATCCCTTTGAAGTGAGGGAGCGATACGGACGCGGGTTAGCTGGCGGTGGTATGTCAATAGTCATTCCTCATACGGATCATACAAGCTTTACCGATTTACATTTGTTCTCACCTCTGTTGCAGAGCCCAGGTGAAAATCCAAAGGAAGTTCATCGTATTATTAACGAATTCAGCCTGGCATTTTTTGACCAGTATGTAAAACAGAAGGATGACGGCTCAACCCTTAAAAGGCTGATAACCAAATACCCAGAAGTGAATTTTAAAATAAACCGATAACTTTATGCAGAAAGTAACTCGTACCATTTCCTTTGGCTCTTGTATTTATTACATTAAAGAATTTAATTTCTTCATCGTTATCTAAATAATGAAATGCTAAAAATGAAACATTCAAAGTACTATCAGTTTCAGGAATATAATTCTTTTTGAAAAGCTACATTCAGCAGCTGGACACTTTATTTGAGATTGTTTATTATAATATCAAATGATATATTTATCTATCAAAAATGACGACTTTATACAGAAAAAGGGAGAGATTGACGATGAAGAAAGACTTGTCAGCGTTGAAGGAAGCGAGATTTAATGCAATTCTTGATTCAGCTACTATATTGCTTGTTGAAAATCCTACTGCTTCGATGAATGAAATTGCGGAATATGCGGGAATTGGAATTGCTACACTCCATCGCTACGTCGAAAGCAGGGAGAAATTGATGCTGTTCTTGGGCCATCGGGCTATACAACTGGTAAGTGATACTGTAAACCAGATTCCACTGGATGAGGAAAGAAGCGAAAACTATATCCCGGAACTCATTGAAGCGTTAATCCCTTTAGGTGACAAAATCTATTTTCTAGGTCATGATGCATCTGTATTTAACAACAAAGAATTAGGTGAAGCAGAAGAGAAGCTGAGGGAACCCTTAAGACGCGTTATTGAATTGCTACAACAAAGAGGTTACTTTCAGCAAACAGTTAGCAGTGAATGGATTTTGAATACGCTTTATGCTCTGCTTTTCCATACCTGGGAACAGGTACATGAAGGAAATGTGGCTAAAAAATCTGCTGCAGAGCTTGTTTTAAATACATTTTATTATGGTTTCAAAGCTAAGGATGAATTGAGAGGGAAGTGAACTGATTCAAATCCATGATAATTAATATTAATAATATAGAAAGTGAAAAGGAGCAATAGGATAATGAATAAAATCTCTATTGTAAAGGCTGTTCATCAATCCATGGTCGGCGCCCAGCTAAATGTAATGGCATTGGAATACATGGCGTTTCCACTTGCAGGATCTGAGGAGAAGAACACAGTCGATTGGACATTTTGTAAGCTATGGCGGCAGGAGAACAACCGTTTTAGTCATCAATACGCCTATGAAGCTCAAATGGACGGGAAAACTTTAGGGATGATTACTTGCTATCCCATACCCGTTTTAAATCGTCTTGCCTGGCCCACTTTTAAACAGCTGCTTTCGTTCCGGAAGCTGGGTTTTGTTGTTTATAACATTCTGAATATCAAAATGCTTTATTCCATGTTTACCTTGAAGGAGGGAGAAGATGACGAGTTTCACATCGGAACAATTGCCTTACTGCCCGAAAGTCGAGGACTAGGGATAGGTACCAGATTAATTGAGTTTGCTGAGGAACAAGCTTCGCTGCAAGGCTTTGCCAAATGCTCTCTGACGGTAAAGAAAGAGAACCAACTTGCCATTAAATTGTATCAGAGGATAGGCTACCAGATTACAGGTGAAATCAATAAACCAAAGTTATCGTTGTACAGAATGGTCAAAAACGTAGAACCTTACAACCATTTATAAAAAATTTGTACAGTATTAGAGGGTACCAGCACATGCCCATAAGCTTAAGGATTCAAAATTACCCCAAAGTAAAAAATGTACATTTTTTACAAGTTAACACAAAATTTTAGCTTGATAGTGATGGGATGAGGCTTCTATATAAAAAAACACAGTTTACACTCAAACTGTGTTTTTTCGACGTATAATGCTTTATCAACATCTCTTTTTATTCTTTAAAATCTGCAACAGAACCAGGCCCCTCCTCAAAGTATAAATTCCAAGGGAGGAACCGTTTTTTTATTTACTTATATACGTACAGCTGTACCACTGACAGCAACCATTAACATTCCATCACGTACAACTTCGTAATCTACGTCAATACCAACGATAGCGTTCGCACCTTTTTGTTTTGCAAGTTCTTTCATTTCGTCCATTGCAATATCACGAGCGTCTTTTAGCTTACTTTCATAAGCACCAGCACGGCCACCGACAACATCACGAACTGAAGCGAATAAATCGCGGACAATGTTTGCACCCATAATAGCTTCACCATTTACAATATCAATATACTCAATAATTTCTTTACCTTGAATTCCAGACGTTGTTGTTACAATCATAACCGATACTCTCCTAATAAGTTGTAGTTTTGATAAGATTTCTTATGCTTTAGAAAAAGTGGTTCTGGTACCAAAAATACTCGATAGAAACATAGAGTATTTTTGCATCAAAACCTTCAATTACATATGTCTTGTTATGACATATGCAATTAAATAAAAGGAATAAAATTGTTTAACATATGTATCGCTATAACATATGCAAGGGATCTATTAGAAATAAGATAAGCCGCAGTAAGCATCACCGTACCAGGTAAATATATAGCAAGATCCGAAAGTTGATTTGAATGAAGACCTGCAAAAATTATAATCGAAACGATGGATGCAATAGCAGTACCAACATATTCCGAAAAACGATTCACTAATATATGACGAAATATGATTTCTTCAATTATTGGCCCTATAATCCCAAATAGAAGTAATGTGAATATAATAGGCACCTCTGCGCCCCTTGTAAGGACCTGTTCTTGGTTCTCTGGCTGACCTATGTTTAGAAAATGCATAATAGAATTTTCCACAATTACCATAAGTAAAACCACCATAGGAATGCTTACTATTTTCAAAATTGTTTTCTCTTTAAAATAAGTAAAACTTTCAATAATTTCTTTCCTAAAGAAAATTATTCCTACAATAGCAGGTACAGTCAAACCGATGGCACTAAGAGCAAATTCTGATTCAACTAAATTACTGTTAGTTAAAAGTGATAGGCCAAATAATATGAACAAGCCAATTTGGAGTAGTGCAAACATTGTATAAACTATTAGCATAATAATTTCTTTTTTATTCATTTTTATAAAGTTCACTTTATTACCTCCATAATTAAGTTACTTAGAATCTTTGATTTTTCTTGCTGCATTAGGTTCTCCTTCTAAAATATATTTATTTAATACCGAACCGGACCGTTCGGTTCGGAAACTAATGATACTATAAGTTTCTAGTTTTTTAAACCCCTTTTATAAATTATTAATAAAATAAAAATGGTAAATAACAAATATATTTATATCTCAGTTGCTTATTTACAAGCAAATTTCAGTACTCATTAATTTTTGACAATTAGCTTTTTATAGAATGAAGTGATAAGGCTTTTAACTGCAAGGACTGCGGGAGATATCCTAATATACGAAGTGAAAGTGGGAGTAGTTCAAACACTTTAGCTAAACATATTAATAAAAATTATATATAATAATCATAGTCTATACGTTAAAATTAACTATATATTTTTACACCTTCTACAATTGTAGGTGAAATTAGTTGTATAACAGGACTGAATTAAATAATTGGACATGTTAATTTTGACAGAAAATTTATTTGAATGATATAGATAATACAATTTGATTACCTCTTTTCAAACTGTATTGTTTGAGGTTCACATAATATAGGGATGGATAATATATTTTTGTTCCAAACTTATTTATACTTACAAAAAAATTCAAGAAAATAGATGGTAAATATCACCTGGAATATTAAGCTCGTTTTTATTAGGAGGATTACAAAGTATGACTAAAGTTGATAAGATTAAAGAAAAAATTATTGAAACATCTTTATATTTATTTAATACTAATGGGATAACTCGCACATCCATACAGGATATAATGACAGCTACTGAACTACCTAAAGGATCTATTTATCGTAGATTCAAAAGTAAAGAAGAAATTGTCCTTGCTGCCTATGACAAAAGTGGTGAGATTATGTGGAGTCATTTTCATAAAGCAATGGAAAATAAAAAGACAGCAATCGATAAAATCCTTGCAATTTTCCTTGTATATCAAGATGCAGCTAATAATCCTCCTATTGCTGGAGGCTGTCCATTACTTAATAGCGCAATTGAAAGTACTGGAGTATTTCCAGAATTACAAAAAGCAGCAGCAAAAGGTTATGATGATACAGTAATGTTAATGGCTTCTCTCATAAAAGAAGGAATAGAGAAACAAGAACTTAAAGAAGATATAGATATTATATCGCTCGCTTCTTTTCTTGCATCTTCAATGGAGGGAGCTATTATGGCAAGTCGCGTATCTAACGATAATATACACCATCATTATTTTATTGAACAAATAAAACATCATCTTTTCTCTTATTCTAAATAAGTGAGAACTTGCAGTGTTTCCATCCGATTTTTATAAACTTAAATTGAATACATACCCCTTATGAACAGTATCTTTTGTTTATGAGGGGTATTTGAATAGCTTTTAGACGATGTTTCATGTTTCTTATTGAACGGCTTTGTTATCGTTACTACAGGAAAAGCAATAAAGAATTACATATAAACCGATTTATATGTTTTAAGTGTTTCTATATTGGGTTTGTAAATCTACACAATAAGGTTTCATTGTATATAATAAGTGGAATAGAAGTTCAGTTAGATAAAATTCGGTAGTCGAATTTTTTTGCATAAAGCTGTATAATGCTTGTAACGAAAGGGAAATACAGGAAGGGATTTGTAATGAGTTACTATGGAAAAAGATAAACAACAATTAAGCGTTGAAGTTGCAAGATTATATTATCAATCAGATTATAGTCAGCAAGAAATTGCTAATAAATTAAATATTTCAAGACCGACGATTTCTAGATTGTTAAAGTACGCGAAAGAAAAAGGGTTTGTTCAAATTAGCATCGCTGATCCATTTGCTGATTTAGATAACGTCGGGAATTTACTGAAAGAAAAGTACAACTTGTTAGAGGCACATGTGGTATTTTCTCCAGTGCCGGAATATGCAACGATTACAGAGTATATAAGTAAATATGCTGCTGAGTATATGGAAAAGACGGTTAAAAACGGTGATATTGTTGGTGTAAGCTGGGGCATGACTATGTATGAAATCGCTAGAAAAATCGTACCGCAACATGTAAAAGGGGTAGAGGTTGTCCAGCTAAAAGGTGGTATTAGTCATTCAAGTGTAAATACATATGCGAATGAGACGATAGCTTTATTTGCAGATGCTTTTCAAACGACGCCAAGAAATCTACCTCTTCCGGTTATATTTGATAATGCAGTGACAAAAGAATTAGTGGAGCAGGATCGACATATTCATCACATTATCGAAATGGGAAAACAAGCGAATATTGCAATTTTCACTGTAGGAACAGTGCGAGACGAAGCGCTATTATTCCGATTAGGTTATTTCGATAAGGATGAAACAAATTTACTCAAAAAACAATCGGTCGGTGACATTTGTTCACGTTTCTTTGATGGTGACGGAAATATTAGTAGTGAAGAAATCAATAAGCGTACCATTGGAATTGAGTTAGAGGAACTGAAATTAAAGAAACGCTCTATTTTAGTTGCAGGTGGTAATAGAAAAATAAAAGCAATTGATGGTGCGTTACGTGGCGGGTATGCAAATGTATTAATTATCGATCAGCATACAGCAAAAGAACTGTTACATTATCAAAAAGGTTAGAAATAAAAGGAGTTCTCAAAATTAACATATTGAGAACTCCTTTTATTTTGTTATGTATGAATGATAGGAGTCTTTTTTGAACACAATTTGCCTTTTTAAAAATAATTATGGATATGGAGATACATACTACCATTGTTAACATAGAAAATTTGATTATATATGAACTGTTCTTTGTTAGAATGCGCTTTATTTACTACAAGAAAATGCTTTTTAAAAAAGAATGAACAAAATTTCAAAAGTGTATTTACATTTGTTCAACTAAGAGTTAGAATGAAGTTGTTAAAAGATATGAGGAGTGAAGATAATGAACATTGCAAAGTTAATTGACCATACAATTTTAAAAGCTAATACTACTAAAGAAGATGTTATGAAAGTAATCGAAGAAGCAAAGAAATATAAATTCGCTTCTGTTTGTATTAACCCAACATGGGTAAAATTAGCGGCTGATGAACTAGCTGGACATGATGTAGACGTTTGTACTGTAATCGGTTTCCCATTAGGAGCAAGCACTACTGAAACAAAAGCATTTGAAACAAAAGATGCTATCGCAAAAGGTGCAACTGAAGTTGATATGGTAATCAACGTAGGCGCTTTGAAAGATGGCGACAACGAACTTGTTGAAAAAGACATTTATGAAGTAGTACAAGCAGCAAAAGGAAAAGCTCTTGTAAAAGTAATCATTGAAACTTGCCTATTAACAGATGAAGAGAAAGTACGTGCTTGTGAATTATCAGTAAAAGCTGGTGCTGATTTCGTAAAAACTTCAACTGGATTCTCAACTGGCGGAGCAACTGCTGAAGATATCGCATTAATGCGTAAAACAGTAGGACCAAACGTTGGTGTAAAAGCATCTGGCGGTGTTCGTACACGTGAAGATGCAGACAAAATGGTAGCTGCTGGAGCTTCTCGCGTTGGAGCAAGTGCTAGTGTTGCAATCGTATTAAATGATGCAAAAGGTGCTACAGATAACTACTAATCGATAAAAGCTTAAAGCAATAGATATACGTTTAAAGTATATCTATTGCTTTAATAATTGAAAAAATGTAAGCGGATACGAATGGGAGGAAACGGCTTATGAAATACTTAATCGGTGTTTTTGGCCTCGTATTGATTTTAGGTATCGCTTGGCTTGCTAGTAATGATAGAAAGAAAGTCAAATATCGTCCAATCATAACGATGGTTATATTACAATTCATTTTGGGGTTTCTATTATTAAATACAAGTGTAGGGAATATATTAATTAGCGGAATAGCAGATGGTTTTGGAGAGCTATTAAAATATGCCGCTGACGGTGTGAATTTCGTATTTGGTGGATTAGTAAATCAAAAAGAGTTTTCGTTCTTTTTAAGTGTATTAATGCCAATCGTATTTATATCAGCCTTAATAGGTATTTTGCAACATATTAAAGTATTACCTATTATTGTGAAATCTATCGGTCTAGCATTAAGTAAAGTAAATGGAATGGGGAAACTAGAATCATATAACGCTGTTGCATCTGCGATTTTAGGACAATCTGAAGTATTTATTTCAGTTAAGAAACAACTAGGGTTATTGCCAGAGAAAAGAATGTATACATTATGTGCATCAGCAATGTCTACAGTTTCTATGTCTATCGTTGGATCATATATGGTGTTATTAAAACCACAATATGTTGTAACCGCTTTAGTGCTTAACTTATTCGGTGGTTTCATCATTGCTTCTATCATTAACCCATATGAAGTTACTGAGGAAGAAGATATGTTAGAAGTACAAGAAGAAGAGAAGAAGACCTTCTTTGAAGTATTAGGGGAATACATTATTGATGGATTTAAAGTTGCGATTACAGTAGCAGCTATGTTAGTCGGTTTCGTTGCTCTTATCGCATTCATTAATGCAGTATTTAAAGGTGTAATCGGTATTTCATTCCAAGAAATTCTTGGTTATGCATTTGCACCATTTGCATTTATTATGGGTGTACCTTGGCATGAAGCAGTTAATGCCGGAAATATTATGGCAACAAAATTAGTATCAAATGAATTTGTCGCTATGACAGATTTAGCACAAGGAAACTTTAATTTCTCAGATAGAACGACAGCGATTATCTCTGTATTCTTAGTTTCATTTGCAAACTTCTCTTCAATTGGGATTATTGCAGGGGCAGTTAAGAGCTTAAATGAAAAGCAAGGGAATGTAGTCGCAAGATTTGGTTTGAAATTACTATTCGGTGCAACATTAGTAAGTTTCTTATCAGCAACAATCGTTGGCTTATTATTTTAATAGATTTATATAATATAAAAAGGAATGGTGATTGTAATGAGAATGGTAGATATTATTGCAAAAAAACGTGACGGCAAAGAATTAACGACTGAAGAAATCAAATTCTTTATTAATGGATATACAGACGGAAGTATTCCTGATTATCAAGTGAGTGCGCTTGCAATGGCAATCTTCTTTAAAGATATGACAGATCGCGAACGTGCAGATTTAACGATGGCGATGGTTGAGTCTGGAGAAACGATCGACTTATCAGCAATTGAAGGAATTAAAGTAGACAAACATTCAACTGGCGGTGTTGGTGATACAACAACATTAGTATTAGGACCGTTAGTAGCTGCTTTAGATGTACCAGTAGCAAAAATGTCTGGTCGTGGTTTAGGACATACAGGCGGAACAATTGATAAATTAGAAGCGGTAGAAGGATTCCACGTTGAAATTACGAAAGAACAATTCATTGATATTGTAAACCGTGACAAAGTAGCTGTTATTGGACAAACAGGAAACTTAACACCTGCAGATAAAAAGATTTATGCATTACGCGACGTAACAGGAACTGTTAACTCAATTCCTTTAATCGCAAGTTCAATTATGAGTAAAAAAATTGCAGCTGGTGCTGACGCAATCGTACTTGATGTAAAAACAGGTGCTGGTGCATTTATGAAAACAGAAGAAGATGCAAAAGAATTAGCACATGCAATGGTACGTATCGGAAATAACGTAGGACGTCAAACAATGGCAGTTATTTCAGATATGTCACAACCTCTTGGATTTGCGATTGGTAATGCTCTAGAAGTGAAAGAAGCGATTGATACGTTAAAAGGTGAAGGTCCAGAAGATTTAACAGAATTAGTACTCGTATTAGGAAGTCAAATGGTCGTACTTGCGAAAAAAGCAAATACGTTAGAAGAAGCTCGTGAAATGCTAATTGAAGTGATGAAGAACGGAAAAGCAACTGAGAAGTTTAAAGAGTTCTTAAGCAATCAAGGCGGAGATAGCTCAATTGTAGACAATCCAGAAAAAATGCCACAAGCGAAGTATGTAATTGATGTACCTGCAAAAACTTCAGGTGTTATTTCTAACATTGTTGCAGATGAGATTGGCATTGCAGCTATGTTACTTGGTGCAGGTCGTGCAACGAAGGAAGATGAAATCGATTTAGCAGTAGGATTAATGTTACGTAAAAAAGTTGGCGATGCAGTAAAAGAAGGCGAGCCTTTCGTAACAATCTACGCAAACCGTGAAAATGTAGAAGATGTAAAAGCAAAAATTTATGAGAACATCTCTATCGCTGAAACAGCAGTGGCTCCTAAATTAGTTCATACAGTTATTACTGACTAATCATCATTTCATTTACTTTGAGGGGGAAATAATATGGATAAGAAAAAATATATTGAAGAAGCAAACAAGATGTTATCGAAAGCGTATATTCCGTATTCTAAATTTCCTGTTGGCGCAGCGTTAGTTACGAAAGAAGGGAAAATCTATACTGGTTGTAATATAGAAAATGCTTCTTATGGTTTATGTAACTGTGCAGAAAGAACAGCAATATTTAAAGCGGTATCAGAAGGGGAGCGCGATTTTAGTTATTTAGTTATTACAGGAGAAACTGATGGACCTATTTCACCATGTGGTGCGTGTAGACAAGTAATTGCTGAATTCTGTGATCCGAAAATGCCTGTATTACTAACGAATGTAAAAGGTGATGAAAAAGAAGTGACTGTTGAGCAATTACTTCCAGGTGCTTTCACAATTGACGATTTAAAATAAGTTAAAAAGCCATTTTGCAATTATTAATTGCAGAATGGCTTTTTTGTTCATATTCCGTTCATAAACTTTGCGTAAAATGATTGCAGCGAATATGGAAAGTTTACAGCAGGAGGAATATAATGAAGAAATTCTATAATGTGGCATGTAGTTACTTATTGGTTTATGATTTTGCTCAAAAAGTCTTTTAAATAGATAGGAGTGGGAAGAGTATGATAGCACTTTTATCAAGTATTTTAGCGGTTTGTATGGCTGTTGGTGTCATGTTTCTGCGCTTTAAAGCAGCGAAAAAACCGGTAACGAAAAAGAAAATTATATAGCCGCCAATTTTTATGAGTACTGGAGCAATGATGTACTTTTTACCGGAATTCCGATTAACGTCGTTAGAAATAATAGAAGCAATTATTGCAGGGCTTATTTTCTCTGTATTTCTTATAAAAACAACGAAGTTTGAAATAAGAGACGAACAAATATATATGAAACCGTCAAAAGCATTTATATTTATTTTAGTCGGATTATTAGCTGTACGAGTAGCGTTGAAATCATATTTAAGTCAATCGATTGATTTGGCAGAGTTAAGCGGAATGTTTTTCTTACTTGCATTTGCGATGATTGTGTCGTGGAGAATTGCGATGTATCGCTCGTTTACTAAATTAGAAAAGACAATAAACATAGCTGGAATTTCTATATAGGAAATCCAGCTCTGTTTATGTTTTATTAAAATTCTTTAGCGCGGAACTCATTTGCTTAATTTTAAACGTATTTGAGCATCTTGTAATGCGGCTGGTGTAACGTTAAGACCATTTTGATCAACAATTTTTGTGTTTAATAAAATGGAATCTAAGCTTCCACGAAATGTTTGTGTATAGTTTTGACGCAACATTTGTTGTTCTTGTTTTTCATCAACTGTTAATCCAGATGTTCTTTCTTTTTTTGATAATTCATTAATACGGAATAAAATGTTTTGCATTTTGTTCACCTCTTGCTTTAAATTAAATTAGCAACTTACTAATTTATAGTTATTGTAACTTATTTAGTTGTTTGTGTCAATAATATCTAAAATTTAGTTAAAAATTGACGAAAAATTATAACAATAATAGAATGAATTGTATTGATGATTAGTTTCACAAGCATACATAGAACACTAGGGGGATTATTATGAAATCAACATTTTTTTCTCAAAATAGAGAACGATTAGCAAACACATTACCAGAGGGATCTATTACGGTTTTATTTGCGGGACAAGCACCGCATATGTCAGCTGATGCACATTATAAATTTGTACCGAATCGTAATTTTTACTACTTAACGGGAATCGATGAACCAAATGTTATTTTTATGCTGAAAAAGTTTGGGAATAGTGTAGAAGAGACACTTTTCATTGGAAAATCAGATCCAGTAATGGAAAAATGGGTTGGGAAGACAGTTTCTAGCGAAGAAGCAGAGGGAATTTCAGGTATAAAGAAAGTTGTATATTTAGATAGCTTTGAAAAGACAATGTCAAATATACTTTTTACAGAAAATGCGAAGCATCTATATTTAGATATAGAACGTCGTGATTGGAATGGTACGGAGACAAAAACATTAGCATTTGCTAAACATGTAAGAGAAAAATACCCACACGTAACAATTGGTAATGTATATCCGAACATTTGTGAATTACGAGTGTTTAAAACAGAGGAAGAAATTGAAATTATTAAAGAAGCGATTGCTGTAACGAAAGATGGTATTTACAATGTGTTAAAAAATGCAAAAGCAGGCATGATGGAGTATGAATTAGAAGCTCAATTTGATTTTACACTGAAATCATCTGGCATTAAGCACCATGCGTTCAATACAATTTTGGCGAGTGGGAAAAATGCTACAGTTCTTCATTATGAAGATAATGATGCACAAATTCAAAATGGTGACTTAGTATTACTAGATTTAGGTGCTCAAAAAGACTACTATAACGCTGATATTAGTTATACATTCCCGGCAAATGGAACATTCTCTAGTCGTCAAAAACAAATTTATAATATTGTATTAAAAGCATTAAAAGAAACAACAGCGCTTATTAAGCCAGGATTAAAGTTCGCTGCATTAAATGAGCATACAAAAAAGGTACTGGCAGAAGAGTGTAAAGCAATTGGTTTAATTCAAGAAGATGAAGAGTTATCAAAATACTATTATCATGGTGTCAGCCATTTCCTTGGTTTAGATACACATGATGTAGGAACATATAAAGATAGAATGTTAGAAGAAGGTATGGTTATAACAATTGAACCTGGTCTTTATATTGAAGGAGAATCAATTGGAATTCGTATTGAAGATGACATTCTTGTAACGAAAGACGGGTATGAAAACTTGTCAAAAGATATCATTAGAGAAGTTGAAGAAATTGAAGAATTTATGAGTGTAAATAATGAACATGTAAAAGGAAACCAAGCTGTAGTTAAATAATAAAAGAGTCATCACTAATTTATTTGAACTTTATCTCGAATCGTGGACAATTAAAAAATCCATGATTCGGGATAGGGTTCTTTTCTTCGAAATACTAATCTTTAATTATTAATCCTAATAAAGTAGCAAACTGAACAGCTTGATATGTTGATACTTTACATCCTCTTAAATCGTTCACTGAAACTGTAAGTGTATCAAAGGTAGAAGAACTAATATCTATCCCCTTCAGTGATGTCTGATCAAAATTAGCTTCATCAAGACTACATAATTGGAATTCAACTTTTTTAAGTTTACAGTCAAAAAAATCTGCATTATTTAATGAAGTTTCATTAAATATAATTTTTTCTAGTTTAGAATTTCCAAATGCTGCTAAATTCAAAATTGAATTCTCAAATTTAACATTTCCTAAGCTAGATTCTGTGAAATTTACTCCGATTAATTTACTATTTTTAAATTCGACTCTGTGAACAGAAGAATTGCTTAAATTAACATTTGATAAATCACAGTTTTCAAAACAAACATCTGTAATATCAATATTGCTAAAGTCTGTATTAGTGAATTTACAATTCTTTATCACTGCATCATACAATCGCACTCTATCTACACATTCATTTTCGAAAGTGGAGTCTATAATTTCACAGACTTCTAATGTTGGATCTTCTTCATAAAAAATATCTTGAAAATTCTTTGAAGATAACTCTGGTGAAATTTTTGGTCTATCAATTTTCATCGTATATCAATCCTCTTCTATTTGATATATTTGTGTAATTTGAGTCCATTGTCTGTAAAGAACATTAGTTCTTATTATACAAAAATCTAAGTTCTTTTGTGAAGAGCATTTTAGCTACATTTTTCTTATTTA
This sequence comes from Bacillus cereus group sp. BfR-BA-01311, assembly GCF_022664295.1. Lineage (NCBI taxonomy): Bacteria > Bacillati > Bacillota > Bacilli > Caryophanales > Bacillaceae > Bacillus > Bacillus cereus group sp. BfR-BA-01311. The sequence continues at coordinate 96,037 of NZ_JAKUHC010000008.1, forward strand.
ATAATAGCAGTGTTATTGTTTCTTAAGAAATAACGTCAAAACAAATACGAGAACGGCTAATATAGTCGCTACAAGGAAAGCATTATGTATTTTTAAAATATTCGCCTCTTGTAATGTCTCCGCTTTTAGTAATCTTCCAATTAGCTTACGTAAGATCTAATTACATCTCCTTATTTTCTTGAAAATCAACTTCTATAATGATTTTGAAAAAGAAAAAGGGGGGATTTTCCATGAAGCGATTTGTATTAGCAGTCATTACAGTCTCTGCAATATTTTTAATTGCTGCCTGTTCTGTGACGACAAATACAACAAATGATCATAAAAATATGAATGATAAAAAAACACTACAGACTGAAACAGCTATAACACCATTGAAGGTTGAAAAAGGACCAGAAGTTACTTTAATAGCGAAAGAAGAAAAGCAAAAATTAAGTAACGGTGTTGTTGTTCCAGTCTGGACATTTAATGGCTCATCTCCTGGTCCAGAAATTCGGGTGAAAAAAGGTGAAAAGGTGAAAGTGACATTAAAAAATGAATTATCTGCACCAGTATCTATTCATTGGCATGGATATCCTGTCCCAAATAACATGGATGGAATTCCAGGTGTGACACAAGATGCAGTTGAACCAGGAAAAAGTTTCACTTACGAATTTGAAGCGAACGTACCAGGAACGTACTGGTATCACTCGCATCAAGATTCTGTAAATCAATTAGATAGAGGTTTGTATGGAGCGCTTATTGTAGAAGATACAAAGGAAAAATATGATAAAGATTACACATTAATGTTGGATGAATGGGTTACAGATAAAGAAGAAATGAATAAGCAGTTAAAAGAAATGACAAAAGGGCAAATAGGTAATAAATCTAAAGGTAATGAAAATGAGGAAAAGAATGATGATAAGAACGGCATGGCTCATTCTGGTATGGACATGGGCAGTGATCAAAAAGACTCTGGCAATATGGCAGGAATGGACCATGGAAATATGAAGATGGAAGGTCATGATATGAGTATGTATGATTTATTCACAATCAATGGAAAAAGCGGTGATTTAGTAGTGCCATTGAAACTGAATAAGGGAGATAAAGTTCGTCTTCGACTCGTTAATGCTGGTTATCTATCACATGATATACATGTTCACGGTCATGATATAAAAGTAATTGCGACAGATGGTCAACCAATAAACGATCCAAAAGTTATAGGGGATAAAGTAATTTCAATTGCACCGGGTGAACGTTATGATGTTGAATTTACTGCTAACAATTCGGGGAAATGGTATGTTGAAGACCATTCAGAAAATAAAGGTGCAAAAGGAATGAAAGCTGTTATTGAATATGATGGCAGCAAAGAGATGAAAGATAAAGCAGATGAAAAAGAAAAATTACCGAAATTAGATATGACGAAATATGGTGCTAAAAAATTAGGTAGTTTCACGTTAAATCAGCAGTATACTGCCACATATAATATGGACTTAAATACGCAAATGAATGGAAATGAAATGGTATATACAATTAACGGAAAGGTATTTCCAGATATTGACCCAATTCAAGTAAAAAAGGGTGATTTAGTAAAAGTAAAATTAGTAAATGGTTCTAAAATGGACGATCATCCAATGCATTTACATGGTCACTTCTTCCAGTTATTGAGTAAAGATGGAAAACCGATAGAAGGTTCTCCAATTGTGAAAGATACATTGAACTTAAAACCGGGAGAAGAATATGAAGTAGCCTTTGTAGCAGATAATCCGGGCGATTGGATGTTCCACTGTCATGATTTACACCATGCTTCAGCTGGGATGGTAACAGAAGTAAAATATACAGATTACAAATCGGATTATGTTCCAAACCGAAACATTCCTAATAAGCCAGAGTAATATTAAGCAGTTATCCTATGGATAGCTGCTTATTCATTTTTGTTGCAAGTACTAATGTATGTGTTGATCATGCCCGGATGTAGGTGAGGGAGTATGATCTGGGAATGTCGCGAATACGGCAACGATAATTACTACACTAATTGAAAGTAATGACAAAAAACGCTGTTGGATAAAAGTAGAAAAGTTCTCCGATAATAATTGAATCACACAGGACATAGTAATCGTTATAGTAAGTAAAAGGCTAATGAACAATATACTATGAGCTTGTTGAGCGTTTAACATTTCTGTAATCATTGCTCCCATCATACTTGCCATTAATCCAGAGAACATTCCTTCTAAAGCGGTATATAGGTGAAAACGTAGACCGATTAAAAAGCCGATAAAACCACTAATTGAAATAGCAAGCAAAGTAGAATATAGTAATTCCTCCTTAAAGAGAATGCCTAAGTAAAAAACAATACTTAAACCGATACTCATACTAAAAGACATAATAAATACCATATACTCCATTAGGGTACCCTTACGTTTAGAAATATAGGATGTAATAAGAATCGAAGTACAGCAAAGTGTTAAGGTAGTTAACGTATAAGCAAACATTATGATACCTCCTTGTCCTATCGTTCATTTCATCATATGTTTATATGGAGGGTACTTATGCTTATTAATATTTGCATATTATCTGCACAATTTCATAGATGTAAGCAAAGGAACGCTTGATTTTTTAGGGCGTCTTTTTTAATTATAAGCATGTGAAAGAAATTGTTATATTATGAGTTTCTATTGTGAAGCCATAAAGAATAAGCGTATAATATTATAGGTCTCCCATTTGCGAGACAAACCGCGAATGATAAATAAGATTGTTGTTTTATCATCGCTTCTAAACATATAGACAATGAAAGTAACACTGGAATACAGATAGGGAGTTATAAAATGAAATTAATTATTGCCGAGAAACCAGATCAAGGGTTGGCTCTTGTTTCACAGTTTAAATATCGCCGGAAAGATGGATATTTAGAGGTAGAAGCGAATGAGTTATTTCCAAATGGAGCGTACTGTACATGGGCAATTGGTCATTTGACGCAGTTATGTAATCCAGAGCATTATCACGCAGAGTGGAAAAAATGGTCACTTAATACGTTACCGATGATTCCAGAGCGTTTTCAATTTGAAGTAACAAAGTCGAAGTATAAACAGTTTAACGTTGTGAAACAGCTGTTACATAATCCACAGGTAACAGAAATTATTCACGCAGGCGATGCTGGGCGTGAAGGGGAACTGATCGTACGAAATATTATTAATCTTTGTAACGTGCAAAAGCCGATGAAGCGTCTATGGATTTCGTCTTTAACGAAGCAAGCTATTTACCAAGGGTTTAAAAATCTACTTGATGAATCAGATACAATTAATACGTATTACGAAGCATACACAAGATCTTGTGCTGACTGGGTTGTTGGTATGAATGCATCACGTGTCTTTAGTATTTTGCTAAAGAAAAAAGGAATGAATGATGTATTTTCTGCTGGTCGTGTCCAGACACCAACGTTAGCATTGATTGTAAAGCGAGAGAAAGAAATTGAAAACTTTAAGTCAGAGCCTTTCTGGGAAGTGTTTGCAACCTTTAATATAGAAGGAAAGAAATATGACGGAAAATGGGAAAAGGATAATGAATCCCGCTTAAAAGACCCTGATATGGCGAATAAAATTGCGGCATTTTGCCAAGGAAAACCGGCTGTTGTGAAGGAAATGAAAACGGAGCGTAAAGAGTTTCAGCCGCCACTTTTATTTAACTTATCATCACTGCAAGCAACGGCAAATAAAGCCTTTAAGTTTTCACCGAAAAAGACGCTTGATATAACGCAAGCACTCTATCAAAAAGGGATTGTTTCTTATCCACGTTCAGATTCTAACTATGTTACACAAGGAGAAGCAGCGACGTTCCCTGATATTTTACAGAAGTTAAGTCAGTTTGATGAATATAAAGGCTTATTACCGGCTCCGGTTGAATCCATTATGAATAACAAGCGTTATGTAAATGAAAAGAAAGTAACAGATCACTACGCAATTATTCCGACAGAGCAAGTTACAAACCCAAGCAGACTATCAGGTGATGAAAAGAAAATATACGATATGATCGTAAGAAGGCTTATTGCAGCTCATTATGAAGTTGCAATCTTTGACTATACAACGATTGTAACGCTTGTAGATGAACGTGCTGAATTCATTTCAAAAGGAAAACAGCAAATTCAAGAAGGTTGGCGTAAAGTTATTTTCCAAGACGATAAAGATGACGAAACCATTCTTCCAATTGTAGCTGAAGGCGAAGAAGGAAAAGTTGTAAAGGTGAAAGTGAAAGAAGGAAAAACACAGCCACCGAAGCGCTATACAGAAGGACAACTTATTACGTTAATGAAAACAGCTGGTAAGTATTTAGAGAATGAAGAGCTGGAGAAAGTATTAAAGAAAACAGAAGGTTTAGGTACGGAAGCGACTCGCGCAGGTATTATTACGATGCTGAAAGACCGTAAGTATATAGATGTAAAGAAAAACCAAGTGTATGCGACTGATAAAGGAAAAGTATTAATTACCGCAATTGGTGATAAAATACTAGCTTCACCAGAAATGACTGCGAAATGGGAACAACGTCTTGCGGAAATTGGTGAAGGTACAGCTTCACCAGCTACATTTATGGAACAGACGAAAAAGCTATCAGCTAAAATTATTGAAGATGCAGTGGAAATGTCTGAGAAGTGGGATTTCACTGGACTACATGTTGAATCGATTGAACGAAAAGGATCGAAATTTACAACGGGTAAAAAGGTTGGTAGCTGTAAAAAATGTGATGGCGATGTAATTGATAAGTCAACGTTTTACGGTTGTTCTAACTATAATACAACGCAATGTGATTTCACCATTTCAAAGAAGATATTAAGTAAAACAATTTCGCAAAAGAATATGACAAAGCTCTTAAAAGGTGAAAAGACTGATTTAATTAAAGGCTTTAAAAAGGGCGAGAAAACGTTTGATGCGAAATTAGAGTGGAAAGATAATAAGATTAATTTTGTATTTGAGAATTAATTTGTTAAAAGAGCATGACATAAAACTGTCATGCTCTTTTGTTTTTCTTTTATATAAAATTTAACGATAAAAAAAATCCTTTAAATAATAATTTTTTATTGTAAAACGATAAAATTTGTATTAAAATCAAAATCATAATAAATGAGTGAGGTGCTTTTGTTAAAAGGTAACAACCTTATTTTTAAAATTAGAGGAGGTATAACTATGAACATTAACAATTTGATTGTTAAAAATATGGATAACCCCCATGAGTTGGAGAAGATGTATAGAAAAGATCCGAAAGCTTTTAAAAAAGCATTCTCACAAGCATGGGACCAAAACCCTGATTCTCAAGTTCTAGGTGCTTGGTATGAAAGGTTGCATTTCAAGGAGAAAGTAAATAAAGAAAAAACATCTTTGTTTCAAAAAGGTTTCTTATTCATGGGCCTTTTAGCTATTCTGGCCGGCATAAGCACCAGGATCATTTTCCACTTTGTTGAGCAGGAAGCAATTGCTCCAATTAACTTGGCTTTTGGTGTAATTCCCTTTATTGCTGCTTATTTTGTTTACAATAATACTCCGAAAAAAAGTATTATTTATTCCCTTGCAGCGTTGTTCCTAATTTCCGGGTATTATCTTAATACGCTGCCAGTAAATTATAAAGACAGTACCATACTTGCGTATTTACATCTTCCTATATTTTTATGGGTCTTAGTAGGGCTTGCATTTACAGGAAATGAATATTCAAAAGGCAGTACAAGATTAGCCTATATTAAATTTAATTTAGAATATTGTCTTCTCTACGGGAGCATGGCAGTGAGCGGAATGATACTTGCGGTATTCACCATGCGTTTATTTAGCTTTGTTGACTTAGATATAGGAGAATTCTATTTTAGTAATGTTGTTTTATTTGGAGCAGCGGCTCTCGCTATTGTGACTGCATACTTAGTATCAATGAATCTTAAGCTTGCTAAAAATATTACACCATACATATCTAAAATTTTTAGTCCTCTCGTCCTGATCACGTTGCTTATCTATCTTATAACGGTAATTTGGATCGGGAAAAATCCATTCTTGGATCGCAATTTCCTAATGGCCTTCAACGGAATACTGCTTGGCGTATTGGCTGTTACTATATTTTCTATCGTTGAGAGTGACTCGGACGAGAAAAAGAACATTTCAGATTATATAAATTTTTCCTTAATTGTTCTGGCGCTTATTATTGACACTGTCGCATTGTCAGCCATAGTATTCAGACTTTCTTCTTACGGGATTACACCTAATAGACTTGCTGTTTTAGGTGTAAACATACTGGTCTGGGCAAATTTAATTTGGATTATGTTTTCCTATATGCGTTTCTTGCAAAATAAATCAGGACCAAAAGCTATCCAAGATGCCGTTACGAAGTATTTGCCAATATACGGACTTTGGGCAGCTTTCGTTATATTTACGTTTCCTATCATTTTTAATTAGAAAGGATCTGTTAATGTAACGAAAAGTTAATTCTCTATAACATATAAAATTTTTAGAGCCGATCAATTTATAATTGGTATTATTACGTTTGTAGTTTCGGTAATTTCATTTGTATTGATAAATAAGAAGTAAGTGTTGTATGTAATCTTTCCATAATAAAAAACGTCCCAAAATGGGACGTTTTTTATTATGCATATTGCCGTTTTTTCTTAATAAGCAACAAAACTTGTGACACACAAGCTAGTACCGGTAACTCAATCAATGGTCCAATAACGAGTGCAAGTGCGATAAGAGGCTCGTTTGGAAAAGCTGTTACAGCGATAGCGAGTGCAACAGGTGAGTTTCTTGCTAACGTTGTTAAGCTTAGACTTACTGTATCTTTGTAAGATAAATGCATGATGCGCCCGATAAATTGTCCTAGTAAGAAATTAATGATGAAGAACAATAGAACAGGAACGAGTAATAATAAAACGACATTCATATTTTGCAGTAAATATTTACCTTGTGATGCAAACATCGCTACTATTGCTAAACTTAAAAATACAATTTGAGCAGAGCTGAAAAACGGAATGAGTTTATTCTCGAGAGTTTCAGCTTTTTTCATTTTATTCATAATGAACTTTGTAGCGTGTGCAAGTATAAATGGTAAGACGATTACGATAACAATACTTTCTACTAAAACAGAAATCGCTACAGTTTTCATGACACCAGCAAATAAAAATAAATAAATGGGAAGGAGCAGTACTTGCAAAATTAAATTTACAGGTAAAATTGCAGTAGAAAGTGCTACATTACCTTTCGCTATTTCAGTAAAGATTAAGTACCAATCTGTACATGGAGTAACCATTAACATTATAAATCCAACCCAAAGTGCTGGATGATCGGAAAGAAATAGTGCTCCTAACCCCCAAGCGAGTAAAGGTGTCCATAAGAAGTTAATAGTAAGACTTGTTCCAGCAAATTTTAAATTGCGAAATCCGTTTTTTATTTCTTTTAATGGAATGCTGAGGAATAATCCATATAGCATGAAAAATAAGAAGGGGACAATAAATTTGTCTGAATACGTATGTATCATATTAAATTGTCCGAGTACGATGCCGCATGTAACAGCAAAAAGAATAATAAAAGTTTGAATCTTTTCTATAGTGCTCATGAATAAATCCTTTCTATATATGAATTTTCCTCTCAAAGTTTATTATACAAGTAATAAAGATGTATTTGGTGTTCAATTGTATTTTAGTTAATATTTTTAAATTGAGATTTTATTTTTCATTAAAAGTTACTTGACTAAAGTAAGTGACTATATTAAAATCACTTACATAAGGTAATTAAATAACAAAAAGTTTTTTGTATCTTTACTTAAGGTATCTATTGGAACTTTTTCTTAGAATAAGAATTTTTGTGATGATGAATAATGAATATGATAAGAAAGTTTAGGTGAAAAAAATGGGATTATTTAGCTCGTTATTTGGTAAAAAAGAAGAAAATACAAAAGTAGAGGAGAATAAAACAATGTCAAAAGTATTATTTGTAAAAGCAAACGATCGTCCAGCGGAGCAAGCAGTTAGTTCAAAAATGTATGAAACATTTGTAAGTACTTATAAAGAAGCAAATCCAAATACAGAAATTACGGAATTAGATTTATTTGCATTAGATCTTCCTTATTACGGAAATATCGCGATTTCAGGTGGATATAAACGTAGCCAAGGCATGGAGTTAACTGCTGAAGAAGAGAAGGCAGTTGCTACAGTAGATCAATATTTAAATCAGTTTTTAGAAGCTGATAAGGTTGTATTTGCATTCCCATTATGGAACTTTACAGTACCAGCGCCATTAATCACATATATTTCATACTTATCTCAAGCTGGAAAAACGTTTAAATATACAGCAAATGGCCCAGAAGGTTTAGTTGGTGGTAAAAAAGTAGTTGTGTTAGGTGCTCGTGGTTCAGATTACTCTTCAGAGCAAATGGCTCCTATGGAAATGGCAGTTAATTACGTAACAACGGTACTTGGATTCTGGGGAATTACAAATCCAGAGACAGTTGTAATTGAAGGACACAATCAATATCCAGATCGTTCACAACAAATTGTTGAAGAAGGTCTAGAAAACGTTAAAAAAGTAGCAGCAAAATTTTAATTCATGATAGTAAATGGAAAAACCAACATGGATGACCATGTTGGTTTTTTAGTCTATTTTTCATGTTAAAAAATGTATATTTATAAAATAAAAGAAAAGTTCGAAAATAGTATTGCAAAATATTATATAGCAAATTATAATGAGTTCAAGAATAGTTGATACTTAAATTAAATATTCAGAAAATTCAATTAGTTAAAATTGGAAAATGAGATAAGGAAACTTGAATGGGGGTTATATTATGGCGAATAAAGTACCGTTTTCGTTCATAGTAGTTATTGGATTAATGTTATTTGCACTATTTTTTGGAGCGGGAAATTTAATTTTCCCAGCGATGCTTGGTCAATCAGCAGGAGAGAATGTATGGATTGCTAACGCTGGATTTTTAGTAACTGGTGTTGGATTACCATTACTAGGTGTGCTAGCATTTGGTTTTTCAGGTAAAGATGATTTGCAGTCGTTAGCTAGTCGTGCTCACCCAGTGTTTGGGATTGTGTTTACAACAGTTTTATACTTAGCGATTGGTCCGTTATTTGCAATACCGAGAACAGGAAATGTTTCTTATGAAATTGGTCTTAAACCGTTTATGCCAGAAGGAGTAGGTTCTACACCTTTAATTCTTTTCACAATTATATTCTTTAGTATCACTTGTTTTTTTTCGCTAAATCCCGCGAAAATTGTCGATATTGTTGGAAAAATCTTAACACCAATTAAGTTGACTTTCATCGGTATTTTAGTAATCGTTGCTTTTATACATCCGATTGGAGATATGCAAGCACCAGTGGAAGCTTATACATCACATGCATTCTTTAAAGGATTCCAAGAAGGATACTTAACGATGGATACGCTTGCATCATTCGTATTCGGGATTATCATTATCAATGCTATTAAAGAAAAAGGTGCGAAAACGAAAACACAAATTATGGTCGTTTGTGCAAAAGCGACAATTATTGCAGCATCTATTTTAGCAATTATCTATACAGCACTTTCTTATATGGGTGCTTCAAGTGTTGCAAAGCTTGGACATTTAGAGAACGGCGGAGAAGTATTAGCGAAAGTTTCTAACTACTATTTCGGATCATATGGCGGAGTATTATTAGGATTAATGATTACAGTAGCTTGTTTAACAACTAGTGTGGGACTTGTATCAGCATGTTCTTCATTCTTCCATAAGTTATTCCCAAATGTTCCTTACAAAGCAATTGCAATCACGCTATGTGTATTTAGTGCAATTGTTGCAAATGTAGGATTAACACAGTTAATCGCAGTTTCTGTTCCAGTATTAACAGCAATTTATCCACTAGCAATCGTATTGATTTTCTTAACATTCTTCCATTCATTATTCAAAGGAAGAGCTGAAGTTTATCAAGTGAGCTTAATCGTAACATTTATCATCAGCTTATTCGATGGATTAAGTGCAGCTGGAGTTAACATTGAAGTAGTAAGCCAAGTGTTCACTAAATTCCTTCCGATGCAGGAAGTAGGATTAGGCTGGATCTTCCCAGCGATTATCGGTGGATTTATCGGATATGGACTTAGCATTTTAAAAGTGAAAAACCAAGTTCAACCAGCAACTAGAGCGGATAAGAAAATAGGTTAAATAAAAAAAGTTATAGAACTTGTTTCTATAGCTTTTTTTGTTACTATTAATAATGAGAAAAAATAAAGTAGTAGGGGAAATAAAATGAAAAAAACAATTGATCATATCGGAATCGCAGTTCGTGATATAGATAGTACGATACGTTTTTATGAACAGGTGTGAAGTGACAACAAAGTTGTATACTTTACAAGAAGGTTGTTCATTCTACAACAAAGTTATACATGGTACATGAAAGATGTACACTTAAAATAATATAAGATTATATGGGAAAAAGCATAACTTTACGTTATGCTTTTTTGCAATTTCAAAAATGGAATTTAAGGGGATTTTGAAGAATTAGTAAAGGTTAGAGTTCTATGGTTACAGAATGATTTTTAATTATTAGGTTAAATATTAAATGGAAATTTGAAGGAGAGTACCAGTTACTAATTTAAGATTTCTTTATTAGATCTTTATATAGAAAATAAAAAAAGAGCCTGTCCCTGAAACAAGCTCTAGCTACAAGAAATAGCGTAATTGAGATGTCTATATATTACCATTTACTGAATGGAAATTCTAGGTGTATTATGTTGAGAAATAAATTATAGGTATCTTAATGAAAACTTCAATTGAGATTAAATAAAGGCCCTAAATATAGGGCGTTAAAGTTTTAATTAACTACGTGTGAAGAGAAGTTTTAAAATATTTTTTTATGGGGAAAAACAATGAGAAAAACTATAAAACAGCATTTTTTATGAAAATTAAGTATGTAATCAGTTCATGATAGAAGAAAGAAATGGTTCAGTTTATAAAAAATTAATTTAAGTGTATTTTACTTTGCAGCAAATATACTTCTTGGAAAAATAGAGACAAATGTTATATGATAAATTTAAGAGATTGGGGGAATGAAACTTTGAACGAGTCATATACAGCAGAAGAAGCTGCAAAGAAGTTGAAAATATCTAAATTAACTGTTTATGAACTTATCAAAAGAGGGGAACTGCCATCTTATCGAATAGGTAGGCAAGTTCGAATTGATGTAGAAGATCTACAGAAATACATAGAGCAAAGTAAAACAGGGAGCCTAAAAAATTCCGCTCAATTATCTGAAAAACATAATTTAACGAATGTAATTGTAATTAGTGGGCAAGATATGGCATTGGACATACTAGGGAAATATATGGAGAGTAGTATGGGAGAAAGAATGCTAAGAGCTTATGATGGAAGTCTTACAAGTTTGATTCGTTTGTATAAAGGTGAAGGAAGTATAGTCAGTCTACATCTATTTGATGGTGATACTAAAGAATATAACATTCCCTACACTAAAAGAATTTTAACAAATTCCCAGTATATAATTTTTAATTTACTTTTAAGAAATGTAGGATTTTATGTACAAAAAGGTAATCCAAAGAATATCAAAACTTGGGAAGATTTATGTAGAGAAGATGTAAAGATAGTGAATAGAGAAGTTGGAGCGGGTATACGCGTTTTATTAGATGAACAGTTACGTATTCATAATATACATAGAACAAATATTAAAGGTTATGATTACGAAGAAAATAGCCATTTTAGTATTGCAACTAGCGTAGCTATGAATAAAGCGGATGTGGGAATAGGGATTGAAAATGTAGCCAATATTACAAAGGTTGAATTCGTTCCATTAATAAAAGAACAGTATGATCTTATTATCTTAAAAAATGAGAGTAATGTTAAAATCATTAATGAGATTAAAGAAATACTGCATTCAACAGATTTTAAACAGGAACTAGAGTCTATTGGAGGATACGATTTAACATTGACAGGAAACACGATATATGAATCTTTTTAGGTAGATTTAATAACTTGTTTTTATTTATAATAATAAGATATTAAAAACTTGTTAACTATTTATAGATGGGCCTTACACACAAAAAAAACTGCTTTATAAAGCAGTTTTTTTTTGTGTTAATAATCACCATTTAATAAGATAGTAGGTAGTTTAATAAGAATAATAGGCCGATAACACAAATGGTTTTGTTTAATTCTTTTCTTTTTCCAGTTAGAAGTTTTATTATTGGATAAAATATAAAACCAAAAGCTATACCATCAGCTATATTGTAAGTTAATGGGATCATAATAATTGTTAGAAAAGCAGGGAAATATTCAGAGAAATCTTCAAAATCAATCTCTTTTATGCTTTTTAACATTAAACTTCCAATAATAATTAGTATAGGTGCAACGGCTCCATCTGGAATCATTTTTATAAAAGGCATAAAGAAAAATGAGATGAGAAATAATAAGCCAACAAAAATAGAGGATAAACCAGTTTTTGCACCAGCCGCTATTCCCACAGCACTTTCTAAACCAGCTACAGTAGAACTAGTACCAAAAACCCCAGCGAAAATGTTCGACATCCCGGTTGCCTGATAAGCTCGATTGAAACGTTTATTGTCATTTTCAAAACTTTGTATGGTTCCTAGATTTTGAAATAATAGAATCATTGTTAAAGAAAAGGTAGCTGTCCAAAAGGAGGCGTTTTTTACTTGTGCAAAAGAAAAAGCATTAAACACAGCTGGGTAATGCTCATATAAAGACCCCATATTATAGGAAGGATCTAATTTTGTTATGCCACAAAGGGCTGCAACCAATGTGCTAATTCCTATAACGATTAAAAATCCACCTCTGATATTATAAATAAAAAGGATTACAGCTAATGCCAGTGTGAAAATTGTAAGTAATGTATTTGCTTTAAATAGGTTATCCAATCCAATTATTGTTACAGAAGAATCTGTAATAAGTCCACCTTTCTGAAGTCCGATAAAGGTCAAAAATAGGCCGATTCCTACGGTAATAGCATTTTTTAAGGAGTGTGGAATAGAGTTGATTAAAAGTCTAGAAAAAGGTGTAAATGTAATCAGTGTGAAAATAATGCCTGATACTAATACGACGCCTAAAGCTTCCTGCCAATTTAGTCCTAAAGATTGAACAATTGTATAGGAAAAGAATATATTTTCTCCCATTCCAGGAATAATTACGAGAGGGGAATTTGCCCAAAAACCTATTATAAGGCAACCTAAAAAGCATGTTAGAGTAGTGGCTACTACAGATGCCTCTGTACTAATCCCTGCGTCTCTTAATATGGAGGCATTTACAATCACTATATAAGAAACAGTGAAGAAACTTGTTAGAGCAGCTAGTAATTCTTTTTTTATGGTTGTATTGTAGTGTGTCATATTAAAGTGAGTATAAATCCATTCTGTCATGACATAAGTCTCCTCTGTTCAAATTTTTTATAGATTAACTGGATACTTCGTTTTTATTGTGACTTTCAAAGTTGAAATTGTTCTAAATCCAAAAGTATCGTTCCATTCTAGATCGTCAATAATAAGTGACTTATCTTCTATAAAAGGTTGTATGGTATTTAAAAATACTTTTAGTGATTTTCTTGTTAGATTTGCACCAGCACAGTAATGAGAACCAGCTCCAAAACTTAAGATTGGAGGGGTGTTTGATCGTTTTTGGCATTCATTTGGGTTTTCATATTTACTCTGATCTCTATTTCCAGAAGAGATAAACAAAATAATTCTATCACCTTTATTAATGAGTTTATCTTCTAAAGGTATATCTTCATTAGCAACACGTGCACAATAGGGAAAAGGGCATTCCATTCTTAAAGATTCTTCAACTATATTTTCTAATGTTAGTAAACTGTAAGGGTTATTATGAGGTAATTTATCATTCTGCGTTTGTATGTAAAGATACATTAATGTTTTTACAGCACTAAGAAATGGTTCATGTCCATCTACTGTTACATTCGCGATTAGGGCTAAACTATCTTCTACTTGATCTACATTTTTCAGTATTAAATCGAATAAACCGTTTTTTTCGTATCTTTGTTGGTCACGAATTTCAGAAATAATACTATAGGTTTTATCAATAGAGTGAACAGTTTTTTGTGAGTCTTCGAAACTAGGAACCGGAATCCAAAGGAAATCCACAGCTTTGAAAGCTTCTTGTAGAATTAATTTATAATCGTTTACATCTAGGCCCAATAAATTAGCAAGAGTGTTTTCTGTAAACGGTATAGCTATTTCATTAATAACGTCAATGAATTCATTATCTTTATTCAGAGAATTCAATACTTTGAGTGTAGAAGATTTAGCTAACTCTTCTATAATAGAGTTTGTTAAATTGATAGGTACTTGTACGTGTTTACGTAATTCCTTATGCTCAGGATTATCCATATACATTAACCATCTAGAGTAAAAATTAGAGAGTTTATCTTTATACTCAACAGGTATATCTAGCTTTTCGATGAATTGTTTTTTTCGATTAGCCTTTAATCGAGAATCTTTTAGTAGTTGAGTGATATTGGTGTAATCAAAAACAAGCCACGCATTGAGTTCATTATCCCAAATAATATTTTCTGTAGCTAAGGCCGCTGTATAAAATTTATATCTATCTTCGATGATTTTTTTTATAGTACTGTTAGTCATTTCGCCACTCCTAGATTCACTTTTATTTGTAATATTAATTTTCTTGTAATTGATATTTCATATTATTGTGAGTGATCTGGTTGCTGGAAGAGAAAAGAGAAAAAATGGTTGAAAAATATATATTTATAGATATGGACCTATTTTCCAGTTATAACTAAATTATATTAAACAATAATTTTAGATATAAAACAATACTTATTTTAACGAAACATAACTAAATATAACAAAACATAACTGGATATATATTTGTTTAATCAATTCGGAATATTCTTTATTTTGTTTGTTAAGATGATAATTTTTATGATTAATGAAGTGAAAATCTTTTATTAAATTGTAAGGCTATCAAGGGTTGTAACTAAGAAATAAAGCTACCAAAAGGTTTTTATCCTGAAAACAAAGAAAAAAATAATTTTGCAATTAATAGAATTGATATGATATGTTTTCTTTGTTAATAATTTGAAAAATCTACATAGTCTATTAAATTTATGTTTGATTTATTTTAAAGACATTATAGATAAGCAGAGGGGAAGGTAGATGATAGATCAGCATTGGGTAGAGTGAATAACTGTGAGTAACTTAAAGTAAAATCACTTTGTTTATTTTTGAGTTATTATATAATCTAGGAGAAGTAAGAAGGGGAGTGCAAATTTTGAAATTTGTCTTTGATTTAGATGGTACAATTTGTTTTAAGGGAAAACCAGTTTCAGAAAAAATTCTTGCATGTTTAGATAACATTAGTAAAAATGGTCACGAAGTTATATTTGCTTCTGCAAGACCTATTCGTGACATGCTACCTGTGATACATCCGCGCTTTCACGAATATACATTGATTGGCGGAAATGGTTCTTTAATTTCTCAAAACGGAAAATTAATTTATTCAAAAGAGTTTGAGAAATCGCAACTAAAAAAGATTCTTGCTTTGATAAATGAATTTCAAGCAACTTATTTAATTGACGGTGATTGGGATTATGCATATACTGGTCCGGATAATCATTCTATACTTAATAATCTAGATCCAGCTAAACTTGCTAAATCTGTTGAGGTGACTTCTTTAAATTCGATAGTTAAGATTTTAATCCTTACAGCGAGCAATATGGAAGAATTATCACAGAGTCTAAGTTTATTAGATGTTGTTGTGCATAAACATAGAAATGAGAATGTAATAGACATTAGTCCAAAAGGTATTCATAAATGGAATGCACTACAGGTATTAGGGGTCAAAGAAGGGGAATATGTAGCTTTTGGAAATGATGCGAATGATATAAGTATGTTCGAACATGCTGCATATTCAGTAATGGTTGGACATCATCCAGAATTAGCGCCATTTTCTAAAGAAAGTATTCCAATGGATATAGAATATGAAATAGAGATCATAAATAAGTTGGAGAAACTTTCTGAATTATACAGCCTAAGTCATAATTAAATGTTTAAAAATCCATCAATATATTTTTAAATTATTAGATATGGAATGCTTAACTATTGTAAAATGAAAAAGTTGACTCTAAATAAAAAACTATTAAATAATTCTATAAAAGAACAATTCAATTAAATAAAAAAGAGTGTCTTGATAAAAATTTTTTTCAAAACACTCTTTTTCTTTTTATTTCTTCAAAGTTTATAGAGCAGATTTCTTATAATAAATGTTGGTGTAGCTTTTGAATAAAATTGGATTAAATTAACTTAATAACTCTTGGTGAAAGAGGAAAGTAGAGAAAGTATATTTTGAAAGAACGATTGAACAAGCTGTATTTTTCTATATTCACGCGAATCATTCTTTTATAAAAAAGGTTGACAAACTATAATTATTGAATATTCTGAATATCAAAGTACTACACTTATACTAAATCCATCATATCCCTTGCTTCCTACAGTTTGTATTGCCGTTGAAGATAATTGCGGTTCAGATGCAAGAGTATCAAAAAAATGGCGAACTCCCTGAACATTAGAATCGGTACTAATAGAATTTACTATCTCTCCATTTCGAACTACATTGTCCCCTATAATTACAGTACCTTTTCGAGATAATTTAAGTGCCCATTTCAAATATTCCGCGTTATTTTGTTTATCGGCGTCAATGAAAATTATGTCAAATGGCTCGGCTCCTTCATTATACAGGTTCGACATTGTTTCAAGAGCAGGTCCAGTTCTCACCTCTACTAAATTAGATAGGCCAGCCCTTTCGATATTCAATTTTGCAACTTCTGAATGGTGATTTTCTAATTCAAGAGTAACTAAGTGCCCATCTTCTGGTAAGGATCGGGCTAACCAAATAGTACTGTAGCCGCCTAGAGTTCCAACTTCTAATATTCTTTTAGCTCCTTGAATTAATGCTAGTAAGTGAAGAAATTTTGCTTGATTGGGAGCAACGTCTATTGCTGGTAAGTCAGCCTCGGCATTCGTTGCCAATATTTCTTCAAAAATTGGGTCTTGGGGTAACAATTGATTTGTAATATATGTATCTACCTGATTCCACTTTTTTGAATTGCTCATTATAAAATCCCCTTTCATCAGTTACCATAATATTAGCAGCCTTGTTGGCACATACATTAATTTACCTCCATATTTAGTATACATTGCTCAAATCAGAATAAAGGGTCAGAAGTTAACAATAATTGTCCCCTTTTAACGCAAGTTTTGAGTATACAAAACACACAGCTTTATACCAAACATGAAGGGTAATGTAATTAAAACTCTATGTAAAGGCACTATAAAAACAGGAGGTAAGGGAGATTTAATTGCTGTATATATGCTAAAAAACCCCCAGAAAATGTACACTTTAAATGAGTTCAAACCGTGAAAAATTTTATAAACATAATTGAGCTTACATTCAAACCAATCAGTTGCAAACTTAAGAATGAAAAATATCCCTTTGGATCATCAACTCCAAAGGGGTATTTTCGCAACTTTATTTAAATTAACTGTTGGATTATTAGTACAGCCTCATAGCCAAAATAAATACCAAAGCAAATTAAAATAACACCTGCTGAAATGGAAATCCATTTCATTACAGTAGCGTTTACAAAGCGTCTACCAAAATGTATGGATGTAGCCATGAATAAATCCCATAGCATAATACCTGCAAAAATAGCTGTACTATACCATAGTGCTTGTTCTTTTCCAATTGTATTTATTGCACTAGTAAGAACAGAACCGTAAATTCCTATCCAAAATACAATGTTTAATGGATTTGAAATTGCAATTGCAAATCCTGCTAAAAAAGATTTGAGAGGATGTTCTTTTTCCCCAGTTAAGGAATGATGCACTTGTTTAGGAGCATCCTTAATACTTTCATATCCTAAGTAAAGCATGGTAATAAAACCAAAAATCCAAATACAGAGTTGAGCAATTGGAGTTGTTAAAAAAGTGGAAACCCCAAAATAAATGAGTAACATCATAATTACATCAGCTGACATGGCACCTAATCCAACAAACCAAGCACTCCAAAATCCATTTTTAATACCTTTATTTATTTGAGCCACATTGATTGGACCCACAGGAGCAGAAAGGGAAACACCTAACAATATATAACTAAAGATCATGCTAATCATGTTTTTTTACACCTGTAATCGGACATCTCATTACGCTTTCTTCATTTGTTTCAGGCAAAATATACTGTTTCCACTCATGTGAATTTTCAGCACCATAATCACCTATATCTGGATGCATTGAAATATTATCGTAGGCTAATAAGCGTTTCCTAATAACTTTACGGACTTGTTTTCCTTGTTTGGTATCACCTGTAATATCATCTAAGGTTCCGCGGGGTTGAAGGGTAATTTCAAGACCGTTCTCTGTATATCTGCTTTGTCTTTCAGCATATATAGGTGCTCGGCAAACTACAAATATAGGTTCTCCAGCAAAACAAAATTCCCATTTAGCATGGTAAGGATCTGTTGGGATTTCTGGATTCCATGGTTCAGGATCATTTTCGATTAAAAATTGTAGTACATTCCAAAATTGTTTTTTATATTCTTCTGCTAGTAATTGCTTACTTGAGGGTTTGAAGAAGATTACTAGCGTGGTCCGTTTTGCAATTTGCTGATATGTCTTTATATATTCATAAATTCCATCTCTAAGCTTTAGTAGCTCTTTTTGATCATAAGCTGAATCAATAAAAAGATATCTGGACCAACCATGTTTTTCGGAATCTACTGCAAAATAGCAAGGAAACGGTTTAGAATTATCCATAATACTTTTGTGGAAACTGTTGTAAGCGTTTATTTTCCAGTTTTCTAAGAAATCGTTGTTCTTTTCATCAAGAATTCTATTTTGATTATACAAATAAGATTTGGTTAATTGGATTACCACTGTAATCCCTCCTTATTGTGAGTATAAAATCATTGATTGTTTTCATAAATTAAAATGTTGTTTTTCACTATATTTAAAATTTTATTGATATCCTCTGTGTGTATCTCAATTGTTAACTCAGGTACGCCTGGAGATAGTAGAAATTTATTATAATTATAGATCTTTTTATCTATAATAAGGGTAACCTCATCCTGATATCCGAAAGGGGCTACACAACCGGGGACACAGGAAGTCTTTTCAATCAACTCTTCAGCTGAACAAATTGAAACCCTCTTGCCAATTAGTTCTTTCATTGATTTTGAATCTAATTTCTCGCCTTCAATCGTAACTAGTACATAATTATGTCCGGTTTTATCTTTTAGAAATAAACTTTTACTTGGAACTCCTTCTAAATTAAATCTTTTTCGTATTTCTCTATCTGTATCATAATCCAAATTGGGTTCATGCTCGTATTGCTGATAAGAAATATTAGCTTGATCTAATAGCTGTATCACATGATTATACATAATTATCCTCCTTTATGATCTATGAAAAGGCACTTATAAAGTAATAGGGTTGGGTATCAAAAAAATTCAATATAAGGGTTATACTGGAATCTTTTTTAATATGTTAAACTTTTTCACTGAAAAAAGGTATTGATAAAATTTCTTTTAAATACAGAAATTCTGATATGATTTTATTTTTGAAAATTAAGGAAAATTATTTAGATATTGAATAAGAGAATTTGTTTTTAAAGATTAAACTGTATTATTTAATGTTTTGCATGTGGTTTTCTTAGGTTTGTTACAACAAGGATTGTCCTCTATATAATTACATATTACTCTCGGTAGGAGTATTTAGGGCTTGGTTTGCTTCTTTTTTCATTATTAACAAAACAAGTATTATACTAATAACCAGTGAACTAACTCCAACTGATATGAAAGATGAGAATTTAAAAATTTTAACGTCCCAGAACAAGCCGGACAGGTAAGCTCCTAATGCAGCACCTATACCCATGGTAAGAACTGTGTAGGTAGTTTGTCTTTGGCTAATTAAATCTTGGTCTGCATTTAAACTTAAAATGTTCATAGCACAAATGTGATATAAAGCAAAGGTAAAAGCATGCATTAACTGTGAAATTACTAATAAAGTGATGCTTCCGACAAAAAGTTCTATTAATGTCCATCTTAGAATACCTAAAATAGAGCACAATAAGAGAATAGATGAAACATTCATATATTTTAGAAGCCTATGACCATAAGCGAAAGTAACAATTTCGCATATAACTGCAAAAGCAATTAATGAACCTATTGCAAAACCAGTATAATTATTTTCCAACAACTTAATAGAAAAGAATCCATAATAAGGTGCATGTGTTAATTCAAATAAGAAAAATACAGAATAAAAAAGCAAAAGTTTTCTTTCAATAAAAATACTTTTTGATTTTTTTTTCGTAACCTCAATTGGTTCAAGGCGAATTAGTAGAATAGAGGAGATTAACAACATAAACCCTAAAAATATTAATATAAACCAAAAAGATAGTGGGCCGAATTTAATAAGAGCATGACTTGCCCAAACTGAAAAGAAAATAAATCCGATGCTTCCCCACATTCTAATGGTTGAGTATCGTTTCATGTCACCATTTAATTTTGATAATGAAATGGTTTCTATGTTGGGTAAAATAGATATCCAAAAAATATTTAGTAAGGAGAGTGCTATAACTATAGCCAAGCTATTTTTAACTTGAGTACCAACAAACAGAACGACTAAAAGGAGAACGCATTGTATAAGGTATATGCTTGCTAAATTTCTATTTAGTTTTGATATCAGTAGGAATACATATGGTCCTAGTATTCTGGCTAGAATTGAAATGCCAAGGATTATCCCTATCTCTTTGCTACCAAAGTGTAACTGATTTAAAAAAAGGCCGGTTAGCGGAACTACAATAGCAAATGTTGCAAAGTATGAAAAGAAAGTAAAGGAACAATACTTATCAAATGTTTTCATTTTTATCCACCTCTTTATTAAGATTGGTATTGTTATAGTAGTGATTGATCTGTATTAAGAACGTTTTTTTATAAGTTTGTAGCAACTTGTACTTAAAATTAATATATTCAGTTCTTAAGTGTATTTTATAATGCGGTTTAAATAATTTTTCTCCCAATGATTAGTGGTTTGTAAATTGGAAAAATAATATATTTAGTGATCTTCCACATGCTTGAAATAATTCTTAGTGTCTGGCGTATTTTCAACAGTAATATTTTGGAGAGAAGCCTTTTGTGTTTGTTCCTTCATAGATTAGAAAGTTATTTAATATACAAGTAAATGGTTTATGTTTATAGACTGTATTTTTAACTGAAAGGAGGTAGTAGTTCTTATAATGAAACCAGTCCAGTATAAAATTCTACAGACTATCCAACCAATAAACTTCTTTTAAAAACATACTAATTTGAAGTTATGTTCCACATTGAGTATTTCGAATTTATTGTTGGTAAATGTAAGTACGTATTAATATGAAATCAATTGTAACACCTCCTTTTTTATTATTCTGAAAATACAAAAAGAAGTATACAATAATTTTGATTTAATTGGAATATATTTCTTCGCAGATTTCAATGTATAACGGATTATAACTAAACATAATTAAAGATAACTAGATATAATTAAGTTTGAGTATTTTCAGTTTTTTTTTTCGCAAAAAATTTCTCTTATGAAATAAAATCGCATATTTCGACATGGGATATTGTTATTTCATAAACATTTATTACATTTTTTCAAAAAAAATGAGGATCCACAATACTTTACTTGTTTAAATTGAGTGGATATTATTGTACAAATGTTTCTCAAAAATTAAATCTGAAAATATAGAAAAATTAGAATTTAAACTATAGTGAGAATGTTGTGGTATGTTCTGTTTGCAAGAATTAAATTTTGTACAAGTAATGCTTTTGGTAAAAGGAGGAGATACTAAAGTACTTTTTGTAGGTAATTTATTTATTGTCTTTTATTAAGAAGGGAGAAAAATTATGAAAACAATTAAATCATTTTTATTATGTGCTGTTTCTGTTTTTATGCTCGCAATTTTTACAGGATTCTCTCCTGCTCTGGCGGAAGAAAATGTTAATAAAACTGAGATAAAAGTATTTGCTGCTGCAAGTTTAAAAGATGTTTTAGAGGAAGTTACAGCTAATTATGAGAAAACTCATGGAAATGTAAAGTTTACTTTCACTTACGGTGGTTCAGGCTCACTTCAACAAATGATTGAGCAAGGTCAATCGGCAGATCTATTTATCTCTGCTGCCGAAAAAAATTTCACGCCCCTAGTTGAAAAGGGGTATATCAATCCGAGCCAAGCTATTAATTTTTTAGGGAATGAATTAGTATTGGCAACACCAATCGAAAATAATATTGTGCATAGTTTTTCAGACTTGAACACAAATAATGTGCAAAAGATAGCTATTGGTAATCCTGCAACAGTACCTGCTGGAATGTATGCAAAACAAGTATTTGAAGGGCTGAACCTGTATGAAGTTTTAAAACCTAAATTTGTATTAGCAACTGACGTAAGACATGTATTGTCGTTGATCGAAACGAAGCAAGTTGATGCTGGGCTTGTGTATAAGACAGATGCACTCATTTCACCTCAAGTAAAAATAGTTGATACAGCAGATTCTAGTTTACATGATCCTATTATTTATCCAATGGGTGTTCTTAAAGCGACACCGTCTCCAGTTGAAACTACAGAATATTATAACTATCTTCAAACGGACCAAGTAAAAGAAACATTTGTAAAATACGGATTTTCAGTGCTAAATCAGAAACAGGGATTAAACAAAGCAGCATAAACATAAATTGTAGATTTTGTACAAACTTAGAGTATCCACCATTAGATAAAAAATATTTAGTGGTGGATACTTTCTTGTTTTATAAATATCAAATTAAGTATTAACTATAATTAGATAAATAGAGAAGTTTTAATTCTTTTTTAGGAGCTACTTAAAATGAATTCTATGTTTGAAGTTGTCATATGTGATTTAGATGGTACTTTGCTAAACAATAATAAAGAGATTAGTAATAGGACATTAAAGACTATACAATCTTTAAATCAAATGAAAATACCTGTTATTCTTGCAACGGCAAGAGCACCAAGAGATATAGAAACTTATTTAAAAGAATTAGCACTTGATACTCCTAGCATTTGTTACAATGGGGCATTAATTTTTGATAATAGAAAAAGTGAAATACTTACGTCTAATATGATTGATATTTCCATAGTGAAAAAATTATTTGAAGTATTAAGAGAAGAAAAAAGCATTGAAAATTTTTTAGCTGAAAAAAATAACGAATTTTGGGTGGATGTAATAGATAAAGATGTACAGTGTTGGATTGATGCGGGGTGTCCACCACATGCAATAGGATATCCATCTACTTTTTTAGATGACCATTTATCTAAGTTGATCGTTAGGGGGAATACCGAATTTATTATCAGAATTTTGGAAAAACAATTCAAGGAACACTTAATTTATACATTTTCTGACTCCCGTAAAGTTTGGTTAGAAATTTTGTGTAAAAATGCAGGGAAAGCAGCGGCTGTAAAGTGGATAGCGAATCACTACAGTGTCCCACTTTCAAACATAGTGGCCTTTGGTGATGCAGAAAACGATATTGGAATGTTAGAACTAGTTGGTATGGGGGTTGCTATGGGGAACTCTGGAAAAGATGTGCAATTAAGAGCGAATTGTATTGCACCAACAAATGAAAATGATGGTGTAGCACACACTTTACGTGGGATTTTTTCTATATAAAGACTATAACTTATAAAGGGAAAGGATAGAATCTAATGACAAAAAACGGTTTGTTATATACATGTGGTAAATCAAAATCGATGTATCATGGTGAGGAAAATGATTCAATTATCATGCATTTTTTGGATAGTGTATCTTCTTATACACAAAATAAAAATGCTCGAATTATAGGAACTGGAATACTAAGATGTGAATTTTCTTCTCACATATTTGAGTTGCTCCATAAAAAAGGGGTACCGAATCATTATATATCCAATATAGGAATGGGGAGAATGAAAGTTAACAAATTAGATATGATTAAATTGGAGATAATTCCTCGAAATATTGCAGCTGGTTCAATTGTAAGGAATTATCCTATCCAATATGGACAAGTTTTTAATCAGCCTATTTTAAAGTTAGACCTCAAATATTCAAACGATCCGATGATGAATTCCGATTACATTGTTGCAATGGGCATTGCTACTAAAAGAGAAATAGAAGTTATAAGAGAGATAGCTTTTGAATTAAATGCTATTTTAAAGGGTTTTCTTTTGGAAAGAGGAGTAAAATTAGTTGACTTTAAGTTCGAAATGGGAAGAAATGCAGCAGGTGAGTTGGTAATAGGAGATGAAATTTCTCCAGATGGTATGCGTCTTTGGGATATAGAAACAAACCAATCTCTAGATAAAGATGTATTTCGTTACAACAAAGGGGACTTGGTACATGCTTATGAAGAAATATTGAAACGTATAATGCCAGTAGAGAGTATGAAATAATAAGATGAATAATGTAGATGTGAATTTTATTGAATACTCAACTGATACAGCTAGTTTTGAGTTATCTCCAGAGAGAGAACCGGTTTTATATGTAAATCCAGGTCAAGAAATCTCAATGGAGATCATGAATGCATTTTCACAAGAGACGGATAATGAAGAGGAACTAAATAATGTAATTAATAAAGGCAAACATCATCCGTTTACAGGGCCAGTTTATATCAATGGAGCATTGCCAGGAATGACGGTAGCTATAAAAATTAAAAATATTCATTTAGCAAAGCATGCATATACATGTATTTCGCGTTCTTCAGGAGTTTTGAAGGGTCAATTCACAGAACGAAATTATAAGAAAATAGAGATTAAAAATAATAGGATAGATTTTGAGGGAATTGATTTACAGGTTAGACCTAGCTTGGGAGGGATAGGACTAGCTGATCCCTTTAGAACAAGAAATGGTGCAACATGTAAATACGGAGGGAATTTAGATATCCGCTGGTTGGTTGAAGGAACAACAATTTATTTACCAGTAGCTGTCGAAGGTGGTTTATTATACGCTGGTGATTTACATGCTTTACAAGGAAATGGAGAACCCTCAGGGATTGCTTTAGAGGCATCAGGCACTTTACACATAAATGTAAATATATTTGAAAATAATATTCCTACTCCCATTTTACAGGTAGAACAAGGACTTGTAATAATTGGCTTTGGGGAGACATTTGAAGAAGCTGTTAAGATGGGCGTAGATACTTCTACAAAGATAATAGCTCAAGCAAATCATATGAATCAGGCAGATGCTTACATGTTATTGGGATGTACCTCAGACATTGTTATTGGGCACTTAACAGGGAGAATTAAAAGTGTAGGAGTGTTAATTCCATTTGAAGTTTTACGTATAGAAGATGTACTGATTAAAAAGTAAACAAAGAAGAAAATGAAAAATTATTAACATTTGATTTTATATTTTCTATGAAGAGAGGAATCACTTTGTCAGTTAATGAAGAGTTTATTACAATTGCTCTTTCAAAGGGACGCTTATTATCAGAAACCTTGCAGATTCTAAGAGCAAGTGGGATTAATACCCCCGTAGATTTAGAGAGTTCGCGTGAACTGTGTTTTGAGTTAAGTGAACAAAATTTGCGCTTTGTATTGGTAAAATCAGTAGATATTTTACTTTTTTTAGAGAAAGGGATTGCTGATTTAGGCGTTGTAGGAAGTGATTTACTATTAGAAAAGGGTGAAGGTTTTGTAGATATACTTGATCTTAAAATTGGGCAGTGTGAACTGTGTGTATGTGCAAAACCTGGAATAAATATAAGAGATGTAAAATCTGTAGCAAGTAAATATCCTGTAATTACAAAGAAATATTTTGATCAGCAATACCATGATATAGAAGTGATACATTTAAATGGTTCGGTGGAAATTGCTCCAGTATTGAATATGGCGGATTGTATTGTGGAAATAGTGCAGTCAGGTAAGACACTTGCCGAAAATGGATTAATAGTCTATGAAAAAATTGAAGAGATTTCAGCAAAAATAGTTAAAAGAAAAAAATCATTATGTGAAAAAGAAAAACAAATTAATGATTTTTTAGCAAACTTTAATAATTATTTTTATAACATTAATGTGCCATCTAAGTTATAAAAATAACATTTTGAGAAAATAGGTGGTGTTTTGAAGTGAAAATAATAGTAATAACTGGTGCAAATCGCGGTTTGGGATACGGAATTGCAAAATCATTTGCGGAAAAAGGGCATAAGGTTATTGGATTGAATCGGACTTTGTGTAAAGAAGAATGGTTAGAAGAAATTAAATGTGATCTTTCACAAAAGATAGATATTGAAAAGTCTGTTGCCGAGATAATTAGACGATATGGGAAAATAGATATATTAATAAATAATGCAGGTATAAGAAGATTTAATAACATTTCAAAGATAACAGAACAAGATTGGCAAGACAGTATAAGTACAAATCTTTCAGCCCCATTATGGTTGATTCAGTTTACTGCCCCTATGCTAAAGCAGAGTAAAGGGCTAATCATATTCATTGGAAGCCATGCGGGTGAATACTATTTTGAGCAAGGTGTTGCATATTCAAGTACAAAATCTGCTTTGCACGCAATGGCAGAGGCAGCAATACAAGATTTAAGATACGAAGGAATACGTGTTAGTCACCTATCCTTAGGAGCAATTGCCAACAGGTCGATGGAAAATGATGAATGGAAAATGCGCCCACAAGATATAGGTCAATTGGCTGTTGCAATCTCAGAATTACCATCCAGCATAATGCCTGCTTTTGTAGAAGTTCGGCCTTCTATGCCAAATAGGTCTCCAATTTCTGGATTGGAAAGATTACAGTATATATAGGTGTATTAGTGATGATTTTCTTTTTCATCCCCATTTTGTTACACAAAAATGGGGGTTTTTGGGGTTATCTTTAGAAAAGATTACTTTACAAAAACGAATTATAATTGAGCTGGGGATTAAAAGAGAAAACTGTCTATTGTGAATTTGAAAAAAGAATAACTATTTATTTAATATTTTTAATTAAACTAGTAATCCTTTAATAGAGGCTTTACCAAGTATACTATCGTACGAAGAGGCTTTTGATCAGCTCAGCTTTTTTTCAGCTTATCAAGAAAAAGAAAAAAACTTATCTGCACATCATAGGTATCATGCATTATTACGATTAACTCGTTTCTTTCAACCAATTGGTCAAACTCTAGATTTAGAAAGAAGGTTTTCTCGTTTTTTACGTTATGGTTATGTAAATCGTAATCCTTTACAAAAGCAACATATTCAAGTATTAAATGAGCTACATCAAAAATTGGTTGAAAAAGAAGAAATAGGTTTATCACCAGTCATAAGGTCAACTGCATCTAGTTTTACATTAATGGGGTTCCCAGGTGTTGGGAAATCTACCGCTATAGAGAGAATTTTATCTTTATATCCACAATTAATTATTCATCAGTATCCAATTAACACAATTCAAATTGTATGGTTAAAGCTGAATTGTCCGCATGACGGTTCTTTAAAATCATTATGTCAAAACTTTTTTGAAAAGATAGATTCATTGATAGGGACAGATTATTTCAAAAAATATGGTAGATCCCCTAATTCAGTAAGTTCAATGGTAACAAGAATGGGACAAATTGCAAGATTACATTGTCTAGGTGTTTTAATCATTGATGAAATACAACATCTTTTATCTACAAAAGGTGATGCATCTGAGAAGATGATGAACTTTTTCGTGACACTTATTAATGAAATTGGAATACCTGTTATGATGATCGGGACAATGAGAGCAAGGGCCCTTCTACAGAAGGATTTTAGACAGGCGCGTCGTGGAAGTGGTCAAGGAGATATGGTTTGGTAGCAAATTGATAATTCTGAAGATTGGGAGGTTTTGATTTCAAGTGTATGGGATTATCAGTGGACAAAAGAACATATCGAACTTAATCAAGATTTTATTAATTTAATATATGAAGAAAGTCAGGGGATTATAGATATAGCAATAAAAATATTTATATTAGCACAGGGGCGGGCTATTGAAACGGGTATAGAAAAAATTTCATTCGGCTTAATTAAACAAGTAGTTAAAGAAGATTTAAAGCTTGTTCAACCAATGTTGAATGCACTTAAATCTGGAATAGAATCGGAAATTGCAAAATATGAAGATATTATAGTTTTAGATTTACAAGAGTATATGTCAAATCAACATTCAATACTTGATATGAAAGCCAGAATCCAAGAGAAAAAGGAAAGAATATCAAAAGAACGTCAAAGCAAAGAGTTAAATAAATTAGAAAAATTGATTTTAGCTCTGATGAATTTAGAAGTAAATGAAATAAATGCCGAAAAATTAGCTAAGAGCGTAATAAATAAATTTCCTAACTTTACGATTGCGCAATTAATGAAGGAAGCGCTTCAACAAATTAGTAACAATGAAACAAAAACAGAGAAAAGTAAAAATGAATTGTTTAATGAAAATGTTTTACAATCATTTATTAATAAGGGGAAAAAGAAAAAACAGTCAGCTTATGAGACATTATTTGAAAATGGTTATATAAAAAAACCTCTAAAATAAATTTCTTAAATGGAAGAGTGATAATATTAGTATTCTTATTTATTATACAGGTTTATAAATAATGTTATGGGTAGTTTTTTTATAGTCATAGGGAGGCGTTTATTTGTTACCGTATTTTCCAAGTCTATATGAAGATGAGCTTATTTATAGTGTTTTTGCGCGTTATTATAACCATATAGGTAGTCCAAGTAGAAAGTTGAGTATAAGAAGAAAAGATTTGATTCCAGGTAAATCATGGACAATTAGTACTGATTTACCTACTTCTTTAAATAACATAATGAAACGATTAAACATATTTGCATATCCATCTGTAGATTCTTTAATAAAAAGAAATACTTTGTATTTCTACTATACAAATTTTTTTGGAAAAGAGATAAAAGAAAAAGTATGGGATGTTATGTGCAATGGTGGGAATGTTAATGTAATAAGTCTTATTGGAACAAGAGTATATACAACAATACAAAATCAGTACTTTAAGTATTGTCCGTGTTGTGTAGCTGACGATTATGAAAAGTTTGGAGAAACGTACTGGAGGTTACAACATCAGATACCTAGTGTATTTATTTGTGAGAGACATGAAACATACTTGTTAGATAGTACTGTGGTATATAAATATAGTAATACCCAATATTTAGAGCCACCTACTATTGAGAACTGTCCAATAGTAAGAAAGGAAGTAGCTTATTCGGATAGGACTAAAATGTATCTTAAATATATAACTAAAGAAAGCATTCTTCTAGCTAATAATAATTACAATTTCAAAGATGTGAATCAAATATATCGTACAATCTTAACCCAAAAAGGATATATAAATAAAAATGATTTAATTGATAGAAAAAAGTTACTTAAAGATTTTTTAGAGTTTTATGGAGAAGAATTATTAATTCTTATGAATTCAACAATCACAGATAGTGCGAATTGTTGGCTTATCAAATTAATTAGAACTCATTATACTTCGTTTCATCCTATCCGACATATATTACTTACTATTTTTTTGGGTAAATCCGTGAAAAATCTAACTGAAAATAATGAGGGGAAAATTAATCCTTTTGGCGAAGGACCATATATTTGTTTGAATAAAGCAGCAGAACATTATAATACTCGTATTATAAAAACAGTCGAAATAAAAACATTTAAAGATAAAATAAAAGGGGTTTTCGAATGTAATTGTGGATTTAGTTATTCTAAATTGGTGCCGGATCATATTTCCGATGAAAAAACGTATTGGAAAATTGAAAAATACGGAAAAATTTGGAGAGATAAGCTATTTGAGCTAAGATATGTTGAAAAACTATCAATTGCTAAGATAGCGAGAATATTAGGTACATACGGTGCTAAAGTAAACTATCATTTAAAAAATGAATTGTGTCTTGAGGATAGACAAGAAGAATTAAAACATCAAAATCGAAGGAGATATTTAGATTTAAAAGAAAAACATCCTGATTTTTTAATCATGCATCTAAAAAGAATTGATACGAATTTAATCGCATGGCTGTATAAAAATGGATAATGGAAAATAAGCCGAATGTTAAATATAGGCGTGATAACAATTCTAACACTTATAGAGAAGTGAATTGGCCGGAAAAAGATCAAGAATATTTACATAAATCAAGAGGCATTTTAGATAAATTATACCAGATTGAGCCTCCAATACATGTTACTAAAAATCGAGTAGCAAAAGAGTTAGGTATAAAGGGGTTTACAGGATATGAAAAGAGAACACCTAAAACTGTACAGTATTTACAGATGCATACTGAAGATAGAGAAGGTTATCAGTTGCGAAAAATTAAATATATTATCCCTATATTGATTAATAAAGGAGAAAAAATTATTAAAAATAACATACGAAGTTATGGATCCGTTAAATGTTTCGAGTTTAAAAACCCTGAAATGCAGAAAGAATTTATTGGACTAAGAGAGAAGTATAATTTTTAATATATATAGTGTACAACTATATTGTTTTAATAATCGTCTTGATTAATTATAGAGGCAGTTAAGGAATAACTTTATTGTAAATGTTTGTAAATATAAATGAAAAACAGAGAATCATATACTTTATGATGTATAACTATCTTGAAACAAAACGCTTGTTTCTATAACTTTTTTTGTTACTATTAATAATGAATAAAAATAAAGTATTAGGGGAAATAAAATGAAAAAAGCAATTGATCATATCGGAATCGCAGTTCGTGATATAGATAGTACGATACGTTTTTATGAACAGGTTCTATCAGGGAAATTAATAGATCGTTACGTAAGTGAAGCACCAGGTGTGGAAAGTGAAGTCGCTATTATAGAAGTGGATGGAGATAGAATTGAACTACTTGCACCGACGAATAATACAACATCACCAATTGCCCGATTTATAAAACAAAAAGGGAAAGGTGTTCATCACGTTGCATATCATGTCGATGATTTAGATGTAGCTTTAGAAGAATTAAAAAAACAAGGTATTCGAACATTAGAGCATACACTCCGAATAAATAAACATGGCAGACGATTAATTTATCTGAACCCAGCGGATACAGAAGGAACGATTATTGAGTATTGTGATTATCCAGAAGAGAAATAAAGGGATTTTATTATTGAAAAGGGTATTGCATAATAACGTAATACCCTTTTTGTTTATGTATTTGCTATGTGCTTACAACAGACAGATATCTTTTCAAAAGATATCTGTTTTCTTGCTATATGTAATATGAAGCATAAGTTTGTCGGAACGGCAAGTTTATGCTTCTTTTTGTTTGCGGCAAACTTATGCTTCCAAGATTTGAAGAGTATTTTTAAAGTCGTCTTTAAGTGTTTAAAAGAAGATGTGATGTTTTGAATGTATAATTTTTGGGATGTTTATTCGAAATACGAAGAAATGTTATAAACACAGTGATTGAAATAAATCCAAAGTAAACTTTTGGGTAAAAGTTTACTTTAGGATTTCGAATCATTTATAGCTAATTTTGTAATAAATTTATCAATATAGATTTACACTTCATTTAAAAAACTTTGCAACAGAACTGGATAGACAATTAGTCATTAAAAATACAAAAATCTATTATTAGGAAATATTGCTGCAGGCCAGAACAGCTCCTCCATCACTCGGCCTATATAAAAAAACCGAAGTCATTGCTCAGACTTCGGTTTTTCAGCTGTACTTATCTCCACCCTTTTATCTCTTAACAAAACTTTGCAACAAAACACTATATTTCCTATTAATATAGTTAATCCAATCGAGCAAGCCGAAATAATTTTTTGAAGTATGCATACTCATTTTCTAATTAGATTAATATAAAGGGAATAGAAACGTTATAATATTTTTTAGTTTGGAAGAGCGTAAAATTTCACTTTAAATGTACCGTTAGAAGTATATCCGCTAGGAGGACCTGCGATATACAAATTCTTTCTATCATCTCCTGAAGGGATCGTTAGAATAGAACCATCTCTAACATTTGACCAAATCCCACGGTCTGAACCGTTACGTATATCTTTTGCAACGCTAAATGACAAAGAGGTAGCACCTGCTCCTTCTAAAACAACTCGTACTTTGGTACCTGCTGCAAGATGTTCAAGTGAAAAATTATTACTTGATCTACTGCTTTGACCAGGCTGTGCCTTATAAAGTGACTCCACTTCTCCTGCTAAACTCCCTGTTACATTAGATAATTTGAATATTTGATTATTACCACCATGGAAATTATATACTGTAACATTTGTTCCATTTGCAGTACCATAGCCACTTACATCTAACACTTTGTTTGTATCCTTCTTATTCCTTACATAATAATATCCATTTCCTGCTTCTGTTGGTATCCAATATTGCTCTTCCTTATTTTGATTAGATGTAGCAATCACATTATTGGAACCATTAAGATCATTCCAAGCTAATACTAAATTTTGATTTGCTATATTTTTAATTTGATATGCTAATTTATTTGAATCATATACTAGCTTCCATTTTTGATTATTAGCGTTGCCATTTTGCCATAATTGAACATTTCCATCTGCTTGATTTAAGTCAACGACACTACTATTATTTAAAGTAGAAACTATTTGATAAGTACCACCATCTTCTAGTTCTGGTGCGTAAGGGTCAAAGTTAATGGGTGGCTTTGCACTAGCAAGGGATCTTTCAAAATTTCCATCTTTGATTTCAAGTGTTGCAGATCCAAAGTTCGTAGTCATTAGTTTTTCTCGAATAGCTAGGCTTGGATAGCCATTCCAACCAACCATTGGTAGTTGGAGCCACTGGTGATAATAGTTTTCTGGCGGCTCGTCATTGCTATTAGCCAGGCGAAAAGCATGTGTCAAGCCGCCGTCCTTATGGTATACAATTTTCGGGTGGTTTCCATCGAATCTAACGTTTGAGCGAGGGTTAGTGTACCAATTACCATGTGCTGAATAAGTTACATATTGAACCTGACTATCTTTAACCCAAACTATTGTGTGTTCCCAGTCATTTCGATGTCCAAGCGCAACAGGGCCCGAAGTTTGTTGATCTTTCTCAAAGTAACTCGCATACATAATGGCAGTCCAACCATTATTTGATTTGGCCCGAGAATAAGTGTTTGAATTTTCCAGTCGGTTAACATCTCTACAGACACTTTCCGGGGAACCGCCCAAACTTAGGCCAGGGTTAGTCGTGCCATCTGGAGAAATTGCTGCAGTCGCATAACACCCGTCTGTGTCGTAGTCATACTTAGGAGCATAATCTAACTCTATCTTTGACGCATTTTGTGGAAGTGCCTTGATTACATCCCCATATGCTTTTGGGGTAGAAAGAAAACTCTTATCAAATTCTCCACCTAAATTGAATGCAAATGTACTCAATACTATTAACGCAGTCATTACTATTTTTGATATTAATTTCATGTTCCCCCTCCTAGTTATATAAATAAAATCATTACTAAAAACATTTTTTAAAAGTAGCGTAGATTATAATTTCCAGCTTTGATACTCCTTTCATATAGTTTTTTGGAGAATATAGCTCTTAACATACATCGTAAAGGTCAACCCGTGTCTAAACGTAAAAATCCTAAAAATGAAAAAACGAACTGAATTCCCATAAATATTTCAAAGTATCTAGTCGATATGGATATAGCGGTTCATTTCTAAAATTATTTTCATGTGTCAATAATAGAAATATATTTTTTATTATGGTTACTTTTCAACTAGTACAATATCATCAAGATTGACATCAAAGCTGAACGCAGCAAGATGATAAATGTAGAATTCACTTGAATTAGTAGAATTTGGAGTAGTAAATTCGACCGATTTTTGCTCATACTGTGAGGAATTGAATCCCAAACTAGCTATGCCTCTTCCATTAACATCTACTGATACCCATACTTCTGAACTAGGAGTATTTACTTTTCCAGATGCGGACAGTATGTAGGTAGTATTAGGTTTCAAATTTATGGATCCAAACAATGCTGAACCGGTTGATGCGTTTACATGAAGCCCTTTAGAATTATTTACTCCTGCATTCTCTTCAATATTGTATTTTATATTACCAAATGGTTTAAGAGGTTCTAAACTTGAATTGTGATCAAAATCCATATTTAAAACATAAGATTTCTCATTTGCCTTTAACTGTACATTATCAAACTTAGCCCTTCCATTTGCTGTGGAAGCAAGTTTAACAGCAAAGTTTGACACATCCTCACCTGTTTTAAACTTCATCTCATAATGTTCCGGCTTAAATCCTGTATACTGCTTCTTTGTTAATGGAACTATTTCTTGAGTGGCATTCAGATTACCGACTGTTACTTCTGCTGGAGAACCTATACTTCCCGCTATATCAAATGATAATGTATATTCTGTATTCGGCTTTACAGTAACAAGCTGATAGGCTGTGTCTGTATGCATTAATTTCAGATAGTGATTGCCTGGTTCAGAATTTCCAATATTCTCGGTAGAAGAATTAGGATTAGATAAAATCCAGTTATTTAGCCCATCCTCAAAACCTCCATTCCTAACTTGTTCATTTGCAGATGGACTATCTGCTGATACAATACCTGAAAAACCTATACTGGTACTTAATACAATTGCTGTAGAAAATACTCCTATACCGATTTTTTTAAACAATTTCTTCATCTCCTTTGGTCAGGTTAAAATCTATTTTTTCATACTTTCTATATATATTTGGATAAACCTGCCAAAGAACAACTTTATTAATAAATGGTTTATAGGTTATTTTCAATTGAAAGTTCTTCAACATATACAAGGACACCTTGCTCAAATTGAACGGGTAAAGAAAGCATATCAAGAGGGCAAAGTGAACTATTAACTAACGGAAGCGTCAGTTCCATTTGCTCGTTTATTAAGGTTATTCGTATCAATTTGACTAAACATTATGCCAAAGCTACATGAATAAAACACACGGAAAGCTTATGGGTTAATAATTAACTCATGGCCAACTTATCCTTCCAATTCCGTTAAATAATTAGATAATCACCTACAAAAATAAGTGTTTTCTGGCCAACTTATGCTTCCGATTGTGGGAATTTATGGGTAAAGTGACGCTATACAAGTGTGTATTACATATATGTAACACTCCAGCGATGAGATAAGTAAAGTTTGAATATTCTTCTAATATATGTGCAGTGTACAACTATGTTGTTTTAATAATTACCTTGATTAATTAATTATGGAAGCATACAAGGAGCAACTTTGTTGTAACTATTTCAAAATTAAAGCTGAAAAATAGGGGGTTATATACCTTCTGATGTACAACTATCTTGAAACAAAACAACAGGTTCTATCAGGAGAATTAATAGATCGTTACGTAAGTGAGGCAACAGGTGTAGAAAGTGAAGTAGCCATTCTTGAAGTGGATGGAGATAGAATTGAATTACTTGCACCGACAAATAACACCACTTCACCAATTGCCCGATTTATAAAACAAAAAGGTAAAGGTGTACATCACGTTGCGTATCGTGTTGATGATTTAGAGGTGGCTCTAGAAGAGTTAAAAGAACAAGGTATTCGGACATTAGAGCATACACTACGCATTAATAAGCACGGTAGAAGGTTAATTTATCTTAACCCAGCGGATACTGAAGGAACGATTATCGAGTATTGTGATTATCCGGAAGAGAAATAGAAGAGGGATATTTTTTTAAAGGTGTTACGTAATAACGTAATACCTTTTTATTTATGTATTTCACATTTTCTTCACAAATGATTCACGATAACTTTTCTTCTTTGATAACTTACATAAATATATTTTATGATATAATAACAATCGGCTTTAAAAATGTAAGTTGTATCTATCATAATAGTTACTATTATATTGGAAGTTTAGAGGTGGAAGAGAAATAAAGAGTTATACTTTCTAGAAGTTTATATTTAATCAGGTTAATATTTTGCCCAAGAATCAAACTCGGGAAGTAAAAATAATGAAAATATAGCGATGAGGAAGAAAGAAGTGAAATGAGTGTGAAAGTAATGAAAAGGTTAGGGACATTGTTATTACTTGCATGTGTGCTTATCATATTGATACCGAAAAGTGCATCTGCTCATGCATACGTTGTGAAATCAAACCCTACTGAAAATGAAACATTGAAGAAAGCACCGTCTGTTGTGAAAATCGAGTTCGATGAGGACATACAAATCTCAAGTTTTAATACATTGTACGTGAGAGATACATCAGGTAAAAGGGTCGATTTAAAAGATGCTCATATTGATAAAAAAAATAAAAAGCTATTAGAAGCTGGATTGAAAGAGAATCTTAAAAATGGTCTCTACTCTATTCAGTGGAAAGCTATTTCAGCTGATGGACATCCCATTCAAGGAGTTATTCCATTCCGTATTGGATTAGCGGAAGCTGGAGCAGATGATATACAAGTAGAAGAGATGGGATATGTTCCGCAAATTGATATGATCATGGAACGTGGAATTTTATATACAAGTTTCTCACTATTTATAGGAGTGCTATTCTTTAATCTTATTATGTATAAAGGGAATGCAACCTCGGTTCGATCAAGGAGTAAGAACATAATATGGATTTCCTTATTAGGGATATTTACTAGCTTGTTATTCAATCTACCACTGCAAGCGAAAATAAATGCTGATGTTTCATGGCTAGAAGCATTCAATCCTTTACTATTAAAAGAAACGTTACAGCTTTCTGTTTTTAGTTATGTTTGGATTACTCAAATGGTTCTCATTAGTTCGCTTATAATCGTTACGTATTTTGCGATGAGGCGTGAGAAGCTATCGTCTTTTAAAGTATGGAGTATTCCAATAGTGCTGTTTATTGGAATACTTGTTATGAAAGCATTTAATAGTCACGCATATGGTTTAAAGTTTAAAGATATTGCTGTTGTTATGGATTTTTTACATTTATTCGCAGCTTCATTATGGATTGGTGGTTTATCGTCTATTATTCTTCTGTTACGTAAAGAGGATAACAAATGGAATATGTATTGGTATATGATTAAGCGTTTTTCACCGTGGGCAACATGCGCTGTCATTGTGATTTTAATAACAGGTCTTTTTAACAGTACATTTTTTATTCCAACAATCCACTCGTTATTTGATACGAAGTATGGATTAGCTTTACTAGCAAAGATACTTTTATTCGTTTTCATGGGGATATTGGGAATTATTCATTATGTGAAAGGGAAAATGAGAGCGGAGCAAGGATTAGGTGCTACGGTGAAAGTAGAGTTTATCATTGGAATTATCATTTTCGTCATCGTAGCTTTTATGACAAACGTACAAACACCACCGATGCCTCCTACTGGACCTTTTACAGAGAGTAAACAATTAGATAATGGATATGAAATGACGCTAAATGTAAGTCCTAATAGAGTAGGACAAAATATATTCCATATTACTTTAAAGGATGAGAACGGACAACCCGTTACTGATATGGAACAAATTATATTAACGACTCAATCGTTAGATATGAATATGGGAAAAGGATCATTTAAAGTTTCGGCAGTTTCACCGGGAGAATATGAAGCAGAAGGTATGTATATTAACATGACAGGAAACTGGAATATACAAGTACATGGATTAACGAAATCGCTTGATAGCTTCGATACGGATTATAAATTTATTGTAGGTGGCAGATAAAGTGAAACTTTAAGCAGCCCTCATCAATTGGGCTACCCGGCGAATAGCGGGATAAAGAGTAGGGATAGATAAAAAGGAGCTAATTGAAAATGGAACGTATAAAAAAATTAGGAACAACAATGATCGCAACAGCAATTACAATGGGAATGTTTTCGTTACCTGTTAGTGCGCACGTTACTGTGAAGCCAGCAACTTCTGACATCGGTTCTTGGGAGACTTACACGATAAAAGTACCAGTTGAAAAGAATATAGCAACAACAAAAGTTACACTGAAAATACCGTCTGGTGTGGAATTCCAACAGTATGAACCAGTGCCAGGGTGGAAAATGGAAGAGCAGAAAGATAATGCCGGAAAAGTGAAAACTGTAGTATGGGAAGCAATAGGAGAAGGGATTTTACCCGGTCAGTTCCAGCGATTTACTTTCGTCGCTAAAAATCCGGATAAAGAACAAAAAATAGCTTGGGATGCATATCAACAATATAAAGACGGAGAAATTGTTGAATGGACAGGCGATGAGAAAGCTGAAAAACCGCATTCACTTACTACAATTGCAAAAGGTACGTCATTAACAGGAGAACATGGTGAAGTATCTAATGTAGAAAAGAATGAAGGTACTAGTAATATGCAGTTGATAGCAATTGTTTTATCTATTTTGGCAATTGTATCTTCGGTAGGTGCGTGTGTTTTTGTAGTGCGTCGTAAAAAATAAGATATAAAAAAGAGCCTACAAATAGTAGGCTCTTTCTCATATTTATTTCACTTCAACCTGCTGCCTTACAGCAAGTGTTTTCGGCTTTATATTTACAAAACAAATGCTCACAACAATAAATAATAGGCCAATAAATAAGCTCATTGTAATGGCTTCATGTAAGAAGATTGAACTTACAATAATAGCGATAAGGGGAATAAGGAATGTATAAGCCCCTACTTTACTCGCTTCACCAGCTCCAACGAGTGTGAAGTATGCAAGCCACCCCATTGCAATAACAAAGAATGAAATAAAGAGTAGTACACTAACAAATGGCATACTCCAAGCAATACTAGACCAACTTTCAAATTCTGAGCCAAATCCGATTAAACAAAGACCACCGATAAGAAGCTGAATTGTTACCATCCAAATGGCATTAACACGGTGACCAGTCTTCTTAATGAATACTGTGCCAAGTGCCCAGCCAATAGCGCATCCTAACGCGAGAAGGATTCCAATAACAGAAATATGTCCTGTTAAACTGCTTGAGCTAATAACACCTACACCAATAAATCCAAGAACAAGCCCGAAAATTTTCAAGCCGTACATTGATTCTTCAAGCCATATCCACGAGAAAATACCGAGTAAAACTGGTTGTAGAAATACAATGGCGGAAAATAACCCAGCAGGCATATATTGAAGACCAACAGTTTGTAACCCGTAAAATATAATGATGTTAAGTAAAGAAGAAATAACATATAAATGCCACGTTTCTTTTAAATGTAATTCTTTATATTTGGGTAGAGCGAAAAGGAGTAAAATGAATCCTCCAATTAAAGTTCGAACGCCTGCAAATAAAACGGGTGGTGTATAATGCAGGGCAAACTTAGATAAAGGCCAATTGATTCCCCACATGAAAACGAGAAAGGTAAGGATTATGGCCGTCTTAGTTCGAGAAAGCTGTGTCACGGTAAGACCTCCTTGTTGTTATTCATTTCACTATGATATGATATCGAATGTAATAAATAAAATGAATCTTTTTTATAAGGAGTATAAGTGATTAGTTATGACTATTACACAACTGCAAGTATTAATAAAAACTATTGAGTTAGGTAGTTTTACGAAGGCTGCCAGGGTGTTAAATATGACGCAGCCAGCTGTAAGTCATGCCATTTCAAGTATTGAGTCAGAGTTAGGAGTTACGATTCTTATACGTGATAAACGACAAGGATTACTCGTTACGGATGTAGGAAACAGAATTCTTGTACATATTAGAGAGATTTTGAACGGTGTAGAGAAGATTGAACAAGAAGTTGCGATGGAGAAAGGACATGAAGTGGGGACGATTCGAATTGGGAGTTTTCCGAGTGCTTCTGCACATTTCTTACCGAAAATGATAAACCATTTTAAGGAGAAGTATCCGAGCTTAGAGGTCGTTCTTTGTGAAGGAACAATTAAAGAAGTTGAAGATTGGTTAATATCGAGGGTTGTTGATATAGGAATTGTTATTTTGCCTAATAAAGAGATGGAGATTGTCCCGTTAACGAAGGGAAAAATGGTTGCTATCTTAAGAGAGGATCATCCTCTTTGTAAGAAGGACTCTATTACAATTCGTGATTTGGAGAATGAACCGATCATATTATGTAAGGGCGGATACGAACCACCCATCATTGATATGTTTAAACAAGCCAACGTACCACTTCGGGCTGAGTATGTAATTTCTACCGTTACTACAGCTTTAAATATGATTCAAGAAGGATTAGGCATTGCAATATTAGCTGAATTATCTTTAACGAATTTACCACAGAATGTGCAAACGAGAGAATTGGAACCGCAAGTATGGAGAGAAATTGCTTTAGCTGTTCCTTCATTAAAGGATTCTTCAATCGCTGTACAGCTATTTATTGAAGAATTTCAAGCGCTATTTGCAGAATAAAAAGGGGTGTCTCATATATCATAATGGGGCACTTTTTAATTTACTTATAAAAAATCTATGAAAAGGATTGACTTATTTTTAAGTTGTAACTATAATGATTACATCGAGGTGGTGATTATGATGAAAATTAGTAGCCGCTTTTCCATAGCTGTTCATATTTTATCTATTTTAAAAAACAATCCATCTTCACTTTGTACTTCAGACTATATGGCTGAGAGTGTCAATACAAATCCAGTAGTCATTCGTAAAATCATGTCGTACTTGAAACAAGCTGGCTTTGTTTACGTAAATCGTGGACCGGGTGGCGCGGGATTACTAAAGGATTTACATGAAATCACATTGTTAGATGTGTATCATGCAGTGAACGTAGTCGAAGAAGACAAGCTATTTCATATTCACGAGCAACCGAATCCAGATTGTCCAATTGGGGCGAATATTCAAGCGGTGTTAGAAATTATTTTAATTCAAGCACAATCCGCGATGGAAGAAGTTTTGAGAAATATTACGATGGGGCAGTTGTTTGAAACTTTGCAAGAAAAAATGAATGCTTAAATAATATTTATATTTTTTTATCATTAATGTAACTGATTTGATTACAACGATAAGGTAAGGTGTAAAAGTTATGACTGTAAAAATGAAAGTATACTCAGATTTTATATGTCCGTTTTGTTTTTTAGCAAAAGGTCCATTAGATGAGGTAGCGAAAGAGAAAGATGTAGAGATTGAATGGATGCCATTTGAATTACGTCCAAGTCCATATTCAAAAATAGATCCATGGAATGAACCAGAAAAATTAGGTTCATGGGATGCTTTCATTCTTCCGACAGCGAAGAAGTTAGGAATTGATATGCGCTTGCCACGTGTTTCACCACATCCATATACACATTTAGCTTTCGAAGGATGTCAATTTGCGAAAGAACGTGGACTAGGTAATGAGTATCATCACCGCGTATTCACAGCATTTTTCCAAGAAGAGCAAAACATTGAAGATATTGATGTGTTAACAAAATTAGCGGTAGAAGTAGGACTTCCTGAGGCGGAATTTAAAGATGCTTTAGTAACTCGTAAATATAAAGAAAAGCATCAAGAAGCAATTCAACACGCATATGATGAAGCGAATATTATGGCTGTTCCAACTGTCATGATTGGAGATGAAGTCATTCAAGGGCTTGCTAGTAAAGAAACACTAGAAAGGGTCATTGATAAAGAAATTGAAAAGGATAAAACAAATTCATTTGAAGGTATGCAATGTAATACCGATGGATATTGCTAATTCGCTTGTTATGAAATAACAAAATAAATTATAAAACAAACATTTGGAGGAATTAAAATGTCAGCAACTACAACAAACTTAAAAGAAGCAATCGTGAACCGCCGTTCAATTCGTAAAGTAACAAAAAACGATGCAATTACGAAAGAAAGAATTGAAGAAGTGTTAAAAACAGCTTTACACGCACCAACATCTTTCAATATGCAAAGTGGTCGTATGGTTGTATTAATGGATGGAGAGCATGAAAAGTTTTGGGATATCGTTAAAGAAACACTAAGAGCACGCGTACCAGCAGAAAACTTTGAAGCGACTGTAGAAAGACTAAAAGGCTTCCATGCAGGTGTAGGAACAGTTCTATTCTTTGAAGATCAAGCAACTGTAGAAAAAATGCAAGAAAATGCCCCATTATACAAAGATCAGTTCCCATTCTGGTCTCATCAAGGAAATGCGATGTTACAACATACTGTGTGGATGCTATTATCTGCTGAAGGAATTGGGGCGTCATTACAACATTACAACCCAATCGTAGATGCTGAAGTGAAAGAAACTTGGAACATTCCGGCAGAGTGGAGCTTAGTAGGTCAAATGCCATTTGGTGAATCAAACGAACAACCAGCAGAAAGAACGTTCTTGCCTACTGAAGATGTAGTGAAGTTTTATTAAGAAATACAATATGTAACGAGAAGGAAGCTGTGCTTAAAAACAGCTTCCTTTTTTGTAGTGGTGTTAATTTATGCGCATTTAGGGAAGAAATATAAGAAATAATACGGTGAGAAGGGAATTAGAAAAATGAATGATGAGAAAAAATATACAGTGGTAGGTACTGATGTTGAGGAAGTAAAGCGTTTAAATAAAAATTCAGGGTTAACGTATAATCAAGTGAAAGAAATGTTAGCAAAGCAAATGCAAAAAAAGAAGTAATTAGATTGAAATCTTTCATTTTTTCATTTAGCATTTTGATTGGAGAGAGTTAAGTAAAAGGTAACTCTCTTTTTTGTATAGCTAAGCATCTTATAGAGTGGAGGAAGCAACATGAAGAAATGGGTAAAGGTAACGCTGTCTATCACTGGAGGCATTGTCTTATTAGCGTGTGCCGGCGGATATTACGTGTATAAAAATTATTTTCCAAAGGAACCTGAGCGTATTGTATATGATAAAGAAAGAGTGCTACAACCGATACATAATCAGCTTAAAGGAATCAATATAGAAAATGTAAAGATAAAAGAAAGAGAAGTCGTAAATGCGACTGTAGATGAGCTTCAAAAAATGATTGATGATGGAAAGTTGTCATATGAAGAATTAACGAGTATTTATCTCTTTAGAATACAAGAACATGATCAAAATGGAATAACATTAAATTCTGTTACAGAGATAAATCCTAATGCGATGGAAGAAGCAAGAAAGTTAGATCAAGAGCGGGGTAGAAACAAAAATTCGAATTTATATGGTATTCCTGTCGTTGTAAAAGATAATGTACAGACGGAAAAAGTGATGCCCACTAGTGCAGGAACTTATGTATTAAAAGATTGGATTGCAGATCAAGACGCAACAATTGTGAAGCAGTTGAAAGAAGAAGGAGCATTTGTTTTAGGAAAAGCGAATATGTCTGAGTGGGCGAACTATTTATCTTTTAAAATGCCAAGCGGGTATAGCGGGAAGAAAGGACAAAATTTAAACCCGTACGGTCCGATTACATTCGATACTTCAGGATCAAGTTCAGGATCTGCTACAGTAGTTGCAGCAGATTTTGCGCCGCTTGCAATTGGAACAGAAACGACGGGATCGATTGTTGCACCAGCGGCGCAGCAATCAGTAGTTGGGTTACGTCCATCTTTAGGTATGGTAAGTAGAACAGGAATTATTCCATTAGCTGAAACTCTTGATACAGCAGGACCTATGGCAAGAACAGTAAAAGATGTAGCAACGTTATTTAATGCAATGATAGGTTATGACGAAAAAGATGTTATGACAGAAAAAATGAAAGATAAAGAAAGAATTGATTATACAAAGGATTTATCAATAGATGGATTAAAAGGGAAAAAGATAGGGCTTCTTTTTTCTGTAGACCAACAAGATGAAAATAGAAAAGTAGTAGTAGAAAAAATTAGAAAAGACCTTCAAGATGCAGGTGCGATATTAACTGATAATATCCAGTTAAGTGCTGAGGGTGTAGATAATTTGCAAACATTAGAATATGAGTTCAAGCATAATGTAAACGACTATCTTTCACAGCAAAAGAATGTACCGGTAAAATCGTTAGAAGAGATTATAGCGTTTAATAAAAAGGATAGTAAAAGACGAATAAAATACGGACAAACATTAATTGAAGGGTCTGAAAAATCTGCTATAACGAAAGAAGAGTTTGAAAACGTAGTGCAAACGAGTCAAGAAAATGCAAGAAAAGAGCTAGATAGGTATTTAGTAGAAAAAGGTTTGGATGCTCTAGTTATGATTAATAACGATGAAGTCCTTCTATCAGCTGTAGCTGGTTATCCGGAATTAGCGGTTCCTGCTGGATATGATAAAAATGGAGAACCAATCGGTGTAGTGTTTGTAGGGAAACAGTTTGGTGAAAAAGAGCTTTTCAATATTGGATATGCGTATGAACAGCAGTCCAAAAATAGAAAATCACCTAGTTTATAAAAGATTATATGAAAAATAACTGCCACCGAAATTATGTTGGTGGATTCCAGTTAAACGAATCTAACAATATGAAAAGAAAAAAAGGATTCTTCTCAATTAGTAAGAAAGATTGTCTATAGGAGTTCATAAAATGTAATATATTCAATTTCCATCCATTGAAGGGGGAGGTTAATTCTTAATGAATGAAGTAAAGAGTTTTTTTCGAAGTAGAGGGTTTCAACGGTTTCTCGTTTTAATAATAGTAGCGCTTGTATTATACGCATTAAAAAGTATGATTAATTTAATATTAATTACGTTTATACTGACGTTTTTAATGGATCGATTTCAACGTTTTATTTCAAGAAAATTGAAAGTAAACCGGAAAATTGTTATTGCATGTTTATATATAATACTAGTTTCCTTTATAGGCACAACATTATATAAATATTTACCTGTGCTGACGATACAAATTTCACAATTAATTTATCAATTTAAACTGTTTTTTCAAAATCCACCTGATAATGAAATCGTTAAATATGCACTTTCGACAATTAATGGGATGGAAGTATCAAAATATATAGAACAAGGTGTAGACGTCATATATCAATCAATAGCAAATATAGGAAAGGTAAGTTTACAAATATTATTATCTCTAATTTTAAGCTTGTTTTTCTTATTAGAAAAAGAGCGTATTATTACATTTACATCAA
This sequence comes from Bacillus cereus group sp. BfR-BA-01311, assembly GCF_022664295.1. Lineage (NCBI taxonomy): Bacteria > Bacillati > Bacillota > Bacilli > Caryophanales > Bacillaceae > Bacillus > Bacillus cereus group sp. BfR-BA-01311. The sequence goes on from NZ_JAKUHC010000008.1 coordinate 140,857, forward strand.
AGTTTAAAGATAGTAAGTTAAAAATCTTTTATGAAGAAATTGCATATTTTGGTGAAAGATTTGCAAGATCGTTCGGCAAAGTAATTGAGGCTCAGTTTTTAATTGCCGTTGTAAATTGTATTCTTACTGTCATTGCATTAATCGTTTTAGGATTTCCACAGCTACTTGTATTAGCTGTTATGATTTTCTTACTAGGGTTGATTCCTGTTGCAGGTGTGATTATTTCTTTGTTTCCACTTTGTATCATTGCTTACAACGTAGGCGGAGTTATGTACGTAGTATACATACTCGTATTCATAACAGTAATCCATGCTCTTGAAAGTTATTTTTTAAATCCGAAGTTTATGTCTGCAAAAACAAATTTACCAATATTCTACACATTTATGATTCTTATCTTCTCAGAGCATTTCCTTGGAATATGGGGGCTTATTATCGGGATACCAATCTTTATCTTTTTATTAGATGTACTTGATATAAATAATGAGGATGCGACTAAAAAATAAGAAGTGATAGAAAATCACTAAAAAGTCATAGGAGATAATGAAAATAAAAAGCAATCCAAAATAAATTGGATTGCTTTTTATCTTAATTAAAGAACCGGAGCCATTGTTTCTTTCAATACTTGAACAGAGTGGTCGAATTTTAATTCTTCATCTTCACTTAATTCAACCTCTAAAATTTCACGAACACCGCCGCGATTTAAAACAGCAGGTACCCCGATATAAACATCTTTTTGACCGTATTGACCTTCTAAGTAAGCTGATACAGTTAATACACTATTTTCGTCGTTTAAAATTGCTTTTGTAACACGTAGAAGTGACATACCGATACCATAATAAGTTGCGCCTTTACGCTCAATAATATGGTAAGCTGCATCACGGACGTTTATGAAAATTTTGTCTAAATCTTCTTGATTATACGTGTTGTCTTTTTCAAGCAGTGTTTGTAGTTTTTGGATACCAACGGAAACATGACTCCAAACAGGAAGCTCAGTATCGCCGTGTTCTCCGATAATATAAGCGTGAATGTTGTGTGGACCAATATCGAAGTACTCACCTAACATATAGCGGAAACGAGCAGAATCAAGCGTTGTACCAGAACCGATTACACGTTCTTTCGGTAAACCAGATTCTTTCCAAGTTACGTAAGTTAAAATATCTACAGGGTTTGTTGCGATTAAGAAGATGCCATCAAATCCGCTATCCATAATACTGCGAACGATTTGTTTGAAGATTTTAGCGTTTTTCTCAACTAAATCTAAACGTGTTTCGCCTGGTTTTTGTGGTAATCCAGCTGTAATAACTACAAGGTCAGCATCTTTACAATCTTCGTAGCTGCCTTTCCATACTCTAGTTGGAGCTGGTGCGAATGGAACAGCATGACTTAAGTCCATTGCTTCCCCTTCAGCTTTTGCCTCATTTACATCGACTAAAACAAATTCTTCAGCTACAGCCTGGTTAATCATGCAGTAAGCATAGCTACATCCAACTGCTCCTGTTCCTACTAATACAACACGGTTAATACCTTTTTTCATTTCAAAATTCCTCGCAATTTCATTGATTTTATTATGTAAGATAATACGTCTTACTTCTATAGAGTCATATCTAGTTTATTACATTTTATAAAAGATATTCAAGTATTTGAAAATCTATCCGTGCAAACCCGCGAACAAAACATAGGAATTCAGTGAACCGAATATAATTCAGTAAAATCCTTTGTAAAAGGGGAAATGGCATGGGGAATCCATTAGCAATGGAAGAAATGCTTCATATTATTCATGCAGGGCTTGTTAAAAAGAATAACCCAAAACGGATTACGATTGCAGGTGCAGGGATTTCTGGATTAGTTGCAGGTTCTTTATTAAAAGAGGCTGGGCACGAAGTAACGATTATAGAAGCAAATAACAGAATAGGTGGCAGAGTGTATACGATTCGGGAACCATTTAGTGTGGGTTTATATTTTAATGCGGGACCGATGAGAATCCCTGACACCCATAAGTTAACCTTAGCGTATATTCATAAATTTAAACTACCTTTAAACCTTTTTATAAATAAAACTTTTGCAGATATCATTTATACGAATAACATTCAAACGAGATTGAATGTGTTTGAAAATGATCCAAGTGTACTTGAATATCCGGTTTTGGATAAAGAAAGAGGAAAAACGGCAGAAGAGCTAATGATTGAAGTATTAGAACCAATACTAAATTACATTAAGAAGGATCCTGATAAAAACTGGCTTATCGTTGAAAAAAAGTATAAAACGTATTCGCTTGGTTCATTTTTAATGGAGTATTATTCAGATGGTGCGATAGATATGATTGGGGTACTTCTTGATATGGAAGCTTATATGGGAATGTCCTTAATTGAAGTATTACGTGAAATGATTTTCTTTACTTCAACAACGAAATATTATGAAATAACTGGTGGAATGGATAAGTTATCGAATGCATTCTTACCACAATTAAGGGAACATATTTTAATGCCGTATAAGGTTGATAAAATTATACAAGAAGATAATAAAGTAATGTTACAAGGAAATCATGAACAAACGTTAGAGCAATTTACAATAACAAGTGATTTTGCTATTATTACAATTCCATTTTCAGCGTTAAGATTTGTAGAAGTTCAGCCATACTATTTATTCTCTTATTTTAAAAAAAGAGCAATTCGTGAATTAAATTATATTGCTGCAACTAAAATTGCAATAGAGTTTAAAAGTAGATTTTGGGAGAAAGCGGGACAGTGTGGCGGTAAATCTATTACTGATTTACCGATACGGTTTACATACTATCCGAGTTATGGCATTCATACTCCAGGACCAGCTATCGTTATAGCAAGTTATACGTGGGCAGATGAGGCGTTAACATGGGATAGTCTCCCGCAAAGAGATCGTATTCGGTACGCATTAAAAAATTTAGCGGAAATATACGGTGACATCGTCTATAGTGAGTTTGTCACTGGAACATCTTTTAGCTGGAGTAAAAATCCGTATTCTTGCGGTGCATTTACAGCTTTCGAACCAGGCCAAGAGCTCGAGTTATTTCCGTATATTATACCACCATCTGGAAAAGTACATTTTGCAGGAGAGCATACGACATTAACACATGGATGGATGCAAGGGGCAATTGAGTCTGGAGTTAGAGTTGCATATGAAGTAAATGAACAGTGAATCTCTTATATTTACAAATGGTCATTCTTTTAATAAAATGATAAATATAAATCGTAATTATTACGCTTTGAATACATTTGAAGTAAAGAAATGGATGGTCGGTTGAATGAATAAAGTGGAGATTCATATATTAGGTGGTTTTTTAGGTAGTGGAAAATCAACATTATTACAAAATTTATTGTTAGCAGAGAAAAAGAAGAATAGAAAAGTTGCAGTATTAATGAATGAAATTGGTGAATACTCAGTAGATACAGATATTATTGGAAAAGAGAATGTTTTAAGAGAACTTCTTAAAGGATGTATTTGTTGTACGTTAAAAGAAGAGCTTGAAATACAATTACATTCGTTATACCAACAAGAAAGACCAGATGTAATTTATATAGAAACGACAGGTGTTGCGCATCCAATTGAAGTGTTAGACGCGTGTGTCTCGCCAATTTTAGCTCCTTTTCTGGAAGTGAAATCAATTGTAGTCGTTTTAGATGCAGTAAGGTGGTTAAATCGAAGTATATTAAGTGCAAATGTACAACAGCTATTGCATGAGCAACTGAAATTTGGTAGTCACATTCTTGTTAATAAAGCAGATTTACTAACAGATGAAGATAAGAATACAGTATTTGAAGAAGTAAAGGCAATAAATGATCATGCGAAAATGTATGAGACAAAGTATTGTAATATATCTTTAAAAGATATAGAAGAAGCAGAATTTCCAAATGATGAGGAACACGAGACACTACATGTCAAACAGCATTTACATATACAAACAATGACATATCAATTTACGAAACCGATTGATCAAGACAAATTATATGAATGGCTTTCGAATTTACCAGATAGTATTTATCGAGTGAAAGGTTTTGTGAAATTCCATGGAGATAAATACCCTCACCTATTCCAATATTCGTTCGGAGTACCAACTTTATTAGAACAAGACTTCGGTTTCCCGACAAACTTAGTAGTAATAGGAGAAGGACTAGATAAGAAACAATTGGCTGAAGGGTTAGAGAAAGTAGAACTTAACTCTAATTAAGGGGAAAAGACTAACTTAAAAATAAGTTAGTCTTTTTGTATGGTCATTACTGAAATGAAACAGTATTTTCAATTGGATTGCAGAATATATATTGATTGTATGTCCGTTTCCATTACATAGGAAGGTGATTATATATTTGTGCCGAATGTAGAGGGTACTACAAGAGTTTTCCATTATCTATCGAATTAGTTAGTCATGATTACGGACAGGGGATTTTGGCGTGTTTGATTCTATCAGAAAGTAAAGTATGGGGAGGATCACAATGTCGATGAAAAAACGTAAGTGGCTAAAAACAATGTTTACTGGTTGTGTTTTAGGTTCGTTATTAATAACGGCAGCTTGTTCAGGAAAGAAAACAAGTACAGAGGATGAAAAAACGATTAAGGTAGGAGTCCTTGCTTCTTTAACAGGACCGCTAGAATCGTATGGAAAACAAACAGTGAACGGATTTGAATTAGGGTTAGATTATGCAACTGGTGGAACTGGGAAAGTAGATGGGAAAAAGATTAAGTTTGTTGTAGAAGATACAGAAACGAAAGCGGATGTAGCAGTTAAAAAAGCTACGAAGTTATTAGAAGAAGAGAAAGTTGATTTTTTAGTTGGATCGTCTAGTTCAAGTGATACGTTAGCGGTTTTACCACTGGCTGAAGAATATGAAAAGATTATGGTTGTAGAACCGGCAGTTGCGGATAGTATTACCGGGAAGAACTGGAATAAATATATTTTTAGAACTGGAAGAAGTTCCTCACAAGATGCGATTGCAGGAGCAGCAGCAATTGCGAAAAAAGATGTAAAGATTGCAACATTTGCCCCAGATAACGCTTTTGGTCGTGAAGGGATTGCTGCATTTAAAGCGGGTGCGAAAAAATTAGGTGCGAACATTGTGAATGAGCAATACGCGGATACAAATTCAACAGATTTTACAGCGAATATTCAAAATATCATTAGTTCAAAACCAGATTATTTATTTATCGTTTGGGCAGGGGCAAATTCACCTTGGAAACAGTTGAAAGATATGAATGTGGAAGCGCAAGGTATTAAAATTTCTACAGGTGCGCCAGATATACCAGCATTAAAAACAATGGATGCATTAGTAGGTATGCAAGGTTTTTCTGTATATTATCACACACTTCCAAAAAATAAAGTGAATGATTGGCTAGTTGAAGAGCATAAAAAACGTTTTAATGGTGCAGTGCCAGATTTGTTTACAGCAGGAGGAATGTCAGCAGCAATTTCTATTGTAGAAGCCTTAAAGAAAACAAAAGGTGATACAGATGTAGATACCTTGATTAAGAAAATGGAAGGAATGGAATTTGATACACCGAAAGGAAAGATGAAGTTTAGAGAGAAGGACCACCAAGCGATGCAGACACTGTATTCTATCACATTGAAAAAGCAAGACGGTGTTGATTATCCGGTGCCAGTGTTAGAGCGAGAATTAACGATGAAAGAAACAGAACCACCAGTTCAAAATAAATAGACTGAATTTTCTGTTGTTTTTGTATAAAGAGGGGGGACCCTCTTTATACATATTTCTTTCATACTCACGGCTTTAAAGGGAGGGATTTCGTGACACATTTGCTAGAGACGAAAAATCTTAGTGTATTTTTTGGTGAACATCAAGTTATTAAAGATGTAAATTTAACTGTCCAAAAAGGAAAGCTCATTTCTATTATTGGGCCAAATGGTGCGGGGAAGACAACGTTATTTAATTTACTAAGTGGACAGATTTCACCCACAACAGGTGAAGTGTATTTTAAAGGGCAAGATATTACAAAACTATCGATTTCAGATCGAACACGCTTAGGAATCGGTCGCTCTTTTCAGCTTACAAACATATTCCCAGAATTAACGGTACTTGAAAATGTCCGTTTAAGTGTTCAATCATTCGTACAAGATTACTATAGTTTTTTCCCGAGTTCAGCAAAATTAAAGCAACAAGTTGGAGAGGCGAGACGTTTCTTAAAAACAGTATTACTTCATGAAAAAGAGAACGTATTAGCGAAAGATTTGGCACATGGAGAGAAAAGGAAGCTAGAACTTGCGATGTTATTAGCTTTAAAAACGGATGTGTTATTACTTGATGAGCCGACGGCAGGTATTTCGGTTGAGGAAGTCCCTGCTATATTACAAGTGATTGAAAATATTAAGAAACATCCAGAGAGCACAATTGTACTTATCGAACACAAAATGGATATGATACTAGGTTTGTCAGATCATCTTATCGTTTTATTTCATGGAGAGTTATTGGCTGAAGGATTGCCAGAAGAAATTATGAAAGATGAGCGTGTACAAAGTGCTTATTTAGGGGGATTATATAGTGGCACTATTACAAGTGAATAATATAGAAACGTATTTAGATCAGTTTCATATTTTGCAAGGAGTATCTCTTGCTGTTGAGAAAGGGACGATTACTGTACTGTTTGGTAGAAATGGGGCAGGGAAAACAACGACATTACGTTCAGTGATGGGGTTTCACCGCATTGCAGATGGTGAAATTTATTATGATAGTGCAAAAGTGAGTGGATTACCTACACATTTAATTTCAAGGAAAGGAATAGGGTATGTACCAGAAAATCAAGGTATTTTTCATGATTTGACAGTAGAAGAAACTTTCGCTCTTGCTAGGGGAAAAGGTGAGGAAGTAGAAGGGAAAATAGAGTGGATGCTGGAACTATTTCCGGATTTAAAGCAGTTTTGGAATAAGAAAAGTGGGCTCTTGAGCGGAGGGCAAAAGCAAATGTTGGCTATTTCAAGAGTGTTTATTAATAGTGATGGATTATTACTTATTGATGAACCGAGCAAAGGGCTATCCCCGATAATGGTGGAGAAATTAATGGTAGCTATTTTGAAGATGAAAGAGAAAACAACAGTTTTACTTGTTGAGCAAAATTTTATGATGGCCAGTCAAATTGGCGATTATTTTTACATTATGGATAACGGACGAATTGTTCATAACGGTTTTATGAATGAATTAAAAAAGGATAAGGAAATGTGTCATAAATATTTAGGAATCTCTTAACATGAATCCGAGGTGAAAAGGATGGATGTGTTAATCAATTTATTTGTAAATGGGATTTCAACAGGGATGCTCATTTTTTTGTTAGCATCAGGTCTTTCACTTATTTTCGGTTTAATGAGCGTTTTAAACTTTGCACACGGTGGTTTATTTGCATGGGGAGCATTTACAGGTGTTTGGTTATTTAATGTGACAGGAAGTTATATATTAGCTTTAGTTGGAGCAGTAGCCATGGGAATGTTCCTAGGATTTATTTTAGAAAGGTTTCTTATTAGGCCGGTATATGGAAATCATGTTCGACAGCTGCTCGTTACGCTTGGAGGAATGCTCGTTCTTAGTGAGTGTATTAAAATATTTTGGGGGCCAAACCCTATTAGTGCAAAATTACCGTTATGGTTACAAGGAAGTTTTACATTCGGAGGTATTATATTAATTAAATATCGTCTATTTGTTATTTTGATTGGGATAATTATTTACATTGCACTACTACTATTACTCAAAAAGACGAAGATAGGTCTTATGATCCGTGCAGGTGTAATGGATAAAGAAATGGTTCAAGCGCTTGGTATTAATGTAAAAGCGATATTTTCTTTCGTCTTTTTATTAGGGGCAGGGATGGCAGCTTTGGGAGGATTCTTATTAGCACCGTATTCGGGCGTTATTTTCGCCGAGATGGGCATGCAGTATGCAATTTTAGCTTTTATAGTAGTAATTATCGGTGGATTAGGAAGCGTTCAAGGTTCAGCTATTGCTTCTTTAATTGTCGGATTAGCTGGTGCTTTTACAGCGTATTTTATACCAGATTTATCACTTGCAATTAATATGTTAATGTTACTATTTTTCTTAATAGTGAAGCCAACTGGACTTGTTGGTGAAAAGGGGTGAAATGGTGAACAACACATCGGACCGAATTAAAGTATACTTCGGAGTATGTATGCTCATTTGTTTAAGTGTATTTCCGTTCGTAAATGATTCACGGAGCCTGTTAATTTTGTTCACTCAAATCTTCATCTTTGCTATTTTTGCAATGAGTTTTGATGTATTACTTGGGTATACAGGAATTGTATCGTTCGGTCATTGTATGTTCTTTGGGATAGGAGCATATGGGGTAGCGCTTTTATTTGATCGACAAGGCGTATCAATAACGAACTTTTTAATTGGAATAGTAGCTGCAATTATCGTTTCAGCAATCGTTAGTTATATAATTGGTTTGCTTTCTTTACGATTGAAAAGTCATTTTTATGCAATGTTAACACTTGCTATTTCACAGTTATTTTTTGTACTTGCTGAAAAATGGCGTGGGCTTACTCACGGAGGAGATGGTTTTACATTTGGTGTACCAGACGTATTCCGTGATCGTTTTACGTTTTATTATGTAACACTTATATGTTTACTTATCATTTTTGTTCTGTTACGTCTTTTCACCAAATCTTCTATTGGAAAAGTATTAAAGGCAATTTCCCAAAATGAGCAACGTGTTGAAGCACTAGGATATAAAGTGCTTCATTATAAAATTATTGCTAGCATTGTTGCAGGAGTAGTAGCTGCGATTAGCGGTGGTTTATTTGTTATCACATTGCGTTTTGTTAATACGACTGTATTTTCAATTGAAATGACATTAAATGCATTATTGATGACGATGATTGGTGGGGGTGGAACGTTAATTGGAGCAATTGCAGGAGCTGGAATTATTGAATCTCTAAAATATTATTTATCAGAACTAGCTACAGAGTATCCGATCTTTGAACGATGGACGATTATTCTTGGTTTATTGTACATTATCGTATTGCTAGTTTTCCCGAAAGGATTAGTTGGCACGGTTAAGGGACTGAAGAATATGAAGCGGAATAAGAAGGAGAAAAGTGCAGAAGTGGAGCAAAATGTGTGAAAAATCAATTGTATAGAATATGAAAATCCCTCTTTTAGATTCATAAAGGAGGGATTTTTTATTAACCGAATAGTTCATCAGGGATTTGTTTGAAAGAGTTTTGATTTGTAAAAAAATGAACAGCTAATTTCTCAACTGGAACATCTTCAATTGGTACCAATTTATCATTTTTAATCGGCAAAAAGGCTATCCCTTTTCCGTCCTGAATAAACTCTTCCATAAGCGAATAAGAATCTAATTGTTGAAGTTGACGCTGAGATAAATTATTTTCTTTTAGAAATTGTATCGTCTTATTTCTAAAAGGGCACTTTTTGTCATTGCTAACGAAGAAGAGTTCCTTTGAATAGTCAATGATACATTTTTCTTGATCTTTTAGTAAGCCTATAGAAATTGAAGTAGTAAATACTTTTTTAAAACCTGCACCAGAATCATCCTCATAAGTGATGACCATATCAACTTTTTGTTGCTGCAGTAATTTTGGCAAATGACTACTATTTTCTACATATATTTGATAATTCATGAAATTTTCTTTAATACGCTTACTTAAATAATTAGTCAAAATCGATTGTGACGTCGCGATTATATAAGAAGACCCACTTGTTTGAATTTTATCTTTCGCTTCTTCTAATAGAGTTAATATTTGATTCGTGTAATCTAATAAAATGTCACCAGAAGGTAATAAGGAAACGCCTTTGTTATCTCTATGTAGTAAGGGTGTTTCTAATTCTTGTTCTAATTTTTTGATTCTTTCAGTTACGTTCGGTTGAACATAACCTAACTCTTTAGCAGCTTTACTAATAGAACCCTCACTGGCTACAGTTTTGAATATAATAAGATCATTTATTTCCATATATCTCAGCCCCTTATGCACTATCATTATAAATGATACCAAACATAATTTATACCTATTTTACGTTAGCTACTTATCGATTTATCATAATGTATATAAGATTGAAAGCGAGTGATAAACATGATTGGAATGCAATATAAGGTCATTTTGCCAAAGGATTATGACATGGAAATTATTAAGAAAAGGGTAAAGGATAATGGTTATAAAACTGATGGTTTCCAAGCACTAAATTTTAAAGCTTATTTAATTACGGAAACGGAGAAAGACGGGAATTTTTATAACTGCTATGCACCTTTATATATTTGGAATGGGCATGAAGGGATGAATAAATTTATCTTTGAAGGGTATTACGATAATATTTTACAATCGTTTGGTTGGCAACAAATACATATAGGTGCTCCATTAGTTGTTAATCTAAGTGATGATTTTAAGAAATGTAAGTATGTTGTTGAATACGTGGGGAGTATTTCTCAAAAGAATTCATTGATTGAAACTCAATTTAACTTTTTTAATAAGAATGTCCAGAATACAGAAAATTGTAAAGGGAATGTAATAGTGTATAACCCAGATAAGTGGGGATATAGTCAGTTTGAATTTTATGAAGTAAAGCCTGAAATTGAAGAGATAGAGGATATTACATTATATGAGGTTTTACACATTTCACAGTAGATGCGGAATTGAAATAGAAATAAATTATTTATAAAAAATCCATTTTGATTCAAGTAATAATGTTCAAAATGGACTTTTCTTAATTATCTTATGTATATTCAAAACAAATTACTGCTTTTCTTAATTCTTTATTAAAGAATAAGTAAATACGATCGGCACCATAAGCTTGAAAATAATATCCTGTAACAAATCCAACATATGTAAAGGGATGTCCATATTCATCTTTTGGTACATATAGAAGATTCGTAAAGTCAAAAATTTCGTCTTCGTTATCGCAGTCTTCTAATAATTCTTCACCTTCTTCTGTCATAAAACGAACATCATCTAGGATACCATTTACCACAGGATAATTTAATCCCCAGCCATTTGTTTGTTTTTCAACAAACTCTTGTTCTAATACTTCTACAGATGTTATTTCTTTTCCTAAGCTAGAATAAGGATAAATTTTTTGATTACGTTGAAAATACTCTTTACGGATTTGATAATCTCTTTTATTACTCTCATAGGCTTGTTCTATTATGTCAGAATTATTTTGTTCGATTTCGAAATAATTCCAATCCGCTTCAAATTTATATTTTCCATTAATGACATCGAATCCTAATGTATCTGCTTTCGTAAAATTTGTGTGAAATGGTTTGGTGAAATCACCCACGCAACCATCATGGATTTCTTTTGCTGACACAATATGTACCCATTCGTCCAATTCCGGTTCAATACATTGTAAGTTTATAGAACAAATGGGTAAAAAGTGCTTTTTATGTTGTTCCAAATCATCATAAAATATGTCTTCATATTCAGGGAATGGTTTTATAAATTGTTTAGAAATATGCATGTTCTGCCCACCTTTACATTAGTGATTTGTTTAATTTTATCATTTTATTTTAATTTTTTCTTATTTAAAAATTTATGATACACATAGTTATGGGAATAAAGAGTTCGTAAGTAAGGTGGATGTCTTATTGTTAAAATTTTATCATATGTCGAACAGTTGAGAGATGAAGCAAAGTAAGACTTCATATTTATACATAGCCTTATTACATTCGACACATAACGACAATATGCTGTTCATTTATCTGTTAGTATAATATATAGTTTTTGGGGATTTTTATCATTTTTACATTGGGGGAAGGGAATTTATGTTTAAAAAAATCGCAACAGTCACTTTAGCAGGGACGTTAGCTTTCAGTTTATCGGCATGTGATGAGAAGAAAGAAGTAGCTAAAACTGTATCAAATAATAAGAAGGAAGAGCAAAGTAGTGCCAAAAAAGAAAATACGAAGAATGAAGATACAAGAGAATATAATGTTGAAAAAACTACTCAAATTAGAAATCAAAAATTAACAGTCCATAAAGTACAAATAGCACAAGTGGCAGAATATGATAAGCTGGAAAAAGGTAATGAGTTTGTTATTGTTCATGTTACAGTAGAGAATATTGGTAATCAAAAAGTTAGAATTAATCCATTAGATTTTTACCTTGAAAGAGGAGATGGAAGTATCGTGGACCATACATTTTCAACTAGTAATAAAAACGTTTTTAAAATTAAAGATGTAGATCCAAACGGTAAGATAACAGGAGCCATAACGTTTGAAGCGAAAAAAGGTGATTCTAATCTTGAATTAATTTATAGACCTGATGTTATGTCTAAAGAGGAAGTAAAGGTAGAACTTAAATGATATATCCTGTAAAAGCCCAATTGGTGTAAACAAGGGTTTTTTATGCAAACTTATACAGGTTTTACATGAAGACGGTATGCTTAAATGAATTTACGCTACGATAAAAGAAAATAATAGATTAGATGGTGTGAATTTCAAACATACTGTTTTGAAAACAAAAAATAAATGCATGATAAGGATTGGCGTTGGGGCTTAATCCTTTTTTTATGAAGATGTAGAGAATGGCAAGTAGACCTAATACTACACGAGTGATGCCTTTAGTTAAGTAAAAGTAAGTTGAGTTATATAAAAAATGTGATTTTCTCTTGCATTACTATCACTTGAGTGGTAAAGTGATAGTAAGATTAACGCTAGGAAGTGATCAAACATGCGTGATAATACGATAGGATCATTAATATGGTTACGTTTAATACGATTTACGAACCAAAGTAATCAATTGTCAAATGAGTTTTTAAAACGTTTTGATTTAACGACAGCTCAATTTGATGTGCTTTTGCAAATACGTACGTATCAACCACTAACACAAATGGAGTTAGCTGAAAAGGTAACTGTTACACAAGGTGGCATTTCTCGAATGTTAACTCGTCTTGAAAAAGAAGGATATATTGTACGAAAACAAGATTGGAAAACGAAAACAATTAGTCTTACAGAGCAAGGAGAAGCGGCTTTAGAGAGAGCATTGCCAGAGCAACTTGCATTTCAATCTTCGTTTTTTGATGATGTATTAAATGAAGAAGAGCAGAAAATATTATATGAGCTGATGACGAAAGTTCATAAGCATAGTGAAAAAAAAGAATTACCGCAAGAGTAATTTTTTTTACACCATCAATTGACTAATCAAGTGATGGTGTAGGTAATACGGAGATAAACTTGACTTACCAACGTTTTTAGAAAAAAACTAATACTACTTTATTAAAGGGGAGAGTAACTATGGAAAAATACCGTATAGATACAAGAAAAGGAATTGAGTTTGGATTATATTCAATTGGTGATCATGTTTTAAATCCACATAATGGGGACAAAATTACGCCAGAGAAAAGAATTCACGAACTAATTGAAACAGCTAAGTTAGCAGATGAGGCAGGACTTGATGTGTTTGCTGTCGGTGAAAGTCATCAAACACATTTTACAACACAAGCTCATACAGTTATTTTAGGAGCTATTGCACAAGCTACGAAAAATATAAAAATTGCAAGTTCAGCAACGATAATAAGTACATCTGATCCGGTACGAGTATATGAGGATTTTGCTACAATTGACTTGATTTCTAATGGACGTGCAGAAATTGTGGCTGGTCGTGGATCTCGTATTGGAGGATATAGTTTACTTGGTTATGACGTGAATGATTATGAAGAATTATTCGAAGAGAAGATGGATCTTTTATTAAAAATTAATAACGAGGAACATGTAACATGGAATGGACAGTTTAGAGCACCACTCGCACATGCATCGGTGATTCCAAGAGCAAAAAATAATAACTTACCAATTTGGCGTGCAGTTGGAGGTCCACCAGCTAGTGCAATTAAAGCAGGACGTGCAGGTGTGCCAATGATGATAACAACACTTGGTGGTCCAGCAATTAACTTTAAAGTGTCAGTAGATGCTTACCGCGAGGCTGCTCAGCAAAGCGGATTTGATCCAGCTAGTTTACCAGTTGCGACAACGAGTTTATTTTATACGGCAAAAAATTCACAAGATGCACTTAGTGAATATTACCCTCACATTAATGCTGGTATGCTTACACTGCGCGGTGATGGGTATCCGAAACAGCAATTTACAAATGCAATAGATTACCGTGATGCTTTAATGGTTGGTAGCCCACAACAAATCATTGAGAAAATGCTTTACCAATATGAATTGTTTGGCCAACAACGCTTTATGGCACAAATTGATTTTGGCGGTGTACCATTTGATAAAATTGTGAAAAATATTGAATTAATTGCTACTGAAATTTTACCAGCCGTTAGAAAACATACAGCAAAATAAATAAAAAAACTGAGAGTTTAATCGACTCTCAGTTTTTTTATTTGTTCTGGAAAAATGACAAAAAAATGAACTTTTAGTCGAGGAAGAGGGAAGTTGTTTTCTATTTTTGAATAACATTATTTCGAGTTTGAATTTTGAAAATACATTTTTCTCTTGACAAAAAATAAGCATTTATCGTGGGTGCTTTCGAGGACATTTTTCCGAGTAAAAGTCAAGCGTATGAAGAAAAAACGATTGTTTTATAGATATAAAAGTAAGAAGTATATTGAAAAAACACATTTTGCTAATGAGAAAAATCTGATTCAAAAAAATGACAAAAGACATATTTCAGACAAAATGATGTCAATAATACGTCAAAAATAACCTGAATTTACTATGCAGGTATATTATACAATTCGATTAACGAATAAAACACTACAGAAATAGTGAAAAGGTAAAAAATAGCATTACAATAGTTTGAAAAACTGAAACTTCATATTTTTCGACAATACATACAAAATGTTTTTGTCTTTTCGTATTTCTTAATAATTGAGTTTGATAAGATTGCTCAATTAACTTTTATTATAAAAACTATGAAGGAAGTGATTTTAGTATGGAAACGCTCGAATTGGCACGAATACAGTTCGCATCAACAACGATTTTCCATTACTTTTTTGTTCCGCTGTCAATTGGTTTAGCTTTTATTATTGCAATCATGCAAACGTTGTATGTGGTAAAAGGGCAAGAGGTATATAAGAAGATGGCAAAGTTTTGGACGCAATTATTCCTTATTAACTTTGCAGTAGGTGTAGTAACAGGTATTTTACAAGAATTTCAGTTTGGTATGAACTGGTCAACGTATTCACGTTTTGTAGGTGATGTATTTGGTCCCTCGCTTGCAATTGAAGGATTACTGGCATTTTTCATTGAGTCTACATTCCTAGGTTTATGGGTATTCGGTGAGGACAAATTACCGAAGCGAATTCACTTAATGTGTATTTGGCTCCTTTCAATTGGAACGATGTTATCAGCATTCTGGATTTTAACTGCAAGTGCATTTATGCAGTCACCTGTCGGGTATGAAATGGCAGCTGATGGTCGTGCGCAAATGAATGATTTCTTAGCCATTATTCAAAACCCACAACTATGGGTACAATTCCCGCATACAATTACAGCGGCAATTGCAACAGGTGCATTCTTTATTGCTGGTGTAAGTGCATGGAAAATTACAAAAGGACAAGAAACTGTAGTATTTAAAAAATCTTTCCGAATTTCTATCATTGTTGGAACAATTACAACGGCGCTTGTATTATTCTTTGGTCATGCACAAGCGCAACAATTAATTAAGACACATCCAATGAAGATGGCGGCAGCTGAAGCGCTATGGAATACAAGTGAGGATCCAGCACCATTTACAGTATTTTCGAAAATTGATACAGAGAAGAAAGAAAATTCGTTTGAAATTCAAATCCCTTATATGCTAAGTCTATTATCGTATGATAAGTTTAGCGGTCAAGTTGAAGGGATGAATCAAATTCAAAAACAATATGAGGAAAAATATGGACCTGGAGATTATATTCCTCCAGTGCATACAATGTTTTGGAGTTTTAGAGCGATGGTAATGAGTGGAACATTCATGCTTCTTCTAGGAGCTTACGGATGGTTCTTATCAAGAAAAGATCGTTTAGCTGAAAAAACGTGGTATTTAAAATTAATGGTGTATGCAATTTCTCTTCCGTTCATCGGTAATACAGTAGGGTGGATTATGACTGAAATGGGTCGTCAACCTTGGGTAGTATTTGGTGTAATGAAAACAGAAGATGCTGTATCACCAAATGTAACATTCGGTGAAGTATTATTCTCACTTATTTCATTCACATCAATGTATTTAATTATGGGTGGAATTTGTGTGTACTTATTCGTTCGTACCATTAAGGGCCACACGAATAAGAAAACGAAAAAGGATTATCAAAGCCATGATCCATTTGATAAGGAGGAAGAGTATGTTATCTCTTAATGAGTTGTGGTTTTTAGTTATTGCAATCTTGTTTGTTGGATTCTTTGTACTGGAAGGTTTCGATTTTGGTGTAGGAATGGTTTCGAGGTTTTTAGGAAAGAATGATTTTGAAAAACGAGTTTACTTAAATACAATAGGACCGTTCTGGCACGCGAATGAAGTATGGCTTGTTTGTGCTGGTGGAGCCATGTTTGCGGCATTTCCGCACTGGTATGCAACTTTATTTAGTGGTTTTTATATTCCATTTGTATTTATGCTTCTTGCTTTAATTTTAAGAGGTGTTTCCTTTAAATTTCGTGCGAAAATAGATAATCATAAATGGAAGAGTGCATGGGATTGGGGGATGTTTATTGGAAGTATGTTACCTCCTATCCTTTGGGGAGTTGCGATTGCAAACTTTATGGTAGGTGTACCTATTGATGAGAGTAAAAATGTTGTAGGTGGATTCTTGCAATTACTTCATCCATTTGCGTTACTTGGAGGAGTAATGTTTCTCCTACTATGTATTGTTCACGGATTACAATTTCTTACGATACGTACAACTGGTAAATTGAGAGAACGTGCACGAATTGCTGCAATAAAAATTGCACCATTTTCATTAATTACACTTCTTGTTTTTGCTGGTGTGGGGTTATGGAAAACCGACATTTTCACTGCTCATGGAACAGAATGGATTATGGTACCAATCGGAGCTTTTGTAGCACTATTAGTGTCCACTTTATTAAATAAAAGAAGAAGAGATGGTTGGGCTTTCTTTATGACGAGTTTAACGATCATTTTACTAAGTGCGAGTGTATTTATCGGTATGTTCCCACGTGTTATGATTAGCTCTTTAGGGGCAATGAATGATTTGACAATTTACAACGCAGCATCAGGAGCTTATGCATTAAAACTTATGACTTACTTTGCGATTGCTATTTTGCCTTTCGTTATCGGAAGTCAAATATGGAGTTATTATGTATTTAGACAACCTGTTAAGTCAGACAACGATTTGGAGTACTAATGAAAAGAAAAAGAGGACTTCCGTCTTATCCCGGTAGCCGTATTTTATATGTAGCGTTAACGATTATTAGTATTTTAGAAGCTTTTAGTATTATTGCGCAAACAATCTTTTTAGCACGAGCTATTACGTTTTTATTTCATGGAGAGACAGTACAAACAATATTAAGTGAAGTTGTTTATTTTGGTATCGCGTTTGCAGCGCGTAACATAGTAGTTCGAACATCACAAATATTAGTGGAACGTTTTGCTGAAAAAACAGGGTCGTTACTAAGAAAACAATTGATAGAGGCATATTTCACATTAGGTCCAAGGTATGTTCAAACTGTTGGAACTGGTCATCTGGTTACCTTATCAATTGAGGGGATTGAGAAATTTAAAACATATATTGAATTAACGATTCCTAAAATGATTAGAAGTAGTATCGTTCCAGGTCTAATTGTACTATATGTTTTTACGCTAGATATTGAGTCTGGAATCATTTTAGTTGTAACGATTCCTATCGTGATCATATTTATGATTCTTCTCGGATTAGCAGCGCAAAAAATGGCAGATAGTCAGTATGAGATATATCGTGTACTTTCGAATCATTTTGTAGATACGTTAAAAGGTTTAGAAACATTAAAGTATTTAGGGAAAAGTGAACAGCACGAAGGAAAGATTGAAAAAGTAAGTAAAAGATATAGAAAAGCAACGATGCGTACTTTGCGAGTTGCTTTTCTTTCTTCTTTTGCATTAGATTTCTTTACGAGTTTATCAATTGCGTTTGTGGCAGTTGGATTAGGGATACGTTTAATAGATGGAACGATTATACTATTACCAGCCCTTACAATTTTGATTTTAGCTCCGGAATATTTTCTGCCGATTAAACAAGTGGGAGCAAATTATCATGCGACATTAGATGGACAAATTGCGATGGAGCAAATAGAAGAGATTTTGCAACAACAAAAAGGAATACAAAAGAAAGATTTAAATGAAGATATAGTATGGAATGCCTCTAGTAGCTTGAAATTACAAGATATCAAAGTTAATAATACTGAATCTGAAAAGGCTATATTAGAAGGAATTAATTTTACTTGGGAAGGTAACGGTGCTATTGGTGTTATTGGTGAAAGTGGTGCAGGGAAATCGACGTTAATCGACGTATTAGCAGGTTTTTTATCTCCTTCGAGTGGAAAGATGTTAGTAAATGGTGTAGAAGTTGATGGATCTACTCGTGAAGATTGGCAAAAAAATATTGCTTATATTCCGCAGCAACCTTATATTTTTCCGCTTTCATTAAAGGATAACATTCGTTTTTATGAAACAAATGCAACAGATGAAGAAGTTGAAAGAGTTATTAATGAAGTCGGCCTTCGTTCACTCGTTACATCACTTCCAAATGGGATACACGAAAGAATTGGAGAAGGTGGACGTATGCTAAGTGGCGGACAAGAACAGCGTGTTGCTATGGCGCGTGCGCTTTTAAGTAAAAAACCAATCATTTTATTAGATGAGCCTACGGCACATCTTGATATTGAAACCGAATTTGAAATAAAGCAAGCGATGTTACGTCTATTTAATGGAAAGTTAGTATTTTTAGCAACTCACCGTCTACATTGGATGAAACAAATGGACCATATTCTTATTCTAAATAAAGGGGAAATGAAAGAAAGTGGGACGTATGAAGAACTTTTAGAGAATGAGACATTACATTTTCATAGGGAAGAGAGGGGAGAGAAATGAGTAACTGGGTTAAACCTTATATAAAACAAAATAAAGGTAGAATGACTTTAACTATTTTCCTTGGTCTTCTTGGAGTTAGTTCAGGAGCGATGTTACTTTTTATTTCAGGTTATTTGATCTCAAAATCTGCTCTTAGACCAGAAAATGTAATGGCTGTATATGTTCCTATTGTTGCAACAAGAGCGTTTAGTATAGGGCAAGCTGTATTTCATTATATAGAGCGCCTAGTCGGACATGATGTCGTACTACGTATATTAGAAAAAATGAGAACGAGGCTATATAGAATAGTAGAACCACAGGCGTTATTTTTCCGTTCTCGATTTCAAACGGGTGATATGTTAGGAGTGTTATCCGAAGATATAGAGCATTTGCAAAACCTATATTTACGTACAATATTTCCTAGCATATTAGCGCTAGTTGTTTATAGTATCTTCGTACTTGTTATCGGTGCATTTGATTTTGTTTTTGCACTTATTGTAGGTTGTATGTTAGCTATTATCGTTTTTCTTCTTCCGTTTGTATCATTACTTTTGATGAAGAAACATCATGTTACTTTAAAGCAAGGAAGAAACCGTTTGTATCAACAACTGACAGATGCTGTTTTTGGATTATCTGATTGGCAAGCAAGTGGTCGTAAAGATGAATTTATTAATGAGTATGTAAAACAAAATGATCAGTTGTTAAAAATCGAAAAGAGAGTGAAACGCTGGTATCATATTCGGGACAGTATCATTCAATTAGTAGTAGGTATTGTAGTTATTTCGATGATCATATGGACTGGGAATGAAGCGGCAAGTGAACAAATTGCTCCTACAGTTATCGCAGCTTTCGTATTAATGACTTTATCTGTAACAAACGCGCTTATTCCTATTGCAGATGCCATCGATCGAATACCGTCGTACGTAGAATCTACCCATCGTCTTAATGGCGTAGAAAGTGATAGTGTTTTACATGATGAAACGGATTTGCATGGAGAGAAAGATTATATTGAACCAAAACATGTAGATATTGAACTGAATCACGTATCGTATAGTTATCCAGATAGTAATGAGATTGTATTAAAAGATGTATCATTACAAATAAAAGCAGGGAAGAAAATTGCTATTTTAGGGAGAAGTGGGACAGGGAAATCTACTTTACTAAAATTGTTAACAGGGGCGTTAAGCCCAGTAAATGGCCAAGTTGTATTGAATGGTGAACGAGCTCATACGAATCTTTTATCTAAATATATTTCTGTATTAAATCAAAAGCCGCATTTGTTTGATACGACAATTGGAAATAATGTACGAATTGGCAAACCGGAGGCGACGGATGAAGAGATATGGAAAGCTTTAGAGAAAGCACAATTAGCTTCACATGTTACTTCTCTTCCAGACGGATTACAAACAAAAATGCATGAAATGGGAAAGCGGTTTTCTGGTGGGGAAAGACAAAGGGTTGCTTTTGCTAGAACTCTTATGCAAGAAACACCAATTATTGTACTTGATGAACCGACTATCGGTTTAGATCCAAAAACAGAATTGTCTTTAATCGAAACAATGTTTTCTGCAACGGAAGAAAAGACGGTTATTTGGATTACGCACCATCTTGTAGGAATAGAACATGTAGACGAAGTTATATTCCTTGATCGTGGCCAAATTGTCATGCAAGGTAGTCATAAACAACTTCTGAAAGAAAATGAAAAGTATCGTAAACTTTATGAGTTAGATAAAGGAATATGATTTGAATAAGCAATAATTGTAAAAATAGCTACGCCTAATGGTGGAGCTATTTTTTTTGTTAGATTGCAGGTGTATATGATTGTTACGAATTAAAAATGAATTTCATATTATACATATAATGGAGGGGATGTACATGAAGGAGCAATATAAAATCATTGTTTTAAGTGATGAGTTATCAGGGGAGAGGATTCGAAATACGTTAGACAAAAATAAATGTAAAACAATAGTTCATGTTGTAGACGTTTCAGATGTTGTTCGTATAGAAAGTTCTTTTCAATATATAGTCATTTGGAGAGGGGACGCAGAAAAACTTACAAATGACTTGATAAATAGGGGCGTGCAAAGTTCAAAAATTATTAATTTAACAAAATACATGTATGAATGGAAGGATAAATTAATTTCTATCTATCAAATAAATCCAGATCTTATGTCTTTATACATTTCTATGAAAAAAACAAAGAGTGATCCGACGTATGAATTGTTTGCTACCGGTTTGTCTTATCCACATTGTGGCATAAGTACGGAGCTTCTCTCAAAAAAGTCAATAAAATTAACACTTCCATCGCAAGATCTATACTATGATTATTTAATAGCGTCACAACTTTTATCAAACAATCATTCATTTCAATATTGTTTAATAGGAATAGCCTATTTCTCGTTTTACTTTGATATGTCGTTATCATCTGAATCATATAGAATTCACAAAGTATATTATCCATTGTTTCAAGATGGTCATCATACTGTAGTTCATTCTCCTCTACCCACTGATGGATTCTCACATCTAAATACTCCGAAACCACTTCTTTCTATTTTTAATTTGCATTTTGAATATATTTTATTAGACGAACTAAAAGATGAATCATTGACGCTGCCTTGGATAAATGCTGAATGGAATACTACTTCTCTTCATATTCCTTTTGAAGAACACGGGAAAATAAGAGCAGCTTCACATGCTAAATTGGCGTATCCTCATACTTTAGTTGAAAATAAAATGATTTTTAAGAAATATTTAGAATTACTGTTAAAAAACGATATAAAGCCATTAATTGTTGTGTTCCCTGTTACTTCACATTATTTCAATTGTAGTAGTAAGAAATTAAAAGAAGATTTTTATAAAGTTATAAATGATTTTCAAACTCAATATTCTTTTCAAATTATAGATCTATTTGATTCGCCATTATTTTGTGACGATGATTTTTATGATAGTGATCATATGAATAAAAAAGGTGCAAATAAAATGTCCGCATTATTAAATATGTTTATTCAGGAACGAAAAGTATGATATTTTGTTTCCTGTTTGCATAAAAGTATATAGGCTCCATACAGTTAAAGTAATGTGATTTTTGTGTCGCGTATATAAATAATATGCGAAGAGGTGAGAGAGTTAAAATGAGAACTCGTATTGAAAGAACTGAAGAAATGGTAGAGCAACTTCCGTTGGTAAGTGTATTAATTCCTACGTATAATCGTCCTAGTTACTTTGAAAAGGCGTTATGTAGTGTGTTAGAACAAACGTACCCTAATATAGAAATTATAGTTGGAGATGACAGCACGAATGATGAAACAGAAAAATTGTTACAAAAATACTTATGTGATCATTCAAATATTATTTATATAAAAAATAGGTCAACTCTCGGACAATTTGAAAATGCGTTAATGTTATTTAATGAAGCGAACGGTGAGTATATAAATTTTTTAATGGATGATGATGTATTTCATGTGAATAAAATTGAAAAAATGATGAAGTATTTTTTCAATGATTTAGATAATGAAATTAAGCTTGTAACATCTCATCGTCAAGTCATTGATGATAAAGGGAAAGAACTGCGACATATTTATTCGACTGTCCGTTTATTTGAAGAGGATACCATTATAGAGGGAACAGAATTAGGAAATAAGGTAATTGTGGATCAAAAAAATTATATTGGAGAACCGACAACAGTTTTATTTCGTAAAAATGATTTACAAGAACCATATGGGATTTTTGATAAGAGGCGGTATTTATGTAACGTAGATATAGCTTCATGGTTATTTTTATTAAGTAAAGGAAAAGCAGTATATATAGCAGAGACACTTAGTTACTTTCGATTACATCCAGATCAACAGTTAAATGAATCTAATAAAATGATGGATGGATTAGAAGATTTTTCACATAGTATTCTAGCAGGAGAACAATATGGTTTCTTATCCACCGAAAAAGAGTTAGACAAAGCGATAACTAATTTTCTAGATTACGCAAGAAGGATAGTTCCATCATCGATATTATATACATTAGACTATTATCAAAAAATTAAAGAAAAGAAAATAAACATAGAAAAGAAAAAACAACATATAAATAATAATTCTCCTTTACCGAAAGTAAGCATACTTATTCCTGCGTACAATAGACCTTATTACTTGGAATTGGCACTCAACAGCGCTCTAAATCAAACATATGAAAATATTGAAATTGTTATTTCTGACGACAGTACAAATAATGAAGTCAATGCTATGATTCAACCGTATTTACGTGAATATGAGTGTATTACATATGTTAAAAATGAAACGCCGTTAGTTGCCGAAAACTTTAATAAGTGTGTAGAACTTGCGAATGGGGACTATATAAACTTTTTATTAGATGATGATTTATTTCATCATGAAAAGATCGAGAGAATGATGAAATACTTTTTGACGTTAGAAAATATTTCATTTGTGACGTCATATCGTGAACTGATTGATGAGAATGGAGAGATATTACCACCTTCAATATTAAATATGAAAATCGCGAAAGAAACTACGCTTTTTGAAGGAAAAGAATTAGGGAATTATATGTTGAAAAATTTGAAAAATGTAGTTGGTGAGCCGACAACTGTTTTGTTTAATCGGGAATTGTTTGACGGGAAGTTTGGGTATTTTAAAGGAAAGGCGTATTCTGCTATTAACGATATTGCAACTTGGCTAGATATGATGAGGAAAGGAAAAGTAGTTTATATACATGAACCTCTTAGTTATTTTAGACAACATAGTGGACAAAATCAAAAACAAATGCATTTTATTTTAATGACAATTGAAGAGTGGATTGAATTAATTATAGATGCATATAATAGTGGATTTTTAAGCTCCGAAAGTGAGTATAAAGAGAGTTTATCTTATTGTTTAGAAAATGCGGGATTTATAGTTAAGGATGCAGTAAGAAATGGCGAACTAGATCAAATTTATAATGAAAAGATAAAAA
The DNA here is from genome assembly GCF_022664295.1 of Bacillus cereus group sp. BfR-BA-01311. Lineage (NCBI taxonomy): Bacteria > Bacillati > Bacillota > Bacilli > Caryophanales > Bacillaceae > Bacillus > Bacillus cereus group sp. BfR-BA-01311. The sequence goes on from NZ_JAKUHC010000008.1 coordinate 164,801, forward strand.
AAGGGTTAAACAAGTTAGTTGCTCATATGTTTGAGAAAGAATCTTGTTATTGTCAATATTGCAATCAACAATTTGAAAAATTTTCACCTTGGCCAGCGCATTATGATTTTCCGAAATATAAATTTGAGATGTGGAATAAAGATACAGGGATATGTCCAGTTTGCAATTCGATGGATCGTGAAAGATTGTATCGTGCGTACATTGAAACGGAAACGGACTTGTTAAATAGAAACTATACAATGCTTCATATTGCACCTGAAGCGAAGTTAAGAGATTGGTTTAACGAGTATAAAAATATTACGTATGTATGTGGTGACTTAGAACCAAAGGATCCATTAATGAAGGAAATTGATGTTACAAGGATTACATATGATAGTAATACTTTTGATGTAATATTATGTAGCCATGTGTTAGAACACGTTCCTGATGATGACAAAGCAATGCGAGAGTTATATAGAGTGTTAAAGCCAAATGGATGGGGAATTATTCAAGTACCGATCGTAATGAATGTAGATTTTATTATAGAGAATGAATTAATTGTAACACCACAATTGAGGAAATTAGCTTTTGGTCAAGAAGATCATGTGAGAATTTACAATCAATCGGGATTTATTCAACGATTAATGAATGCAGGATTTAAGGTAGAATTATATAACATAGCGGAAAAACAAGGAATGAAAAGTGCTAGGAAATTTGGATTATCTGAAACAGATATGCTCTATATTGTCCGAAAATGATAGGAAGGAATAGATAGATATGGAGAATATTCCTTTTTTACGTGCTTCAACTGTACCTGTAAGTGAGTATTTGGACGAATTGAAGGAAATTGATACATCTCACATATATACGAATTATGGACCTATAAATCAACGTTTTGAGGAAACAATTATGTCGTCATTTTTTCAAAACAGGGGAGCTGTTACAACAGTAGCAAACGCAACGTTAGGGTTAATGGCGGCTATTCAACTAAAGAAAAGAAGAAAGGGAAAGTATGCTCTCATGCCTAGTTTTACATTCCCTGCGACTGCCTTAGCCGCTATTTGGTGTGGACTGGAACCTTACTTTATTGATATTTCAATAGATGATTGGTATATGGATAAAACCGTACTTTTGGATAAGATAGAAGAATTAAAAGAAGAGGTTGCGATTGTTGTCCCGTACGCCACTTTTGGATCATGGATGAACTTAGAAAAATATGAAGAATTAGAGAAGAAGGGGATTCCGGTTGTCGTAGATGCGGCGCCGGGATTTGGTTTAATGAATGGAGGGATGCATTACGGTCAAGATTTTAGTGGAATGATCGTATATAGCTTTCATGCAACAAAGCCGTTCGGAATTGGTGAAGGAGGGCTCATATATAGTAAAAACGAAGAAGATATACAACGTATTAAAAGAATGGGGAATTTCGGATTTGATAAAAATCGTGAATGTACGATGATGGGGTTTAATTGTAAAATGTCTGAATACGCAGCAGCTATTGGGATAGCGACTATAAAAAAGTGGGATCAAAAATTAAAAGAACGCAGCCGTATTTCTGAATGGTATAAACAGTTGTTACAAAATACTGGGTTAATGAAAAAAGGGTGGAAAGTCCAAAAGACAGAAGCGGTTATTCACCAATTTATGCCTATCATTTGTCCAGAAGAAGTTCGCAACATACAAGTAATAGAAGAACTGAAAAAACAGAAAATAGAAGCTAGATTATACTTTTCACCATCTTGCCACCAACAAGTTCTTTTTAAAAACTATAAGTCTACAGATTTAACAAAGACGAATAAAATAGCAAGACGAATCGTAAGTTTACCTTTATGGGAAGGAATGACGAAAGAACTAGTAGAGCAAATTGTAATTTGTTTAGAGCAGAAGGTGGTGTCGGTAGATGAATAGTTTTTATAGTCAAGAAGAACTAAAGAAAGTTGGATTTTTATCTGTTGGGAAAAATGTATTGGTTAGTAAAAAAGCAAGTATATATAATCCAAGTGCTATATCAGTTGGCAATCATGTAAGAATTGATGATTTTTGCATTTTAAGTGGTAAAATCACAATTGGAAGTTATTCGCACATATCAGCGTATACAGCGTTATATGGAGGGGAAGTTGGGATTGAAATGCATGATTTTGCAAACATCTCAGCTAAAACAATCGTATATGCAGTACTTGATGATTTCAGTGGAAATACATTAATGGGGCCAACCGTCCCGAATCAATATAGGAATGTGAAAGCAGAAAAAGTTATTTTAAAAAAACATGTGATTATTGGTGCCAATTCTATTATTTTTCCAAATGTAATTGTAGGAGAAGGTACGGCAGTCGGCGCGATGAGTATGGTAAAAGAGAGTTTAGATGATTGGTATATTTACGCTGGAATTCCCGTAAGGAAAGTAAAACCTCGTCAAAAAAAGATGCTAGAGTTAGAAATTGATTTTTTAAAAAGCATTCATTCTTAACAAAAAAGAATGAATGTTTTTTATTTTTATCTCGCTATTTGCCGGGCAGTAAGACCCTACCTCAAAATTCAGCGGAAGTAAAGAAGTTAGGTGGGAATCGGGCTGATAGCCAGTGGGGGATGAACAAAATCCTCACTGATTAAACTTTCACTTTATCCCGCTATTTGCCGATAAAGATTCGACTGGTGAGGGCTAATTAAAGTTTCACTTTATGATAGAGCAGAGAGTATCTTAACTTATTGTGTTTTAAATTTTGCTGACCAAGGCAATACTGAGCCATAGTGAATGTAAAGTTGGAGGGCGAGCGTATATGTTTGATGAGGATGGGATTGTTTTAATAATGGAACCAGCTGATGAAAGAAACTTGAGGAGATTTATTTTTTCAGTGCCAAAGTCAGTGTATGGAAAGAAGGGGCTTACATTACACTATGGAACAGCTATAGGACAAGGATATATGGATATAATTGAAGATATTATAAGCGTACATATAGAAATAGATGTTGTAACGATAATAGGGCATGTAAGAGGATAAATAGCTATTTGAAAAAGGTTATAAACAATTTAGCTAGAAGTTATGTATAGAGAAAATTACAGACAATGATAAAGACGAAGGGAGTCTAAAATGAAAATAAAATCAATTTTATTAGTATTTATAGTTTCAATTGGTTTAATGGGATGTTCAATAGTGGAGGAAGGAAAGAACTCCATAGATTATGCTCAAAAGGCGACAGATTATGTAAATGAAATAAGTGCATTTGCAAATGATGCACCAGCATTAGCAGACAAGGCCGTTAATGATAGCGAGGCTCGAAAAGAATTAGAAACGAAGCTTAGTGAAATTAAACAAGATATACCCGCATTCAATGAATTAACGCCACCTGATGTAGCAAAGGATATTCACCAACAAATCGTCGGATATAACGAAAAGTTAAATACGTTAATTGATACGGCGATGACAAAGATAGAAGAAGGAAAAGTGGATGTAGAGCAATTTAAAAACTCTGAGCTTATGCAGACGGTAGATCAAGTTCGAGATTTGAAAGATAAAGTGCAAAATTTAGGTCAATAGTAAAAAGCTCCGTTTGTGATAAACGGAGCTTTTTACTATTGGATACAATAAACGATTACACCAACGATAATAATAATGTTGCCGATGAGTTTACGTTTCGTTATTTTTTCTCCTAGGAAATACCAACCGAAAATTAATATGATGATATAACTTAAGGATTCTAATGCTGATGCTTGTTTTAATGCCATACCCTTCATGGCGATAACATTTAATCCGGCGTTAATTACAAATAAAGAGTAGCCGATAATAACATAAGGATTCACATATTCTTTTATTCTAGAATCGTATTGTTGCAAAGTAGCTTTTTTTAATAATATTTGTGAGTAATTAGCTAAAATTATCCCGAAAATAAATAATAACATATAACTATTCATCTTTTGTCACCACCACAATTCCGACAATAATAATAGCTGCACCAAGTAAATGATTCCACTGAATCGTATCTCCAAATAGAAATACTGACCAAAGCATTGACCACAGTATAATAATCCCGCGATGTGAATATGCTTTTGAAATTTCGAAATGTTTAATTACTTGTTGCCATAAAATTGCATATCCGAATAAAAGTATAACTAATCCGAAATAAGCAACAAAAAATGAGATGGAAGCAATGGGGAATTTAGCTGCCCATTTCATGTAAACCATAATGATAGAATATATCAAAAAAGCTACATGTAAAAATACGTAATTTTTAATAGTTGGTTTCATTTATTCACTCTCTTTTGCATATAAATATATATTTATACCTAATTTTTCTAGTGTTAGATATTGGAACATATTTTGTTTAATCTTTCACATTCCAAATTATATAGTATCATGGCTTTTATTGTAAAACAATAGAAGCTATGCATTCATTTATTCCAAGGTTCTACAATATGTATCGTTTTATTTGTTGCATCCAACTCTACTTGAACACCGATAGGCATGGTAATCATTGGATGTGTATGACAACAATCGAAGTCAGCTAGAAAAGGAATTCTTTGATTTTGAAGTACTTCTAATAGTATTTCAAAAGGTTTTCGATTTGTACCACAATCATCAAATTGCTCATGTTTTCCAAGAATGATACCTGAAATTTTATCGAATACACCGTTAATTTTAAGTAATGAAAAGCTTCTTTCAATAGTAGCTGCATCTTTTGAACTGTCCTCAATGAAGAGAATGTCGCCTTCTTGAATATGTGGCATATAGGGGCTACCCCAAATTCCTTGTATCGTGTTTAAATTCCCGCCAATAATACGCCCAGTAGCTTTTCCATCAATTACTGAAATCCAATCGTTTGGTCGAAGTTCTTTCTCCTTCGTCTTTTCTTCCCAATTAATAAATTCATCTGACCAAAATAATGGTTGTTTTATATGATAAGGAAGAGAATGATCATGTAGTAAAGTTTCAGCAAAATATTTGTATGTGCAATCAACAAAAGGTTCAAATTCGCCAAAGGAAGGGACGAGAGCTGGTCCATAAAATGTAGGGATTCCTGTTTTGGCGTAAATTGCTAGTAATAAAGCAGTTGCATCTGAATACCCAATCATTATTTTAGGGTTCTTTAGAAAAGCATCATAATCAATATAAGGTAATATTGAATTTGAATTCATCCCACCAATTGTTGACATAATACAAGAAATATTAGGATTTCTTATTAAGACATTTAGCTCCTCAGCACGCTCTTGTATACTACCAGAACGATAAAAATCATATCGACCTGTTAATGAACCTTCTAATATATGAAACCCTTTCTGTTGTAAGTAAGATTTTGCTCGTTCAAATCTTTTTGGAGAAGTGTAGGTTACTGGTGAAGAAGGGGAGTAGATCCCAACTGTGTCTCCGTATTTTAATGTTTTTGGAAGTAGCATTTGTATGAATCCCTTCTATTAAATAGTTTATCTCGCTATTTGACGGGTAGCCCGATTGGGAGGGCTGATTAAAGTTTCGCTTTATTTACGAGATTTTATTATTAAATATTCTTACGTTTTAATATTGTAAGTTTAACATAAATAAATTAAAATAATCATTGCTGTATATGAATAAATATACCTTTTACCTTGACTATATAAAGGAATTGTTGTTAAGGTTAAATGTGAGTGTATAAAAGGTTTGCTAAAGGAGTTTTGAAATGAATCGGTTAAAATGGGGAAGGATGACAGTCCTATTAGTTATTATTTTAGGGATATGTTGGTTCTTATTCCAAGGAAATCAAAAGAGCATAGCGAATGTAGAGGGACAACCTTTGCAAGTGGCAGAACTACCTAAAGCAGGATTTACTGAAAAAGTAGTCCCGCCAAAGTACATCCCACCAGAAATTAACGCAAAAGCAGCTATGATTATCGATGCGAGTGATGGAGATATTATTTATCAATATAATGAAAATGAAGCTTTTGCACCGGCTAGTATGTCTAAGATGATGACAGCGTATCTCTTACTAGAGAGTATACATAACGGGAAAGTTCGCTGGGAAGATCCAGTAAAAATGAGTGCGAAGGCGGCACAAACAGAAGGAGCGAGAATCCCAGTACAAGTTAATGACACATTAACTGTTAAAGATTTATATCATGCATTAATGATTGAGTCAGCTAATAATTCGGCTGTGGCTTTAGCAGAACATATGGCAAAATCGGAGAAAGATTTCGTTCAGCTTATGGATGCAAAAGCGAAACAGTTAAAAATGTCGGAACATGCTAAATTTGCAAATGCGTCTGGATTACAAGAGCCAGATGGAAGTGAAACAAAAATGACGGCTGGTGATGTAGCACAATTGGCGTATCATCTTATAAAAGATTATCCGGAAATATTAGAAGTGACTCACTTACGTCAAAGTCAGCTAGCATTTAATAATATTAATGTTATAAGCACAAACGACATGTTAAATAAAAATAATAAAAGTTTATATATAGAAGGAATGGACGGACTAAAGACTGGATTTACAGATAGTGCAGGATACTGTTTTACGGGGACTGCAAAGCAAGGTGATAATCGAATTATTACAGTGGTCATGGGGACATCAAGTAAAACAAAACGTTTTACAGAGACGAATAAGTTAATGTCGTATGCATTTGGATTAGTTAATTAAGTAAGTAAAATACGAATCTAGATCGCTACATAAGTAAGACTGTTCGTTGTTACTAATTTTAGATAACAACGAGCAGTCTTTTTATTTTCATTTTAAAAAGGAAAAAGAGTCTAAATACAAGTGTTAACATTTGAGTTTATTTGTTGCTGTGATATTATAAAGTTATAAGCTTATTAATAATAAGTTTGAGGGGCGTAATATGATATATACATATGAAATAGCCTCAATTGAAAATTGGAGGGAATTATGATGGCAAAAGATTTTTACTCAGCAATTGAAGACAGAAGATCTATTTATGCAATTAGTAAAGAGCAAGTAGTTTCTGATGAGAAAATTCAAGAAGTGATTTATCATGCTGTAAAACATACACCTTCAGCTTTTAATTCTCAAAGTGCTCGCGTTGTTGTTTTATTAGGAGAACAACATGATAAATTATGGGATATTACGAAAGAAACGTTACGAAAAATTGTACCTGAAAATAACTTTGCACCTACTGAAGAAAAAATGAATGCATTTAAAAGTGGTTATGGAACGGTTTTATATTTTGAAGACAGTGAAGTAGTGGAAAGCCTTCAAGCTAACTTTGCATTATATAAAGATAATTTCCCAACTTGGTCTCAGCAATCATCAGGAATGTTACAATTTGCAATTTGGACAGCTTTAGAAATTGAAGGGTTTGGTGCTACGTTACAGCATTACAATCCGCTAATTGATGAAGAAGTGAGAAAAGAGTGGGATGTTCCAGAGAATTGGAAACTTATTGCGCAAATGCCATTTGGTAAACCGGTAGTACATGCTGGTGAAAAAGAATTCCAACCGCTAGAGGACCGTGTGAAAATTTATAAATAATTTAAAAAGGTGAACAGGAATATAACCTGTTCACCTTTTTTTATACGTAATAAGGGTTTTTTTGTCCGGCATTTTTCATCTGATTTTTTAATTCGTTTTTACGTGTTTCAATAGCTGATACTTTTTGTAATGTTATCATTGAAACGAATTGAATAAAAGCATAGTATAGCTCTATGTTTTTTTGTATTGGATCATCTATTATATTTCTCACAAATATGCCTCCTCTTTTTATTCCAATAAAACTCCGCATTAATGGGCAGCCCGAGTGGTGAGGGTTAATAATTAGCGGAGGATGTATAAAACCCTTCCTGATTAAAGTTTCATTTTATAAGGGAATGAAACTTTAATCAATTCGCTAAAATTCTTGTTTATTAAGATATGTATATAATACTATAAATATCCTATAAATTCCATTATAAGAAAAAGAGAACAGTTGATATAGTGTGTGTTTTCTTTAAAGGAGAAATGGCTTTTGTGAAATAAATCTTACAATTCGTCAAATTATTTCAAAATTGTAGATAGTATAGAAATTTAGTTTTCTAAAAATATTATACTATTGATAAATAGAGTGATTTTTGTCATGATGAAAGTATACTTTATGTAAGGAGCTTTATAAGGAAATACATACTTGAGTTTGTATTAGGTTAATAGAATTTTTTATAATAGATAGAAAAGGGATATTTTATATTAAAATATTAAATGGAATGTCGAATTTTTATGCGATATATAAGAAATTTGAAAAAACCATTGCAAAAACACTGTGTTTAATGATAAAGTTCACATGAAGTTCACACGGATTTCACTTTGTTCATTTAAAATGAACTACGTGTGAAAAATAAAACTCTTGCTAAAAAATGGAACTGGATGAATATTTTACTTTGATAATATTGTAAAGTATTAAAGTTTTAGTTTTTTTTAAGAGGATAGTAGGGAAAGGAAGTAAAGACAACTTATGAAAAAAGTAATTGCAGGTTTAGCAGCAGCTTCTGTAGCTGGCGTTGCAGTTCCAGGAATGGATTCTGCTCATGCACAAGTTTCAAATGAAGCGCTAAAAGAAATTAATGGACAAACTCAAACTCAAACTCAAACGACTGTAACTGAAACAAAAACTGTAGAAACAACTTCTGAATTAAAATACACAGTAACTGCTGATGTATTAAATGTTCGTTCAGGTGCTGGTACAGGACATAACGTTATTTCTAAAGTAAAATCAGGCCAAGTGCTACAAGTAGTTGGACAAGAAAATGGTTGGTTCAAAGTAAACGTAAATGGTCAAACAGGTTATGTAAGTGGTGACTTCGTAACAACTGGTGGCAAAACAGGAACGACTGTTCAACAAGGAACAGGTACTTACACAGTAAACGTTTCTTCACTTAACGTACGTACAGGCCCAAGTACATCTCATACAGTATTAGGTTCTGTAAACAAAGGTAAAACAGTACAAGTTGTAGGTGAAGTACAAGATTGGTTTAAAATCAACTTCAATGGTGGAACTGGATACGTAAGCAAAGACTTCGTAACAAAAGGTGGTTCTGCTGTATCTAACGAAACACAACAACCAACTACAAACAACAATACTACAACAGTTCAAACTGGTGGTTCTTATGTTGTTAACACTGGTGCTTTAAAAGTACGTACAGGCCCAGCTACATACAACGCTGTAATCGGTGGAGTAACAAATGGTAAAGTATTAAACGTTACTGGTGCTGAAAATGGTTGGTACAAAATTAACCATAACGGCCGCACAGGTTACGTAAGTGCAGACTTCGTTAAGTTTGTAAAAGGCGGAGTAAACAACGTTACAAATAACAATAATGTTACAAATAACGTTCAACAACCAGGTAAAGACGTACAAAAACCAACAACAGGTGGAGATACATCTTCAATCGCTGGATTCGCTAGATCTTTAAATGGTTCACCATACAGAACTGCTGGTACAACACCTGCTGGTTTTGACTGCAGTGGATTCATTCACTACGTATTAAATCAAACTGGTCATAAAGGAGCTCGTCAAACAGTTGCTGGATACTGGAGCTCTAAAACAAAAACTAGCAATCCACAACCAGGTGATTTAGTATACTTCCAAAATACTTATAAATCAGGTCCTTCTCACATGGGTGTTTACTTAGGAAACGGTCAGTTCATTAGTGCAGAAACAGATGCAACTGGTGTACGTATTAGTTCTGTAAGTAACTCTTACTGGAGCAAGCACCTATTAGGTTACACAAAAGCATACTAAGAAAAAGTAGTTTTATATACTTTTCGTATAGAGAAAAGGCTTTCCAAGGAAACTTGGGAAGCCTTTTTATAGTTAAATAAATTGGAAGTTTAATAGTTTTTATTTTAACTTTCCATTTAAAAATCGATCATATAAGTCATGGAAATAGTTAGGGCGAAATAAGTTCGCTGCATGTCCCGCTAACGGTATTTCCTTATATAGAACGTTAGGCAAAATAGATTTCAAATCAAATAGACAAGATTTATAGAGATGATCATGCTCTCCCATTACCCATAGTATAGGGTGAGGAAGTGATTTTAATTTAGATTTTAAATCGAATTCTAACCTATGTCGTAATGACTGGGCAATTATGGATGAATGTAATTGTAATCCGAAACGGTAGTAAATATTTCTTGAAATGACTGCGAACGGATTTGCTTTTAGTATACCGCTTGGAAAAATAGTATTTGCGTATTGAGAGAGCCATTTAGAGTATTCATCTCCTCGCTTCTCCCAAAAATTTTGAAATACATTATATAAACGAGAAGGGTTATTGTAATGTCCTCCAATATGACAAATACTTAATACTTTTTCTGGATGCATTTGTGCAAAAATTGTAGAGATGTAACAGCCGTAACTTAGCGCACAAATATGTGCTTTTTTAATATCTTCTTGCTCATATAAGTTTAATAATTGATCTACGAGGCGCTGTAATGAAAAGTCGATTGCTTTTCCTTTATCATCACCGTGACCTAATAAGTCATAAGTTATAATGTTGTAGGAGGAAGAAAAACGTTTTTGCTCCTTTTTGAAGGCGCGACGATTGCCAACTAATCCATGAATAAAAATAATTGTTTCCTTTTCAGAATGTATATTTGTTTGCAAAAAGGATACTCCTTTCACTAACTGGAGATTTATATCGTGTTGTAAATTATTTATCTATAATTTACATAGAATAATATTAAGTACCAGGTAATAATATCAGATATTTATATCTGTTGTAAAGATGAGTTTTTATGTATATTTTGTAAAAATAGAAAAAGTGTGTTTACATTCAGTTTACATTTGTATCGTATTCTAATTTTAGAAAGAACAGTTTGGTTTACCACGAGGAGATGAACAGGAATGGAAGTTAGAAATGAAATGAAGAAAAAAGGGAGTTGGAGGCAGTTTTTACGCCTTATTCAAGATACAAATCCTCCGAAAGGAATTTTAGTTTTTGCGTTATTAATGAGTTTGCTTTCTACGGGAGCGAGTTTATTTATTCCTATGCTTACAAAAGGATTAGTAGATAATTTTTCGCTTTCTTCAATTAGTGCAGGACAAATTGTTGGATTAGTTGCTTTCTTTGTAATGCAAACTATTGCGGCAGGGTTGTCTATATATTTACTAAATTATATTGGGCAGAAGATTGTAGCGGGACTAAGAGAACGTTTGTGGAAAAAGGTACTTATCTTGCCGGTATCTTATTACGATCAAAATAGAACAGGTGATACAATTAGCCGTATGACGAATGATACAGGTGTAGTGAAAACGTTAATTTCTGAGCATTTGTCAAACTTATTAACAGGCGGTATTTCAATTGTTGGATCGTTAATTGTATTATTTGTTTTAGATTGGAAAATGACTGCGTTACTTTTAACGGTTATTCCGTTGTCTGTGTTAATTTTAGTTCCACTTGGACGAAAAATGTATAAGATTTCAAAAGCGCTTCAAGATGAAACGGCATCTTTTACAAGTGTGTTAACGCAAGTGTTATCAGAAATTCGTTTAGTGAAATCTTCAAATACAGAAAAAAGAGAATATGAAACGGGTAATACAGGTATACAAAAGTTATTACAATTTGGTTTGAAAGAAGGAAAAGTGCAAGCATTAATTTCGCCAGTTATGTCGTTTGTTTTAATGGCACTACTTGTTATTATCGTAGGATATGGCGGGATGCGAGTTTCTAGCGGTGCATTAACAACTGGTGAACTTGTAGCGTTTATTTTGTATTTAGTTCAAATTGTAATGCCGATGAGTCAATTATCTATGTTCTTTACACAATTCCAAAAGGCAATTGGTGCGACGGAAAGAATTAGTACGATTTTAGAATATGAAGTAGAAGATCATGAAACTGGTGTGAAAGTGACAAATGCTAAGCAACCGATTGTTCTTGAAAATGTACATTTTGAGTATAACGAAGAAGAGCAAGTTTTGAAAAATATTGATTTCACAATTGAATCTGGAAAAGTGACAGCAATTGTAGGACCAAGTGGTAGTGGGAAAACAACGTTATTCTCATTATTGGAACGTTTTTATGAGCCAACTAGTGGCGCCATTAAATTAGGGGAAGAATCAATTACGAGTTATTCATTAGAGTCATGGCGACGTCAAATCGGTTACGTATCACAAGATAGTCCGTTAATTGATGGAACGATTCGTGATAATATTTGTTATGGTGTCGAGGGCGAAGTAACGGATGAAGAAATTGAAAAAGTAGCTGCAATGGCATATGTTGATGCGTTTATTCATGACTTACCAAACGGTTATGCAACAGAAGTTGGAGAACGCGGTGTGAAGCTTTCTGGGGGACAAAGACAGCGAATTGCTATTGCCCGAGCGTTACTTCGAAATCCGCAAATTCTTATGCTCGATGAGGCAACTTCAAGCTTAGATAGTAAATCTGAGTCTGTCGTTCAAAAAGCATTAAATAACTTAATGAAAGGCAGAACAACATTAGTGATTGCACATAGACTTTCTACTGTTGTAGATGCAGATAAAATTATCTTTATTGAAAAAGGGAATCTTACAGGTAGTGGTACGCATGATGAATTATTACAGACGCATGATATGTATCGTGAGTTTGCAACGCAGCAATTGAAAATTAAAGAGGGTGCATTATAAAATGAATCATCAGTGGGATTTTACTCCACTGATGATTCATTTTTAAAAAATATATTAGATGCTAAGTAGAAAGGAAATGGTTCCTTTGATACCTAAAATTTTAATAGTAGACGACGATCCACACATTAGAGAACTCGTTTCTGTATTTTTAGAACGAGAAGGTTTTCAAACATATGAGGCAATTGATGGAGTAGATGCACTTCAGAAAATGGATGACGTAAAAGTCGATATGGTTATTCTTGATATCATGATGCCAAATATGGATGGATTTGATGTATGTTTTGAATTAAGAAAATACTATGATATCCCGGTTCTGATGCTAACTGCCAAAGGGGAAACATCACAAAAAGTAAAAGGATTTCACCTTGGGACAGATGATTATCTTGTAAAACCATTTGATCCTATAGAACTAGTAGTGAGAGTAAAGGCATTATTGAAACGTTACCAAATTACTGTTTCGCAATCGATTCAAGTTGGAGATGTATTATTAAATCGTAAAACATTCGAAGTTACATCTGGAGAACAAACGGTTACGTTACCGTTAAAAGAATTTGAGCTGCTCTTTACTTTAGGGTCTAAATCGGGAAGAACTTGTTCGAGAGAGCAATTAATTGAAGAAATATGGGGATATGATTTTGAAGGAAATGAACGTACACTAGACGTTCATATTAATCGGTTACGTGAGAAGTTTCAAGAAGAGCAGTCGAAATTTAGTATTAAAACAATAAGAGGATTAGGGTATCGCTTAGAGGTAAGTAAATGAGAAAAAGAAAACGAATGAGTAAGTTGAAGATGCTGAAAGTATTTGGGGCGGTATTAGCGCTCTTTTCTTTTCTTACTATCATTTGGTCTATCGCATTTTATGTAGCAACTAGTTTATTGAATGCTTTTGACGTAAACGTATCGCCGTTTGTTGCCTTTCTAATTAGTGATATGGTCGGTTTTGTCTTTATTATTCTTATTTGGACATTGATTGGAATATTAATGAGACCAAAACGAGAGGCGATGATTTGGACTATTATTGAACCGATACAAAAAATTGCAAAAGGAGACTTCTCCGTAAAAATAAGAAATGAAGAAAAGTATGATGGTGAAATTGGCGTGCTCGTAAAAAGTATAAATGATATGACAGATGAACTGAATACGATGGAGAAAATGAGACAAGAGTTTGTATCGAATGTTTCTCATGAAATACAGTCACCGTTAACTTCTATAAAAGGATTTGCTAGAGCACTACAAGACGATAATCTTTCTGAGGAAAAAAGAAAGCATTATCTTACCATTATTGAAACTGAAACAACGAGATTATCTAAACTAAGTCAAAATTTACTAAAGCTAACTCTTTTAGAATCAGAAGAGTATACACCAGAAAGAGTGAGCTATCGATTAGATCAACAATTAAAGCAAATTGTGTTAAATAGTGAACCACTCTGGGCTGAAAAAGAAATTGAGTTAGAACTAGATTTAGAAAAAGTATATGTTATTGCTGACCAAGAAAGTATGAGTCAAGTGTGGATTAATTTAATTCATAATAGTATTAAATTTACTCCAAGCGGTGGTACGATTACTATTCAGTTAAAGGAACATGAGACAGTAGTGGAAGTGCGTATCCGTGATTCAGGAATTGGTATATCAGAAGAACAGAAACAACATATTTTTGAGCGTTTTTATAAAGCGGATTCTTCACGAAATCGTGCCTATGGGGGAAGTGGCTTAGGTTTAGCTATTGTAAAGAAAGTACTCGACCTTCATCAAGGAGAGATAAAAGTGGAGAGTGAGGAAGGAAAAGGTACTGAATTTATTGTGCGTATGCCGAATCATGAAGAGAAATAGTGTTAGAAGGAGAACCTTCTAACACTATTTCTCTTTAAAAATGCATTTACCGTTACTGCAATTATATTGATAAGCTTTTCCTTCGCTATTCATACGATATGAGTAATCGGATTCTTTATCTTTCTTAAAGTCAACGTATGCTTCCGCACCGTTTTTATCGTCATCTATATCAATGAATTGAACGTGTCGTATAGAATAATCTTTTTTTTCTCTTAAACCTCTTCCTTGCAAGTTTGTATGAATACCATCTACTAACTGGTCAAACAACGACCAGTTTAAATTAAGATGTTCAAATGACTCAGTGTGTCTTCCTAAAATACCGTTGTCTTGTATTATTTTTTTATTATCATCGTATGTATAAGAGTAGGTGAAATATGGTTCGTCTTTATATACTACTGTTGCATAATAGCCAATATTATAAAGGGGAGTATATTTTCCGGTTATGTTTTGTATCTCTTTTTGCTTATAACCTTTTTTAGTATGGAGATAATGGCTAGTATCTTTTTCTATTACTTTATAATTTAGTGGGTTACCAAATATAAAGTACAGTGCAAACAATATGATACATAGTCCGACTGCAGTTAGTAACAAGAACCATTTTTTTCTTTTCATACTCATACACTCCCCTATGCTGGATTTGTTTTTATTTTACATGAATAATGGTAAAAAAATGAAACTTATAAATAAAAACTTTCTATAGTTACCTACAAGTAACCTACGCACATGAAAGTGCATCATTGCCTTTTTACATAAACATAGATACAATTTTAATATAATACATAACTGAGATGATTAAGGAGTGTTATACTTGGCAGAATTATTACAAGGTAAAAATGCTTTAATTACAGGAGCAGGTAGAGGGATTGGTCGCGCTGTAGCAATCGCATTAGCGAAAGAAGGCGTAAATGTAGGCTTATTAGCTCGTTCAGAAGAAAACTTAAAAGCTGTAGCGAAAGAAGTAGAAGCAGAAGGTGTAAAAGCCGTTATTGCAACTGCTGATGTTTCTTCATACGAAGAAGTAACAACTGCGATTGAAACGTTAAAAAATGGTTTAGGATCTATCGATATTTTAATTAATAACGCTGGTATTTCTAAATTCGGTAAGTTTTTAGAACTAGACGTTGCTGATTGGGAAAAAATCATTCAAGTAAACTTAATGGGTGTATACTATGCAACTCGTGCAGCTTTACCGAGCATGATTGAACAACAATCTGGTGATATCATTAACATTTCATCTACAGCAGGACAAAAAGGCGCACCTGTAACAAGTGCATATAGTGCTTCTAAATTTGGTGTCCTTGGCTTAACAGAATCGTTAGCGATGGAAGTTCGCAAACATAACATTCGTGTAACAGCTTTAACTCCAAGTACAGTAGCAACTGATATGGCTGTAGATTTAGGATTAACTGATGGAAACCCTGATAAAGTAATGCAAGCAGAAGATATTGCAGAATTCATCGTAGCGCAGCTGAAATTAAATAAACGTACATTTATTAAATCTGCTGGGCTTTGGTCTACTAATCCATAGGAATTAAATTTAACTTTAAAAGAAGGGATATCTATTCTATAAGGGGTAGATGTCCCTTCTTTATTTTTTGTATTCAAGACAGAATTTTCGGTATAATTAAAAGTGAATGGTAGAAAGCATTGGTAAATTGAAAGGAATGGCAGTTGTAAAAGAGTGATGTAAGGAGGGAAAAGGAATGAAAAAGAAGTTTCAAAAATTATAACATGTATCGTGTATAACGAGACTAGCTCGTGGACCTCCAATATACATAACACTATATTGTATATTAAAAAATTGGAGGCTATAAGTAGATGAGAACTGAAAAAGAAATGTTAGATTTAATTATAAATACAGCAATAGAGGATGAAAGAATTCGAGCTGTCATCCTGAATGGATCGCGTGTAAATCCAAATGTGAAAAGAGATTGTTTTCAAGACTATGATATTATGTATGTTGTAAATGATATACAATCTTTTACGTCTAATCATAATTGGATTCATAGATTTGGAGAAATAATGATTGTACAAATGCCAGAAGAAATGTCGTTAGTTCCACCAGATGAAGACGGGAAGTTTCCATATTTAATGCAGTTCATGGATGGGAATCGGATTGATTTAACGCTAGTTCTAGTTGAGTTAATAAAAAAGTTCGTTGGACAAGATAGTTTAAGTAAACTGCTTCTTGATAAAGATAATTGTCTGGAAGAATTCCCGCCAGCAAGCGATAAGGATTACTTAATAAAAAAGCCTACAGAAAAAGAGTTTTTGGATTGTTGTAATGAATTTTGGTGGTGTAGTACGAATATCGCAAAAGGGTTATGGCGAGAGGAACTTTCTTATGCAAAAGGAATGCTTGAAGGACCAGTGCGAGATATGTTCATCGTAATGCTAGAATGGCATATTGGTATGAAAACAGACTTTACAGTTAATACAGGGAAGTTTGGAAAGCATTTCGAGCAATATATTGAAAAAGATATGTGGGTGCAATTTAAAAGAACATTTTCTAATGCAGAATATGAAAACATATGGGAGTCATTCTTTGTTATGGGTAATTTATTTAGGGAAGTGGCGAACGAAATCGCTAACAAATATGAATATCAATATCCGCAAGATGATGATGATAAAGTGACGAACTATTTAAAACATGTGAAAGCTTTGCCAAAAGATAGTACATCGATTTATTAATAATAGTAAGCAGTAAGACTGTCCTAATTAAGGACAGTCTTATTTTTGTTTATGAATAACAATTTCTCTAACAAAGTGCAGATGAATCACATATGAAAATTTAGGGAGGTTTTTTATCATGTATTATTTTTATTCGCCAGAAATGTTTGCTCCATATCAATGGGGACTAGAACGAGATGTTTCGTATGCTTATATGCCATATAACTCATTTTATTATGGAGATTATATAAGCGCATTGCCATACGCATATATCCCTCAAAGCTATGAAGTACAAATGAAAGCAGATGATCGTGGATCGTGGACACCATTTACATGGGTTGAAAAATATGCGTACGCATTTTCAGGACCGTATAATAAAGCGGAAGTAGCTCTTACATTTGATGATGGACCAGATTCAGAATTCACGCCAAAAATATTAGATAAGTTAAAACAACATAATGTAAAAGCTACTTTTTTCTTACTTGGTGAAAACGCAGAAAAATTTCCGAATGTAGTAAAGCGTATTGCAAATGAAGGGCATGTAATTGGTAATCATACGTACAGTCATCCGAATTTAGCGAAAGTAAATGACGCTGAGTACCGTAATCAAATTATAAAAACGGAAGAAATATTAAAACGTTTAGCCGGCTATGCGCCTAAATTTATACGTCCACCGTATGGTGAAATACTTGAAAATCAATTGAATTGGGCAACTGAGCAAAATTTTATGATTGTACAGTGGAGTGTTGATACAGTTGATTGGAAAGGTGTAAGTGCCGATACGATTACAAATAATGTGTTAGGGAATTCATTTCCAGGTAGTGTCATACTGCAGCATTCTACTCCAGGTGGGCATTTACAAGGATCTGTTGATGCACTAGACAAAATCATTCCGCAGTTAAAAACGAAAGGGGCACGTTTTGTAACACTTCCAAGTATGTTCCAGACATCAAAAGAAAGAAAGTGAATGTGTTATAAATTAGGAAAATAAGGGTTATGTCGTATAATGAAAGTGTAAGTTAGGGGGGATATAATTGATTGATGCACTAGTAAACATAGGAATAAGCATATTGATTGGTATTATTTTTATACTTGCGGCAATTATTCTTCAAAAAAATCCACCGACCGATATTAATGCGGCATATGGTTATCGTACGAAACGATCTATGAAAAATAAGGAATTATGGGATGCGGGTAACAGGTATAGTGCAGAAGTGATGAAGCAAAACGGATTTATCATGATGTTAATTGGAAGTGTTATTAGTATACTGTTTAGATATCCACATACAATAATAGCGATTATAGTGGTTATGCTGTTATTAATCATTCGTTTATTTATACAAGTAGAGAGTAGATTAAAAATCCTTGAACAATAATAAAAAATAGGACTCTACGCAATATTATGCTAGGAGTCCTATTTTATTTATAAACTATTATTTTTTAATAATTCTTTTCCTTGCTCTATAACAAATTCATAGTATGCAAGATCATACGGATAAATATCTTCAAATGTTATCGTAATCGGTGTATTGTTTAAGACTGAAATAGTCGTTAAAGATGAAATCTCTCCTTTTAATAGTTGTAGAAAAGAAGTTGCATGTACTTTCATCACATCGTCTACTTCTTCACCTGGTGCGAATGGAAGTGGATTGATGACGTTGTGAAAATACATATGACAAAACTCGCGATCAGTAAGATTTGAAATTTCATAATCTATTTTAAAGATTCCCTTGTATGTTAAATCATTAGTTTGAAAGGAAAGCCCTAATTCTTCCTCAATTTCACGAAGACCACCAATTTGTACATCTTCATCATGCATAATATGTCCAGCTGAAGTAATATCCCATATACATGGAGCTTCTTTTTTATTTTTAGAGCGTAATTGGAAATATAAAAACATATCTTCAGTATCTTTTTCTACAAACCAGCAATGAAATGTTTCGTGCCAATCGCCGTCACGATGCACTTCATCACGTAATTTCTTCCCAAGTGTATTTCTTTCAGGATCAAATATTGTTAACCACTCTGTCATTTTAATTCCCCTTTCCTCAAATTTTATTATACAATATTTGTATTGAATTTTGGAAAAATAAAGAAAAAGGAGTGGTTATAAGTGGGGATAGAGCGTACGGAAATAAAATCAATTATTTCAACAGAGGAAGAGTTACGGAAAATATTGGGGCAACCAAGTGAGCGAGCGTTGAAAAAAGTCATTTCATCATTAGACCACCATTGCATAGATTTTCTTTCTAAATCTCCTTTTCTAGTATTATCCACTGGAAATCAGTTGGGGGAGTGTGACGCCTCGCCGCGAGGAGATGCACCTGGATTTGTATACGTACTCAATAATAATAATATTATCATTCCAGAAAGACCAGGAAATCGTCGTATAGACTCCATTTTGAATATTATTTCAAATCCACGTGTAGGACTAATCTTTTTTATTCCAGGTCTTGGGGAGACACTCAGAATAAATGGCCGAGCGTATATTACAAACGACGAAGAAATTTTGAAAGAAATGCAGGCGAATGGACGCAATCCGTTGCTTGGAATTGTTGTTGAAATAGAAGAGTGTTATATTCATTGTGCAAAAGCGTTTATTCGTTCTAAGATGTGGGATCCAGAATCTTGGTTAAATAAAAAAGAGTTACCATCAGCAGCAAAAATGTTGCTGGAGCATGCGAAAGTGAATACTTCAGAAGAAGATGTTGCACGTTCTTTAGAAGAAAGTTATACAAAAAGATTGTATTAAAAATTTTATTGATATAGCTTTGTAGAGCGGATGTGTACGGGTTTTAGAATGGGGGATTTATCCCGCATTAACGGGTGGTAAGACCCCTACCTCAAAATTCAGCGAAAACAAAGAAGTCAGGTGGGGATCAACTGCCCGTAAAAGCCCGATTGGTGAAGGCTAATAATCAGTGGGGATGAACAAAATCCCCACTGATTAAAGTTTCACTTTATATATGAACCGTTGATTTATAAACTGGAGAAATGACAAAATAGGTAAATTGAGTGGCAGTTGCATAATGCTATTGTGAAATATAATAAAAAAAATTCTTGAAAATAGTTAGTAAAAATAGGCTTGCTTTTTAAAAAGTTGATAACTATAATAAGTTAACAAATAGACATGAACGAAAAAGTAATGATAAGGACACGAAATCATTTTTACGGTTTACAGAGAGGGAAGTCAAGGGTGTGAGCTTCCTAACACGAGAAATGATTTTACCACCTTTGAACTTCAATAGTGAACGAGTAATCTAGTAATTATTGACGGTATCAGCCGTTATCTGAACTTGAGCAATCTAGGGAGAAATACGTCTAGATTGGAACAAGGGTGGAACCACGAAAACACATTCGTCCCTTTCCTAGGGATGAGTGTGTTTTTTTACGGATTTAGAGATTGAAAATTTAAAATAATTAAAAAATAGTATTGATTTTGTTTTTTATGCGAGTATAATGAGTTAACAAATAAACATGAACGAAAAAGTAATGATAAGGACACGAAATCATTTTTACGGTTTACAGAGAGGGAAGTCAAGGGTGTGAGCTTCCTAACACGAGAAATGATTTTACCACCTTTGAACTTCAATAGTGAACGAGTAATCTAGTAATTATTGACGGTATCAGCCGTTATCTGAACTTGAGCAATCTAGGGAGAAATACGTCTAGATTGGAACAAGGGTGGAACCACGAAAACACATTCGTCCCTTTCCTAGGGATGGGTGTGTTTTTTTACTTTGAAAGGAGGTGCAGTAACATGGAACGATTTGTACGTACGGAAATAACCACCACCTGCATGATTAAAAAGCAGAGCAAGGTGATTGATAGAGATAAATAATAAAATTGTAGGAGGAGATTAGAAGATGAATAACGTTATAAATGTTGGGGTATTAGGTTTAGGTACGGTCGGAAGTGGTGTTGTTCATATTTTGAAAGAACATTATAAAAAAATCGCTCTTGATACAGGATACGAAGTGAAAGTGAAAACAGTCGTTGTACGTGATTTGGAAAAAGAACGCGATGTTTGTATTGACGGGATTGCAGTAACAAGTCATGCAGATGAAGTTCTAAATGATTCGAATATTGATATTGTAGTAGAGGTAATGGGCGGAATTGAAGAAGCGAAGCAGCATATTGTTAAGGCTTTACGAAATAAGAAACATGTCGTGACAGCAAATAAAGATTTAATGGCTGTATACGGTGCAGAGCTTCTTCAACTGGCGAACAATAATGATTGTGATTTATGTTATGAAGCGAGCGTAGCAGGCGGTA
The DNA here is from genome assembly GCF_022664295.1 of Bacillus cereus group sp. BfR-BA-01311. Classification (NCBI taxonomy): domain Bacteria; kingdom Bacillati; phylum Bacillota; class Bacilli; order Caryophanales; family Bacillaceae; genus Bacillus; species Bacillus cereus group sp. BfR-BA-01311. Next base: position 186,114 of record NZ_JAKUHC010000008.1, read on the forward strand.
TTCCAGTGTTAAGAGGACTAACTGACGGGCTAGCATCAGATCAAATTGAAAAAATAATGGGAATTGTAAATGGTACAACAAATTATATGTTAACAAAAATGAGTCAAAATGGATGGTCTTATGAAGAGGCTTTACAGGAAGCGCAAAAATTAGGTTTTGCAGAATCGGATCCGACAGCAGATGTAGATGGACTAGATGCGGCGAGAAAGGTAGCAATTCTTGCAAACTTAGGTTTTTCGATGAATGTTTCATTAGATGATGTGCAAGTAAGAGGGATTCGAAATGTCGAAAAAGAAGATTTACAAATGGCTGAAAAGTTAGGATTTACTATGAAGTTAATTGGGAAAGCAGAAAAACAAGGATCAGCCATTCATTTAAGTGTAGAACCGACGCTTTTACCGAGCCAGCATCCATTATCAAATGTGAATAATGAATTTAATGCAGTATATGTTCACGGTCAAGCGGTAGGAGAAGTAATGTTTTACGGACCTGGAGCTGGAAAGTTGCCAACTGGTTCTGCTGTAGTAAGTGATATTATTTCCATCGTTAAAAATATGAATCAAGTGCCGAAAAATAAAAGTGCGTTAAAAGAACCAGTTCCTTATGAATTACAAGGTGATGAAGAAGTAGTTTCGAAATATTTCTTGCGTATTTCATTACGAGATGAGCCTGGGATGTTGCAAAAAATAACAGAATGTTTCGTTAATTACTCTGTAAGTTTAAAAGAAGTTATTCAATTACCTTTAAACCGTGAACTGGCAGAAGTTGTTGTTGTGACACATCGAACTTCCAAGTATCAATTCGAACGAGTTTTAGGAGCGATAGAAGCTGTCGCAAGTGAAATAAACAGTTACTACATTATTGAGGAGGAAAAACAATATGTATAAAGGACTATTGAAACAATATGCTTCTTATTTACCGGTGAATGAAAACACACCTGATGTCAGTTTAATGGAAGGAAATACACCTCTTATTCCGTTATTAAATATATCAAAGCAATTAGGGATTCAGCTATATGGTAAGTACGAAGGAGCGAATCCGACAGGTTCTTTTAAAGATCGTGGTATGGTGATGGCAGTTGCTAAGGCGAAAGAAGAAGGTTCAGAAGCAATCATTTGTGCATCAACAGGTAATACATCAGCATCAGCTGCAGCATATGCGGCACGTCTTGGGATGAAATGTATAATCGTAATCCCTGAAGGAAAGATTGCGCATGGAAAATTAGCGCAAGCGGTCGCTTATGGAGCTGAAATTATTTCAATAGAAGGGAATTTCGATGATGCACTTAAGGCTGTAAGAAATATTGCTGCAGAAGAACCGATTACATTAGTAAATTCAGTGAATCCTTATCGAATTGAAGGACAAAAAACGGCAGCATTTGAAATTTGTGACCAATTGCAAAATGCACCAGATGTTCTAGCTATCCCTGTTGGGAACGCAGGGAATATTACAGCATATTGGAAAGGCTTCTGTGAATATGAGAAAGAAAAAGGTTATAAGAAGCCAAGAATTCATGGCTTTGAAGCAGAAGGAGCAGCGGCAATTGTAAAAGGGCATGTAATTGAAGAGCCTGAAACAATTGCAACAGCAATTCGCATTGGTAACCCAGCAAGTTGGTCGTATGCAGTAGAGGCTGCCGAGCAGTCTTGTGGTGAAATAGATATGGTATCAGATGAAGAAATTTTACATGCGTATAGGTTATTGGCAAAAACTGAAGGAGTTTTCGCTGAACCGGGATCAAATGCTTCATTAGCTGGCGTAATTAAACATGTTAAATCTGGAAAAATCAAAAAGGGAGAAACAGTTGTTGCAGTATTAACTGGAAATGGTTTGAAGGATCCTGATATCGCTATTTCTTCAAATCAACTAGACATCGCAAGTTTGTCAAATGATATAGAACAGATTAAAGATCATATTAAAGGGGTGATTATGTCGTGATACCATTAAGTGTTCGTGTCCCTGCTAGTACGGCAAATGTTGGTCCTGGATTTGATTCAGTTGGAATAGCTTTGTCATTGTATTTAGATGTGGTGGTTAAAGAAAAAGCTGATAAATGGCAAGTAATCCATTCCTTTGAAGAATCAATTCCGACAGACGATAAAAATTTAATCGTTAGCACGGCATGTAAAGTCTGTCCTTCTATATCACCCCATATAATAGAAGTTACTAGTAATATCCCATTAACAAGAGGGCTAGGAAGTAGTGCATCAGCGATTGTAGCTGGGATAGAACTTGCGAATCAACTAGGCAATTTGAACTTAACTGCTGATCAAAAAGTTCAAATTGCTACAAATTTTGAAGGACATCCTGATAATGTTGCTGCTTCTATATTAGGTGGAACTGTAATCGGAGCACTTGATGGAAAGGATATTTCCGTCGTAAGAATTGAGAGCAAGGAGTTAGGGGTAATTTCTCTTATTCCGAATGAAGAATTAAATACAGATGAAAGTCGATCTGTATTACCAAAGATGTTTCCGTTTCATGAGGCAGTTAAAGCTAGTGCGATAAGTAACGTATTAGTAGCTGCATTATGTCAAAAGCGGTGGGAAGTTGTAGGTGAAATGATGGAGAGAGACCATTTTCACGAGCCATATCGTTTAGAACTCGTACCGTTATTACCATCTATTCGTAAATGCGCAAAAGAATTTGGTGCGTACGGTACAGCACTTAGCGGTGCGGGACCATCTATTTTTATATTAACGCCATATGAGAAACGTCAAGAAATCGCTGAGCAATTAGCGAGAGTATTTACAGATATGAAAGTATGTGAGCTTGAAATCGACCATAAAGGTATTATTGTAAATAAGGAAGAGCATATTGGATCGTAAAGAAAGCTGGCATGGCTAGCTTTCTTTACGTTGCAAACCTATTTTAAATTAGGTTTTTTCGGAAAAAATATAAAACAAATGTTGATTTTGAATAATGTAAGTAAAGAGTGCATTCATTTTGGAGGTGATTAAATGAATAAAGAGTCACCAGAAGAAAAAAGAGAGCGTATGAGACAAAGTGAATTAAAAAGTAATCCTATGGGTTCTTTACGTGACGGACTCAATAGAGCGGAAACGGGTAGTCCAGTTGATATAACAGGCGGTATGAATTGGAAAGGTACAGGAATAATCATTTTAGTACTACTTTTAGGATACATTGTATACACTTATTTTTTCAGTTGAAGAATGCTTGTTAAAATTTTAATTTGTTTAGTTTCATAATTGTTGAGAAAAAATGCAGTTACTGTATTACATATCTTCTAAGCGAATTATAGTTGTTCATATCAACTTTTAATACTCTAAATAGAGCTAGCAAAATGCTAGCTCTATTATTTTTTGCCACATTCCTGTAACAAACCACCTGTATATTCATTGGTGGAGGTGCAGAGGATGAAAAAAATGATAGCGATATGTCTTCTAACAACTATGCCATTTTCGACTTTAGTCGGTTGTGACGTAAAAGGTAGTAATGCTGTACAAGAGTCTAAAATAAAGAAATCGACGTATAAAGATTTTACTTATGATGTAAATCCAGAAACATTCACATTAACTGTAGAACATGAGGGGGTAAAGGAACAGGCATCACAACCCCTACCGAAAATGAAGGTATCGAATGTAAAAAAAGAAAAGGATCGTACATCGTGGGAATATCCAGATCAAAAAGTGAAAATAAAAGTAGAAAAGAAAAAAGACCACTTAAACATTGAAGTGGAATCGACTGGTGCAGAAAGCTTTACATGGCCGAAAGTAGAAGCTGAAAATTATACACTTCCGTTATGGGAGGGTAAGCAAATTCCGAGCAATGATGAGAATTGGAAGAAGTTTTTAAAGGATGATGCATATTCATTTGCTGAATCATTTTCTATGAAGTTTTTCGCATTAAATGGTTCGAAATATTCAATTGTATATATTGCAAACAATATGTTTAATAATGAATTGAAGTTTCATTCGGATCCGAAAATAGGATTTGATTTTACACATGAATTTCCGAGCATAAATAAAAATAAAACATATGGATTTCAATTATATGTGACAAATAATGATGCGGTAAGCATTGCTAAACTGTATAAGGATGATATTGTTCGAAAAGGTGAATTTAAAACATTACAAGAAAAGGCTAGAAAAAATAAAGAAATCGAAAAGTTATATGGAGCGGCGCATTTTTATTTTTGGAATCAAAATGGTCTATCAGAAAATAATATAAATTGGCCAAAACTAAGGGAGCAAATAAATAGCCCGCTGTTTAGTCATATAAAAGAACTTATTCAAAAGAATAGTTCAGAGCCTGGGGAACTGAATGTATTAGATCAAGTAAGTAAACAAGATTTCATTGATAAGTATCAAAAAAATGTTATTTTACGTTATATAAACGAAGTATTATCCATGAAGGAATTTTATAAAGAGGATATTTTTCAAAACGTTGATCAGGAAGCTAGTGTGCTATTAAAGAAAGGTGTAGGTCACTTAACGAACACAGAATTGTATAGCTTAAATAAGCATTTATTAAAGTCGCTACTTGGTGATGCGGTTGAAGAGGTAAGTAAATGGGGTAATGCAGATGGAACGGACATACTAAAGGAAATGAAAGAGGTAGGAATAGAAAAAGCGTGGATTGGTCTGCCGAACTGGGAACAAGGATTTATGCAACCTAATTTCGTGACAAAAGCGAAGGAAATGGGGTATTTAGTTGGTCCGTATGATTCATATCATTCCATTCACGAAAAAAGTGATAAAAATTGGAACACAGCATCCTTTAATGACCCATCATTATATGAAGAGGCTACTGTAACGAAGAAAAACGGAGAAAAGGTGCAAGGCTTTTTAGGCAGAGGTCGCAAGTTAAACCCGACTTTATCGCTGCCTAGTGTAAAGGAACGCATGAATGATATATTACAAAATGGTCCTAAATATAATTCATGGTTTATTGATTGTGATGCGACAGGTGAAATTTACGATGACTATTCAGCGAAACATATAACGACACAAGAGCAAGATTTAAAAGCACGTTTAAAACGAATGGACTACATTGCGCAAGAAAAGGGTATGGTCGTTGGTTCTGAAGGTGGAAATGATTTTGCTAGTAGTACGATTGCATTTGCACACGGAATTGAAACACCTGTTATTAAATGGGACGATGAAGATATGCGGAAAAATAAAACAAGTCCGTATTATGTCGGTGGATATTGGTCACCAAATCAAAATGTGCCTGAAAAATATGCAAAACAAGTACCATTGAAAGAAGAATATAAACAAGTATATTTAAACCCAGTATATTCAGTACCATTATATAAATTAGTATACAATGATTCCGTTATTACAACGCATCATTGGGAATGGGGAAGTTTAAAGGTAAAAGATGAAGTTGGAAATCGAATGCTGTCTGAATTATTGTATAATGTTCCTCCGTTGTACCATTTAGATGAAGTAGAGTGGAATAAACATAAAAAAGAAATTACAGAGCATCTAAAAGTTTGGAATGAAGTTCATGAAAAAGCAGTAAAAGAAGAGATGACGAATTTTGCGTATTTGTCAGAAGATAAGCTAGTACAATCTGTTTCTTATGGAAAAGATATTAAAATCATTGTGAACTTCTCAAATGAAGACATGGAAGTAGAAAAGACGAAAATAAAAGCAAAGTCGGCTTACATTGATAATCAGGGGAAGAAAAGTGTGTATACGCCGTTTGAGAAATAATAAAGTTAAATATACTGTATTCATAGAGATTTTATAATTAGCTGAATTCTTTATTCATATCGTTTGTTAGGAAAAAGACATTCTAATTTAAAATGAAAGAGTTAATAAATTTGTAAATCCGCATGTTACGAAGTGCTAAATTTTTGAAATTGGTAAATAGTGACTTGCCAAAAATAAGTACGAGAGTATAATGTGAAATGGAATACGTATTGGGTTTAAGTAGTAACCTTACAAAATTGTAAGGTTAGTGAAAGGAAATTCAATATGAAGATAAATAGACTTACATTATACTTGGTAAAGAGAAAGAGAGGCGAATGGGTATGAGCTCTGAATTAGAACAAAATACGAGAAGTAATAAAAAGCGTTCTAAAAGAAAGTCAATAAAATGGTTCATATTAATTCCATTTTTCCTACTTATTTTTGGAGGAGTAGGATATGGTTCGTTTATATATAATAAAGCAAAAGCTGTTGTAAATGATGCGTATGCGAAAATTGAAAAGTCATCAAAGCGTGATAAAGAAGTTGAACCTTTAAAGGATAATATTTCAATATTAATCATGGGTGTAGATGGAAGTGAAATGAGAAAAAGCCAATATGGCGAAGCAGTTCGAACAGATGCACTTTTATTAGCAACAATTAATAAAGATGATAAGTCTGTTAAGCTAGTAAGTATTCCACGTGATTCACGTGTTTATATTCCAACTAGAAAAAAATTAGATAAAATTACTCATGCTCACGTATTTGGTGGCGTAGAAAGCACACGCGATACGGTGGAAAGATTCTTAAATGTCCCTGTTGATTATTATGTGAAGTTTAACTTTGAATCATTCGTACAAATTGTCGATTCAATTGGTGGTATTGATATTGATGTACCAGTTACTTTCACTGAACAAGATAGTAAAGACCAAGCTGGTATGATCCATTTAGAAAAAGGTTACCAACATTTAAATGGAGAACAAGCACTTGCACTTGCAAGAACGCGTAAAATTGATAGTGACGCAATGCGTGGACAGAGACAGCAACTTGTAATAGAAGCAATTGCCAAAAAAGCGATGTCTGTTCAATCAATTAGCAAAATGGGCTCTTTACTAGATGCGGTTGATAAAAATATGAAAACGAACTTAACATTTGACGATATGCTTGCCATTACAAAAAATATGGCAGGATCTAATTTGGAAATGGAAAAATTGCAAATAGAAGGCACAGATAAACGTATCGGTGGTATTTATTATTACATTCCAAATGAAAAAAATGTAAAAGATATTTCAAAAAAATTAAATGATCATTTAGGTGTAACGCCAAAATCAGTCCGAAATGAATAATAAAAAAAGATTGGCTTTTGCCAATCTTTTTTTTTTGGAATGTATTTGTAACTTTTCTGTAACGATTTTTTAGTTTAGAAAAATTATACTCATATGTATGAGTATAATGGATAGGTAAAAAAGTAAAAGGACATATTCAAAATTTGTGGTAAGGAAAGATATCATATGCAGAAATGGTTAAGCATGATGGGAATTATCTTTATATTGACTGGATGTAAAATGTCTGAAGCTCCAACAAGTCTAATGGAAGCTCCTACAAATGAAAAATGGATTAATGAATTAAAGGAACAAATTGATAAAGATTTACCTGTTAATTATCGCTTACTTACTCCAATGTCTAATAGAGATAAACAGACGACATGGTCAATGAATTTCGAGCGAGATAATAAAAAAGAAGCTGTCATCGTATATAAAATACCTAATGAAGATTATCATATATATTTAGCCGTATATGAGAAGAAAAATAATGGATGGAATATGAAGTCAACCTATACATTTGATGGGGAAGAAGTAGATATTGTTGAGGTAGGAGATTTCACAGGGAGTGGGGAAAGGGAACTATTGATAGGAATAACTACCAATCGTGATTTATTAGAAAACACAATGTATGTTTTTTCCGATGAGAGTGACGATATAAAGGAATTTTATAGACAGAAGTATACAAAGTTATTTATAGATGATTTAAACAAAAATGGTTTTAAAGACATAAGCCTTGTTTCGCATATGAAAGATGAACAGTTGAAGGTTCAGTTCATTGAAAAGTTTAAGGTATTGTCAGAGGTTACATTTGATCCGTATATAAATAGTATTCAAAGAATACAAATGGGTCGTATTTCTAAATCATTAAAGGCAGTTGTAATCGATGCGGGAACAGGGGCTCATTCAGGTATAACTTATGTAGCAAAATTTGATCAGGATCATTATGAAGTATTACCTATAGATGGGAAAGAAGATTTATTTAATGAATATGTTGTAGAAAGTAAAGATGTTAATGAAGACGGCATTATTGAATTTGTTCGTACTGTACGCCCAAAAGGTTGGGAAGATAAATCACATGGTGATAGTCCGCTTTTCGAACGTTACATACAGTGGAGTGAATCTGGAATTAAACCAATTGAAGAACGATATATAGATATAGAAAAAGGGTATTATGTGAAAATCCCTAAAGAGTTAATAGGGAAAATTACAATACCAGATCAGCAAAAAGAATCAAATTCTCAAAAGTTTTTGGATACAAGAACAAATGAAATATGGCTTGAAGTTCATATTTTTAAGCGGAAAGAATGGTTCAATATAAAAGGCTACAGCGCAGCAATTAAAACGGCTTCTCACGTATATGCAGTACCGAAGCAATCAAAATTTGAAAAAGTGAAAGCATATATAAAACCGCTAGCGGATTATCAACAAGAGTAGGAGGTGAGAATTATGTCAAAAATTTTAGTTTTAGAAGATGAATTAACAATCCGTAGCTTTATTGTTTTGAATTTAAAACGTGCTGGATTTTATGTAATAGAAGCTACTACTGGAGAAGAAGCGTTACAAATTTTGAGTGAACAAACTGTTGATATAGCACTGCTGGATGTAATGTTACCGGGGATTAATGGTTTAGAAGTTTGTAAGGCTATCAGGAAAGAAAATAAAAAAATGGGTATTATTATGTTAACCGCACGTGTACAAGATGAAGATAAGGTGCAAGGACTAGGAATAGGTGCAGATGATTATATTGCAAAACCGTTTAGTCCAGTAGTATTAACTGCACGTATACAGTCTTTATTAAGAAGAATAGAAGTACATGAAGAAAAAACGAATATTGTTACGTCAGGTCCATTTTCGTTAAATATTATAGAAGAAAGATTGTATAAAGATGGACAATTAGTCGATTTAACACCTACAGAGTATATGATATTACAGTATTTAATGAATCAGGCTTCAAAGCCAGTTTCGCGTGATGAAATTTTAAATATGATTTGGGGAACCAATTATGTAGGTGAGACGAAAGTGGTAGATGTAAATATGAGACGGTTACGTCAAAAGATAGAATGTAATCCATCAGAACCTGAATTTATTCTTACGGTGTGGGGAAAAGGATATGTGTGGAAGGAAAGTATAAGATGAAACGGAAAGTGACTTTATATTTTATGACGGTCATTACACTTATGCTTGTATTATTTGAAGTTGTATTTTCAGTCTCAATTTATCGATACTATTATAATGGTATTGTGCAATATATAGAGTCTCATGCGAAAACGAGTACACGTTTTTTTTCAGAATACAATTCACTATACTTTATTCGGTTACAAGAATATAGTGGTGACATAATTAGTAGCTTTCAATTAGAAGGAACAGAATTACAGTTAATTGATCGTCACGGCTCGGTTATACAATCTTCAAGTGGTGAAAAGATAGAAGGTAAAGTCAATATTCCACAATCATTATTAGAAGGTGAAATGTATAATCAAGTTACTAAGAAAGGTAATAAAAAACAACTAGAGGTGCTAAGCCCACTTATACATCAAGGACAAACTATTGGTGTTTTAAAATATACGACTGTTTTAACAAATGTAAATAAAAAGATTATTGAAATTATTACGTTTACTATTTCTGTAGGTATTGTTATTTCGGGAGTCGTCTTCTTAATTAGTAGACGTTTGGCAAATTCATTTGTTGAGCCAATTGAATCCATTATTCAAGCCTCTTCACAAATTGCAGAAGGCACATTAAAGCAAAAAATTAAAGAAGATTATCCTGGAGAATTAGGTGACTTGGCACATAGTTTAAATTATATGGCCTATAAAATAGATAAGGCTGAGCAGATGAAAAATGAATTCATTGCTTCTATTTCGCACGAAATACGAACGCCTTTAACAGGAATTAAAGGTTGGAGTGAGACGTTAAAAACAGTAGATCATTTAACAGAAGAAGAAATAAAGCAAGGTATGGGCATTATTTCAGGTGAGACAGATAGGTTGATTCATTTAGTAGAAGAATTGTTAGATTTTTCAAGATTACAATCAAATCATTTTAATTTATATAAACAAAAGGTGCAATTGTACGATATACTAGAGGAGACGATTTGGCAATTAACTCCTAAATCGGAAGAGAAGGAAATTCAATTTATTACTACTATAGACCGAATTGAATTGATGGGAGATCGAAATAGGCTAAAGCAAGTTTTCTTGAATATTGTTCAAAATGCAATTAAGTATTCACATAAAAAAAGTACAATACACATTGAAGCGACTAAAATAGAAGAACAAGCAGTGATTAAGGTAAGAGACGAAGGGATTGGAATTGCTAAAGAACATTTACCATATATTGAGCAATCATTTTACCAAATTAATAATCATGCTGCAGGTGCAGGTATTGGTTTAGCTATCGTTAAAAAAATGGTGGAGCTTCATGGCGGTGCGCTTAGTGTTACAAGCAAAGAAGGAATAGGAACAACAATTTTGATAAAACTCCCATTATAATACAAATAAAATCTATTTATATGGTGAAATAAAAATAAATAGATGTATAATTATATTGGGCGATTTATATATAAGATTAATAGGGAGAGGAATTCGATAGAATGGAAAAAGCTTTAAAAATTAAACAAATAGTAGTCGTTTTAATAGCGATTGCCGCAGTAGCTATTGGGTATTACATGTTTCAATCAATTACTTCACCAGCAAAAGCTGTTGCGAAACAAGAAAATGTAGTGCAGCTTGCAAGTGAACAGCCGAAAGTTGAAATGAATAAAACGGCACCAAGTCGTTTTAATGGAAAAGAAAGAAAAGTTGCTTATCTTACATTTGACGATGGACCAGGGAAATATACGGCTGAATTATTAAATACGCTAAAACAACATGATGCGAAGGCGACGTTCTTTTTAATTGGAGCGAATGTAAAAGAATTTCCTGATTTAGTGAAACGTGAAAATGCTGAGGGTCATTATGTAGGCATGCATAGTATGACACATAATTTCGCAAAGTTATATAAAAATGGCGAGTATGTAAATGAGATGAAAGAAGATCAAGGTTTAATCGCTAATATTATTGGGAAATCACCTAAATTAACACGTCCTCCATATGGTTCGATGCCTGGATTGAATGAAGGTCTTCGAAATAAAGTGGTAGAAGGCGGATTTAAAGTATGGGATTGGACAATTGATTCATTAGATTGGAGATACAATAAAATGCCAGTTGATGCAGCTGCAGCACAAATTGCTCAAAACGTATTAACAAACGCAACAAAACCACAAGAAGTAATTTTAATGCATGATATTCACCCGCAATCAGTTGCTGCTGTGCCAGCAATTTTAAAGGGACTAAAAGAAAAAGGTTATGAGTTTGAAGCTTATCATGAAGAGAGTCACTTCCCAGTGAACTTCTGGCATGATAACCGTATGTAATGGAGGAATGAACGTTGAAGTATGGAAAAGTAGCAGTAGTTGGAGCATTATCAGTAGGACTTTTAACAGGTTGTTTCGGTGAAAAGCCAGAAGAAAATCTATATACAGCTTTTGAAACAGCAGCAACACAAGAAAAATCTTTAGTGGATGAAGCAAAAAAATTAGAGCAATTAGAGAAACAAGGGCAAGAATTATATGCTCAAATTTTGCAAGAAGGTAAAGAACATAATGAAGCAGTTGTGAAGAAAATAGAGCAAGCTACTGCAAATGTAGACGATCGTGAAAAAGTATTGAAAAGTGAGAAAGAAATGCTAGAAAAAGCACAGAAGGAAACGAAGTCTGTTCAAAGTAATATAGAGAAGATTGAAGATAAGAAGTTACAAAAACAAGCAAAAGCAGTAGAAGAGTCGTATAAGAATCGTTATGATGCATTCCAAAAGATGAATGAAAATTACACGAAAGTGTTAGCGACTGAAAAAGAACTGTATGAAAAATTAAAAGTAAAAGAAACGAAATTAAAAGAAATCGGTGAAAAAGTTAAAACTGTTAATGAATTAAATGTGGAAGCACAAAAGTCGAAAGAGCAGTTTAACAAATTTACAAAAGAGTATAATGACAGTAAATTAGCATTCTACAAAGATGCAGAAATTAAGATTAAAGATCAGAAATAAAGAAGAATCTAAAGTGTAATAAAAAGCCGGAGAAACATCGTTATAAATGTTTTTTCGGTTTTTTACGTTAAATGAATAGAAAAGACTGGAATTGATATCATAAAAGAGTTATAGTGAGTTATTCTAAGGGAAACATTGTAAAGTAAGGAGAATGGGAATATGTCATATGAATTTTTACTCAAATTAGGTTTAGCACTCTTTTTAGGATTATTCATCGGGATAGATAGGCAGCTAAAGAATAAACCACTTGGTGTGAAAACAAGTATGGTTATTTCTGTAGCAAGTTGTTTAATTACGATGGTTTCAATTGAATCTGTACATGTATATTCTGTTCCAGGACATACAAATATGGATCCGATGCGACTGGCCGCTCAAATTGTTAGTGGAATTGGTTTTCTTGGCGCGGGTGTCATTTTACGAAGAAGTAATGACGTTATTTCTGGATTAACAACAGCTTCTATGGTGTGGGCTGCTTCAGCTTTAGGGATCGCAATTGGTGCGGGATTTTATTTACAAGCGACAGTTGCGATGGTTTTAATTATTTTAGCGATTAATGTACTTCCGCAACTTGTGAAAATTGCAGGACCGTATTCATTAAGACAAAAGGATTTATCTATAAAAATTACTGTTAAAGAGCATCATGAGTTAGATGGTATATTTAAGCAAATTAAAAATTTAGGCATGCATGTGAAACGCGTGAAAATTAAAGATATAGATAGTGGAGCATTTCAGCAACTAGAGATGGTTATTTTAGCTCCAGAAGATTTATATACAACAGAGTTATATAGTTCCCTGAAAGAGATAGATCGAGTAGTTTCAGTTGAAGTGGAAAGTAGATAATTGTGATAAAAAAGAGTGAATGATGGTATTATCCCCTATAGGTAGACAGTAAAAAAAGAGTCCATCTGATATGATGGACTCAATACTGTTTTATCTGGAGGGGATTTTTTTATGGCAAGAAAAGGACAATCATT
>NZ_JAKUHC010000009.1:0-195706 GCF_022664295.1 Bacillus cereus group sp. BfR-BA-01311
ATGATTGTCCTTTTCTTGCCATAAAAAAATCCCCTCCAGATAAAACAGTATTGAGTCCATCATATCAGATGGACTCTTTTTTTACTGTCTACCTATAGGGGATAATACCAAGTTGGTCCTCTTTTTTAATGTAAATTCGTAATGTTTTGCAATTGCTCTTGCATTTCACGGAGCTGAACTTTTTCAGCAGTTGAAGAGTTTGCGTAAGCGGATTGCAAAGCATTTTTTGCTCTATACACGAGATCTTGTTGCTCAGTACCGCTTGAACAAGATACGGCATTTTCAACAGCGTCTCTAGCTTGTTGGAATAGTAAGTTCCCCATTTAAACCCCTCCAAAAGAAGAGTTACTTCTTGCTTTTTCTGCCTCAGCTAATGTACCTCTGTACGGGAATCTTGCATCATGCTTCATAACAGCATCGGCTCCTTGTTGGATAAAACGTTTTGATTTGTTCTTTTTACCCATTCGAAAAACCCCCTTTATTTAGCTGAAAACAATCGACGCAATGTCTCATGCGTCTACTTATAGTATGGACATTTGGCAGGAAACTATAAGTAGGGAATTTTTAGATTACAACCCAAGAACCTCTTCTAAATATAAAGCAATACCATCTTCTTCGTTCGTTAACGTCGTATGGTTTGCGAGTGATTTTAATTCAGGGATGGCATTTCCCATTGCGATGCCGTGACCAGCAAATTCAATCATTTCAAAATCATTATCTTCATCACCGAAAGCGATAATGCGCTCTTGTGGAATGTTGTAATGACTAGAAATTTTTTGTAATCCAACTGCTTTATTTAATCCGCTTTTCACAATTTCAATAATCGGCCAAGGTGCGCCCCATTTTCTATGGTCGATTACTTCCGCATGCATATCGGTTAAATGTTGACGAATTGCAGTAGAATGCTCGTCATGTGCGTCAATTAATAAGCAAGTTGGATGATCGTTTAAAATATTTAATAAGTCTCCCGTAAAAATCTTAGGAGAGCCGAATTCGAAAATATGTTTTTTATCTTCATCAATTTCACGAACATACACATCGTCCATTACTTCCGCGTATATATTTTTTACGCCAAAATCAAAGCAAGCTCGGACAATTTCTTGCGCTGTTGCTAGCTCAAGAGGAGAGTGATGTGTTCCCCAGTTTGAATCAAGAGGATGATGTACGTAAGCGCCGTTAAAGTTTACGATAGGTGTGTTAAGATCAAGTTCTTTATAGTAATCATAACTAGCACGGAATGGACGTCCTGTTGAAATAACGACAATATGTCCCTGTTCCTTTGCTTTTGCAATTGTATGTTTCGTTCGAGTGGAAATTATTTTGTTGTCTGTTAATAAAGTGCCGTCTAAGTCTAATGCGATTAAATGTTGTTTGTTCATAATTTCACCTCTTATAATAATTTTTTTGTATCTATCTGTATTTCCGTTTTTAATATGCAGAAATAAGAGGTTAGACTCGGTGAAATCACCATAGATGGAAATTTCACTATATATCCATCTTACGTCTCAAAGTGCTGTGGTGTCTACTATTTATCGTTGGAAATTAAGAAAAGTCAACATCTTTTTAGAAAGTTCAAACAATGTTTCTTTCATTATGTACAAATTGTGAAAAGGGTTACATTGCTCGTGTGATGAGGCATATAATGAACATGTAATCTTCTCGTATATGTTTGACTCTCCTTTGAAACTAGCCTAGAGTAGGTTGGTTTCTTTTTTTTCTACAGGTAGGAAAGAAATCCCTGCTTACGCTTGTGTCATTCATATATATGTACAAGAATGAGATGTAGTACTGTTTCCTAAACATGACAGAAAAGCTTTCTTTTAAAATGGATATACTAATGAGGCAAGACGTCATGGAAGGAGAATGAAGATGGGACAAAATCGCAGGTTTCGTTCTGGACAAAAAGCGCCGAATGATGGCATTTACGTAGAAATTGGTGAAACGGGAAGTATGGTGAAAGATCCGCAAATGGTGAAATTAACTGCCGGTGAAAAGTTTCCGGATAACACGAATCATAACCGCCAGTGGACATATAAAAGAAAACCGTAACAGAAGCCGCAATCATTATTGCGGCTTTTTTGTCGTTACACATTGTAATTTCATTTACCGTATTTTTTAGCAGTATAATGAATGCTCTCTTTTTCTTTTTCAAATAATAAGTTTGAAAATACATAGGCAAAATTATTGTATAAAAAAGTCAGTTGGCGTATAATCAAATAAAAGGTCAAAGAAAGTCAAACTTTTGGAGGGCTGTAAAGATGGACTTAAATCAAATGACAACAAAAACACAAGAGGCGATTATGAGTGCCCAATCTTTAGCGGTATCTCATCATCACCAAGAGGTGGATACTGTTCATCTATTACTTGCATTATTAGAAGAGCAGGATGGATTAGCAGTACGTATATTTCAAAAAATGAATGTTGATATAGAAGCATTAAAGCAAGGTGCTGAAAGTTTAATTAAAAAGAAACCTTCTGTAACGGGGAGCGGTGCAGAAGTTGGAAAATTGTATGTAACGAGCGCTCTGCAACAACTTCTTGTAAGAGCAGGAAAAGAAGCAGAAAAACTGCAGGATGATTACATTTCAGTAGAACATGTATTGCTTGCTTTTTCTGAAGAAAAAGGCGATATAAATCAATTGTTTACAAGATTGCATATTACGAAAGATAACTTATTACAGTCTTTAATGACAGTTCGGGGGAATCAAAGAGTGACGAGTCAAAATCCAGAAGCAACTTATGAAGCGTTAGAAAAATATGGTCGTGATTTAGTGGCGGAAGTGAGAGCAGGGAAAATTGATCCTGTAATCGGCCGTGATAGTGAAATACGACGTGTAATCCGTATTCTTTCACGTAAAACGAAAAACAATCCTGTTTTAATTGGGGAGCCAGGTGTTGGTAAAACAGCAATCGTTGAAGGGCTAGCACAGCGTATCGTGAAAAAGGATGTACCTGAAGGATTGAAAGATAGAACGATTTTTGCGTTAGATATGAGTGCACTCGTAGCTGGTGCGAAATTCCGTGGTGAGTTCGAAGAGCGTCTGCAAGCTGTATTAAATGAAATTAAAAAGAGTGAAGGACGCATTTTATTATTCATTGATGAACTTCATACAATAGTTGGAGCTGGTAAAACAGAAGGAGCCATGGATGCAGGAAATATGTTAAAACCGATGCTTGCGCGCGGTGAACTGCATTGTATCGGGGCGACGACGCTCGATGAATATCGCAAATATATTGAGAAAGATCCAGCGCTAGAAAGACGTTTCCAACAAGTATTAGCAGAAGAACCAACTGTTGAAGATACAATTTCCATTTTACGTGGATTAAAAGAACGCTTTGAAATTTATCACGGTGTAAATATTCATGACCGTGCGATTGTAGCAGCGTCAGTTTTATCAGATCGATATATTTCAGATCGCTTCTTACCTGATAAAGCAATTGACCTTGTTGATGAAGCGTGTGCAACAATTCGTACAGAAATTGATTCTATGCCAACAGAATTAGATGAAGTAACGCGCCGCATTATGCAGCTGGAAATTGAAGAAGCGGCTCTTGGGAAAGAAACGGATCGTGGTAGCCAAGAGCGTCTAAAAACATTGCAACGTGAATTATCGGATTTAAAAGAAGTTGCAAGTGGCATGAGAGCGAAATGGGAGAAAGAAAAAGAAGACATTCACAAAGTTCGTGACTTACGTGAACATTTAGAACGTTTGCGTCGTGAATTAGAAGAAGCAGAAGGCAATTACGATTTAAATAAAGCAGCCGAACTTCGTCACGGGAAAATTCCCGCAATTGAAAAAGAGTTAAAAGAAGCGGAAGAAATGGGCGCGCATAATAAACAAGAAACTCGTTTATTACGTGAGGAAGTAAGTGAAGAAGAAATTGCAGATATTGTTTCACGCTGGACTGGTATTCCTGTTGCGAAACTCGTGGAAGGTGAACGCGAGAAATTATTACGCTTAGAGCAAATCTTATCAGAGCGTGTCATCGGACAAGAGGAAGCAGTAAGCTTAGTGTCAGACGCAGTTCTTCGTGCTCGCGCTGGTATTAAAGATCCGAACCGCCCGATTGGTTCTTTCATCTTCTTAGGACCAACAGGTGTTGGTAAAACAGAACTTGCAAAAACGTTAGCCCAGTCTTTATTCGATAGTGAAGAGCAAATGATTCGCATTGACATGTCTGAGTATATGGAAAAACACGCCGTGTCACGCTTAATTGGTGCACCTCCTGGATATGTAGGATATGAAGAAGGCGGTCAATTAACAGAAGCGGTAAGACGTAAACCATATTCCGTTGTTTTATTAGATGAAATTGAAAAAGCACATCCAGAAGTATTCAACATTTTATTACAAATGTTAGATGATGGACGCATTACAGATTCACAGGGCCGTACAGTGGACTTTAAAAATACAGTTATTATTATGACTTCAAATATTGGATCTGCTCATTTACTAGATGGATTAGAAGAAGATGGTTCCATTAAAGAGGAATCAAGAGACCTTGTAATGGGGCAATTAAGAGGACATTTCCGCCCTGAATTTTTAAACCGTGTGGATGAAATTATTTTATTCAAACCTCTTACAACGAATGAAATTAAAGGCATTGTTGATAAAATTGTAAAAGAACTACAAGGTCGTCTAGCTGACCGTCACATTACAGTAGAATTAACAGATGCAGCAAAAGAATTTGTTGTGGAAGCCGGTTTCGACCCAATGTACGGAGCTCGTCCATTAAAACGATACGTACAGCGTCAAGTGGAAACGAAATTAGCACGAGAATTAATTGCAGGAACAATTACTGATAATAGTCACGTAGTTGTTGATGTAGAAAATAACGAATTAGTCGTTCATGTGAAATAAAAATAAAAAAGAGTTCGGATAAAATCCGGACTCTTTTTTTAGTGTTGTTCTACTGGCTCGTTTGGAATTGCAGCTGAAATTGCTAGTACTAACACAGCAAGAACAACTGAGAAAATAGACGCTTGGTTAAAGTCGTATGTACCGCCAGTCATAGAGCCGATTACATAGCTCATCATATGTACAAGTAAGAACGACCAAATTAATGCCCAAATGAAACGCATATTTTACACCTCTATTCGTTCAATCTGTCCTTATTGTAACACAATTGAAAAAAGAATATAGAAAAATATTTGTAGATTTTTCAACGCAAATTTGCATTCCGTTCATACATTATAAAAGAGTGGTTTTATATGTTTAGAAAATAAGGCGGGGGAAAAATGAGTATTACGGAACGTTTTTTTTACTTAGAAAAAGAACCATGTGTCATTTATTTACCGGAGAAGCCAAATGGATTTTCTGTTATGCTCCTCGGTGATTATAACTACTTTATTGAGAATGGTACAAGTTTATGGACACAGCATGCGGGTAGATCTTATTTTTTACATGGCCTTATTGAGCAAGGCTACACAGTCTTTTCTTCTAATTTATACGGAAGACATTGGGGAAACGACCAATCTGTTCGTCTAGCGAAACGTTTATATGACGTTGTGTTGAGAAAAGAGACATTGAATGCGAAAATGCACATTATGGCAGATGGTATGGGAGCACTTGTAGCACTCGAAATGATGAACAAATACCCTGAGTGTATACGCTCTGTCATTATGTTAAATCCGTGTTTAGATTTACCAGAATATGTGGAGTTTGAGAAAGAGCATAAGTTTTTTTACAAGAGACTCGTGAAGGAATTAAGTTTGGCGTATGATGCCAAAGAAGAAGAATTAGAATCAAAAATAAATAAGAAATCATTTACGCTTCTTCCATCTTGTGTACCTGTTAAAATTTTCGTATCAACACAAGAAAAAAGAGGAAGAAAACAGCAGTTGCGTAGATATGAGAAAATGAGGCAACTAAATCAATGTGATACTTCTGTCTTGTTCCATCTGCAAGATGTGAAATATAAAATGGTTAGGCAAACGACCGATTTCTTTAAAAAATATGAAGAAGAATTATGAAGCTCCCATATACATAAATGAGGAGCTATTTGTTTCAGAGGGAAAGGGTTGGTGGTATGGAACGCGTGCTAATTGTAGGTGCACTTACGTTTGTAGGTTATCACCTTGTAAATAAAATGATTGAAGAAGAAGTGGAAGTGTATGGTCTTGATTTTGATGAATTCGATAGTATGACGAAAATTAATGAAGAGAAGTTATTATTAATTGGGCGAAATGCGTTATTTACGTATTATTCGATAAGAGATGAAGATGGATGGAGATCGGTTGAGGAAGAGAGATTCGATACTGTTTACTTTTGCTTATATGAGCCAAATCAGCAAAGTGGATTTCGGAATGAAAGAGTCATATTACAATATTTAAAGCGAATTATAAGAATGTGTGAAGAACAAAAAGTGAAGTTAAACTTAATTTCTTCTATTGAGGTAGGCAGTACAGATGAATCCGAAAATAAGCGCCTATTTTTGAAAGTAGAAGAAGGATTGAAAAAAGGGAGTTTACAATATAGTGTATTTCGAGTTCCAACATTATATGGACCGTGGCAACCGTCCTTTATGATGTTTCATCAGCTTATTTTATCAGAATTAGGTGAAAAAGAGTGCCGTTGTACGATTGAGGAAAAGGGGAATGATTTACTTTACGTTGAAGATGTATGTGAATACTTATGGGAAAATGGAAAGAACGGGGCGCATCTTGGTATATACAATTTACTTAGTGGTAAACAGTCATTATGGGAGAAAGGTATGAATCTTTTACGCGCGGATGATAAAGTAAATAAAAATAATAACGAAGTAAGAGATGAGGCTATCGAGGTAATTTCAATAAAAAGAAATACTCCGTTAGAATACGGTTTAAATAAGCAACTGGCACACATGAAAAAATATAAAGAGTTATACGAAGGGTAGTACGCGTGTTACACTATTGTATGTGAAAGTTTTAATGGAGAGGAAGAGCATAATATGAACGAAAAAAGCATGCAGTTTTTACAAATCGCAATGAAGCATTTACCGGAAGCAAAGGCAATTTTAGATGATAATGGAATTGCACTTGATATGGAGAAGGCACAGCCGGTGTTAGAGTTGTTAATGAAAGTTATGAACGAGGCCTATGAGCTCGGGAAAGCAGATAAAGAATAAAAAGAATAAAAAGAATAAAAAGCATCTTTTTAAGATGGAAGAGAGGCCCGAACCGTGGATAGAAGCGGTCAGGGCCTTTTTTATTCTCGCCTGGGGGAAAACCAGAGATATGAAGAGGATAAAGGAAAAGTAGTGAGGAGAACTCTCTAGTTTAGAAGGAAAGCAGATGAAGAATAAAAAGCATCTTTTAAGATGGAAGAGAGGCCCGAACCGTGGATAGAAGCGGTCAGGGCCTTTTTTATTCTTGCCTGGGGGAAAACCAGAGATATGAAGAGGATAAAGGAAAAGTAGTGAGGAGAACTCTCTAGTTTAGAAGGAGAGCAGATAAAGAATAAAAAGCATCTTTTTAGATGAAAGAGAGGATCGAACCGTAAATAGAAGCGGTTTGAGTCTTTTTATATTTGAGAGGTATGTTTCTGTTTCTTTTAATGAAAAATAACGTGAATAATGCGTTAGCTTTCTGTTTTATGCGAAATATATTCTAGACAAAAATACATTTATGTTTTAAAATTAGTACCAAGTCATAATAATTGATATAAAACGGAGGGCTGCGATGTGAACGTGGGCATTTTAGGGATCGGAAGATATGTGCCAGAAAAAGTAGTCACAAATCACGATTTAGAGAAAATAATGGAAACATCCGATGAATGGATTCGTACGAGAACGGGAATTGCAGAAAGACGCATTGCCGATGATACAATAGATACTTCATATATGGCCGTAGAGGCTTCTAAAAAAGCACTTGAAGATGCAGGAATTAGCGGAGAGGATATCGATCTTATTTTAGTAGCAACAGTAACACCAGATCGTGCTTTTCCAGCAGTTGCTTGTGTAATTCAAGAAGCAATAGGAGCGAAACATGCAGCTGCAATGGATTTAAGTGCAGCATGTGCTGGTTTTATGTACGGAATGATTACAGCGCAGCAATTTATTCAAACAGGAACGTATAAAAATGTATTAGTAGTTGGTAGTGATAAACTATCTAAAATTGTAGACTGGAACGATCGAAATACAGCAGTACTATTTGGAGACGGAGCCGGTGCTGTCGTAATGGGAGCTGTTTCAGAAGGTAAAGGCGTTCTATCTTTTGAATTAGGAGCAGACGGAAGTGGCGGCAAGCACCTTTATCAAGACGAGTATGTTATGATGAATGGCAGAGAAGTGTTTAAATTTGCCGTTCGTCAACTTGGTGATTCTTGTCTTCGCGTTTTAGATAAAGCTGGTCTTACGAAAGAAGATGTGGATTTCTTAGTACCGCATCAAGCAAACATTCGTATTATGGAATCTGCAAGAGAGAGGTTAAATTTACCACAAGAAAAAATGAGTATGACGATTGAGAAGTTCGGTAATACATCAGCTTCTTCCATTCCGATTGCAATGGTAGAGGAATTGCAAAACGGACGTATTCAAGACGGTGATTTAATTATACTTGTTGGTTTTGGCGGCGGATTAACATGGGGAGCAGTCGCTCTTCGTTGGGGTAAATAAGGACTGAGAGAAAAAAAGGAGTGTATTTTGTATGGAAAAAAAGAGGGTCGTAATTACAGGACTAGGAGCTGTTACACCGGTCGGAACAGATGTTGAAACAGCGTGGGAAAACATTAAAAAGGGTGTATCTGGAATCGGGCGACTTACAAGAATTGATCCAGAACTATTTCCAGCAAAAGTAGCAGCGGAAATTAACGACTTTGAAGTCGAGAAATATATTGATAAAAAAGAAGCGCGCCGTATGGATCGCTTTACACAATATGCAGTAGCGGCAGCGAAAATGGCAGTTGCAGATGCAAAGCTTGAAATTACAGAAGAAAACGGACCTCGAATTGGTGTATGGATTGGATCTGGTATTGGCGGTATGGAAACATACGAAGAACAATTTAAGATTTTTACTGAGAAAGGCCCACGCCGCGTGAGCCCATTCTTCGTGCCGATGATGATTCCAGATATGGCAGCAGGTCAAGTATCGATCGCAACAGGAGCAAAAGGAATTAACACTTGTTCTGTAACGGCTTGTGCATCTGGTGCAAACTCAATTGGTGATGCATTTAAAGCAATTCAGCGTGGTGATGCTGATGCAATGATTACAGGCGGAGCAGAAGCACCGCTAACAAGTATGGCATTCGCAGGATTTAGCTCAGCGAAAGCATTAACATTTAATGAAGACCCAGCAACGGCTTGCCGTCCATTTGATAAAAACCGTAGCGGTTTCGTAATGGGTGAAGGTTCAGGTATTCTAATTCTTGAAGAATTAGAGCACGCATTAGCACGCGGTGCTCACATTTACGCGGAAATTGCTGGTTATGGTGCAACTGGAGATGCGTTCCATATTACAATGCCTGCTCCTGGTGGGGAAGGCGGAGTGCGTGCAATGCGTCAAGCTTTAGCTGATGCAGGCCTACAGCCAGAAGATATTGATTACATTAATGCGCACGGTACAAGTACTGATGCGAATGAAAAATATGAAACGATGGCAATTAAAGAAACTTTCGGCGAGCACGCGTATAAAGTAGCGATTAGCTCAACCAAATCAATGACAGGTCACTTATTAGGAGCAGCTGGTGCTGTTGAAGCGATTTTCTCTATTAAATCAATTACAGACGGAGTAATTCCTCCAACAATTAACTATGAGACACCAGATCCAGAATGTGACTTAGATTACGTACCAAATCAAGCGAGACACCAAGAAGTAAATGCAGTATTAAGTAACTCATTAGGATTCGGTGGTCATAACGCAGTGTTAGTATTTAAATCGTATAAATAATCGATGAAATAAGGAGTTTTTTCGCAATAGATTGCGAAAAAACTCCTTATTTATTTTTACGCCTTTTTCTCCTGTAGCATATACATAAGAAAAAGGAGGGATAAAGATGGGGATTGTTGAAACAGCTGAATGGCTACATTTATATTATGGACGGCCAGAAAAACTTTGTGAGAAATTTACGAAGTATATTCCGTTGCCAAAAGAAAGGTTGTATCGCTTTTTAATTTCAAAAGGGATGTATCGCCCGATCATGCGCGGAGAAAAGGAAATTAAAGAATTAGAGGAAAAGGAAATTTGGAAAGAATTGAGCCTGGAGTATGATAAACTGAAAAATTGGTTAAAAGGTCCAGATGTCCCTGTCTTTATTTTATTATCAGATTCCTATAATCGAACTGTACAAGAAGAGTATAACGGTAGGGCTGGATTATCTATGCGTCATGTTATTTTCTTATTCGTATGTGGGCGGAATTCGGTAGAAGAATTAAAAGTGTTATTGGCGCATGAATATCATCACATATGCAGGTTACATCAAATTGAGACGAAAGAAACAGAATATACATTACTTGATACGATGATTATGGAAGGGCTAGCGGAACAAGCAGTAACAGAAAGGTATACAGAAAAAAACAATGCACCGTGGACGGCGTATCTTTCAAAAGAAGAGGCTGTTTATTATTGGAAAAATGTTGTACATGAAAGAATAAGTATAAAACGAGGAACAAGGGAACATGACATCTTATTAAATGGCTTTCACTCTTATCCGAAGATGCTTGGCTATGCGCTTGGATTTCATATTGTCAAAGATTGTGTAACTTTGGAAGGAGAAGATACACTTTCTTTATTATCTATAGATGCAAAAGAAATATTGAATAAAGCAAATACATTTCATATATAAAAAAACAGGAATTCTATTTCCTGTTTTTTTAGTATTAATAGAAGAAAAAATAATAATTAGAATATATTTCCTCAAGTGGAATAAAGTTAAGCAAAAATGAACATAATGATTGGTACAAACAGTAGTGAAGTGAGGGGTAGTGAATGTTATATCTACATGATGTATGGGTAAATTGGTTTGAAGGTGAAGAAAATGGGTATAACGTTTGTCATTTTTACGAATGGCGGAAAGATGATACGATTGAGCTATTAGATCAAGTGCCATTATTAAAAGTAGATGCCACATTATATCATTACATCGAGAACGAATTGTTAGAGCTTCCGCAAAAAATGCTGGAAGACGTACATCATAAGGCTTATATTCGTAAAAATCATGAACGTTTGCAGCAAGAGTATTGCTTTGTTGTTACAGATGGGAAAGGCATTATTGCCATTGACACAATTGGTTACAATGTACCAATTCGCAAAAGTAGACTTATACCACGCCAAGAGCAAATGGTATATGAGATGGTAGAAAACGTACAAGCAGAAAAGTATGAGTTCCAAGTAGAAGAAACAGAAAAAGAACATCACATTTTATCACCATCGCCTTTCATTATGAATGGCTTGACTCGTAAAGAAAGACAGCTAAAACAATTATTATTTATGGCGTTAGATCAATTACATACAACGAAAAATACAGCAGAAATTCGCTATTGGTTCACAGAGTGGGATCCATCAGCATATGGAATGGTTCAACATATGGAATTTGAAGATATTTGGGCTAAGCTGTATGATGAAGCGAAAACAGGCTGGTCTGATAAGCACGAACAATTATGCGAGCGTCTCGTAAAAGGACAGCCATTTTTTGAAAAGTTATGGGAAATGGAAAATGAGCAAAAGGTAAATTAAAAAACCGCCAATTGGCGGTTTTTTAATTTTGTAGTAATCTAGTTCCAGCGGCAAGCTCTTCTTGTCTAAGAACCTTCCGCATAAGAAGACAAAAAGCGTCTTCTATGCGAAAGAACCTTATCCAGTCAGAGCTGAACGAGCCGCCTCCGCTTTTTGTAGAAATCCAGCTCCGGCAGCGAGCTCTTCTTGTCTAAGAACCTTCCGCATAAGAAGACAAAAAGCGTCTTCTATGCGAAAGAACCTTATCCAGTCAGAGCTGAACGAGCCGCCTCCGCTTTTTGTAGAAATCCAGCTCCGGCAGCGAGCTCTTCTTGTCTAAGAACCTTCCGCATAAGAAGACAAAAAGCGTCTTCTATGCGAAAGAACCTTATCCAGTCAGAGCTGAACGAGCTGCCTCCGCTTTATATGTAATCTAGCTCCGGCTCCTAACCCTTCGCGTCTAAGAACCTTCCCCACAAGAAGGTAAAAAGCACCTTCTGTGGGAAAGAACCTTAGCCGTCAGGGCTAAGCAGTCGCCTCCGCTTTATATGTTACCTACGTTTTCTGCTTAGTCCCATTGCGTTTTCTACTTTGCGTAGTTGTTTGAATGCAACGCGGTTTGCTTTTTCTGCACCTTTGTCTAGGATTTCGTCTAGTTCTGGTGAGTTGATTAGTTCGTTATATTTGTCTTGGATTGGACGAATTGCTTCTACGACTACTTGCGCTAGGTCGCCTTTGAAGTCGCCGTATCCTTTTCCTTCGTACATTGCTTCGATTTCTTCAACTGTTTTTCCAGAGAATGAAGAGTAGATTGTTAATAAATTAGAGATACCAGGTTTGTTTTCCTTATCAAATTTCACAATACCTTCAGAGTCAGTTACAGCACTCTTAATTTTCTTTTCGATTGTTTTTGGCTCATCAAGCATACTAATCATTGATTTTGGATTCGGATCAGATTTACTCATTTTTTTCGTAGGCTCTGTTAATGACATAACGCGAGCTCCTACTTTTGGAATGCGAATTTCAGGCATTGTGAAGATTTCGCGGTAACGTTTGTTGAAACGCTCTGCTAAATCACGTGTTAATTCGATATGTTGCTTTTGGTCATCACCAACCGGCACGATTTCAGTGTTGTAAAGTAAAATATCAGCAGCCATTAATGGTGGATACGTAAGTAATCCAGCTGGAACTGAATCTCTACCAGAAGCTTTATCTTTATATTGCGTCATACGTTCTAATTCTCCAACGTAAGCAACAGATTGCATGATCCATCCTAGTTGAGCGTGTGCTGGTACTTCTGATTGTACAAATAAAGTAGCTTTTTCAGGATCGATGCCGCATGCTACATAAAGTGCAGCAAGACTGCGGATGTTTTTACGAAGCCCGACGGGATCTTGAGGTACTGTAATCGCATGTTGGTTTACAATACAGAAATAACAGTCGTGTTCATTTTGAAGCTCTGTAAACTGCTTCATTGCTCCTAAATAGTTTCCAAGTGTAATCGTTCCACTTGGTTGAATACCAGAAAAGATAACTGACATAAGTAATTCCTCCTAAAATAGAATGCGTGATGTGGGGAAGAGAAGGCAAACAAAAAAGCCCATTCATCCCAAAAACTATAGGGACGAATGGACCGTGGTACCACCCTAATTATTTCACTACTGTGAAATCTCTCTAATCCATAATAACGTTTGGATATAACGCCAAAGCCTACTACTTTCGGTTCGGTTTGGTGCTCAAAAGCCCATTCCATACTGTACAATTACTTGTTCACACCAACCACAAGCTCTCTGAAATTGCCTCAATATGTACTCTTCTTTATCATCGCATACATATAAATTTATTTATTGTTACTTGAGCTCTTTTAATATGAAAGAACTAAAGTTTTATAACAAAATGTTTTGCTGATTATTATATCATATGGGATAGTGTTTGCAAACTACATCAAAATAGTAAAGCTAATGAGGGTCGAGAACAACCCAAGGAAGATACCTGTAATACAAATTGGATATGTCCATTTGAATGAATATGTTTTATAAATACGTTCTTTCTTATCTGTAGGTTCCTCGACTTCTTCAATTAAAGAGTCAATCTTTTTGTTCGTACCAAATACTCTTTGGAATGCGTAAATGGTTACATTGAAAAAACCATTTTGAAATATGTATAAAAACCCGCCGATCAGAATAAAAAACAGTGCAATATAAAACAAAATGTTGACAAAGTTCAACAAAAATTGAGATGAAATGAGGAATGCACCAATACTAGAAGCAATCATCGCTATAAAAATTAGTATACAAGTATGAAAAAAAACTTTATTCAAAATATTCCCCTCCGTCAAAATATTACTAGAATTATTATACTATAAAAGCTATAATAAGTACTAGGATTAATTTTTTGAAAATTATACGCAATTAAAGGTCTGATTTTAAGATGATGGTAGCAATGTTAATGTATCCCTTTACGAAAAATTAAAAATATAAATATTTTATTAAAAATTTTAACAAAAAAACAAAAAACTATATTCACAATTGTTATATTATATGTATAATGAAAATTGTAGAAACTTGGAGATTATTCTTTCAATTCTACTTTTTAACAAGTGAGGGTACAGGAAGTGCAATTAGGGGAGGCAACACAACATGAAGAAAAAGATACCGTTATTACTTGCATCAACTTTAACTGCAAGTATGTTGCTTAGCGCGTGTAGCTACCAAAAAGATGACGCAAAAGCAAAAGGGAAAGAGAACGCTACGAGTAGTAGTAACGGAAAACAGATTCTTAATTTAACAGAGTTATCTGAAATTCCGTCAATGGATGCATCATTAGCATCTGATTCTTCATCTTCTACAGCATTAAATAATACGATGGAAGGTTTATATCGTATTGGCAAAGATCAAAAGAGAATGCCTGGAGTTGCAGAAGATGTCGAAAAGCTAGATGATGGGAAGAAATACATATTTAAATTAAGAAAAGATGCGAAATGGTCGAATGGGGAACCTGTAACAGCTAAAGATTTTGTGTATTCATGGAAAAGAGCAGTAAATCCAGATACAAAAGCAACGTATTCGTACATTATGTTCGATATTAAAAATGCAGAGAAAATTCATAAAAAAGAATTACCTGCTGACCAATTAGGTGTAAAAGCGATTGATGATTATACATTAGAAGTAGAATTAGACAATCCCGTTCCTTACTTTATCGATTTAACAGTTTATCCAGTATTTTACCCACTAAATGAAAACTTTGTAAAAGCACAAGGTGATAAATTTGGTTTAGAGGCAAATACAACATTATATAACGGTCCATTCGTTATGAGTGATTGGAAACATGAACAAAGTTTCCAATTCAAGAAGAATCCTTCATATTGGGATAATAAAACGGTTAAAATCGAAGAAATCAACTTTAATATTGTAAAAAATACAGCAACTGATGTAAATTTATATGAGACAAACGCGATTGACCGGGCGGCTTTAACGTCTGAATTTGTTGATAAGTTTAGAAAAAGCCCAGAGTTCCAAACAAGAAAAGAAGCAGGGGTTGCTTACTTAAGATTTAATCAAAGTAATCAGTACTTAAGTAATAAAAACTTAAGAAAAGCAATTTCAATGTCCTTTGACCGTGATAACATTGCAAAAGTTATTTTAAATAACGGTGCAATTGGAGCTTACGGATTTGTTGGAAAAGATTTCGCTGAAGGTCCGAATAAAAAAGATTTCCGAGCTGAAAATGGAAAGCTAGTTGAAACAAATCCAAAAGAAGCGAAAAAGCTTTGGGAAACAGCGAAGAAAGAGCTTGGAACTGATAAAATCGAACTAGAATTCTTAAACTTTGATAATGAAGATGCTAAAAAAGTTGGGGAATTCTTAAAAGGTGAGATGGAAAAGAACTTACCAGGTTTATCAATTAAAATTAAACAGCAACCATTCGCACAAAAAAATAAATTAGAAGATTCTCAGCAATATGATATTGCGTTTGGTATTTGGGGACCAGATTTCCCAGATCCAATCTCATATTTAGATATGTTTGTTACGAATGGTTCTCAAAATAAAACAGGGTATTCTAATCAGAAATATGATGAGTTAATCCTAAAAGCTAAAACAGATACAAAAGATTTACAAGCTCGCTGGGACAACCTTCTAGAAGTAGAGAAGATGTTAATTAAAGAGGATGCAGTTATCACTCCAATCTTCCAAAAAGGTTCAGCGTATGTAGTAAAAGGTGCCGTAAAAGATATTATCCCAATTAACTATGGTGGTAAATTAACTTACAAATGGGCATCTGTTGAACAAAAATAATCTTTTTTTTCCATCGTTTACAAGGGTATATGCCTATGATGGGCATATGCTCTTATTTTAAAAAAATAAAAGTAAGAATATTTTAAACTATCTTATTGCTTTTGAGAAAAACGGGGAGGTGCTTGATATGGGACGTTATGTATTAAAACGTTTCGTGTACATGGCTTTGACATTATTTTTAATTACTACACTGACTTTCTTTTTGATGAAATTACTTCCGGGTTCTCCGCTTAAAAACCAGGAGAAGCTATCACCGGCACAAAAAGAAATCATTCTTGAAAAATACGGATTGAATGATCCGGTACCAGTTCAATACGCACGTTACTTAGGTAACCTAGCAAAAGGTGATTTAGGGGTATCATTCCAATATGATAACCGCCCAGTAACAGACATGATTGTGGATCGTATTGGACCATCAGCCCAATTAGGTTTACAAGCGATTATATTAGGAACATTTATCGGTTTAATTTTAGGTATTGTTGCCGCACTTCGTAATAATACGTGGGTAGATTATAGTGCAACAGTTATTTCGGTACTCGGAATGTCGGTACCATCATTCGTATTCGCCGCATTACTGCAATATTTCGTAGGGGTAAAACTTGGCTGGTTCCCAGTAGCATTCTGGAAAGGACCAGAGTTTACTGTAATGCCTACAATTGCATTATCGATGGGAGTTATCGCAACAATCGCACGTTTCTCTCGTGCAGAATTAATTGAAGTTATGCAAGCCGATTACATTTTAACAGCGAAAGCGAAAGGAATTAGCCAAGGCGTTATTATTGTCAAACATGCACTTCGTAACGCGTTAATTCCAGTTGTAACAATTTTAGGACCAATGGTTGCGGCATTAATTACAGGAACACTTGTTATCGAGCAAATTTATGCTGTACCAGGACTTGGGGAACAATTCGTTAAATCGATTACTTTAAATGACTATACAGTTATTATGGGAACTACGATTTTCTATAGTGCAATCTTCATTTTAGTTATTTTCATTGTCGATATTTTATACGGAATTATTGATCCTCGTATTCGTTTAGCGGGAGGGAAAAAATGATGAAAGATGTACAAAAATTATCTCCAGATTTATTTCAACAAGCCAATCAAAATAATGTTGATAATGAAGTCATTGCCCGTCCAAGCCTAACGTTTTGGCAAGATGTAAGAAGACGTTTATTCCAACATAAAGGTGCGATGCTTGGCCTTGTATTATTAGTTATCATTGCACTATTAGCGATTTTTGGACCGATGGTAAGTAAACACTCGTATAAAGAGCAAGATTTAGGTCGAGCGAAATTACCACCAAAAATTCCAGTTATTGAAAATGTTCATTGGTTACCATTTGACGGTACAGATCAATATGGTGTTGACCAATATGAAAAACGTGATATTAAAGAGTACTTCTGGTTTGGTACAGATGATCTTGGCCGTGACTTATGGACAAGAACATGGGAAGGTACACGCGTATCATTATATATCGCTCTTTTAGCGGCAGCAATTGACTTAGTAATTGGGGTTGCATACGGAGGTATTTCAGCATTCTACGGCGGTAGAGTAGATAATATTATGCAACGTATTATGGAGATTATTAACGGTATTCCATACTTAATCATCGTTATTTTAATGGTAATCATTATGGGATCTGGTATTTGGTCAATTACACTCGCGATGGCGATTACAGGTTGGATAGGGATGTCGCGAATTGTTCGTGGACAAATCTTAAAGTTAAAAAACCAAGAATATGTATTAGCATCTCGTACATTAGGTGCAACAAATACACAATTAATTGTGAAACATTTAATTCCAAACGTAATGGGACCTATTATCGTAATGACAATGTTTACAATTCCATCAGCGGTGTTTGGTGAAGCGTTCTTAAGTTTCATCGGTTTAGGAATTCAGCCACCATTTGCGTCACTTGGTTCTCTTGTAAATGATGGTTATAAATCTATTCAAACGTATCCGCATATGATGTTCATCCCTGCGGTTGTCATCAGTATATTAATTTTAGCGTTTAACTTAATGGCAGACGGATTACGCGACGCGTTAGATCCAAAAATGCGTAAGTAAAAGAGGGGAGAGGCAAAGATGAAAACATTGTTAGAGGTAAAAGATTTACAAGTCTCCTTTGATACACATGCAGGTGAAGTACAAGCTGTACGCGGCGTTACTTTTGATTTGAAAAAAGGAGAAACATTGGCGATTGTAGGAGAATCTGGTTCAGGGAAATCAGTTACTTCTAAAGCGTTAATGGGATTAATTCCGAATCCTCCTGGACGCATTAAAAATGGTGAAATCGTATTTGAAGGTCGTGACTTAACGAAATTAACAGAAAAAGAAATGCAGCAAGTACGCGGTAAAGATATTGCGATGATTTTCCAAGATCCAATGACATCATTAAATCCAACGATGACAATTGGAAATCAAATTATGGAAGGTCTAATTAAACACCAAGGGATGAGTAAAGCAGATGCACGTAAAGTTGCTTTAGAATTAATTGACCTTGTAGGTATTCCAAATCCAGAAGCTCGTTTAAAACAATATCCTCACCAATTCTCAGGTGGTATGAGACAGCGTGTAGTTATTGCGATGGCGTTAGCTTGTAACCCAAAATTATTAATTGCCGATGAGCCGACAACAGCGCTAGACGTTACGATTCAGGCGCAAATTTTAGAACTTATGAAAGACATTCAGCAAAAAACAGAAGCAGCAATCATTTTCATTACGCATGACTTAGGTGTAGTAGCAAACGTTGCGGACCGAGTGGCAGTTATGTACGCTGGTAAAGTTGTTGAAATTGGAACTGTAGATGAAATTTTCTACAATCCGAAACATCCATATACTTGGGGTTTAATCGCATCTATGCCAAGTTTAGATGGTTCAGAAGAAGAGTTATATGCAATCCCTGGAACGCCTCCAGATTTATTGAAGCCGCCGAAGGGAGATGCTTTTGCACCACGTAACCCACAGGCACTGAAAATTGACTTTGAAATGGACCCACCTTTATTTAAAGTAAGTGATACGCACTATGCGGCAACTTGGTTACTTCACGAGCAAGCTCCAGAAGTAAAACCGCCGGCAGTCGTTGAAAGACGCATTCTTCAAATGAAAGCAGGTGAACAACATGACTAAACAACGTGAGAAATTAATTGAAGTAAAAAATGTAAAGCAACACTTCGACGTGAGTGGTGGTGTTGTCAAAGCGGTTAATGATATTTCATTTGATATTTACCGCGGAGAAACATTTGGTCTTGTAGGAGAATCGGGTTGTGGTAAATCGACAACTGGAAGAACGATTATTCGTTTATATGATGCAACTGCTGGTGAAGTATTGTTCGATGGTGAAAATGTACATGGTAAGAAATCACGCGCAGAACTGAAGAAATTCAACCGTAAAATGCAAATGATTTTCCAAGATCCATACGCATCATTAAATCCTCGTATGACAGTAGGGGATATTATCGCAGAAGGTATTGATATTCACGGATTAGCGAAAAGTAAAAAAGAGCGCATGGACCGTGTTCATGAACTATTAAACACAGTTGGTTTAAATAAAGAGCACGCAAACCGTTTCCCACACGAATTCTCAGGTGGACAACGTCAGCGTATCGGTATCGCTCGAGCGCTTGCTGTAGACCCAGAATTTATCATTGCCGATGAGCCGATCTCAGCACTTGACGTATCGATTCAGGCGCAAGTTGTAAACTTACTGAAAAAGTTACAAAAAGAAAAAGGTTTAACATACTTATTCATCGCCCATGATTTATCAATGGTAAAATACATTAGTGATCGTATTGGTGTAATGTACCGTGGCCAAATCGTTGAGTTAACAACAAGTGATGAATTATATGCGAATCCAATTCATCCATATACGAAATCACTATTATCAGCGATTCCACTTCCAGATCCAGATTATGAGCGCAATCGTAAACGTATCGTATATGATCCATCACAGCATAATTATGGTAGTGAGGCACCAACAATGCGTGAAATTCGCCCAGGACATTTCGTACTATGTTCGGAAGCGGAGTACAAGAAATATAAAGAGATTTATCAATAAGAAAAAGAGCCATTCTTCTGTTATGGAAGGATGGCTCTTTTTCTACTATATAAAAGAATTGTATACATTTGTCGGTCAGTCGATATATTTAAAGAATCGCCGATATAAATCTCATGTATCATTAGTGATATCCATATGCAAAATTACTGAACTTGAACAGAAACATTCTCCTCTTGTTCTTCAGGTTTAACAAGTGCATAACGCTCCCATGCTCTACTTTTCCAGCGGAAGAACATAATAATGGCACGTGTCCATTCGTCGATGGCGATTGCTAGCCAAATACCAACGAGCCCCATATCTAAATGAAAGGCGAAAAAGTAACCTAGTGGTAAACTCATTAACACCATAGAGAATGCACCGATTAAAACAGGATATTTTGCATCACCAGCTGCACGAAGCGAATTAATGATGACGATATTCATCGTACGTCCCGTTTCAAGTAGTACACTTAGTAAAAGAACACTTGCGCCTAACCCGATAATGTACGGATTATCTGTAAACAGTCCCATTAATTGTGTACGGAATGTAATAACGAGAGCGACCATACATAAAGTTACACCAATCGCCCATTTTACACTTTTCCACAAGCGTTCGTATGCTTCATCTTTTTCGCCACCACCAACGAGGCGGCCAATAATAATAGCTGTTCCCATACCAATTGCAATAGCGAATAAATAAGTGAACATAGAAATGTTCGTAGCGTATTGTCTAGCCGCTAACGATTCCGTTCCTAAATATGTTGCATAGTATAAGAAGACAATTTGACAAGCTTGATACATAACTTGCTCAAAAGCAGATGGAATCCCGATTTTTAAAATTTTCCCGATATATTCTTTTGATAAGGTGAAATAATATTGTAATTTTACACGATATTCCATAACGCGGTATAGTAACCAGAAGAAAACAATAAGCGCTATAAGTCGGCTGACAGCAGAAGAAATGGCAGCCCCTTGTACACCGAGCTCAGGGAAACCAAATTTCCCGAAAATGAGTACATAGTTTCCAGCGATATGAATCATATTCATTCCGAGTGAAATAAACATCGCTTGCTTTGTAAAACCGTGTACACGGATAATTGCGGCTAATGAGTTAATAATAGCTTGTAGGAAGATGGCTCCTCCGACGATAGATAAGTAGTTTTGCGCATACGTTAGTACATCGCCTTGTAAGTTCATTGCGAGCATCATATGTTTCGAAAATAAAAGAAAACCAGCGCTTATAACGAGCCCAACTATTAAATTTAATGTGACGGCTAATGCTGATATTTTAGATGCTTCCATAAAGCGTTTGGAACCGAGGTATTGAGATACGACGATAGCTGCGCCGTTCCCGATGACTTCTAGTACCAAAATAGCGATATGGAGGTATTGATTCGCTGCACCAACCCCAGATACAGCATCGTCTGATAATGCACTTAACATGAAAGTATCAGCGATCCCCATTAACATAAAAAGAAAAACTTCTAGAAAAATAGGCCATGTTAATAAGAATAAACTTAATTTCTTAGTAGGCCCGTTTTTTGCCTGAATTGCTGCCATGTCCGTCCCCTCTTTACCGATATCTATTTTTAGCAAAATGTATCGTAACATACTTTCTTAACCTTTGCACTCATTTTAGCCTACATATTTTTATTATGAAGAGAGTGCTATTTTATGATAAAAACAAAAGGATAATTATACATAAAGTATTATGAGATATAAAATTCATTTTTCTCTGATAATTTAGAAAAGTATAAAAAATATTGTTTTTAACACTTTAGTAAGAATAATCAGCAATATGAAACGTTTACAAAGATTTATTTTTTAACAGGAAATTTTAATGAAATAGAAATATAAATATACAAAAAATATATTTGTGTGTATAATATGAATTATTAGAACATATATATATTTCTTTCTGTTTGAAAATGAAAGGGCTAACATTTTTGTGGAGGGTGGAAGTATGAAAAAAAAGATGCCAGTTTTTGTAGTATCAACAGTAGCAATGAGCATGATGTTAGGGGCATGTAGCTACCAAAAAGATGAACCGCAAGCGAACGCAAAAGGGGATAGCGGGAAAAGCGGTGCGAAGCAAGTTATTAACTTAATTGAAACGCAAGAAATTCCAACGATGGATCCAGCGTTATCAGCTGATGCAGTTTCTTCAAGAGTAATGGGTAATACGATGGAAGGCTTATACAGTTTAGGAAAAGATGATAAGCTAGTTCCTGGTGTAGCGAAGGAATTCCAAAAATCAGAAGATGGTAAAAAATATACATTTAAATTACGTGAAGACGCAAAATGGTCAAATGGTGATCCTGTGACGGCAAAAGATTTCGTATACGCATGGCAAAGAGCGATTAACCCAGATACAGCTGCGAAATCAGCGTACATTATGTATGATATAAAAAATGCAGAGAAAATTAATAAAAAAGAGATGAGTCCGGATCAATTAGGGGTAAAGGCGATTGATGATTATACATTAGAAGTGGAATTAGATAATTCAATTCCATACCTTGTAGATTTAATGGTATATCCAATCTTCTATCCTGTGAATGAAAAGTTTGTGAAAGAGCAAGGTACGAAGTTTGGTTTGGAAGCGAATACAACGCTTTATAACGGCCCATTTACATTAAGTGATTGGCAACATGAACGTAGCTTTAAAATGACAAAGAGCGCGTCATATTGGGACAATAAAGAAGTGAAGATTGAAGAAGTAAACTTTAATATTGTAAAAGATACATCTACGCCAATTAACTTATATGAAACAAATGCAATTGATCGAGCGTCGTTATTAGCGGAGTTTATTGATAAATATAAAGGAAAACCAGATTTCCAAACAGTAGAAGATACATCTGTATTCTTCCTTCGTTTAAATCAAAAAGATCCAGCTTTAGCAAATAAAAATATTCGTAAAGCAATTTCACTTGCTTTTGACCGTAAGCCATTCGTGGATACATTATTAAATAACGGTTCTAAGCCAGCAACAGGATTAATTCCTGATAACTTCATTAAAGGACCAGATAAAAAAGATTTCCGTGCTGTAAACGGGGATATTGTAAAACCAAACGTGAAAGAAGCGAAGAAATATTGGGAAGCTGGTAAAAAAGAACTTGGTAAAAATGAAATCGAATTAGAATTATTAAATGAGGATGTAGAGTTATCAAAGAAAACTGGTGAATATTTAAAAGGTGAATTAGAAAAGAATTTACCAGGTTTAACAGTAAAAATTAAACAACAACCATTCGCACAAAAACTAAAATTAGAAGATGCGGGCGATTATGTCATGTCATTCTCTGGATGGAGTGCGGACTTCCCAGATCCAATTACATATCTTGATATGTTTGTAACAGATGGGTCACAAAATAAGATGAAGTACTCTAATCCAAAATACGATGAAATCATTATGAAGGCGAAAAAAGATGGAAGCGATGTAAATGCTCGTTGGAAGAACTTATTAGAAGCTGAAAAAATGTTACTTGATGATGCTGCGATCGTTCCAGTATATCAACGTGGTAGAGCATATTTACAAAGAGATTCAATTAAAAATATGTATAACCATAAATATGGCGGCGATTTAAGCTTTAAATGGGCGTCAGTAGAGAAATAAGAAAAAAAGCAGGTGATCGCCTGCTTTTTTTTAATACGTTCGTTTCTTATAAATGCCTTTTCCGCCAACTTGGTTCCAGCCAGATTGTACACCCAAACTTTTGTTAACAAACTTCATTTTTTCTTTTCCACCAAAGAGCTTTTCGCCGATGCTATTTGTAATGACACCAATCAATGCTGTTATTCCGATGATGAGGGCAGCAACCGTAATAAAATCAATAAAAAAAGCAATCATTTGAAAACTCCCCCTTTGCCTGTCTGTATGTTTATTGTATGAGATAAAAAATGAAAAAGAAAGAAATGTCAGAAAAATATTTAATTTACTTTAGAAATCGTGTAGACAGGAGGGAGGATATTTGTTAAAATAAGAACAAACGTTCCTTTTTATTCTCATTTGTATAGTCTTACATTTCTTAATTGATTTATCAAGAAAAAGTAAGAAAACGTTCTCTTTTTCATAGGGAAGATTATAGATAAATAACTATATATTATATGAAAAATCTATGAGAAGTGAGTAGTAAAAGGATTGAAAGTTATTGTTAAAGTACAGCTGAAGTGAGCGTAATCATGTTACATAGCAGTGAAATGCACGGAAGAGTTTTCTCAACTAGCAGGAAATTTACTGTATATTTCTTGCAAAATCTATTGTATAATGATTATAGAAGTTACTTATTAAAAGTAATTGTTGTTTATTATAAGTTGTTGCTTACATGAAATGCGATTTTTGTACTTTTCAATAAGACAAGTTATCGCGAAAAATTGCTGAAGTTAGAAATTAAAACTGTATTTAGTACAGAATTTGTACTCTTTAAGGAGAGTGAGCTTTGTATGGTAACATTATATAGTTCTCCAAGCTGTACGTCTTGTAGAAAGGCGAAATTATGGCTAGAGGAAAATCATATTCCCTATACAGAACGTAATATTTTCTCAGATCCATTAACGATTGAGGAAATTAAAGAGATTTTACGTATGACAGAAAGCGGAACGGATGAGATTATTTCTACTCGTTCGAAAGTTTTCCAAGAATTGAATGTAAACTTAGAGTCTTTACCACTTCAAGATTTATATAAGATGATTCGTGACTATCCAGGGATTTTACGTCGTCCAATTATGATTGACGAGAAACGCCTTCAAGTTGGTTACAACGAAGACGAAATTCGTCGTTTCTTACCACGTACAGTAAGAACGTTCCAATTACGTGAAGCACAACGTCTTGTAAATTAATTATAATAATATGAAAACCTTCTACCTATTATATAGTAGAAGGTTTTTTTTAATGTTTCACATTGCGTAATCGAACTTGTTGTACGATAAAGCCGATGCATAAAATAGTGAAAATGAACAAATAAGGAATGCTTGTAGTGAAACTTGGATTGTTATGAAAAAAGGTTGCAAGTCTGTCTTCATGTGTAACCATTTTTCCTGCAGTATAGGCAAGAATCGCTGCACCGCAATAAATGAGGAATGGAAATCGTTCCATAAGTATTAAAATAAGTTTGCTGCCCCAAATAATAATCGGGATAGAAATGAGTAAGCCGATTATGACGAGTAAAAATCTCCCGTGAGCTGCACCTGCAATGGCAATAACATTATCAAACCCCATAACGAGATCCGCGAAAACAATTGTCCGCACAGCTTGAAATAAAGTTGTTTTTCCTTGAATAGAAGAAAGATCGTTGCTATTATCGGTTAATAAATTGACTGCAATTAATGTAAGTAAAACCCCGCCAATCAATTGTAGAAATGGAATGTCGAGTAAATAGACAGCTAGTATAGTAAGGATGATTCTTAGTACAATCGCTAAAAGAGTACCGATCAAAATAGCCTTATTTCGTTTCGATTCAGGTAAATTTCGGCTAGCTAGTGCGATGACGATTGCATTGTCACCACCTAATACAACATCGATACCGACAATCATTAGTACGGATGTTAAAAACTCTAAGTCCATTCGTCTGCCTCCATTTATGATGTTTTAATAAGCGAACTATATGTATGTGATGAAGAAAGTTGTTGTTAAATAATCTCTTCTAATAGAAGTTTCACTTTATTACAGTGTACGGGGGAATGTGGAAATGTATGTCCAAATTTTTTGTAAGTAAGAAATCGCTATAATAATATATTTATGTAGTTTATCGAGTAAAGATAGGCATATAACTATTTTTGTAAAATAAATCGATTTTATTTCCATTCTGGAGAATCTTATCATAAAATGAGAGTACAAGAATCTATTGATTTGTCATATGAGTGGGGAATCCCTTCATAACAATTCTAAGCAGGAAGGGAGAGTTGTATTTTGGATATTGAAAGAATTAATGATCATACGATGAAATTTTTTATTACGTACATTGATATAGAGGATAGAGGATTTAATCGTGAAGAAATTTGGTATGATCGCGAACGAAGTGAAGAGCTCTTTTGGGAGATGATGGACGAAGCTCGTGATCATGACGATTTCTTTATTGATGGACCGTTATGGATTCAAGTGCAAGCAGTCGATAAAGGGATTGAAGTACTTGTCACGAAAGCAGAGCTTTCAAAGGACGGACAAAAGCTGGAACTACCGATAGGGGTAGACAAAATTATAGATATTCCTCTAGATGAAGGCATCGAATCATTATTCCAACAAGAATTAGTCGAAGAGGTAGAAGAACAAACAGGAACAAACTTTAATGAAGATGGTACGTTTGGCTTTTTAATTAAATTTAATGATTTTGAAGATGTCATTTCATTAAGTCATCGTCTTATCTTTGAAGATATAAAAGATGAGCTGTATTCATTTGAGGACCGCTATTATGTATATGTGGAATTCGATGAAGTGCTACATGATGAAGAAGAAATCGATCGTATTTTAAGTATTATTTTAGAATATGGAGAAGAATCAACTTTAACAATTCATCGTGTAAGTGAGTATGGAAAACAAATTGTGAAAGAGCATGCGCTTGAAACGGTTCGCAATAATTTTCCTGCTAAAACGTAGGCCGATTTCTGTAGTATGAAATCGGCTTTTTATATGAAGAATAGGAAAGCTTTCTTAGTTAGGAGGTAAGAGATGAAAAATACGTTAAAGCTGATTTTCTTTATACTGCTATTGTTCGCATTATTTGTTTCGTTACGTATGTTTATTGATGTAGCATTTTATTCAGATGTGATTGGGATAAAAGATGTTTCGATTTTAGGTATTATTAGTATTTTATTTACAGTATCTGCGTTTTTAATTGGTTGCGTTATTTTCTTAGAAAATCGACATCCATCTAAAACACTTACATGGTTAATTGTTTTAGGAATTTTTCCGGTATTTGGTTTCTTTGCTTATTTATTATTTGGACAAAATTTTCGAAGAAAAAGAATGTTCCAAAAGAAGGCGTTACTTGATGAACAGGCGTTTTTACAATATAAAGGGCATGAAGATTACGAAGAACGAATTTTACGCAATCATAAGCATCAAGAACTGTTATTTCGTTTAGCGGATCGATTAGGAGCTTTAAATATTTCATTTCAAACTGAAACGAGGACATTAACAAATGGAGATGAAACGTTTCGGGCTATTTTAAATGGGTTAAAACGAGCGAAACATCACATTCATATGGAATATTACATTGTGCGTGATGATAAATTAGGAACAGAAATTAAAGATATTTTAATACAAAAATCGAAAGAAGGCGTTGTTGTTCGCTTTTTATATGATGCGGTTGGAAGTTTTAAGTTATCGAAATCGTATATTGAAGAATTAAACGATGCAGGTGTAGAAATGATTCCATTCTTTCCTGTGCGCTTTCCGATTTTAAACGATAAGATTAATTATCGAAATCATAGGAAAATTGTTGTGATTGATGGGAACGAAGGGTTTGTAGGCGGATTAAATATCGGTGATGAGTATTTAGGGAAAAATAAATATTTTGGCTTTTGGCGAGATACGCATTTGTATTTACGTGGTGAAGCGGTTCAAAGTTTACAACTTATTTTCCTTCAAGACTGGTTTTATATGACTGGAGAGGCTGTGCTAGCCCCTGAATATTTACAAGCAAAAGCAGTTGAGGGTGATCATTGGGGAGGAGTGCAGCTAGTTGCAGGTGGCCCCGATAATAAGTGGGAAACGATTAAGCATTTATATTTCGCAATGATCGCTTCTGCTCGGAAATCTATTTGGATTGCAACGCCGTATTTTATTCCGGATGATGATATTTTATCCGCATTAAAGGTTGCTGCACTTGCTGGTATTGATGTTCGTTTATTAATGCCGAGTAAACCGGATAAGCGTACTGTCTTTTACGCATCGAGATCGTACTTCCCAGAGCTTTTAGATGCAGGAGTAAAGATATATGAATACGAAAAAGGTTTTCTTCATAGTAAAATTGTCATCGTTGATTCTGATTTAGCTTCAATTGGGACAGCTAATATGGATATGAGAAGTTTTCATTTGAATTTTGAAGTAAATGCCTTTTTATATGATACAGATAGCATTCGAAAACTTGTTCAAGACTTTAAAGATGATTTAGAAGAATCAAGTGAAATTCATGGTGATCATTTTCATAAAAGACGTCTTCATAGACGAATTGTTGAATCAACGTACCGATTATTATCACCTTTATTATAAAAAGAGATGTCCGAAATTGGGACATCTCTTTTTTAAAAGGAATTTGTAACAAATTGTAGAATATAAGGAGCTGAAAGGGTGTGATTACGATATTTATCGCTAAAAGAGAAAACGGTGAAAAAATTCATTTACTCTATAATTGTAATGAAGAGCTTTTGCGCCGTATGCGTCAACAAGAACGATTCTTTTGTGTAGCTTGCGGAAAGGAAGTGCAAATGAAATTAGGGAAACAAAAAAGTTGGCATTTTGCTCATAAAAAAGTGGATTCATGTCTTGCCTTTTATGAAGCGGAATCAAAGTATCATATGCATGGTAAAGAATTGTTATATAGATGGTTCAAACGTCAAAACTTTCAGGTGGATATAGAGTACTACCTCCCAGAAATTAAGCAACGACCAGATGTTTTTGTAGAGAGGGCGGGTAGAAAAATTGCAATTGAATACCAATGTGCAAACCTCGCTATAGAGCAGCTGTACAAAAGAACATATTCGTATTGGCAAGCTGGTATACAGGTCATTTGGATCGTTGGTGGAAATCAATTGAAAAAGCAATCTGCATATTGGATGAAATTTTCCTCACTTATGGCTTTCTCCTTACAATCTTATCCTCAGCCACTTCTTATTTTCTTCTGTCCGAAACAAAAATCATTTATGAAATGTGCATTTGTCACTCCCTTTTCCACAAATGTTTTTTTTTCACATACTATATATTTACCAACTGATGCGACTACTTTTGAAATGCTTTTTTCTCCTGTTCCTTTCGGGAAAGAAAGATTGGGTGAAGAGTGGAAGAAGAGAAAGAAAAACTTTCGCCAAAATGCCTTGCCGATTTGGAATTATAATTATAAGTCATTATTACGCCTCTTATATCAATTTAAATGTACCCCAGCGAGCTTTCCTTCTGAAATTGGTGTTCCACTCCCTTCTGCATTTGCTTTTCAAACAAACCCATTTATATGGCAAGCTTTTCTATATATGAAGTGTATAGGGGAGCTTGCAGTGGGAGAGTGTATTTCTCTTCAATACGTGTGTAGTTATGTAAAAAGGTATACGAAAAGGCGGATACTTCCGTACTTTTCGCAGCACATATGGAAAATGGCAGTTACGGAATATATGACATTTTTATGCTATATAGGTGTTTTACGTAAAGTGGGAACTTATACGTACCGAAAAATAAGGGATGCCGTGATGTTAAAAACAGAGGAGGAAATTATGAAACATGATGAGATTTGCTTAATACATGCGCTATCTTTATTTGAGGCAAATTTTAACATGAGAGGAGGAAAAGCGGATATAATAAAGAATGATTGTGAAGGAATTACATAAGAAAAAAACGAATTGTACTTAAGTAGAGATATTTAAAGGAGGGCTTAAAGAATGTCTGAACAAAACAAAGCGAAAGCATTACCAGATCGCAACGAGATTGAAGAAGCAAGTACGTGGCGATTAGAAGATATTTTCCAAACGGATGCAGAATGGGAAAAAGAATTCCAAGCTATTAAAGAGCTATTACCGAAGTTAACTGAATTTAAAGGGAAACTTGGTGACTCTGCGGACAATTTACTTGAGG
Organism: Bacillus cereus group sp. BfR-BA-01311; assembly: GCF_022664295.1. Taxonomy (NCBI): domain Bacteria; kingdom Bacillati; phylum Bacillota; class Bacilli; order Caryophanales; family Bacillaceae; genus Bacillus; species Bacillus cereus group sp. BfR-BA-01311. Next base: position 29,732 of record NZ_JAKUHC010000009.1, read on the forward strand.
CATTGCAATATGAAGATGAAATATCAATGCGATTAGGTAAGTTATATACATATGCTCATATGCGTTACGATCAAGATACAACAAACTCTGTATATCAAGCATTAAATGATCGTGCAACAAATTTATATTCACAAGTATCTAGTAGCACAGCGTATATTGTGCCTGAAATTTTATCGATTTCAGAAGATACATTGCAAACATTCTTGAAAGAAAATAGAGATTTAAGTGTATATGAACATGCATTAGAAGAAATTACACGTCAACGCCCGCACGTATTATCAGAAGCTGAGGAAGCTTTATTAGCGGAAGCATCTGAAGTAATGAGTTCATCAAGCAATACATTCGGTATGTTGAATAACGCGGATTTAAAATTCCCATCTATTAAAGGGGAAGACGGAGAAGAAATAGAAATTACACATGGCCGTTACATTCAGTTTTTAGAAAGTGATGATCCTCGTGTTCGCAAAGATGCATTTAAAGCTGTATATGAAACGTACGGAAAATTTAAAAACACATTCGCAAGTACGTTAAGCGGAGCAGTAAAACGTAATAATTTCAATGCGCGTGTTCGTAAATATGATTCTGCTCGCCAAGCTGCACTGAGCAATAATAATATTCCGGAAGCAGTATACGATCAACTCGTTGAAACAGTAAATGACAACTTACATTTATTACACCGTTACATCGATATTCGTAAGCGTGCACTAGGACTTGATGAGCTTCATATGTATGATTTATATACACCACTTGTACCAGAAGTGAAAATGAATGTGAAATACGAAGAAGCGCAAGACCTTTTATTAAAATCTTTAAACGTACTTGGTGATGAATATGTTGATATTTTGAAAGAGGCATATGAAAATCGCTGGGTAGATGTGTATGAGAATAAAGGAAAACGAAGCGGGGCATATTCATCTGGTGCATATGGAACAAATCCGTATATTTTAATGAACTGGCATGATAATGTAAATAATTTATTTACACTTGCTCATGAGTTTGGTCATTCGGTGCATAGTTACTATACAAGAAAAACACAACCGCACGTATATGGTGATTATTCCATCTTCGTAGCAGAAGTGGCATCTACTTGTAATGAAGCGCTTCTAAATGATTATTTATTAAAAACGACAGAAGATAAGAAAGAGCGTCTATATTTATTAAATCATTATTTAGAAGGGTTCCGTGGTACTGTATTCCGTCAAACGATGTTTGCAGAGTTTGAACATATTATTCATAAGAAAGTACAAGAAGGACATGCTGTTACGCCAGACATGTTAACGGAAATTTACTATGATTTAAATAAGAAATATTTCGGTGACGCTTTAGTAATCGACGAAGAAATTGGTTTAGAATGGTCTCGTATTCCACACTTCTACTACAACTATTACGTATATCAATACGCAACAGGATTTAGTGCAGCGACAGCTCTATCTAAACAGATTTTAGAAGAAGGACAACCAGCAGTAGAACGTTATATTAATGAGTTCTTAAAAGCAGGAAGCTCTGATTATCCAATTGAAGTGCTGAAAAAAGCAGGAGTAGATATGGCATCTTCTGAACCAGTAAAAGAGGCGCTACAAGTATTTGAAGAGAAATTAAATGAATTAGAAGCATTATTATTTGAAGAAAAGTAATGAAAAAAGACGAGGGATTGTATCCTCGTCTTTTTGTTGAATAGATTCAATGTCGATATTTGTCGAAGAGAAAGGTGAATTTCTTTGTTTTTTTTACTGAAAGGATAGTTTTACGGCTGATTTTTGAAATTAAAACCCTTTGAATCGTTTTTTATAATTGAAATAAGAGAGAGTGATAACGATGATTCCGAATAAAAGAGGTAAGGCAATAATTTTAGGAAAAGCTTGTAGTAGAGAGAGGATGTACAAGAAAAAAGAAACGATGACAGCTAGAAAGAGAAGAGCAATATAAGATTTTTTCATAAATAAACCCCCTAAATGACCTTTTTTATAGCTTATTCAAAAATGAAAACGTTTAGAATGTGACAAAAGTGTGAAATTCGACAAAAGGGGTTGTCATCTGACGTCGAATCTTGTAATATAATAAGCGTGAACGAATTCACATACAAACATATACCCCTTTGTTTGAACGTGAAAATTTCTCCCATCCCCTTTAATATTTTTATAAGCCGTAAGGAAAAAGACCTGGTGTTTACACCAGGTCTTTTTCTTTTGCTATCCATTTCCAATAACGTTCGCATTTTACTTCTATCATTTGTACTTTTCGTTTCAGTTGTAATTTTTTTAGTTCGCGTTCAATTTCTTGTTGCGGACAATCATAAATAAATGCTACTTCTTTTGAAGATATAAATTGTGTTGCTTCTAGTAGCACTTCTAAAGGTGGTAATGGTTCTGGCTCAATTTCACATTTTACAAGTTCTTTCAATAATTGTACGTATACATCGTAGGAATAATTTCCAGCGATTTTAATACCTTCTTCATCTGAGTTCGCATGAAAAAAGACGAGGGAAGGTATTTCTGTAATATGCATTTCATTTGTGAATTTCAAGTCACATTGGAAAGCTTTTTTTGCACTAGCAGAATGTAGATCTTTTTTAAATTCTTCTACATCAATATTGCTATCTTTCGCACATGCAAGTAATAGTTCGCAGTCAGGGTTTGATACATTTTCAAGGAAAATGTATTCTTGGAGTTTTCGCAAAAACTTCGAACCTGCTTTTCGGCCTTGCAACTCCGCTGCCTTAATTGCCATCGAAACTAAATATGGTGTTGACGATGCTTCTTGCATATGTACCTTTCCATCACATGAAAAACCTTGTAAACTGGTTGTCTTTTCCCACACAAATCGAATATTAGCAGGTTTATTCCATTTGTGTGAGGAAGCGTTCGTTCCATCCACTTTTCCTGTTACGATATGACGAATAGAGAAGTATTTCCCGTATTCAAGCCATAGTTTAATAATAAAAGGCTCAATTTCCCAGCAATCTTTACAAAGTGGATCAATAAATAAATATGCTTCTACAGACTTATGCTCGCATGCGGAAGGAGATGGCATATTTATATGCTTTGCTTCCTGCTTATCCATTACACTTCACCTGTTTCGTTTGGAGTATTAACCATATGCTGAGCGGTTAATGCTAAACGTTCAAAAACAAACTCTCTTATAGGACCATGAACTCCAGTATCATCCATTGCTTGCTCCATACATGATAGCCAAGCCTCTGCTCTTTTTGGAGTAATCTCAAACGGAAGATGGCGTGCCCTTAACATAGGATGACCATGTTCTTCAGTGTACAAATTAGGACCACCTAAATATTGTGTTAAAAATTGCTTCTGCTTCCTAGCGGTTTCTGTTAAATCTTCCGGGAAGATGGGAGATAAGTCAGGGTGTTTACTGACATAGGAATAAAATGTATCTACTAATATTGCAATGCATTGTTCACCGCCAATTCCTTCAAATGGTGTCATCGGTTGCTTGCTCATCCTTTATAAACTCCTTTTTCCATGAAATGTATATCTATTGTAGCAATGGAATGTTCGAGAGGGCAAATAAACAGCTTTCTCAAAGATTCTTTGCTTATTCTACGGGTGTAAACTTTTTTAGTGAGATGTATCCACTAGTGAAACATATTCACTAGTGGAATTTTCACTTTAGCGTGCTTTTTTTTGTTTGGCAAGGAAAAAGCGTTTTACTTTGTTATTTGTATGGCGAACAGGTATGTTATGTTGCGTTAATAAATGAATAAATGCAGCTTTTCCTGTTTCTTCATCTTGTACTTCAAATTCAATTTCATAATCATCGTGATTGTAATAGAAACTATGATCAAAGACAAGCATTCCGCCTTTAAATAATGTTTCTGCTCTTTCTGTTGTTAAACTACCCATATATGTTAAAGCAGAAACAGGAATTTGTAATTTGTGTAATTGATCTACTACTGCTCCTTGAATGATTGTGTTTGTTTCCATCATCATTTTTGCTTCGTCTTCTGTTACGACTTGATGCGTTTCTAATAAACCGATTTCTGCAGGTTGTTTCAACGTTAACGTATAAGTTGCTCCTTTATGACGAATACGAAGTGCAGAGCCAGCTTCTTTTAACGAGAAGTCAGGTGTTTCAAAGTAGTGATTCACTTGTTTTGTAAATGCTTCAATAGAAAACGATTTACATAATGTATCGAATTCTTCTTTTGTAACGATATTTTTGAATTCAATTTCAATTTCTTGTGTCATTGTATAATCTCCTTTTGAAAAATAATTCTTTACACATTATCGCTTTTTCATAAATTTGGTTCAATGTTTTATTTGTTTGCGTCCATGTTATGATACAATAATACTGTTAAGTAAGACAGGAAGTTGAGATGGAGGAGTTAGAGCATGCAAAATAAAATCCAAGTTAAGAGCGTAGAAAAGAGAGAGAATGCTCTTATTTTTTGTGCGGAAAATAGTGAAATAGAGGTAAAGGAGTTAAGTGCGCGTAATCACGTACTTGTAGACTCAGACAATTTATCATTTTTATATATCTTAGAAAATGAATCATCTTTCATTTATGTAAGTATTCCGCACACATGCTGGGAAGCAATGCATGAAGCGATGAATAACGATGTGGTTATGTTCGTTCGCGTGAATGACATTGAAATGGAATTAGAAGGATTAAAAGAAGAAGTAGAATATTTAGTTGAAAATATTGAAGGTAATGCAAATTACGGAGAAGAACTAGTAACTGCTGTAGAAAAAGTATTTCTATAAGCAAATGGATTGATTTTGGTGGTGGTTGAAATGAATCGAAATTGGGAAGAATTTTTAGCACCTTACCACCAAGCGGTGGCAGAGCTGAAAGTGAAACTAAAAGGAATGCGTACTCAATTTGCAATGTTAACAGAGCATTCTCCAATTGAGTTTGTAACAGGAAGGGTAAAGTCGGTTGCAAGTATTATTGATAAAGCGGAGAAGAGAAATGTACCGTTAGACCGATTGAGAGAAGATATGCAGGATATTGCTGGGCTTAGAATGATGTGTCAATTTGTTGATGAGATTAAGCCTGTTGTAGAATATCTTCGAAAACGAAATGACTTTGAAATCGTGGAAGAACGTGATTATGTCACGCAAAAGAAAGATAGTGGTTATCGTTCTTATCATGTTGTCATTAGTTATCCTGTTCAAACGATTCAAGGTGAACAAAAAGTATTGGTAGAAATCCAAATACGCACGCTAGCAATGAACTTTTGGGCAACAATTGAGCATTCTTTAAATTATAAATATAGTGGACGTTTTCCTGAAGATATTAAAATACGCTTGCAACGTGCAGCTGAAGCGGCGTTTTTATTAGATGAAGAAATGTCTTCTATTCGTCTTGAAATTCAAGAAGCGCAAAAGGCTTTTTCAAGAAAGCAAGAAACCAAAGATTCCGAATCATAAACTAAAGGGTGTTGGGCGATGAAATTTACAATTATGTCAAAGGGAGATCAATCATCAGATACACTGGCAAGCACGATGAAAGAGTACTTGCTAGATTTTGGATTTATAATGGATGAACAGGAACCCGATATTGTAATTTCTGTTGGGGGAGATGGAACGCTTTTATATGCGTTTCATCGTTATTATAATCGATTGGATGAAACAGCATTTGTTGGTGTACATACAGGACATTTAGGTTTCTATGCAGATTGGTTACCGACAGAAGTAGAGAAATTAGTAATTGCAATTGCGAAAACACCATTCCAAGTGGTGGAATATCCGCTTTTAGAAGTGATTATTCGCTATGTGAATGGAAGTAAAGAGTCACAGTATTTAGCGATGAATGAGGCGACTGTAAAAAGTGCAGAAGGTACATTAGTAACAGAAGTAGAAATACGCGGAGAATATTTTGAAACATTCCGTGGAGACGGCCTTTGTATCTCTACTCCTTCAGGAAGTACCGCGTATAATAAAGCACTTGGCGGAGCAATTATTCACCCATCTATTGAAGCGATTCAAATTGCAGAAATGGCGTCCATTAACAATCGTGTGTTTCGTACTGTAGGATCGCCACTCGTATTGCCGAAGCATCATACATGTGTGTTAAAGCCGGCTGCAGGAATGAACTTACAAATTACAGTGGATCATTTAACGATGGTTCATCAAGATGTGAAATCAATCCAGTATCGCGTTGCAAACGAGAAAGTACGATTTGTTCGTTTCCGCCCGTTCCCGTTCTGGAAACGAGTTCGTGACTCGTTTGTTGCAGATAAATAGAAAGGGTTATATATTTGAACAGATTTACATTGAAATGGGATATAGGGCCGGCTGAAGAGGGAACTTTAGTTAGGGAATTTTTGAAAACGAAAGGTATTTCTAAAGCCGCTTTAACGGATATAAAGTTTCACGGCGGGGCGATTGAAGTAAATGGTCAACATGCGAGTGTTCGTCATCAGTTGCGCGCTAGTGAAGAATTACGTATCTTTTTTCCAGTGGAGGAAAGAAGTGAAGGCATGATGGCAGAAGATATCCCTTTATGCATTATATATGAAGATGACGCGGTTCTTATCATTAATAAAGAGGCGAACATGTCAACGATTCCGTCTAGAGAACATCCGACAGGGAGTGTTGCCAATGCGCTTTTATCTCATTATGATAAGCAGCATCTTGCAAGTACAGTGCACATCGTAACACGTTTAGATCGTGATACTTCGGGGCTTATGCTTATTGCAAAAAATCGTTTCGTGCATCATCTTTTATCGAAGCAGCATCAACAAAAAGCTGTGAAACGAACGTATGAAGCAATTGTTCACGGAAAGATTGTAGAACGAGAAGGAATGATTGATGCACCAATTGGTCGAAAACCTGATAGCATTATTGAGCGAACGGTTTGTGAGGATGGACAAAGGGCAGTTACTCATTTTAAAGTAATTGATAGTACATATCATAAGACACATGTAGCGCTTGAGCTTGAAACAGGAAGAACGCATCAAATTCGTGTGCATATGGCTCATATAGGACATCCATTACTTGGTGATAGCTTATATGGAGGGAGAAGGGATGAAATGAAACGGCAAGCACTTCATAGTAAATCTTTGATGTTTTATCATCCTATTTTAGAGAAAGAGATGTCTTTCACTATAAAGCTTCCAAGCGATATGCAAGAAGTGTTGCGGCATACTTAAAAAGGGAACAAAATTCTTATATTATAAAGAATTTTGTTCCCTTTTTTCTTAGCGGAATAATATTAAAATTTGGTTTTCACCCGTACGCTTTATAACGAAAAATCCACTTTCGGCTTTTGTAGCAATGCCATTGTCATTTGGACGACAATACCCATGTGCTTCGCAAGTGCCGTCATCACGTACTAACATTTGTCCAATTAATCCGACAGGAAGCCATTCGGCGCGATCTTTTCTTGCTACATATTTGCAAGTTGGATCCCATTCTGTATTTAAAAGAGGTTGTATTTCTTCTGTTTCCGTCCATACATATTGACGTTTTCCAAAGTTATCTGTTTTATAACGTTTTTGCCAACTTAAAGCCCCGCTATTTCCTATAAGAGCAGGGGTTGCACTAGATATTCCTAAAATGAATGAATCGTGTGAAGTAGCTATCCGAATTTTTTCTTCGCTACTAAATGTAACGAAATAACCGACATCAATAGGGGTAGGATCTTCTGTTTCAAACATTTGTGCAAAATCTGTTCCGCTTGCATTGTAAGACGCGCCCTCAATGTACATTTCTCCATTATGGGCAAGCCATTTAGCACCGATATTATGGTCGGTGTCGTTTAAACCATTTGCAATAAACCAAGAATAAGCTTCTTCTGCAGTGCCGAAGCGCCCCATAATATGGCTACCTGCAAAATGAGCTGTTGATGTATGATGACCTTCCGCATGAGAAGAGGATCCGTTAGCGATAGTTGCGGTTCCTTCTGCGTGTGCTGCTTCGCCTAAAGCGATCGTCTGTTTACCCTCTGCATGAGAATAAGAGCCGCCTGCTGTCGTTTCACTTCCCTCACTATGCGAACTATGTCCAGTTGCTTTTGAGTTTGATCCTTCTGCATGAGAGAAAGAACCTTTTGCATGTGTTAATAAGCCTTCCGCATGTGCTGCCATGCCCTCTGCATGAGAGTGAAGCCCTTCCGCATATGCATATCGGCCGCCTCTTTTAACTTTTGTATTTTCAGGTGTAGGTGTCTCAATTATGAGCGGTTTTTCAATTTGTATATCATTCGATGAAGCTAATGCTTCTTTTATTTTTTTTACTTTGTTTATAATAGCAGCTGGAATTTCTGGTTCCACTTTTTTATTCACTGCTACAGAAATATTTTCTTCCGTCTTTTCTTCTGTTTGGTTAGAATGTAGTATCTGTTCATCTTGATTTGAAAGCTGTTTATTTTTTTGTTGCATCTTTATTTTTCTGCGATTGATTATGCGGCTCATCACAGCATTTTCTAAAGAGACATATGTTGGTTTTACTTTGCTTTTTTTTGATGACTCTTGTTCTTCCAATTCTTCTATCGCTGCAGCCCGAATACTACACCAGTTGTTAATTCCGTACATGGGCAGATATAAAGGGGGAATTTTTCTTTTTTGTTTAGAAGATTTTTTCTTCATTCTGTCACCTCCTGCGACATTATATGTAGGGTAATTAAAAAAAGATGCACTTTATTGCATCTTTTTTTAATTACTTTACCTAGTTTTATATGAAATCTGGTTAAATAATACGATAATCTTTCGCTAAGTAAGGTAGTTATGAAATTGGACGGAATTTCTCAGCGACAAAAGGTAAAGAAGAAGGGACAGAGATAGTCTCCATTTCAGGATAACGTAATCCGGTTAATTTGCCACCAAATACAGCGCCAGTATCAATATTGACTGTCTGATTGATAAATCGAGGTTCTGCCACTGGTGTATGTCCATATACAATCCAAGCTTGTCCCTTGTATTCTTGTGCCCAATCGCGACGGACAGGTGAGCCATCGGCATGCTTTTCTCCTGTAATATCGCCATATAATACAAAGGTTTGTACTTTTTTATCTTGTCTACCTATGTAATCTTGCCGAATTCCAGCGTGACATACGATTACTCTTTTTTCATCTAGAATGTGGTAGAGCGGTGATTGTTCATAAAGAGTGATAAACTTTTCTTTTATAATGTTTTGCTTATGAGAAGGAAGTGCCTCATATTCAGCAACAGTTGTTTCAAGTCCGTGAGCGACTGTTACATTACGCCCAAGGAAAAATCGATATAGTTTATTACAGTGATTTCCAGGAGCGTAATAAGCTTCTTTTTTATGTATGACAAGTTCCCATACAATTTCAATCATACGTAATGAATGAGGACCACGGTCTGTAATATCGCCAACGAATGCAAGTTTACGTTGGTCAGGGTGAACTGGTAGACCGCTACTCCAGTTATATCCTAGCTTCTCCGTTAAATTTTGAAACTCTTGGAAGCATCCATGAATATCTCCTATAATGTCATATTTCATATTTAAACCTCCATCGTATTTTTCATTAGTATATCTAAAAAAGTATAGAGATAAAAATATAGCGGCTTTGTGTTGTTCATTTAAACATAAAGATTTTCGTTCTTGAGCGAACATTTAAAATGAACCCAATTGCAATCATGTATGTAAGTAGTGAACTGCCTCCGTAGCTCATAAGAGGTAATGTTATCCCTGTAATGGGAAGTAATCCAATTGTCATCCCGATATTTTGAAATACTTGGAAAGTGAACATTCCGATTGTACCAGCGCAAATGTAACTACCGAAAGGGTCATTACTTTCTAAAGCAATATGAATCATTCGAAAAATGAGTAAGAAAAAAAGAGAAATAATGACACTTGCGCCTAGAAATCCAAATTGTTCAGCGACATTAGTGAAAATAAAATCTGTATGTGGTTCTGGAAAATATACTTGTCCATTTTCCCACCCTTTTCCTTGCATTTCTCCGGATCCAGTCGCTAAGAATGCTTGTCTTAATTGATAGCCTTGTGCATCATATTTGTAAGGTGCTAACCATCCGTAGAAGCGATTTAATTGATATTCTTTTAAAATGTGTGCTTTAAAGAAATCTGTGTGAGTAAAAAAAATATATATTAATGTAAATCCAGCAACGAAAGTACCTGAAACTAATCCGAAAATAAAACGCCATCGGATGCCAGAAACTAGTATCATTGCTGCAAGCATCGCTGAAATGACCATTGTGTTTCCTAAATCTGGTTCTTTTGCAATAAGTAGTAGTGGTGGCAAGCTTGTCGCAAATATTTTTCCAAGTAGTAAAAAATCGTCATGTATCGTTTTGGAAAAATATTTCTCATTATGATTTGCTATAATTCGTCCAATGACGATAATTAAAAATAATTTCATAATTTCAGAAGGCTGAAAATTTCCGATGCCTGGGAGCCTGTACCAAGCGGTAGCGCCTTTAATTGTAACGGCACCTGGTACTTGAAGTTCTAGTCCAATAAGTAGTACCATTGCAAAGCTGTACAAATACCAAGCAATTTTTTGATAACGATCGAAGTCGATAATCATAATAACACCAATGGCTATAAATCCAATGAAATACCATTGGATTTGCTTTAGTACAAAATTGACGTTTTGTAAAAATGGTGGTAAAGAGGCTTGTGCACTTGCAATAGCACAACAACTAACAATCCCAATGGCAAATAAAATAAATAGTAATACGTAGTCTATTTGATATTGAGAATTTGGATCTTTCAATGTAGGTATTCCTTTCTACTGCTCTTTATAGTAATGGATTTTATCCCGCATTAATGGGCAGTAAGACCCCCACCTCAAAATTCAGGAAAAGCGAAGAAGTTAGGTGGGGGATCAACTGCCCGTAAAAGCCCGATTGGTGAGGGCTGATTAAAGTTTCACTTTATAGTATGAGAAAGAATGTATGAACTATACGAATGATTCACATATAGTCCATACACTTTTAATTTTGCAGAGTAGTTTAATTGTTTAACTCTTTAATAATTATATCCAAACAATGGGAAAGACGTACATGTGCGTCAGGAAAAATATCTAGTTGATGAAGATAGTATTTTAAGGAACTTTTACACCATTGGTAAGCGCTAAGTAGAGCTGCTCTATAATCCAAAGTATTTTGTAAAAAGCCATATTCTTTTGCTGTTATAACAAGGTGTGTGAAATCTTCACAACCTTGAAGGAGCTTATTGTGTATTTGTTGTCCAGCATGGTAGCGAAATTGACTTAAAGGCTCAGAAATGTATATTGCATTTCCTTTAGAAAGTAAAGAAATCCATGAGGCCATATCAACACTACAAGAATAATGTCGCTCTTTAAGGGTACCAAAGGGCTCAGTGAGCAATTCTTTTCGAAACAAAGTAGTCGTAGGCTCACCGATAATATTGTGCCCGCCCTTTAACATCCAATTACCTAAAAATATCCCGTTTAATGGGGTGTCTTCACTATATAACCTTTGTGTTGGATGGGAATCACCTATTAGATTTCCATGATCATCAATACGTACTCGATAAGAAGTAACAAGAGCAAGATTTTTATTGGAATCTTGCTCAAAATAGGCCATCATTTTTTGTATTTTATGCTTATAAAACACGTCATCGTCCATTAAAAAATTTATATACTCACCATTTGATTTTTCTATGAGCATAAGGTCATTGTAAAATTGTCCTAGAGTAGGGATATTTCGAATGTATGTTATATTTTTATAATTTGGTAAGTATTGTTCGCGTATTAAAGTTGCTGTTTCATCATTTGTACTATCATCTCCGATGATGATTTCAATATTTGAATAAGTTTGTGCCAATGCACTTTCTAGAGCAATTTTGAAATAATGGGGCCGATTATAAGTGGGAATAAGGATGGAAACGAGAGGTGGATTTTTTTCATTCATCATACATAACTTCCTTTCAGAAGCTTTTTTTTGTAAGAACAATATCTTGGTAACTTGTATATTCCTGTCTGCCGCACCATAAACCGTAATGCGGCTTATTGATTATTTCTAGGCCGTACTTATTCAATAGATTGCAAATATCTGTCTCAGGATAAGCAACTGCGAAATTCGGAATATCTTTATTTACAACGTAGCAATTTTCGATTCGATGATAAAAACCTAATGTACTTTGTCCTGCATTTAAATAATAAGACGATTCAGGGTTTATAAGAAAGAATGTAATGAAACATCTCCCGTCTTTTTTTAATACACGTACAATTTCAGATACGTAATGTTCTAATTCTTTTGGGAGAAGATGCGTAAATACAGAAGTTAAAAAGATAAAATCGAATGTTCCGTCTTCATAGGGAAAACGATATTGAGAGGCATCTTCTTTTCCTTCCGGATTATAGAATTGATTGTATATGTCAACATGTTCAAAGTGAAAATTATTACGCATAGTTGAAATGTTATTTTGACACCAAGTAATTCCATCTTTAAACAAATCAAATCCATAATACGCTCCATCATCATTTAAGTAATTCATTAATGGTACAGCCATTCGGCCGACGCCGCAGCCTACATCTAATACTTTTTCATTTGATTTTAAAGCGCCAATTTGAATGAAATGCTTTAGGAACTCTTTTCCAACCTTTTTAAAGTCGCCACCTACATATTGGACGAGTTCAGGAGGGGGGAGTAAAGTCATTTCTTTGTTAAATTCGCTCATGAGTATACCCCTTTCTTATGTGAGAATATGCAGTAACTCTATTAATGAAATTTTCAATTTGTAGTGAGAGAACACAGGAAAACAATTGTTATATGTAAGGAGATTCCGAAAAAGAATACTTAATTGGATTAAAAGTAAGAGAAGAATGAGTGAAAATGGAATCTCCTATAGATTAAATCTTTTTTATTCTTTTCTCCAATAAACGCCAAATACATCAATTTTAGTAATAGGGGCTTTTAAATTCCGTTGATTTCTAAAGTCTGTCACAGCCTCAGCGCATGGTGGTAGCCCGTAGTCATCGATAATTATATAGCCACCTTTAGAAACTTTATCATATAAGTTCACGAGACCATCCATGGTGGATTCATACATATCACCATCAAGCCGTGCAATTGCTATTTTTTCAATTGGTGCTGTTGGTAAAGTATCTTTAAACCAACCTTTTAAAAATTTCACTTGATCATTTAGTAAATCATATTTTTTGAAATTCTCTTGTACTTGTTCTAAAGAGACGCGTAAGTAATCGAATGTGTGTAAATAATCACCGTAATCTTTTGGATATTGTTCTAGATTCGGTGCTGGCAAACCTTCAAATGAATCTGCGACCCACACATTACGATCCGTAATGTTGTTTGCTTGTAAAAACCCATTCATAAAAATGCATGAACCTCCGCGCCATACACCTGTTTCAATAAAATCACCTTCTATATTTTCACGAACAACGGTTTCCATCGCCTCTTGTAATTGGTTCATACGTTCTCGACCAATCATGCTATGTGCTGCTCTTGGCCAATCCATTCCATCATGACGTTCACTTTTTGAGACATTTGGTTTTACAATTTTTAAGTTATGGTTTTCGGCATATTGCTTAATGAATAAAGGGAGAGGGACTGTAACTGGTTCGAATTCTAGTTCTTTCGAAATATGTAGAGATGCGGGTAAGTATGCCTCATATTCTAACCATATTTCAAATAAAATTGTCTTCTTTAGCAATTCGAGATAAAGCTGAACAGCAGATTTACTTTCCATATTTGTGCCTCCTGCAAAATGTCATACAACAATATGATTATGTAGGTACTGAATGTTTCATGATTGAATTTGAAATTGAAAAAGCAGTAAAACTGATATCAGTTTTACTGCTAAGTAAAAAATTAAGCAACTTTTTCAATAATAATGGATGCACTCGTGCCAAGAGCTAATGATAGCCCAAGCCCTGTAACAATTACTTCAACTAATGATGGAGTTGTCGTAATTTGCGTAATTGCTTGAATAACGATAGGTGCTCCGAGTGAGATTAAACTTGATCCAGTACCTGGTACAGGTACTCCATTCACTTGGATTGTAAGACCTCCTAATAGACTTGCTGTTGCAGTATTAGCGATAACGGTAATTTTATAGAATCCAGTTTCACTAATTACGAAAGTATCAGCATCTAATTGAGAAATTGCTGTACCAAACTGAGATCCAACAGTATTAAATGGTACTGGATCATTAATTCCTAGATCTAAAGAAATCCCACCGGAGTTAAATGCGTATAGTCCTGCTGGAAGTCCTAGTCCGGATGGTCCAGTCGGTCCCGTAGGTCCAGTAGCCCCAGTCGGCCCCGTAGGTCCAGTAGCCCCAGTGTCACCAGTTGGCCCTGTAGGTCCAGTAGCCCCAGTGTCACCAGTCGGTCCCGTAGGTCCAGTAGCCCCAGTGTCACCAGTTGGCCCCGTAGGTCCAGTAGCCCCAGTGTCACCAGTCGGCCCCGTAGGTCCAGTAGCCCCAGTGTCACCAGTCGGCCCCGTAGGTCCCGTAGGTCCAGTCGGTCCCGTAGGTCCAGTTGGCCCCGTAGGTACAGTCGGCCCAGTCGGTCCCGTAGGTCCAGTCGGCCCGGTCGGCCCAGTTGGAAGGGTAAACGGTGGTATCGGTGGTAATGTTGGTCCTACAAGATTAGGGTCAAATGCACTAGCTGATAAAGATTCATCGGGATTTAATCCATTTGAATAATTATTATTTGACATAAATTCACCTCCATAAAGCGTTCATTATATAGTAGATGCAAAACCGAAAGAAAATGACACGGACATTTGAATTATTGAAAAGAAATATAAAACTACTTGAACAATTTAAAAAAATGGAAAGTTTAGTATATGTATAACATATGATTGATTTGGAAGAGGGTGATTATGTTGAACAAGCAAGGAATTACAATTAGTTTATGTATGATTGTTCGAGATGAGGAGGAGACAATAGCACGTTGTTTAGACACAGTTGAAAAAATTGTGGATGAAATTATAGTAGTTGATACAGGTTCTGTAGATCGAACGAAAGAAATCGTAGAGAAATACACTTCTAACATATATGATTTCCAGTGGATCGATGATTTTGCAGCAGCAAGAAATTATTCTTTTTCAAAAGCGACGCAAGAGTATATATTGTGGCTAGATGCAGATGACGTATTATTAGAAGATGCTCAAGAAGCATTGAAACTTTTAAAAAGAGAATTAGATCCTAAAATTGATGCTGTTTCGATGCCTTATCACCTTGCAATGGATTCTAACGGGAAACCTTTATATTGTACAAAAAGAAATCGACTTGTAAAGCGTGAAAAACAATTTCAATGGTTTGGAAAGGTTCATGAGTATTTAGCTATTTCTGGTGAGGTTTTTAGTAGTAATGTTGCTATTACACACAAAAAAGAAAAAAAAGTAACAGATCGTAATTTGAAAATTTTTCAAAATACTGTAGCTGCAGGTGAAGAATTAAGTCCGAGAGATTTATTTTATTACGCAAATGAATCTACGGATAACCAAAAATATGATGATGCAGTTCTTCTTTATGAAACATTTCTTAATCAAGACGAAGGATGGTATGAAGAAAAAATTTATGCATGTGGTAAGTTAGGAGATTGCTATGCGAAGCTCGGAATGTGGGAGAAGGCAATCGAATCTTGTGTGAAGTCGTTTCGGTATGACGTCCCTAGAGGAGAAAATTGTACAAGAATAGGATATATATATATGGAACAAGAAAAATATAATGAAGCGATATTTTGGTTTAAACTTGCAACAGAAGTACCGATGGCAACGGAAAGTCCTTTCCATAGTCCAGCTAGCTACACATGGCTACCCTATTTACAAATATGTATTTGTTATAGCAGGTTAGGAGAGCAAGATAAAGCGTATTATTACAATGAATTAGCAGCTTCTTATGTTCCGAATAATGCTGCAATTGAATATAACCGTAAATATTTTCGGGGGGTTTTTGATAAACCATATAAAGAGTAATGGGTTTCGTTTTTTAGAAATGATGTATCTTTATTCTAACTCTAATAGATTGGTTATATATTAGAGTATCGGTAACGTAACCAATATAAATAAAAGATTTTATACTGCTATTTGTGGGCTAATAATCAGTAGGGGATGAACAAAATTTGCACTTTATAGAATTCATATGAGATTTATATTTCAAATTCAAATTGCATAAGGAGTGTGTGAAATGAATCGTGAAAAAAGCTCTTTATATGAAGAAAAATCCGAACATTATTATAATGCAGCAAATCCGAATTTATTGAAGCATATAAAAAAGGAATGGAAAGAAGTTCTTGATATTGGTTGCTCGGGTGGTGCATTGGGAGCAGCTATTAAAGAAAACGGCACACGTGTATCAGGAATTGAGGCATTTCCAGAGGCAGCAGAACAAGCGAAAGAAAGACTTGATCATGTTATTTTAGGGGATATAGAAAAAATAGAACTTCCTTATGAGGAGGGGCAATTTGATTGCGTCATATTTGGAGATGTATTAGAGCATTTATTTGATCCGTGGGCTGTGATTGAAAAGGTTAAGCCATATATAAAGCAAAATGGTGTAATTTTAGCAAGTATACCGAATGTTGCTCATATTTCAGTATTAGCGCCTTTACTTGCGGGAAATTGGACGTATACAGAATATGGTTTATTAGATAAAACACATATTCGTTTCTTTACATTTAATGAAATGCTAAGAATGTTTTTAAAAGCAGGATATGTTATTAGTAAAGTAGATCGTGTATATGTTGATCATAAAATGTATGAACCGCTTATTGAGGAGCTATATGGAATTTGTAAAAAATATCGTCTTGGAAGTGGCTTCATGGCTGAGACAGTTGTATTTCAGTATATTATTGAAGCTGAAAAATCACAATTATGAGTGCTGCAGACAAAACAATATTATTTGTTACATGTATAAATGATCGGAAATTGTATGCAAACTGCGTGCGACATATATTGCAATTGTTAGTACCGCCAGGGTATATTGTCCAATTCATGCCGATTCGAAATGCGAAAAGTATGACGAGTGGATACAATCAAGCCATTTCGCATCCAGCGAAGTATAAAGTTTATTTACATCAAGATGTTTTTATTATAAATAGGGCTTTTTTATATGGATTACTTCAATTATTTGAGGAACATGAACACCTTGGGATGATCGGGATGGTTGGAGCGCAATATGTTCCTCCGACTGGTGTATGGAACGAAGGGCGTGGCATTGTAGGAAAAGTCATTGGTTATATGAATGATTTGTTTTATATGGCAAGTTTAGAACAACCGTATCATGAATCAAAAACATTTATTCCTGTAGAATGTATTGATGGTTTATTAATGGCGACACAATATGATGTTCCGTGGCGAGAAGACTTATTTGACGGATTTGATTTTTATGATGTATCTCAATCATTTGAATTTAGAAAAGCAGGATATACAGTCGGTGTACCTGTACAGCGCGATGCTTGGTGTATCCATTATCATTTTGATGTGAATATGACGAACTATGAAAAGTATCGGAAAATATTTGTGGAACACTATATGTCAGATGTAAATAAGGAAGAATAAAAGGGGGGACAAAAATGAAAGATCATACAATATTAGTCGTTGTTTGTGTAAATAATGAGGAGCTTTTCAAACAATGTGAGAGCCAAATAAGAAACATTTTTGTTCCCCCAGGTTATGTCGTGCAAATTTTTCCGATACGAGATGCACAAAGTATGGCAAGTGCATACAACCGAGCCCTTTCATATCCAGCGAAATACAAAGTATATATACATCAAGATACATATCTTATTAATCGAGACATGTTTTCTACACTTATATCTCTTTTTAAAGAAAATGAAAAGCTTGGTTTAATAGGAGTCGCTGGGGCTCAGTTTTTACCGAATAACGGGATATGGTGGGAAGGAAAAAATTTAGTAGGGAAAGTGATTGAGTATAGAAGACGGAATTATCAATTATTAAATTTAGATCAGGTTTTTTATGGTAATCAACCATTTTTGTCAGTTCAGGCAATTGATGGCTTATTCATGGCAACGCAGTATGATATTCCGTGGCGAGAAGATTTGTTTCAAGGGTTTCACTTTTATGATGTGTCACAGTCTTTAGAATTTCAAAGGGCTGGTTATTTAATCGGTATCCCAAATCAAGCAAATTTATGGTGTATTCATTACAACGGGGATGAGTTTGATGCGGATACATATGAGAAGTACCGGAAAGTGTTTGTAGAACATTACAAAGATATATTATCTCCATCATAAAGGAGAGATGCAAAGTGAAAGGGATTATTTTAGCAGGTGGTACTGGATCGAGATTATATCCAATAACGAAAGTAACGAATAAACATTTACTTCCTGTTGGTCGGTATCCGATGATTTATCATGCGGTATATAAGTTAAAACAATGTGATATTACAGATATTATGATTATTACAGGTAAAGAGCATATGGGGGATGTTGTTAGCTTTTTAGGAAGTGGTCATGAATTTGGAGTATCCTTTACGTATCGTGTGCAAGATAAAGCGGGCGGGATCGCACAGGCGTTAGGGCTTTGTGAAGATTTCGTCGGGAATGATCGTATGGTAGTTATATTAGGGGATAATATTTTTTCAGATGATATTCTTCCGTATGTTGAAGAGTTTGCAAATCAAGAAGAAGGTGCGAAAGTGCTATTGCAATCTGTAGAAGATCCCGAAAGATTTGGCGTAGCACATATTCAAAACCGAAAAATAGTTGAAATTGAAGAAAAGCCGAAAGAGCCGAAAAGTTCTTATGCGGTTACGGGAATTTATTTGTATGATTCGAAAGTCTTTTCTTATATTAAAGAATTAAAACCTTCTGCGCGGGGAGAACTTGAAATTACAGATATAAATAATTGGTATTTAAAACGAGGGGTACTTACTTATAATGAAATGAGCGGTTGGTGGACTGATGCGGGAACTCATGCTTCGCTTCAAAAGGCGAATACGTTAGCGCGTGATATTAATTTTGGGAAACAGTTTAACGGAGAATAGGTGAGAATATGAAAGTTGTAGAAACAAATTTTACCGATGCAAAATTGTTAGAACCGAGGTTGTTTGGAGACGAGCGTGGCTTTTTTTCAGAGAGTTATAATAAGCAGGTGCTAGAAACATTAGGGATAACGTATTCATTTGTACAGGATAACGTATCTTATTCGGCTAAGGCAGGAACGATTCGGGGACTACACTTTCAAAAAAAACCGAAAGCACAAACGAAACTCATTCAAGTTATGCAAGGGGCAATTTATGATGTTATCGTTGATTTACGAAAAAAATCACCAACATTTAAACAATGGAAAGGATATATTTTAAGTGCAGATAACCATCGGCAATTACTAGTGCCAAAAGGGTTTGCGCATGGATTTTGCACGCTTGTTCCGCATACTATCGTTATGTATAAAGTAGATGAATATTATAGCGCAGAGCATGACTCAGGATTACTTTGGGAAGATAAAGATTTAGCAATTCCTTGGCCAGTAACCGATCCTATATTGTCCGATAAGGATCAGATATTACCATTATTAGAGGAATATGAAGATAGTTTTTAAGTAGGAGCGTTGTTTATGAATATATTAGTAACAGGTGGGGCTGGATTTATTGGGAGTAATTTCGTTCATTACATGCTACAAAGTTATGAATCATATAAAATTATTAATTACGATGCATTAACATATAGCGGGAATTTAAATAACGTAAAATCTCTTCAGGATCACCCGAATTACTCTTTTGTAAAGGGAGAAATTCAAAATGGAGAGCTATTAGAACACGTTATAAAAGAGCGGGACGTACAAGTGATTGTAAATTTTGCAGCTGAATCACATGTGGACCGTAGTATTGAAAATCCGATTCCTTTTTATGATACAAATGTAATTGGAACGGTCACTTTATTAGAACTAGTTAAAAAATATTCGCATATAAAACTTGTGCAAGTATCAACAGATGAAGTGTATGGCTCTTTAGGAAAAACAGGGAAGTTCACAGAGAAAACGCCGTTAGCTCCAAATAGTCCATATTCTTCAAGTAAGGCGAGCGCGGACATGATAGCTCTATCTTACTATAAAACATATCAATTACCGGTTATAGTAACGCGTTGTTCTAACAATTATGGACCGTACCAGTATCCTGAAAAATTAATTCCATTAATGGTTACGAATGCACTAGAAGGAAAAAAACTACCGTTATATGGTGATGGTTTAAATGTAAGAGATTGGTTACATGTAACGGATCATTGCAGTGCGATTGACGTTGTTTTGCATAAGGGACGTGTCGGAGAAGTATATAATATAGGTGGAAATAATGAAAAAACAAATGTAGAAGTTGTGGAACAAATTATTACTCTTTTAGGAAAAACAAAAAAAGACATTGAATATGTTACAGATCGTTTAGGGCACGATCGTCGTTATGCGATTGATGCAGAGAAAATGAAGAATGAATTTGATTGGGAACCGAAATATACGTTTGAACAAGGATTACAAGAGACGGTGAAATGGTATGAAAAGAATAAGGAATGGTGGAAACCACTAAAAGATTAGTAAGGGGCATGTTAAATGAAAGAGAGGGTTATCATAACAGGAGCAAACGGTCAATTAGGAAAGCAACTATTTGAAGAGTTAGACTCTGAAGAATATGATATATATCCATTTGATAAAAAGTTATTAGATGTGACAAATATATCCCGAATACAACAAGTGGTACAAGAAATAAAACCACATATAATTATTCATTGTGCTGCCTATACGAAAGTAGATCATGCAGAGAAAGAACAGGATCTTGCATATAGAATAAATGCAATCGGAGCTCGAAATGTAGCGGTTGCTTCACAATTAGTAGGGGCGAAGCTAGTTTATATTAGTACTGATTATGTATTTCAAGGCGCCAGACCAGATGGATACGACGAATTTCATAGTCCAGCGCCGATAAATATATATGGGGCCTCTAAGTATACGGGGGAGCAGTTCGTCAAAGAGTTACATAATAAATATTTTATCGTTCGCACATCGTGGCTATATGGTAAATATGGGAATAATTTCGTGAAAACGATGATGCGATTAGGAAAAGAAAGAGATGAAATATCTGTTGTAGCGGATCAAGTTGGCTCTCCTACGTATGTGGCGGATTTGAATATGGTTATTAATAAGCTCATTCATACTTCTTTATACGGTACATACCACGTATCAAACAGAGGCTCATGCTCTTGGTTTGAATTTGCACAAAAGATATTTTCGTACGCCAATATGAAAGTGAATGTATTACCTGTTTCAACGGAAGAATTCGGGGCTGCGGCTGCGAGGCCCAAATATTCTATTTTTCAACATAACATGCTAAGATTAAATGGTTTTTCACAAATGCCGTCTTGGGAAGAAGGATTAGAGCGGTTTTTTATAGAAACCAAAAGTCATTAACAAATTTCTGTTAATGACTTTTTTGTTTGCCTTTAAGCGGTTTTATGGTACTATAATTATAGTATCAGGTACTAATAACAAGTATAAGTATTTCTGGGAGGATATATCATGGAACTATTACAAGGGAAAACATTTGTTGTTATGGGCGTTGCGAACCAAAGAAGTATTGCATGGGGAATAGCTCGCTCTTTGCATAATGCAGGTGCAAAATTAATATTCACATATGCAGGAGAACGTTTAGAAAGAAACGTTCGTGAATTAGCGGACACATTAGAAGGACAAGAATCACTTGTATTACCTTGTGATGTAACGAATGATGAGGAACTTACAGCTTGCTTTGAAACAATTAAACAAGAAGTAGGTACTATTCACGGTGTAGCACATTGTATTGCTTTTGCAAATCGCGATGACTTAAAAGGTGAATTTGTAGATACTTCTCGCGATGGATTTTTACTTGCACAAAATATTAGTGCATTCTCTTTAACAGCTGTAGCAAGAGAAGCAAAAAAAGTAATGACAGAAGGCGGAAATATTTTAACGTTAACATACCTTGGCGGCGAGCGCGTTGTGAAAAATTATAACGTTATGGGGGTTGCGAAAGCTTCATTAGAAGCGAGCGTGAAATATTTAGCGAACGATTTAGGTCAACACGGTATTCGTGTTAACGCTATTTCTGCAGGACCAATTCGTACGTTATCTGCAAAAGGTGTAGGCGATTTCAATTCAATCTTAAGAGAAATTGAGGAGCGCGCACCACTTCGTCGTACAACAACGCAAGAAGAAGTTGGCGATACAGCAGTATTCCTATTCAGTGATTTAGCACGCGGTGTAACAGGAGAAAACATTCATGTTGATTCAGGGTATCATATCCTAGGATAAATATAATATTAATTTTTAAAGGACAATCTCTAAATGCTGAGATTGTCCTTTTATTTGTTCTGAGAAAGAACGATTTTTAACGAAAGTTCTTGCCACGTGATGAATATAACTATAATAGTACACGATTTATTCAGCTACGTATGGAAGTGGGAGGGACGAGTGTGAAGAATAAAAATAAAAGTTCAACAGTTGGAAAACCGTTGTTATATATTGCGCAAGTAAGTTTAGAACTTGCTGCACCAAAAATAAAAAGGATTATCCTGACAAACTTTGAAAATGAAGATCAAAAAGAGCAAAGTAATAAACAAGAAAATATTGTAAGCGGTGCTGTGGAAGAGGTAATAGAACAAGAACAACAAGAAGAGCAGCAAGTGGAAGAAAAAATAGAAGAAGAGGAAAAAGAAGAACACGCAGAACAAGAAGAGCAAGAACCAGAACCAGTAAGAACCGTCCCACATAATAAATCATTTAAGGATATGAATAATGATGAAAAAATTCATTTTTTATTAAACCGCCCTCATTATATTCCGAAAGTAAGGTGCAGAATAAAAACAGCTACAGTTTCTTATGTTGGATCAATCATATCGTATCGTAATGGCATCGTATCTATTATGCCGCAAAATAGTATGAGAGATATTAGGTTGTCTATAGATGATATCCAATCAATTAGTATGGCCGGCTTTTAAATATGTAAAGGTGGTAGAAAGCTTCTACCACCCCAATAGTTTTTTAGTTTACTTCACTTATTAGATAGTAACGTCGCGTAAGCACTGAATCGCACAGAAACAGCTTAAATCAACAGTAATGCAAGTAGATGTCGATACTAGTCTTGCATTTGGTACAGCTAAAAACGTACAAATTGGGTCATCAGTAGGTGGTACAGGAGAGCTATCACCTAATACTACACTTAATACACGTAGTACAGCACAGCTATCATCATCTACACTTTCCACACGGAAAATTGGAGATCGGCAGCCAACAAGGCTTGCAGATGGCGCAAATGCTTCAAATGGTGCTCCAGCTTTTGTGTATAAAATAAAAGGACGTGTATTTGCTACTGATGCAGTGTTATGTGCACCTAAAAATGGGATTTCACAACCAGATCCACACGTTGTTGTAGAACAATCTTGTAATTCATTGATGAATTTAACAACGTCAACTACACAATGAGAAGAGCCATGGTGTTTATTTTCGTTACAACTCATTAATGTCACTCCTTATCTTCTTGTTTGTATTTACATTAATAAGATATTGGAGTCGAGGAGATTTGGTCACAATCTCAAGACCTTTTTTTTTAAATAGGCGAAAGAGGATAAGGGAAGGTGGAATTATGCTGTTTACAAGCTGGCTTTTATTTTTTATTTTCGCGTTAGCAGCCTTTAGGCTCACTCGTTTAATTGTTTATGATAAAATTACAGCCTTTTTGCGAAGACCATTTATTGATGAATTAGAGATTACGGAGCCAGATGGAAGTGTATCAACGTTTACAAAAGTGAAAGGTAAAGGATTAAGAAAGTGGATTGGCGAATTATTAAGCTGTTATTGGTGTACAGGTGTATGGGTTAGTGCTTTTTTATTAGTTTTATATAATTGGATTCCTATTGTTGCGGAGCCGTTACTTGCATTATTAGCTATTGCAGGAGCAGCAGCAATCATTGAAACGATTACAGGATATTTTATGGGAGAATAATATATTTTCATAATAAGAGAAAAAGCGGAGTTTAAAAGAATGAGGGAACGGAAATAAAGAGTTGTTCATATAGTAAATAGACAGAATTGACAGTAGAGGAGATGTTTGCTGTGAGCAATAATCCAAGGCAAAATTCATATGACCTGCAGCAGTGGTATCAAATACAGCAACAGCACCATGCACAACAACAGGCATATCAAGAACAATTGCAACAACAAGGATTTGTGAAGAAAAAGGGATGTAATTGTGGGAAAAAGAAGAACACAATAAAACACTATGAAGAATGAAACACTCATGTTACTGTGAGTGTTTTTATTATATATAAAAAGCGGTATTTCTGTATTAGAAATACCGCTTTTTACTAGCTAATTTGTGCAACTGTTAATGCTGCTGCACGGATGTCTACAGTTCCAATTAACTCAACTGGTACAATTTGAATTAAGTCACCAGGGTTTAAGTTAATAAGAATAACACCGCTGGATACGTCTACTTCACCAGTACCAATAACGTTAGAACGAACCGCTGTACCTGATCCAGGAATAATGTTAGCTGGCGCATTTAATGATAAGAAGAAACGACCAGCTTCTGGTGCTACAGGTGCGTTATCAAGACTAATCGTTAATGTATAACTGATTTGATAAATACCAGCTCGTAGAATTCGAATGCCATCTCCAACACTTACTGTATCATTTATTACAGGAACAGTAATATTTGGGTTTGGACTTACGCTAGGTAATAATAGTGGTGTAAATAGTGAAGCGAACTGAGGTGCAGACGCGTTGAAAGCAAAACCGAAGGCAGGTAGTGTACTAGCTGGTTTTGCCTCGCAATCAATTTTAGTAAATTCGCAATCAGAAGAGAACATGTTTTTCACTCCTTTATCTGTTTCTACTTTCAGTTAATGAAAAGGACAGGTTCTATGTTCTAGACAAGTTCCCAATTTTAAGAAATTTACATAAGAATACTCTTTAAGCATGGATTGGGTGGCAGAATTATCTGCCACCCAATCCATACTTAACTCATTATTTAGTTTTAAATTGTAACATCGCGTAAGCATTGAATAGCGCAGAAGCAACTTAAATCAACAGTAATGCAAGTGGAGGTTGATATTAGTCTTGCATTTGGTACAGCTAAAAATGTACAAATTGGGTCATCAGTAGGTGGTACGGGTGAGTTATCACCTAATACTACAGTTAATACACGTAATACAGCACAGTCATCATCATCTATACTTTCTACGCGGAAAATTGGAGATCGGCAACTAGTAAGGCTTGAAGATGGTGCAAATGCTTCAAAAGGTGCTCCGGCTTTTGTGTATAAAATAAAAGGACGTGTATTCGCTACTGATGCAGTGTTATGTGCTCCTAAAAATGGAACTTCGCAACCAGATCCACATGTTGTCGTTGCACATTCTTGCAGTTCATGTATAAAGCGAACGACATTAGATACACAGTTGAAATCACAATCATGTTCATGATGGTCTTCGTTACAATTGCAGCTCATTATGTTCACTCCTTCTCGTGAGTTCTGACATACACTATTACAATATGAGTGGGATATGGCTGATATTACGTTAATTCTCACGATAAAAACAAGGAATTTATATAGGAGGGATGTACATAACGTGATATAAAAAAAGACATCCTTATTTAGTGGATGTCTTTTCAGGTAAATCTTTTCGCACAGTATATAAAAAACGAGATATGTCTAATTTCTTTCCTCTGAAAAATTGCGGAGAAGAAATGTAAAGTTCTTCTTTCGCACGTGTAATGGCGACATACAGTAATCGGCGTTCTTCTTCTAGCGCTTCAGAAGTTTCCGTAATACGATCATTTGCATCTTTTAAAGAAGAAGTATGGGGCAGGATTCCATCACTCGCTCCAAGTAAAAAGACACATGGAAATTCAAGGCCTTTTGCATTATGGATTGACATAAGTGAAACGGCATCTTTTTGCGGCATTGTTTTTAATGCTTCCATTTCTTTTTGACCTTGAATCGCCTCGTCGATAAATTGTAAATAAGCTGGAATATCGGTGAAACGAGTTGCAGACTCCATTAATTCTTCCAACATTTCTTCTTGTATGTCTTTATGCATCGTAAAGGAAGAACGATCGTTACTTTGTAAGTACTCTAAATATTTTCCTTTACCATGAATGATTTCTTTTAATGCTTTTTTCGGTTCTAATTCTTTAATAAACTTAATAAAATCGATGCGCTCATTTACCTTTTTCACTTGAAAAGGTTTTAAGCTTGGATTTAATAGTAAGAAATGAAGAAGAGAAGGGAAGCGTCCCTCACCATATTTCCATTGTTCACGTTCAATAAATGAAATACAATCATCACGTCCGATATACATCGTCGGCAATATGTTTGAAAGTGATTCTAGTCGAAACGGCTCAATCACGAGTCTTAAATGATCTAATACAGGCTTAATTAAAGAATGTTCATAAAATGATTGGCTCGCCCCGTGTTTAATAAACGGGATTTTATGAATGGTAAGCTGATCAAGTAACGAACGACTTACAGAATGTGTGCGATACAGTAAACAAAAATCTTTATAGTTTCGTTCACCGCTATCTACTTTTTCTTGAATGAGCTGCAAAATTTGATTTGCTTCATCAAGAGTCGTAGCAGGTCTTGCATAAAAAGGTTGTACACCTTCCTCACGAACGGAGTATAGCTCTTTATCAAAACGTTCTTGATTTAATTTTATAACTTCATTTCCAAGCCCGACGATAAAGGGATTGGATCGATAATTCGTATTTAGTGCAATAATTGTTGTGTTATCAAATTCTTTTGGAAAAGATAAAATAATTTGGTGACTTGCCCCTCGCCAGCCATAAATTGCTTGATCATCATCACCTGCGATGAACAAATTATTTCTTGGCGTGGCTAACAATTTTACAATTTCATATTGTGCATAGGATGTATCTTGAAACTCATCTACTTCAATGTAGTGAAAACGTTGTTGTAATTGAGTTAGTAAAGGAGCATTATTTTCTAACATATAATATGTTTCCAATAAGATGTCATCGAAATCAATATAATTGTATCGTTGTTTTACCTCTTCAAAACGTTCATATACTTCTTTAAATTCTTGTTCCACTGGTGTTTTCGCTTTTACATCTTTCGGACGATTTAATTTGTTTTTCTCAAGTGAAATCATCGCGAGCATCGTTTCCGCATCATAATCGTCTTTTAAACGCAATTCTTTTAAGATTTTCTTTATCATAATTTGTTTATGTTTTTCATTTGCTAAAATTTGCTGATTATACCCTTGACTACGAAGCAATTTTAAGAAAACAGAGTGGAATGTACCAGCAACAACGTAGCTACTTGCTGCATGATTCATACCTGGTAACTTCGCAACACGACTTCGGATTTCTTCAGCTGCTTTTTGTGTAAATGTAAGTAATAAAATATTTCGTGGATGAACTTGTTTTACATTTACTAAATAACCAACGCGAGTTGTTAAAACAGATGTTTTCCCGCTTCCGGCACCAGCTAGTGTAAGAACAGGACCTTCTGTTGTGCGCACAGCTTCTAATTGTTTTTCGTTTAAAAAAACATTTTGTTGTTCTAGAGCGCGGAAATAAGCCGCATCTACATCTTCTTCCATAATTAAATGGGTAGATGTTTTCGGAATATGATATGTCGCACGCGGAATATCAGCGTGTGTTAACGATTTTTGTGAAAATTTTTCTTGTGTCATATGTTCACCTTCAAAACTATAGCATCAACATTTAACTTTAGCGGAAGAAAAAGAAAATAGCAATGTAAAAAAACAGGAGGGGTCACCTCCTGCTTTCAAATTACAATTCTTTTATCATTACGACGTGCGGGATATTTGCTTCCATAAATACATCAGAACTTGTTACATATCCAAGTTTTTTATAGAAATCTTCAGCATGTGTTTGAGCATGAAGTTTCAATTTCGGTAGCGAATTTTCCTTTGCATACGCTTCAAGAGAATCCATAACAATTTTTCCAATCCCTTTTTTGCGATGGGAATTTAGCACGCAAATGCGTTCCATTTTTCCTATACCATCAAGGATGCGAAAACGTCCAGCACCAACTGGAACATCATTGTCATATATAACAACGTGTGTTGAAGTTTCTTCAAACTCATCGTACTCTTCTTCAGCAGAGACACGTTGTTCATTTACAAACACTTGTTTACGTACAGAGAATGCATCTCTTAGTTGTTCGTCCGTTTGTACAATCTGTGCGTGCAAATTAGTTGTTCCCCTTTCCAAGACGGAATGTTTCGTGTACAGTCCATGTTCCATTTTCTAATTGATATAGAAGATGGAAACGATCAATTGGTTGTTCGTAATAGAAATCTTTCATACGTAATCGGCCCAACACATCAGCATGCTCTGCATCTGATAAGCCTTGTCCGATTGTTAGATGAGGTACGAAAGCATATTCGCGTTCTTGCGTGAATAACCCGCTATGCATTTCTTCATTTAAGAAAGTAAGTTCAGGTGTTTTTTCTACTTTAAAGTAAAGGACGTTATTAACAGGTGCGAAAGAACCAACTTTCCCAACATGAAGGGTGAAAGGGTTCGTTTTACTTGCGATTGTATGTAACTCGTTTACAATCGACTCTAATTGTTCATCTTGCGCCTCAAAGGGTGTTTTCAATGTAATATGTGGCGGAACTAATGCGTAGTGCGGGTCATAACGTTTACGCAATCCGTTCGCTTTATCTTGAATCATTTTAGATGGAAAAATTACAATGCCTAATTTCATGTTCCAATTCCTCCCTTTGTAAGTCTAGTTAGATTTTGAGATAAATAAATCTCTTTATCTATTATATCAAATTATTCTGAATACTGCTCTCTATTATTTCATTGATAGAATATGAGAGAAGGCTTTTGGTAAATCAGTCTGCCAATATTTCCAAGTATGATTGCCTTCAAATTCCTCGTAATGCGTGATGAAGTTTCTATCTGTAAGAAGCGTATTTAACTCACGGTTCGGCCCTACGAAATCAGATACTTGTCCATCAGTACGCTTTACAGCCGTTTCTTCTGTACCGATGACGTGATACAGTTCTAACGCCTGTGGATCTTTGAATTCTTTTGCTAAGTTTATCACTGTCTCATCCACAAATGGTGATTGCATAACGACTTTACCGAATGTATGCGGATACATAAGTGCAGTCATAAAGGAAACTGTTCCGCCAAGAGAA
Source organism: Bacillus cereus group sp. BfR-BA-01311 (assembly GCF_022664295.1). NCBI lineage: Bacteria > Bacillati > Bacillota > Bacilli > Caryophanales > Bacillaceae > Bacillus > Bacillus cereus group sp. BfR-BA-01311. Next base: position 58,799 of record NZ_JAKUHC010000009.1, read on the forward strand.
TCACCAATTAAAACACGACCTTTTCCCATTTGATACGTTGGATAATTTTCATCAATATATGGTGCAAGTTCATGAGCAAGGAAACGAATATATGCAGCATTTTTCACTTCATTTGGGAAATATTTTTCTTTACGATCATGTACATTTTTATATGGAATACCGACAATAATTGTACGGTCAATTTCTTCGGTTTCACGAAGGCGCTCAATTACACGGTGCGCTTTACCGAGCTGAAAATAATCTCTACCATCTTGTGCAATTACAACTGTATGTTTGTGCAGTGGTGTGTAATTTACTGGTAAATAAACGAGAAGTGTAACATCTTCTTGAAGTGATGCGCTATAAAATGAAATTTCTTCAATTCTCCCTATTGTTTGACTCATGTAGATCCCCCTAAATAAAAATTTACTGTAACGATTGTAAGAGCGACGCTTGTAGTGAAAAGGAAAGAAATATTCACTAATTGGTGCCTTAATTTCTATTTTACCATAATGGTACGAAGAATCTAAAAAATTAGTATTTAAGTTACGAAAGAAAACGGATATAATGAAGTGGGATTTTTGACAGGTGAGAGGGGAGACAGGATTTGAAACAAGAAAAATCAATCGCACTACCATTGGCTATTTCTATAATTGCCATTTCCTTTGCAGCAGTTTTTGTAAAGATGTCCTCAGCACCATCTTCAATATTAAGTATGTACCGCTTATGGATTATCGTACTTATTATGCTGCCTATCGTATGGAAAAAAAGAGAGGAATTTAATAGGATTCAAATGAAAGATTGGGGCTTTTTAATTGGATCTGGTTTCTTTTTAGCACTTCATTTTCTTTTATGGTTTGAATCTTTAAAGCATACAACAGTTGCTAGTTCAACAATTATTTTGGCACTTCAACCGATCGTATCTTTAGTTGGAGGTTTTTTTCTATTTAAAGAAAGAACAACATATTCAGCCATTGCAACGATGGGAATCGCTATTTTAGGAGTAATGTGCATTGGTTGGGGAGATTTAGGTTTAAGTAAGCAAGCAATTTATGGTGACATATTATCCTTTCTAAGTGTAATAGCAGTTGTCGGTTATTTATTTATCGGGCAAACGACAGTGAAGAAAGTATCACACTGGATTTATAGCTTTACAGTCTTTGCGTTCGCAGGTCTTTTTATGGGGATTTATAATGTCATATTACAAGTTCCCTTTACAGGTTATACGAGGTGGGATTGGACTGTTTTTCTTTTACTTGCAATTGTGCCAACAGTGTCACATGTAATTAATAACTGGCTATTAAATTATGTAAATGCAACGACAATTTCAATGAGTATTTTAGGAGAACCTGTTGGAGCATCTATACTTGCGTTCTTCTTACTTGGAGAAAAATTAAATGCAATGCAAATTATCGGTAGCATGCTCGTATTGTTTGGTGTATCTGTATTCTTACTGCAGCAACAAAAACGTACAGCAAAAAACGTCGTAAACGAGCCGGTGTATACACAGGAATTATAGTGTTAGGGGAGCAAAGAGAAGTTGTGATACTTCTCTTTTTGTTTTATAGGAATATGGGCATAGAAGGGGGATGGAAATCGAATTTCCATCAAAAAAAGATACATGGTTATATCCAATTTTTGTAGGGAGAGAATATTTTCTTTTGCTTTTTACAATTCCATTAGCAATGTTGTTTAGTTGGAGTTGATTTTTGGCAAAATATATTGCCGGGAAAGAAACAATTACGATTAGATCGGGTCTCATTACAAAACGTATATTTATACGAGATATAAAACAAATTTCAAATACGAAAAATCCAATAGCAACTCATGCATTATCATTTGACTGACTTGAAATTGTTTACGATACACATAAAAACAGAAATTATTTCTCCAAGAAATAAAGAACAATTTATTAACTTTGTAAAAAGTAAAAACTCAAATATTGAAACAAAGTAAAAGAGTGGCTACGAAGCCACTCTTCTACTTTGGGTTTGTCATATAAGGTTGTACGTGAATGACACATAGGTCACGGAATTTGCCTTCAGCAGTTGTGACAATTACGACTGCTTTACCTGCACTTTTTCCAGTAATCGTCACGGTGTCACCTTTTGGATATATGGTGATGATATCAGAATTCATATTTGACCAAATAAGCTCTTTATTCGTTGCTTGTATTGGCAAAGTAGAAGCTGCTAACACAATGTTTTGTCCCGTTTTTATTTTTAATTTATGTTTTTCCATATGAACACCGATGACTGAAATAACAGAAGGAGCAATTGAAATTTTAGGCGGGTTAGGTTGCATGTTTAAACAAGACGCAGAAGTATTTGTGATAGGTGAAAATTTTCGTGTTTGTTGTTGCTGGAAAGCTGCTAACATGTTGGAGTCCCCTTTCTGTATAAGTGCTGATACTCATACTATAAAGGAGTAGTGTTATGTTAAATTTAACGAAACATAAAGAATTTGTTAAATTTGATAAGAAGATTGTCGAACTGTAAAAAATCTCTGCTGTTACGATAACAGCAGAGATTTTTTTATAAATTATGACGATGTTGTTTTTCGAAATCCTCAAATTGCTCTTCAACTTCTTTTGAAGGTTGTGTTAGTAAACTAACAATTACGATGGCTAGTAAACTAATAGCGAAACCTGGAATCATTTCATATAAGAAATCTTTTAAGAATTTGAATTGAGTCCAGATAATAACAGTAGCGGCACCAGAAATCATACCAGCAAGCGCGCCCCATTTCGTCATACGCTTCCAATATAAGCTTAATAAAATAGCAGGTCCGAATGAAGAACCAAAACCAGCCCAAGCGTATCCAACAAGAGCTAAAATCGTATCATTTTGTTTAAACGCTAAAGCGCACCCAACTAATGCAATAACAAGTACAGCCATACGACCGACAAATACAAGTTCTTTATCAGATGCAGAACGTTTGAAGAATGTACGATATAAGTCTTCCGTTACGGCACTAGAAGTAACGAGTAACTGAGATGAGATTGTACTCATAATCGCTGCTAAAATTGCGGCTAATAAAAATCCAGTAATAAGTGGGTGGAATAAAATTTTCCCAAGTTCAAGGAAAATTGTTTCTGGGTTAGATAATGTTAACTCTTGTTGTGAATAGTAAGCAATACCAATAAGACCAGTAAACATGGCTCCGACAACAGAGAAAATCATCCAGCTCATACCAATTCTTCGTGCGCTTTTAAGTTCTTTTACAGAAGCGATTGCCATAAAGCGTACGATAATATGAGGTTGTCCGACATAACCAAGGCCCCATGCGAATAGAGAAATCATTCCTAAAGTAGAGGCACCTTTAAAAATATCTAGACGTGTTGGATCTACAGATCGAATTGTATCAAATGCAGGTCCAAGTCCGTTCGAATTCATAATTGTTACGATAGGAACAAGAATAAGAGCAACTACCATAATGATTCCTTGCACGAAGTCTGTCCAACTTACTGCTAAGAAACCACCAAATAATGTGTAAGCTACAACAACGCCTGCTACAATGAATAATCCAACATGATAGTTCATGCCAAATGAATTTTCAAATAATACAGCGCCTGAAACTAATCCTGAAGCTACATAGAAAGTAAAGAAAATCATAATAACAAGTCCAGATACTAAACGTAGCATATGAGATTTGTCGTGGAAACGGTGTTCCAAAAATTCTGGGATAGTAATAGAGTTATTTGCAATTTCTGAGTAGGTACGTAAGCGAGGAGCGACATAAAGCCAGTTTGCGTATGCGCCTAGTGTTAGGCCGATCGCAATCCAACTACTACTTAATCCAACGCTAAACATTGCACCGGGTAATCCCATTAAAAGCCAACCACTCATATCGGATGCTCCAGCACTTAATGCTGTTACTGCGGGGCCTAGTGTACGCCCGCCAAGCATATAATCTGTTAAGTTGGACGTTCGTTTGTAGGCGAAATAGCCAATTACTAACATCCCGAGCATGTAGATAGAGATCGAAGTTAAAGTTAACATCTGCGTACTCATGTAGTTCCCCTTCCTTTTGTCATGTCTTTTGATGCGTTATGCATATTTATAATCTATCATGATTATTCTGAAAAATCCATATAGAAATATGAATTTTCAGAAATGTAAGCGTTTTTTGATGTCATTTTACTTTTTTAATATATAATATTCATACAAAAAACCTTATTTTTAATAGAGTATTTATTATATTTACATAAAAAGAGGTTGTTTTGTCAATATAATATTGAAAGGAAAGAAAAATAAAATTTTTAAAAAAGTATTGACTTGTGAAAAAAGTCAGGTCTATAATGAGTGCAACTTAAAAAAATGCAAGCGTTGATGAAGAAGAGTACACATGATGAACATGTCAGAGAGCTGATGGTTGGTGCGAATCAGTATGGAATTGATGTGGAATGGGCTTCGGAGCTTCCAAACCGAAACGAAAGAAGTAGGCTTTGGCGACATGATCTCATCGATACAAGAGACACGTATTGTTTTTGATACGGTAAAGTGCGTTACATTTGTAACGAATTAAGGTGGCACCACGGGAGTACCCGTCCTTTCTATAGGATGAGTACTCCCTTTTTGTGTATAAAAAATTAAATAAATGAAATCGTTTAAGTAAGAAGAGTACGTATATTGGAGACGTTACAGAGAGCCGGGAATAGGTGGGAGCCCGGTACGGTGCCATATACGGAATGGGCTTACGAGAGGTATGCTGAACAATTATATTCAGTAGGCAACCCGGGTTCCGCCGTTACAAGGATAAGGTATAAATTTTGTACCTGAACAAAGCGGGATGCTTTTGCATCCAACACGAGGTGGTACCGCGGTATATTTATCGTCCTCTACATATTTTCGATATGTAGAGGATTTTTTTATTTTTCAGGGCGAGGTGAAGGACATGATGACGAAAGAAGAATTTATAAAACAAAAAAGAGAGAGAAAGACATTTTTAGTAATCACTGAAGAAGAAGGAGATAGCATTACGCCAATTTCTTTATATAGACGTATGAAAGGGAAGCAGAAATTCTTATTAGAAAGTTCACAGCTTCATCAAGATAAAGGGCGTTATTCTTACTTGGGATGTAATCCTTATGGAGAAGTGAAAAGCGTTGGTACGGAAGTGGAACGAACGATTTACGGCCGGGCAGAAAAGTTACAAGGTAATGTACTGCAAGTGTTAGAAGAAGTAATCGCACCATCACAAGTAGACAGTCCATTTCCATTTTGCGGAGGAGCAGTTGGTTATATTGGATATGATGTCATTCGGCAGTATGAAAACATTGGAGCGGATTTACACGACCTATTAAATATTCCGGAAGTACACCTTTTACTATATCGTGAGTTTATCGTTTACGATCATTTACGCCAAAAGTTGTCGTTTGTATATGTATGCAGGCAAGATGATTCAGCAGATTATGAAGAAGTATACGAAAGGCTACGAGTATACAAAGAGGAAGTGCTACAAGGAGAAGAAGCTGAAGTAAATACAATACAATCCCCATTATCATTTACTTCTTCTATAACGGAAAAAGAGTTTTGTGAGATGGTAGAAATGGCGAAAGAATATATAAGAGCGGGAGACATATTCCAAGTTGTACTGTCACAGCGTTTACAAAGTGAATGTATTGGTGATCCATTCGCGTTATATCGAAAACTTCGAATTGCAAATCCATCACCATATATGTTCTATATCGATTTTCAAGATTATGTTGTACTCGGTTCTTCGCCAGAAAGTTTACTATCAGTAAGGGAGGATAAAGTGATGACGAATCCAATTGCTGGTACAAGGCCGAGGGGGAAAACGAAGAGGGAAGATGAGGAAATCGCAAAAGAACTGTTAGGCAATGAGAAAGAGCGAGCAGAGCATATGATGCTTGTAGATCTTGGGCGAAACGATATTGGTAGAGTGAGTGAAATCGGCTCGGTTACGATAGATAAATATATGAAAGTAGAAAAATATTCTCACGTTATGCACATTGTATCCGAAGTTTACGGAACATTGCGAAAACAAATGGGTGGATTTGATGCGTTAGCGTATTGCTTACCAGCAGGGACGGTTTCTGGAGCTCCGAAAATTAGAGCGATGGAAATTATAAATGAACTAGAGAATGAAAAAAGAAATGTATACGCTGGTGCAGTTGGATACGTTAGTTTTTCAGGAAATCTTGATATGGCGCTCGCCATTCGAACGATGGTCGTAAAGGATGAAAAAGCATACGTTCAGGCAGGAGCGGGAATTGTTTATGATTCAGACCCAGTAGCTGAATATGAAGAAACGTTAAATAAAGCGAGAGCACTATTGGAGGTAATGAAATGATTGTACTAATTGATAATTATGATTCATTTACTTATAACTTGTATCAACTGTTAGGTGAATACGAAGAAGATATTGTAGTCGTAAGAAATGATCAAATAACGATAGAACAGCTAGAAGAGATGAATCCAACAGGAATTGTGCTTTCACCAGGACCAGGAAAAACAGAGGATGCTGGTATTTGTATCGAAGTGATTCGTCATTTTTATAAGAACGTTCCCATATTAGGTATTTGCCTTGGTCATCAGGCGATTATATCAGCATTTGGAGGAGACATTGTTAGAGCAGAACGTATTAAACATGGGAAAACATCACGCGTGAAACATAATGGAACGTCAATTTTTTCATACGTTACACAGCCGTTAACAGCGATGCGCTACCATTCCCTTGTTGCAGCGCAAACGAGCTTGCCAGAGTGTTTTGACATACTAGCGACAGCGATGGACGATGGAGAAATTATGGCAGTTCGTCACAATTATTATCCGCTATTCGGATTACAGTTTCATCCGGAATCAATCGCGACAGAAGAAGGCGGAAAGTTAATACGTGCCTTTTTAACAGAAGTGAAGGAGGAGGAAAGAGTATGAATAGCTATCTTCGTAAATTAGTGGAGGGGAAACATTTAACAGAAGAGGAAATGTATAGAGCAGGGCTTCTTTTATTAAATGAAAACATATTGGAAAGTGAAATTGCAGCTTTTTTAGTCTTACTGAAAGCGAAAGGTGAAACTGCAGAAGAAATATACGGCCTTGTTCGAGCTCTTCGCGAAAAGGCATTGCCATTTTCGAACCATATACAAGGAGCGATGGACAATTGCGGAACGGGTGGTGACGGTGCTCAAACGTTTAATATTAGTACAACATCGGCATTTGTACTGGCAGGAGCTGGCGTAAAGGTTGCAAAACATGGTAATCGTGCTGTTTCTAGTAAAACAGGAAGTGCGGACTTATTAGAAGAATTAGGTGTAAATATTAGCAGTACGCCAAGCGAAATTGATTATTTACTAGAGCATGTGGGCATTGCATTTTTATTTGCACCAGCGATGCATCCAGCACTAACGCGCATTATGAAAATAAGAAAAGAGTTAAACGTGCCGACGATCTTTAATTTAATTGGTCCTTTAACAAATCCGGTAAATTTAGAAACACAATTTGTCGGCATTTATAAACGAGATATGTTACTACCAGTTGCGCAAGTATTACAGAAGCTGGGAAGAAAACAAGCGCTTGTCGTAAACGGAAGTGGATTTTTAGATGAAGCATCATTACAAGGAGAGAATCATGTTGTCATTTTAAAAGATAATGAAATAGTAGAAATGAGTATTGATCCAGAAAAGTATGGTTTTTCAAGAGTGAAAAATGAAGAGATTAGAGGAGGGAATTCAAAAGAAAATGCAAAGATTACGCTTGAAGTATTGAGCGGAGAAAAGAGTGTTTATCGCGATACCGTTTTATTAAATGCAGGTCTAGCTCTTTTCGCAAATGGAAAAACGGAAACGATTGAAGAAGGAATTAAACTCGCGGCACATAGCATTGACTCTGGAAAAGCATTAGCCAAATTAAACTTATTAATTGTAGCAAGCAACGAAAAATTAGAAAGGGTGAACTAAAGTGGGGACGATTTTAGATAAAATTGTAGAACAGAAGAAAAAGGAAGTTGCGGAGTTATATGAAATATATACACCAGTAAAAACAAAAAGAAAGACACAGTCACTTGTAGAAGCGTTACAGCAGTTTACTGTCATTGCAGAAGTAAAGCGAGCATCACCATCAAAAGGAGATATCAATTTACACGTTGACGTACGAAAACAAGTGGGAACATATGAGAAATGTGGTGCAGGAGCAGTATCTGTTTTAACAGATGGTCAATTTTTTAAAGGATCGTTTCACGATTTACAAACAGCAAGAGAAGAAAGTAACATTCCGCTTTTATGTAAAGATTTCATAATCGATAAGATTCAAATCGATAGAGCGTATGAAGCGGGAGCAGATATTATTTTACTAATTGTAGCAGCGTTAACGAAAGAGAAGTTAAAAGAGCTGTATAGCTACGTGTTAGAAAAAGGATTAGAAGCGATTGTTGAAGTTCATGATGAACAGGAATTAGAAACTGCGATTGTATTAAATCCGCACGTTATTGGCATTAATAATCGTAATTTAAAAACGTTCGAAGTAGATTTAAGCCAAACTGAAAAGCTTGGAAAAAGATTGAATGAGGAGAAACTACTTTGGATTAGTGAAAGTGGCATTCATTCAAAAGAAGATATTATTCGTGTTAAAAGAGCTGGAGCCAAAGGTGTATTAGTTGGAGAGGCACTTATGACATCATCTTCTATTAGTAGTTTTTTTGAAGATTGTAAGGTGAATATATGAAAGTGAAAATTTGCGGCATCACTGATGTGGAAACAGCGAAAAGTGCGTGCGAATATGGCGCAGATGCACTCGGATTTGTTTTTGCAGAAAGTAAGCGGGAAATCACTCCAAAGAGAGCGGAAGAAATCATTCAGGAGCTTCCAGCCAACGTGTTAAAAATCGGTGTTTTCGTAAATGAATCAGTAGAAGTGATCCAGAAAATTGCAGATGAGTGCGGGTTAACACATGTACAACTACATGGGGATGAAGACAATTATCAAATTAGAAGATTGAATATTCCGTCTATAAAGTCACTAGGAGTAACTTCAGAGAGTGATATGAAAAACGCTCAAAGGTATGAAACGGATTATATATTATTTGATAGCCCCAAAGAAAAGTTTCATGGAGGAAATGGAAAGACATTTTCATGGGAACTACTTAGAGATATGCCAAAAGAATTGCGAAAGAAAACGATATTAGCTGGTGGATTAAACGCTCTTAATATAGAAGAAGCAATTCGAACTGTTCGGCCATACATGGTCGATGTGAGCAGTGGAGTAGAGACAGAAGGAAAGAAAGATGTAGAGAAAATAAAACAATTTATTATAAAAGCGAAGGAGTGTTCCAAATGAACTACGCATATCCAGATGAAAAAGGACATTACGGTATATACGGAGGACGATATGTTCCAGAAACGTTAATGCAATCTGTACTAGAACTAGAAGAAGCATATAAAGAAGCGATGCAAGATGAAGCATTTCAAAAGGAATTAAATCATTATTTAAAAACGTACGTCGGAAGAGAAACACCGCTATATTATGCTGAAAATATGACGAAGTATTGCGGTGGTGCAAAGATTTATTTAAAACGTGAAGATTTGAACCATACAGGAGCTCATAAAATTAACAATACAATCGGTCAGGCACTACTTGCAGTGCGAATGGGCAAGAAAAAAGTTGTCGCTGAAACAGGAGCTGGACAACACGGAGTTGCAACAGCTACTGTATGTGCTCTTCTCGGATTAGAATGCGTCATTTTTATGGGAGAAGAAGATGTAAGACGTCAAAAATTAAATGTGTTCCGAATGGAATTACTCGGAGCGAAAGTAGAATGTGTAGCGGCAGGTAGCGGTACATTAAAAGATGCGGTAAACGAGGCGCTTCGTTACTGGGTTTCACATGTGCATGATACGCACTACATTATGGGATCTGTTCTCGGACCACATCCATTCCCGCAAATTGTCCGTGATTTCCAAAGTGTAATTGGAAATGAAACGAAAAAACAATATGAGGCGTTAGAAGGAAAGTTACCAGAAGCAGTCGTTGCTTGTATTGGCGGTGGTAGTAATGCGATGGGGATGTTTTATCCGTTCGTACACGATGAAGAAGTTGCTCTTTACGGCGTAGAAGCAGCTGGAAAAGGCGTTCATACAGAAAAGCATGCAGCAACTTTAACGAAAGGAAGCGTTGGCGTTCTCCACGGATCAATGATGTATCTTCTGCAAAACGAAGAAGGACAAATTCAAGAAGCACACTCTATTTCAGCAGGACTTGATTATCCAGGTGTTGGTCCAGAACATAGCTTGCTAAAAGATATTGGCCGCGTTTCCTATCATTCGATAACAGACGAAGAAGCATTAGAAGCATTTCAATTATTAACGAAAAAAGAAGGCATTATCCCGGCGTTAGAAAGCTCGCATGCTGTCGCATACGCATTAAAATTAGCGCCGCAAATGAAGAAAGATGAAGGGCTTGTCATTTGTTTATCTGGCCGCGGTGATAAAGATGTAGAGAGTATAAAACGTTATATGGAAGAGGTGTAAAAAATGGGAGTAGAAAAAATTAAAGCAGCGTTTGAAAATGGCAAGAAAGCATTTATTCCGTACGTAATGGGCGGAGATGGTGGCCTTGAAAAATTAAAAGAAAGAATTCGTTTTCTTGATGAAGCAGGAGCAAGCATCGTTGAAATTGGTATTCCGTTTTCAGATCCAGTTGCAGATGGCCCAACGATTCAAAGAGCAGGGAAACGAGCGCTAGATAGCGGCGTAACATTAAAAGGCATTTTTCAAGCGTTAGCAGAGGTAAGGAAAGAAGTACAAATGCCTTTTGTTCTTATGACATATTTAAATCCGGTACTTGCATTCGGAAAAGAGAGATTCATTGAGAACTGTATAGAAGCAGGTGTAGACGGCATCATCGTTCCAGACTTACCGTATGAAGAACAAAATATTATTGCGCCGTTACTTCGAGAGGTAAACATTGCGCTCATCCCACTGGTTACCGTAACGAGTCCTATTGAAAGAATTGAAAAAATTACGAGTGAGTCAGAAGGGTTCGTTTATGCTGTTACAGTAGCGGGCGTAACGGGAGTACGTCAAAACTTTAAAGAGGAGATTCATAGTTACTTAGAAAAAGTAAAATCACACGTCAACTTACCAGTAGTCGCTGGATTCGGCATCTCAACAAAAGAACATGTAGAAGAAATGGTTACAATATGCGACGGAGTTGTCGTTGGAAGTAAGGTCATTGAGCTTTTAGAAAATGAAAAGCGAGAAGAAATATGTGAATTAATATATGCAACAAAACAAAAAGAAGAGGCGTAGTCTCTTCTTTTTGTTTTGCGTAATAAATGTTAAAATATACAGAAAATACATATAATTCAGAGGGGGAGAAGGCATGCTAAGACGTAAATTACTATATCTATTTTTAACTGTACCGTTATACGCTTGGCTCATTAGCATGACGAAAATAGAGTTAATGGCTCTATTTTTAGGGTATGTATTCATCTTTTCCAACTTAAATCGCATTCAAGAACAGTCTATTTTAGAAATATGTCTATTTTCGATTAGTATAGAATTATTTAGTATCGTTTCGATTGTATTATTAAACGAACTATTTCTACGGATTCATTCATTTACATTAATGAAATTTTGGAATATTATATTGCAAGCAATATGTACTTACATTGTGTTTGTTGTGTTGAAAGAAATAGTCGGAAAGCAGACAGTTTTTCAGGATAATAGAAAATGGGAGTGAATGAAAAGGAGCCGTTTGGTTCCTTTTTTGAATCTGTTTTAAAAACAATTGAAAATTATAGCATCTGTTATATAATAGTTAAAAATTGTATTTTAAACGAAATGAGATGATAACATGGCCATATTGTTGGCACTTATCCCAATTATGATGATTTTCATTTGTTTATTTTTATTTAAACAAACGTCATTAAGGTCTTCGTTAATTTCTTATGCTGTATGTGTTGGAATCGTTTTACTCTCGCCAACGTTTCAATTAGGGATAAGTGAAACTGTACACGCAACGATTAAAGGATGGTTAATTTGTTTTATTGTCGGGTACGTTTTATTTTTCGGTATTTTTTTATTTCACCTCATGAACAAAATGGGGTACATCGATCAAGTGGCACGTTTTCTAGAAGCAGTGACGCAAGATCGCTTATTACAAATGCTGCTTATGTGTTTTGGCATTTGCCCGCTTATTGAATCAGTAAGTGGATTCGGTATCGGCTTCATGGTTGCAGCACCTATTTTTCTTTCACTAGGATATAAACCATTTCAAGCTGTACTACTCTCATTCATCGGCTTACTAGCTAGTTCATGGGGCGCAATGGCAACTGGTACGATTATCGGTTCGCAGCTAATAAATATGCCTCTTACAACACTTGGCACAAATACAGCGCTACTAAGTATTCCGATGTTTGCTTACTTCGTTATTCTTTCTTTACACGTTGTTGGCGGCTGGCAAGCGGTTATAGAAAAGTGGAAAGAAGGAGTAGGATTCTTTCTATTATTTTCTCTCGGAATCTATCTTTCTAATGCATACGTAAGTGTTGAACTAGCCGGGATATTAAGTTCTATCGTTACGATTACATTTGGCTTTTTTATCATTAAATTAAAAGGAAAAAGTGGGCAAAATCTTATAACAGAGCATGCGGCTGCAACGGAGAGAGAAGTATCCATTATAAAAATTATTAGCCCTTATATATTTCTAACAGTTTGTATTTTACTTTCTCGCCTCGTTCCAGCATTACATGATTTGTTCAGATCATATGCGGTTCTTGATTTGAAATCATACTCTTACAAACTAGAGTTACTATATTCACCAGGATTTTGGCTCGGTATGACTTGCTTATTTACTATTATTTTCTTCCGCATCCCGTCTAATATTATTAAACAATCACTCTCACAAACGATCAAACAATGGATTCCTTTTGCGATTACGACGACAATGTTTATCGCCATTTCAGAACTAATGGGTGCATCAGGCATGCATTCATTACTCGCAAAGACAGCTGGTGATACATTTGGAACATTTTTCGTTTTCGTTGCGCCGTTTATTGGCGCTATTGGTGGATTTTTAACAGGTAGTAACGCAGGATCAAATGCAATGTTTATAAAACTACAAATGCAAACCGCACAAAACGTAGCACTCCCGTGGCAATATGTCACAACACTTCAAAACACCGCATCATCAGTAGCGACAATCGCTTGTCCATCACGGATTACACTAGGTGCTTACTTATGTAATATCCCTTACCGTGAAAATGAACTATTAAAGAAGACGACGTTAATGATCTTTGGTGCGGTTTTGCTTGTAGTGGTAGAGGTTATTGTTTGGTATATGTTGAGAAATTAAAAATCCTCCTAACATAGGAGGATTTTTTTTATGAATGGATAATGTTTTAAATATGAAAAGCTTCTACTCAATGAATAGGAGATGAAATGTATGCCCCTAAAAAACTACGGTGTATTAAAAGGTACAGTTATACAATCAAAGATGGGAAAAGGGAAAACTCCTCATTATCAAGTTCATTTACAAGATGAAGCAGAAGTAGATTATCGCATTGCAATTAACGTAAAGTCGCAAAGTTATCCATCAGAAGTTTTATATTTTGCGAGCGACAATATTCGGTCAGAGGCGATTCATATTTTACCGACATTACCATTCGGTTTTACAGAAATAAAAAACAATGAACCGAAAGTAGCTTTAGATTATGTAAGAGGAAATCTATTTGACTCAAATCAAATGATTCCTTTACCTCCCGAAAAGGCAGGAGCAGATAATGATTTAAATGAAAAAATAGAACGTTATATAAAACGAGCGATAGAAGAAAAAGCAATTATTTACGCGTTTGGCGAAAGATGGGGACCAGAAGAAAATACACCAGATTCCTATTTTCATTTCAAACCAGGAAACGGTATACATGATATTCATATGAATCAAGGGAATGTAGAAAAATGGCAAGGTGATGATGGAATATGGCAAGATGGAGGGATACTCATTCACTTTGAAAAGGAAGAAGAATGGATTGGTATCTTTCTTGCATTCCAATCACAGTCATGGTGTACCGATGAAGAAGGGCATGCTCGTGTTCCGGTTGAACATTGTGATTATCAGAGGAATAATTAATAAGAAGAGGGCGTTCAAAAAGAACGTCCTCTTCTTATTTTATAAAACGAAAAACTAACAAGTGTAGAAATACAAGAGAAAAGCAGTGCTACACTAGAAAACGCAATGAGATACATATTATATTTCATAACCTGTCCAATTAGCTGGTTACTGTCGTATTGAAACAGTCCCGCTATGATGTTGAATAAAAATAAAACGATAAACATGACGATAACTCCGTCTATTGATCCTTTAATGTCTGGTTTACTTAAAGCGATATGTGCGGAAATGCAAATGGCGATAAATAAAAATAACCAAAAGGAAGGATTCAATAAATTGCCGATTGTAAATAAGTTTTTCAATAATACAAACGTCGACAAGAGCATGTTTTGGATCATTTCTATATTAATAGAAGTAGAAGCAATCGTTTTTTCGAGAGTTGTATTAAATAAAAAATATGATTCTGGTACGAAATAGCGCATTAAAAGGATTAGTGCAGTAATACCAGAAATAATAGGCCCAATGCCGATGAAGAAATTCCCAATCCGTTGATACACACTTTTTTGATTGTATTGATGTTGTACGTAGCCTAAAGCGCCTTGGCTTGTATCTGTCGGGAAGAACTGAGTCGCCACAATTTTATGACGGAACAGTACGCACATAATGGCATGTCCAAGTTCGTGAATCGGAACACCGATCCAAGCCGTTAATAGGAATCCTTTTCTTCCGAAAGCTCTCGACCAATACATCCGTGTGAGAGATTCTAAATAGCCTAATAGAAATCCAATTACAATGATAACGCCAATTAAAGATAATAATTGGATTACGCTTGTAAGGAGTATTTGAAAAATTGAGTTTACCAATTCCATTGCCAGTCATCCAATCTGTTAAAAATATTATTTATTCTGTTTCATAATAGCATTTTTTTTCAAGATTACTAGCACATATATTTTCTTTCGGAAGAAGGATTTCAGAATCTTTTTCTTGTAGTCATGTTTTATGTCCAAAGTCATATATTGAACTTGTAACACCCTATAAGGTATATGCTTAAGGAGGGATAAGAGAATGAAATGTCCGTCATGTCATACAGAAAATGCAGCGGAGGCAAAGTTTTGCGGGAATTGTGGACATTCGTTAACGGAAGAAGTAGTGGCAAGTAGTGGCCAAGAAGAAGGGCCGGAACAAGTACGTGCGGCACAAGCAAAGGAAGCTCGGCCAAATGAAACGGTAGAGCAAGCGAAGCGGTTCGCGAGCGGCTATTTTCAATTTTTTAAACATGCATTACAAGCACCCACAGCGATTATGAAAAGCGGCGCTATTGAAGTGCGAAATGGAATTGTAAGTCTTGTTCTTATTTGTTTTTTAGGAGCATGTATTTTTTATAGAATGATGAGTGCAGCATCAGCAGTTACGAGAACATTTGCACCAGATATATCTACTCCCACGTTTTTTGGAGAATCTATAACGGTCTTTTTCTTTTTATTAATTTTAACTTTATTTGTTGGATTTATTATTTTTGTAAGTGGTAAGATGATGAAATCGTCTTTTTCGTTTCTTGAAGTATTTGGTATATGGGGAACGATAGCGACGCCGACTATTGTCATATTAGTCCTTTCTTTTCTTTTTAGTTTCTTATTAATCTTTTTCTTACCTATATTATTATCCGTAGCTGCAACTTATATAGGGATTAGTATAACTGTAGCCGTATTAAAGCTAGACAATGGCGGATTAGATCTCGTTTACACACTTATTATTGCAAATGTTTTAATTGGAATTGCAACGTTCATTGTACTTTGGTCTTACATTAGCACGATAATTCAAGCCTTAACAAAGGGAATAACTGGCTTCTAATGAAAAGGTGGTTGACTGAATGAATGTATGTCCAAAGTGCGGATCTCAGTTTGAAGATGGTGTGCAATTTTGTCAAAACTGCGGGTCGAAGAGGGGACGTCCTGTAGTAAAGAAGAACATGAGCGGTGGTACAAAAGTTGGCATTACACTGTTAGCACTATTTGTTATAGCGATTATTGGATTGTATTTGTACGGAGCATCGTATTATACGCAGGTGGCACAAGTAGACCGGATGATTACGATTTTACAAGAGAGGGACGGAGAGAAATTAGCTGAGATCGTTACGGCAGATGATCCATCGGTTATGATAACGAGAGAGAGTTTAACGCCTCTATTTTCATATATAAAAGAAAATCCATCTTACGTAAATGAATTAAAAGGATATTTGAGACAAGGTGAAAAACAACGGGATGGAATAGAAAGAGTTGATTTTTCATTAACGAAAGACGGAAAGTATTTCTTTATATTTGATCGATATAAATTGAAAGCGAAGACGTACTATACAACTTTGCTTACAAATGAAAAAGGCGTATCGTTAAAAATGAACGGAAAAGAAATTGATAAGACAGATGACAAAAAGTTTGAGAAGCAATATGGGCCATTTCTTCCGGGAAATCAAGTGTTTCAATCAGATTATAAAAATGACTATGTAAAATTATCTCGTGAGGAAAAGGTTGTACTTATGAAACAAAGCCAAAATAACGTAACGATAGATTTAACGTTGCAAGGTCAATATATTACAGTTCAAACGAACGCGCCTGGTGCAACATTGTACGTAAATCAAAAACCGGTTACAGCGCTAGCAGGAGAAGAAATTACATGGGGGCCTGTAGCGACTGATGGAAGTGCGACGATTTATTTAGAACGAAATGGAGAAAGCGGACGAGAAACGACACAAGTAGAGACGATAACGACACTTTCGTCTTATAATCTTCCATTCCAAAAGAAAAGTACAGAAAAAACAGTTGTTTATAATGTTACTCCAACGCCCGCGACTGGGTATGTATATAATGGTTTCATCTTTCCTGATAGTGATATTCGAAAATTAACGAGCGCAGATTTAACATATTTATCGAAAGAGCAGTTGAAAATTGCTAGAAATGAAATATATGCAAGGCATGGACATATTTTTCAAACGAAAGATATGCAAGCGTATTTTGCAAAACAGTCTTGGTATAGAGAAAATCCTTATTTTAAAGGAACGTTAACAGATATTGAAACTTATAATATTGAACTAATCAAATCAAGAGAATAGGCACTTGAAAAAGGTACAGTGTATATTGCTGTACCTTTTCTATCGTTATTTAGCTGGACCAGGATCCCTTGAGAAAAAGATATGAAAGAGAAATGTGACTTTACTTGCTCCCCCGGATGTACTGGCTTGCACATCAGATAAAGAACTAGACGTTAAGGCAGCTTCAGAATGAGGAGGAACGACTATTTTGAGTGCATCATCTGATTCTGATGATATCGTAACCGTTATTGTATCATCAGAAACATTTACAACTTTAACAGTACCAACGGGGAAGATGGACTTACCAGCGTGTGATGCAGAAGCAAAGCGAGTGGCTTTCCAAATAGTTTGAGAGAAAGTGTCATTGTCTGATAACCAAGCGCGAGCACTGTATAATGTTGCATTAACGGTAAATTCTTGTTCAAGCGGGAGGGCGGCTTTCGGTTCTTTCGGTTCCTCTGGAAACTGAGCGAGAAGACCAGCGCACATGTATGTTTCACCTACTTTCGATATTTGCTTTTATAGCATATTAAACATGTTGTTTATAAGACACGACAGTTACCTATTCATACATAAGTTTGTGCACCAAATTTGAAGATAAAATTCTCTTTCTTTACAATGGAAGTAGGTGTTATTTTTATAAAATATGGAAAACGTAAAGAGTATGTAAAAAAGAAGGAGTGGTAAAGTGAACTATGTCATTATTGGCGGAGATGCAGCTGGTATGAGTGCAGCTATGCAAATTGTTAGAAACGATGAAAATGCAAATGTTGTGACGCTAGAAAAAGGTGAAATTTATTCGTACGCGCAGTGTGGGTTACCGTATGTCATTAGTGGTGCTATCGCTTCAACGGAAAAGTTAATCGCGCGTAATGTAAAGACGTTTCGTGATAAATACGGAATTGATGCGAAAGTACGACATGAAGTAACGAAAGTAGATACGGAAAAGAAAATGGTATACGCAGAGCATACGAAGACGAAGGATGTCTTTGAATTTCCATATGATCGATTATTAATTGCGACTGGAGTGCGTCCTGTTATGCCAGAATGGGAAGGACGGGAATTACAAGGCGTTCATCTTTTAAAAACAATTCCTGATGCTGAGCGCATATTAAAAACGCTAGAAACGAATAAAGTTGAAGATGTAACGATTATTGGCGGTGGCGCAATCGGACTGGAGATGGCAGAAACATTCGTCGAACTTGGTAAGAAAGTAAGAATGATTGAGCGAAATGATCATATCGGTACGATTTATGATGCAGATATGGCAGAGTACATACATAAAGAAGCAGATAAGCATCATATTGAAATTTTAACGAATGAAAATGTAAAAGCGTTTAAAGGGAATGAACGAGTAGAAGCAATTGAAACGGATAAAGGTACGTATAAAGCAGATCTTGTTTTAGTGTCGGTAGGAGTGAAGCCAAATACTGATTTTCTTGAAGGGACAAATATACGTAAGAATCATAAAGGGGCAATTGAAGTAAATGCATATATGCAAACGAATGTGCAAGACGTATATGCAGCTGGTGATTGCGCAACACATTACCACGTTATAAAGGAAATTCATGATCATATCCCGCTCGGAACGACTGCCAATAAACAAGGCCGACTTGCTGGACTGAATATGCTGGATAAACGAAGAGCATTTAAAGGTACGTTAGGTACAGGCATTATTAAATTTATGGATTTGACGCTTGCAAGAACAGGATTAAATGAAAAAGAAGCGAAAGGGCTACACATCCCGTATAAAACAGTCAAAGTAGATTCGACTAATATGGCGGGCTATTATCCAAATGCGAAACCACTTTACTTGAAATTACTATATCGATCCGATACGAAACAATTATTGGGCGGGCAAGTAATTGGAGAAGAAGGCGTAGATAAACGGATTGATGTAATTGCAATGGCACTTTTCAATAAAATGAGTATTCACGATTTAGAAGATGTCGACTTAAGTTATGCCCCACCATATAACAGCGTTTGGGATCCAATTCAGCAAGCGGCAAGGAGAGCGGAATAGCACTTTTTAAAGTGCTATTTTTTTTACAATGAGGGAGTAAATAAAGTTTCACTTTATTTTGAATATACCGTGCCCCCTTGAAAACATATTACGTATCGCTTATATTTTCATATAGTATTTATTTTTTAAACGAAGCAATGAACGAACCAGGGGGCGCAGTATGGCAATTAACATGAAAACAATCGAAGAATGGATTGCTGAATCAAATGCAAGACATGAAGAAGACTTTGGACACGTTGTGGAAGAAATGAAAGAAGTATGTGTCGGACTTGATAACGCGACATTAATTTATACGAAAAATGTATTTTGTTTCGGTAAAAAAGTAGAAGTATTTTTCTTCTTCCAAGACCATGTTGTGATTGGACAAGAAAAAGACGAATATGTTGAGATTGAAAAATTAAAGTATGATGCCATTACAAATAGTAACTTAAAAACAAATGACAAAAATACAACGTTAGAATTAAAGTTTGCTAACGGACAATCTATTAATTTAGATAGTTTAAATGATAACTACGGTACGAAAAATTGGTTATTTGCTAGACAAATTAAGAGTATTTTTAAGTTAATCTAGTAAAAAAGCACGCCGTCCATCGGCGTGCTTTTAACTATGCAAATCCCCTTTTAACCAATTCCGCGCCCGATATGCCCCAACTGGAACTTGAATAAGAGATGTTTCATTCCCAGCATCTATTCCGTACAATTGATCACATGAATTTGTATCAAAACTAAGTAAAGGATGCCCGCCCATCCCCATCGCGGTCGCTGCAAAAACGAGTTTATGAACAAGTATACCTGCTTCCATTTGATGAATACGATACCCTCTATAGCCTAATGCATTTGTATAATAATCTTTCTTTCCAACTACATGTAGGCAAAGTGATACTTGAAAAAGGTTTACGTTATCCATCGTCATACTAGATTGAAGAGGATAACGAAGGTCCCCATATCGAAGTGGTTGTATGGAATGCGTTTTACTGTTATAAGTGTAAGCGCCGTTTTTTATATCTTTTACATTATAGAAACATCCATATAATGAGACGCGCGCATTTTCATTTATATACTTACCATCAAGGTCGTTGGAATAAGGGAAGGAGAGGCTCGCTTCTTGTAGTAAAGTAGCGAGCTCGGCTGCATCCCATTTCGTTAAAGTAAAGTCAGCATCAGGGGAATACCGTTTTCTGCAAAGTTGTAAGAAATCATAAGATAAACGCTCTACTTTCGGCAGTTGTACAGCATGCTCATGATATTGATAGTGCTCTTCATGAGCTAGTGTTTGGAAGTGTGCTGTCGATTCGATCATAGAAGCTTCATTTATTTTTGTTATCATCGGATATTCATCTACATGTTTTGAGCGAACGAAATGTTCATGTGCGAGCGGCGGAATTTGTTGCAACAACTCATGAGAAGTAAATGTTTTATTTTCATGGTAATCATTGTGAAACCAATTAGTTTCTGGCTCTGTACTTAAAGGAATAACGGCATACACACTTTCTTCACCTTCTGACAATCCGAGTAAATGGTTCAGTGCACGGTCTAGAAATTGAAAGTATACGCCGTTCGTATAACCGAACTGTTTGGCACATTCAAGTAATTGTCCAATGAGAACCCCGCTATCTAATCCTTGAAGGCGATATGAAAAGTTATTGTATTTAAAGAAGTTTTTCCAAAACATAGTGGATACGAATGCGGCACCGAAACAATCATGTATATTACAGCGGTTACCGAGTGCGTCTGCTAAATAAGAATCGAAATTTCCTTCGCGAAGTAAAATAAGCCGGTGATGCGCGGCGTCATAATGGTAAATGCCATCTGGATAATCGTCAATCTTTAAATAGATATACAATTCATTAGGGTATAAGGCACCGCCTGAAGGAATGGATCTACGTAATACATTTCTCCCGCTATTTAGCTGACATAATTGTGTTACACCAAATGAATACCAAAGGTAGTGACCAATCTCATTTAGAGTAGGTGTAGTAGAAGAGTTCGATAAAGATAACGGGATTTCTAAGGAGAGCGGGATGGTAGGTACATTTCGATATAATTTATAAGGAAGCGGTGCGTCTTTCCAGTCCACCTCATGATTTGGCATAATTTCATCGATAGAGAAATGGAGATGATGTAAAAAAGTATTTAGCTGCATGAAATCCCTCCTTTACTATGGAAACGGATGTGGATGTGGATTTAATTTTTCATTTGTTAAAGGTTCGTCTGTATATCCAAGTGTCATCGGTATGGTATATACCCGGTCCAGTCCTGTAACCCGAGTAAGATGGTGTCCGAACGTCATCGGTAACATACCTGGAATAATAACTTTTACACAGTGTAGTCCGTTCTTTTCTATAAGGGGAACGGTTTGATCTACAACGATTACTTCAAGGTCAGATTGATGCAAACGATTTAAAAGTTGGTGGAGATCGGATGTTAAATCCATATCAAATGATTGTGATACATTCATTTCTTGGAACATTTGCACCGGTGCATCTTCTCGTAAAAGGAAGTGAAGACGTTCTTCCGTTTCTTTCAATCCATACAGCATACTATGGTCTTCCATTTTATTAACGAAATAAGGATCTTGTAAGCATTTTTCGTAGTATTCTCTTTTGTGCTCGAGCTCATCGTCTGTTATAAGTAACATGCCTGCTATTTCTTGAATAGCGCTTTTTAAGGCTCGAATAGGATCTAAATGAGCGCCTCCCGCACAAACAACGTTCATTCCATTTTCACGCGTATTTTTTGCAATTACCCATAAGCTAGGGATGCCGTGTTCCATCGTCGCGTTAAAAGCGTGTAATTCATATCCGGTAATCGTACGTAACCGCTGAATCATTAATTGTAATTCTGTATCATTTGCTGAACTCAGATCAAGGCGGGGAAGAGGTAATTCTGCATACCAAGTGAGTAAGAAGGCATCACGCTCTACAATTTCTAAAATGCCGTGAAAAATCGCTTCTTCTAAACTACCGCCAATTGCACATCCATTTGATGTTTCATACACGAAAGCGTCTCGATGACCGAGGCTATAATAAGCAATTGATTCAGGAACTAAAAGCGGTCTGTTTTGTGATAAAGAATATCCCCATACCCAGTTTTGCTCATAATCAGGATCAAACGGTTTAAATGGAAAATTATCACGATTGTAATGTTCATTTGTATGTACACCGAGCGAGAGGGGATTTAGTGCGTGTTCCTCTAAATCATGAAAACTACCATGCACATTTGTCTTTTTCCCGCGAGGCGACATCCCGCAATATCGTTCTAAACCTTCTAAAATAGCAGTTGCTTCACTCACTGCAAATGAATGAGTTCGGCCTGCAACACCTTCATTTCCGAACATTAATGGCATGTTTATAATGACGTCAGCGAATGGTAATAATGAATGCTGCATTTTGCCGTTCAACATACCGACCCGATAATCTAAATAGTCTCTCGTTAAAAATGTGTTTAATTCATGAATGGAACGGCAGCGATACGTTTCGGTGCTTACTTTTAAACTCGGTTGTAAAGAAATTTCCGCCGCATCCGCAGTATCATTAGGTAAATTACTACATACAGGACAGAGAGGATCTGGAAGAAAAGAATGTCGCGTACATTGTAATGTTTGTAAGTTTAGTAAAATAAGTTCATTTTCTAAAGAAGAATGGTTATGAGTTAATATTTTTTCTGTTTCTGCGCAAATAAGATGGCACATTTGTAACATTCCATTTTGGGTGGCACGTACATCACGCCTCGTTACATCATCTGCTTTAAAGGCATATTTCCGCTGTAGTTCCCACATTTCTTTTTGGTCAAAGCCAGCGATAAAACGGCGTCCATCAGAACAATGGGAACATCCGGGCGTAAGAGGATGAATGTAAGGACCGATAATACCTTCGCCAAATGAAGTAAAACCACGTAGCCATGGAATATGATTTGACCGAAAAATTAGCTCAGCGTCATGATGAATAGTAGAAGGAGATCCGTCATGTAATACGAGAGCGAGATGAATATTTTCAGGAAGTACTTCTGGAAGGGTATGCTGACGAATGATGGAATATTGTTTGCATAATTGATCATGTACATAGTCTGCAAGAAGGCCATCTCCTATAAGCAATATATTTTGAGTCATAGACCGTCCTCCTTTGCAATTAATACCCCATACACACCGTCTAAGTTTTCTTTCAAAAATGGTTCGATTGCTAAATCAAACACGAAGGGATAAAAATTATGTTCTTCTAAATGCTGTAAGGCAAGCTGTAAAGATTGCACACTTGGAATTTCTTCTTCCGCTTGTATTTCCACTCTAAAAGAATCCGTGTCATATAAAATAATAGATGATTCAGGCAAGATATTAGCTCTGTAAGGAGTCTCTTCACTTTGAATGTGGAGCAGTGATAGTTGTAGTGCGTTCCGTAAGGCTAACGTCATATTAATATTAGATGCACCGTACCATCTATCATTTATACCAACCCAAATGACTGGAAAACTGAGAATCTCTTCACTCATTGCAATTTTAGGTGTTTCATGAATTGTAGCAAGAGCATCGTAATAAAATCTACAATGTTTATCGTGAATATCAGTTAAATCAATCGTTGTAAGTTCTTCTAGCATATGTGACTGCCGTTCATACAATTTATTGTTTAAATGTTGTTGTAGTGCCCGGTAAAATCCTTCTGTCATCGTTTCTCCAGCACCGATACCGATATCGTTATGTTCAGGAATAAGGCGGTGAATGATTTCTGCTACATATGTTTCAATCCCTGTTAAACCAGCTTCTCGGCGTGCTTCATTATGAGTCAATCCACTGCAAGTCATAAGAGGCAGAAGGGGAGCTGGGCCATCTGATAGTGGAGTGGCTACTTGAATATAGCACTGTGATAACGGTAATTGATATGAATCTTGTTCATCCCATACATGGAATATACCGGCTTCTTTAGAAGTTAATGAGTCGAAAAAGCGGAATATATCAGTTGAAGTATGTTGGCCATACCGATACTCAAGTTTTTCAGAAATATTTTCTATCGTATCAATTGTAAAACTTTCATCAGTTGCAAGAGGGTGTTTTATAAAAGGATGCCACGTTCCTTCAAGTGTTTCATAGTTTAATAAAAAGAATTGTGATTCTTTTTCACGATAAGAATCATCCGCGACATGTTTAAACAATTCAAAAACGATTACATTTGCTAACATGGCAGATGTAATTTGTGAGAAGGAATCCGATGAATTTTCATTTTGCAAAGTCGTTTCATGTAGCCGATGCCATGCGGATTCCCAGCATTCATCACGGTTTTCCATTACGACAGGTCCAGCTATACCGAGTGTTGATAAACAAATAGCTGGTATAAAATTCTTTTTCGTTTCTCTACAAATAGTGTGAACTGTTTTTAAACCGTCAATGTCTCCATTTTGAGAAACATATAAAATCCAATCAAAAGGTTCGAATACTTCATGTAAGGGACGGTCAATTGTAGTATCGATTTCTTGAAGGAGTACACTGTTATCAACTTCATATGCACGTTCTATTAGCTCATGTATTCTGTCATAGTTTGTTTCATCTCGATCTGTAACGAGGTAATGAAATATAGGTAAACCAGATTCTAATAAAGAAGAAACTAAGGAAGTGAGCATATCCCCAGAACCAAGTACAAGGACATTTGCTCCGCGGTACGTTTCGAATTTTAAAGCACCTGAATGAGAATCGGCTTCTAAAAATTCAATTTGCGAAGCATATCTGTCGAGTAATGTACTGTTTAATTCATGAGGTGCATCTTGATTTGCATCGCGAACGAAACCATTTTCATATAAAATCTCTCCAATTTCAAATACCCGATTTTGATAGGGGAGAGGGAGGCCATCGGTTATTTCTGCTAAAGAATAATTTCCGTTAAACATTGGCATTAATTTTTCAATCCAGTCATAAATTCCATCACCGTCCATGCGAAATGAACTGGCGTTATTTCGAAAATAGACACCCCCGTTTGAATCGGGGAGGAAGAAAGTATCCTTATTTACTTTAAGTTTTGCATGAATTGGAAGGTTATTCATTTTAATCCTCCTTACGTTTAGGCATACATTATTACTTTATGTCATGAAATTTGTCCCGTATGAACACAATAAAAAAAGGCTGTAGAATGATTCATTCTACAGCCTTTAATAGATTTTTAATCTATCAACCTTCTAATAATAATGACTTTGGATCTTCAAGCATATCTTTAACAGCAACAAGGAAGCTAACTGCTTCTTTACCATCAACAATACGGTGATCGTAAGATAAAGCAATGTACATCATTGGGCGGTTTTCCATACGCTCGTTATCAATTGCAACTGGGCGTACTTGGATTTTATGCATTCCTAAAATACCAACTTGAGGGCTATTTAGGATCGGTGTTGACATTAGAGAACCGAATACACCACCGTTTGTAATTGTAAATGTACCACCTTGTAGTTCTTTTAATGAAAGTTTGTTATCGCGTGCTTTTTTACCTAATTCACGAATTTCGCTTTCGATTTCAGCGAAGTTTAATTGGTTAGCATCGCGTACAACTGGAACAACTAATCCATCTGGAGCTGCTACTGCAATACCGATATCATAGAATTTTTTAATGATAAGCTCGTCACCTTGAATTTCAGCATTTAATAATGGGAATTGTTTTAATGCTGCAACAACTGCTTTTGTGAAGAATGACATGAAGCCAAGACGTACATCATGTTTTTTCTCGAAAGCATCTTTGCGTTCTTTACGTAATTCCATGATCGCACTCATATCAACTTCGTTAAATGTTGTTAACATTGCAGATGTTTGTTGAACTTCTACAAGACGTTTTGCAATTGTTTGACGGCGGCGGGACATTTTCACGCGCTCAACTGGTTTTTCGAATTCCGTTTTTGCAACTGGAGCAGGAGCTGGACTCTTTGGAGCAGCTGGTGCTTCTTTTGGTGCTGCAGCATGAGCTTGTACATCATGTGGTCTCACGCGTCCAAGTGGATCTGTACTACGTACGTCGTTTAAGTCGATTCCTAATTCACGAGCCATCTTTCTAGCAGCTGGTGATGCGATAGGACGGTTTGTATTTGGTAACCCTTGTAGTGTTGCAGTTTGCTCAGCACTTGGTGCTGCAGCTTTCGGTGCTTCAGCTGTTTCTTGTTTTGGTTGCTCAGCAGCCGGTGCAGGTGTACTTACTGCAACTGGTGCTCCATTAGCATCTAAAATTGCGATAGTTGCGCCAACTTCAACTGTATCCCCAGGTTCGCCTAGTAACTTCGATACAATACCTGAATCTTCTGCAATGATTTCTACATTGACTTTATCAGTTTCAAGCTCAACAACGCTGCCACCTTTCTCAACTTTGTCGCCTACGTTGATAAGCCATTGTGAAATAGTTCCTTCAGTAATAGATTCTGCAAGCTCAGGTACTTTAATTTCGATCATTTTAAATGTCCTCCCCTTATTTGCCTAACGGTGTGTTTTTTCTTCTTTTGTCTTCGGTAATCTCCATTTGTTAGCCTGGCCTTGGGCAGATATTCTGCCCAAGGAACAAGCTAGAAACCTTCATTGTTACTTTTTAGTTGCTGTAAACTTCAATTTCTTGTTTATCTTGACGGAAGTTATACTTCACATCTAAAGCATGTGCAACAATTAGCTCTTGCTCAGCTTTGTGAGCGAATGGATCGCCGCCAGATGGACTAGAGCGATCAGGACGTCCAATGTAGCCTGTTTTCACTTTATCTCCAGCAAGTTCGAACAGAATTGGAGCCATGTAATGCCATGCGCCCATATTACGAGGTTCTTCTTGAACCCAAATGATTTCTTCTAAGTTTTTAAAGCGTTTAATAATAGATTGAACTTTCTCAGCAGGGAATGGGTACAATTGCTCAATACGAACGACATGAACTTCGTCTAAGTTGTACTCATGTTTACCCGACTCGATTTCTGCTGCTAAGTCAATCGCCATTTTACCTGTGCTTAAAACAAGACGTTTTACTTTATTTGGTTTCATGCCAAGGTTTTCTTGTTCTAAAGCAGGTTGGAAACGTCCTTCGCTTAACTGACTAGCAGTTGAAAGCGTAAGTGGGTGACGTAATAAACTCTTCGGCGTCATCAATACTAATGGTCGAACAGCTTCTGTTCCTAAGATAGATGCTTGACGACGCAGGATATGGAAGTATTGAGCCGCGCTCGTTAAGTTTGCAACTGTCCAGTTATTCTCAGCAGCTAACTGTAAGAAACGCTCTGGACGTGCACTAGAGTGCTCTGGTCCTTGACCTTCATAACCGTGTGGTAATAGAAGAACTAAGCCAGATTTTTGACCCCATTTTGCTCTTCCAGCTGAAACATATTGATCAAATAATGCTTGCGCAGTATTTGAGAAGTCACCATATTGCGCTTCCCACATAACAAGAGTTTCTGGAGCGAATACGTTATAACCATATTCGTAACCAACAACAGCAGCCTCTGATAACGGACTGTTATGAACAGAGAACGATGCATTAATGTTTGGTAAGCGATGTAACGGTGAATATGTTTCATTTGTATCAGTATCGTGTAATACGATATGACGGTGTGCGAATGTACCACGCTGTGAATCTTGACCAGTTAAACGAATTGGCGTACCTTCTTGTAAAATAGAAGCGAATGCTAACGATTCAGCAAGTGCCCATTCAATTTTACCGTTCTCTTCAAGAGCATCTTTACGGCGCTCAAGAATTTTCTTCACTTTCGGATATACGTTAAATCCTTCTGGCCAAGATAGTAGACCTTCATTAATTGCACGAAGTGAGTCAATCTCAACACCAGTATCAATTGGTTGAATACCTTTTGCAACAACATCTGGTACTTTAACGTGAATTGTTGCGTCGCTCGTATCAGCTGGTGGTACTTGTGCATAGTCGGATTTTAATTGCTCTTGTGTAAACTGTGTAATTGTTTCAACCTCATCTGCATTTAGAACACCAGCAGCTTGTAATTGATCTGCATAAATTGCCCTTACAGTTGGATGGTTTTTAATTTTTTTGTACACTTGTGGTTGCGTAACTGCTGGATCATCCATTTCGTTATGACCGTAGCGGCGGTAACCAATTAAAT
The DNA here is from genome assembly GCF_022664295.1 of Bacillus cereus group sp. BfR-BA-01311. NCBI lineage: Bacteria > Bacillati > Bacillota > Bacilli > Caryophanales > Bacillaceae > Bacillus > Bacillus cereus group sp. BfR-BA-01311. Next base: position 87,012 of record NZ_JAKUHC010000009.1, read on the forward strand.
CGATTAAGAAATCTTTTTTGAACAACATGCGATATTGAATCGCAAGGTTAGCAGCTGCAAGACAAGCTTCCGGATCATCAGCGTTCACGTGAACAATCGGAATATCGAAACCTTTTGCAAGGTCACTAGAATATTTCGTAGAACGAGAATCATAGCTATCAGTCGTAAAACCAACTGCATTGTTTGCGATAACATGAATCGTTCCGCCTGTTTGATACGCGTTCAATCTGCTTAAGTTGAGTGTCTCAGATACAATACCTTGACCAGGGAATGCAGCATCACCATGAACTAAAATTACGAATGATTTTGAAGTATCTTGATCTGGAAGACCAGATTTTTTACGATTCTCTTGAGCAGCACGTGCGAAACCTTCTACTACAGGATTCACGAACTCAAGATGACTCGGGTTATTTGCTAATGTCACGCGAGTGCTAACTTCTTCGTTACTAACGACTTGTTCTCTACCTAGGTGGTATTTCACATCGCCAGTCCAGCCAGAATTAGCCACTGCGCCTTCTATTTTTGCATGTTTGAACTCAGCAAACATGTGGCTATATGGTTTTTCTAATACGTGAGCAAGTACGCTTAGGCGACCGCGGTGAGCCATACCAATCATGACATCCTCAACGCCGTTTTTAGCACCTTCTAGAACAATTTCATCTAAAACAGGTACAAGCATATCAACGCCCTCGATAGAGAAACGTTTTTGCCCAACGAATGTTTTATGCAAGAATTGCTCGAAACCTTCAACAGCTGTTAAACGTTTTAAAAGAGCAGTTCGTTTTTTATTTGATAGTGGTTGACGCAATGAATTTGATTCCACCATTTGATGCAACCACGCGCGTTCTTCACTATCTTGTATATGAGAAAATTCATAAGCTAAAGATTTTGTATAAACGTCTTTTAATCTATGAATTACATCAAGTGCAGTGTGAATACCTTCTGGTGCATCTGGCCATACTGTTTTCGCTGGAATCGCTTTCAAGTCAGCATCGCTCAGTTCGCTCATTGCTTTCTCAAGAAGAGATTGTCCATTTGCAGCATCTTCCATCGGGTTGATGTGAGCCAACGTGTGCCCGAAAGAACGAATCTGCTCAACTAGTTGAACGACTTTAAGAATTTTTTCAATGTTACCTGTGTTTTGAGGAGAAAAATGTGTTGCTGTGTTGTCCCCTGTTACGACATCATCTTGAAACGAAGGAGCTCCAAAAATTTCAAAAAGCTCTTGTAATTCCGGATCAACAGAACCTGCTCCAGTTACGTAAAGATCATACTGTTCAATAACATAACCAAGGTTCGGACCGTGGAACTTGGCCCAAGGGTTTGTCGTTGTATTCTTCCTCGTCATTTGTTTAAACCTCCCAATGCATATAATCCTTTTCCATACAAAGGTGCATTTTGCTCTTTTTCAATAAGTAATGAATCAATAATCAATGTAAATGTTTTCTTTACTCTTATGTTATTACAATAATTTACATAATACCAAACACTATTACTTATCTGTTTTGTAAAAAAACATTCACAATAACTTATCACCCAAGTTAATCTTTCATGTTATAAAGTAATTTTACAGAAAAATGGGGTGGATATATTTGGTATGCCTATACTAATAGCTATAATTGTTGCATTTAAATATAGGTATAATAGTTAGAATGTTTCGATAAAATCAGTTTGAATTATGTATATTGAAATAATAAGCGCTTTCATAGATATTATACAACAATATAACGGAATATAGTATAAAAAATAAAAAATTATGAATTTATCGTAAACTTTATTTAGATAGTGTTAAATATTGAAAGGAAAGTGAAGGATTTCTACAAAAAAAGTTGCTAAACATAAAAAATGCTTCATAAACAGTTAGTTTCTATAAATATGACGAAAAACACCGTAAAACAAATAACGTATTTCGTGAAATAAAGAAATAAATGAAATGTTTTAAAAGGATAAAACAAATATGGAGATATTAAATTTTAAAAAAAGAAGTGAGGAGATATAGTAACAGTTATTTACAGTGTTCCGTGTTTCGCTTCAAAATAGACGTGCTGAAATTGAAAAAAGTTTCTTCTATATAAATAGCGTGAATAATAATCAAAATATATGTAAAGGGAACTTGACGTAAAGTTTCCTTTACATATATACTCGGTATATGGAAGGAGGGAGAAATTTCCTTGGAAAATAAAATGGTCGAATACCGAAAAAAATTTGGACTATCTCAAGAAAAGTTGGCTGAGAAACTTGGAGTTTCCAGACAAACCATTATCTCAATTGAAAAAGGGAAATACGATCCATCACTTCCGCTAGCATTTGAAATAGCGAAAACATTTCAGACAACAATAGAACATGTATTTATTTATGAAGGAAAAGAAGAGGGGGAATAAGAATGAACTATTCACAAAAGTACTTTGTAATTATGGGGATTATTTTTCTATTTATGAGTGGATTTATGATATTAACAGGTATAATGACGCATTCTGCACCGCCAAGTCCTACTTATACGTTACTTGCAATGATGATTATGTGTTTCTGCCTTAGTTACTTGCACCCACAATTTAAAGAAAAAGATGAGCGAATGAAACTTATTCGTTATAAAGGAATGTTTGTAACCTTTTTTGCGTTAACAGCATATTATCTTCTTTTCTCTATCGGCTTAAACTTAAAAATACTTACACTATCTGCTACTGAATTATTGAATATACTTATGGCACTTACGATGAGTACTGTCTTTATCTCATTTGTTGTTTTGGCAAAAAGATATTAAGATGGAAGAGAGAAAGGAAGATTAACATATGCAAATGATGTATGCTTTTGGCATTGGGCTTGTATTATTTTTAGCTGTATTCTTATTTATTCGTAAAGACGTTCAAGGCGGGACGTTAACGAAACGAGGATTTTATAAATTAATCGCCTGTTTAGTTGTTATGCTTATAGCGATTATTGTAATGATCGTTTTAATAAGTCAGTCACTATAGAGTGTAAAAACGGAACCTTACTTCGGTAAGGTTTTTCTTTATTGTTTAACCTAAAAATTACCACTAAATCCATTTACTATAAATGGATTATATTATATAATCCAATGAAATGATAGATAAGGAGTGTAGTATATGAATAAAAAAACTATCTTCTATTTATTAACTTGTCTACTACTTGTAGCTAGTACTACTTATATAATATGTAACAAAAGAGAACAAGTGCCACCTATATTAGTATGGGACAAACAAGAATACTATGTTACGAATGAACCAGCCAAAGTAGAAGAAGTTGGGCAAAAACTTGGCGAAGTAACAAAGAAAATTAAAACAAGTAGAAAACCTACTAAAAATAGAGAATCTAATACATTACAAGAGAAAACAGAAGTATTTACAATGATTGAGGAAGAAAAAAGTGATTACCCGCCTTTAATCATAAAGGAAGCTTATAGTGATGAATATAGGGTAGTGAGGCCGATGTCGAAGCAGGTATTGTGATGAAAAGGGGATTCATATGCAGACAGTAACTTCGTATCCGTGGTCGTTAAGAAAAATATTTGTCTTTTTCCTTTGCTTCATCCTTCCGCCAATCGGTGCAATTTATATTTTGATGAATAGAGAAGCACTACAAAAGAGGGACTTCATTTTATATGTATTATTTGCTGCTATTAATATATCGCTTTGGTTATCGCTTATAATCTTTGATCGGACTATGTGGATGGTAGCAGGGCATTATATAATTGGAGCAGTTGTTATTGTTTTTTCGAATATGAATAAGAGATAAGCCAGCAACCTTAAAGTTGCTGGTTTTTATTTTGCTATTTATAATGAAGAAACAAATTTTTAATAGAGAGTAGTGGGCGTTATGAGATGGAAAGCAGGAACGTTTGAAAAAATAGAAACGAATGACTCATCTATTGAGAAACTCATACATACATTTAAGGAACAAAACGTAAATGGCGGAGCGGTTATAAGCTGTTTTAAAGTACATAACGAAAATTTTTTCAAAGAAATACCATATTGGAAAGATGGACACGAGCACTTCTTTAGAAGAATCTTTAACTCTTTAGATATAATCAATAGCTTAGAAGAGTTAAAAATACATACGTCAGAAAAATATAAGTTGCATTTTAAAGAGCGATGGGCAGTCATGCTTGATGGTAGCATTGCCGCTCAAATTTTGTCGGGCGGAGCATATGAAGGATTTAAGGAACGACCAGTTATCGCAAAACAATTAGCAGTGAATGTATGTCAATATATGTTCCAAGATCGCTATGAAGATATTAAAGTGTTCGAAAGCTATTGCCCTTGGACAGATTGGTTTTACGATGTTGCATGGGATGCTACTTGGATGGTGTTAGATAGTAGGGAACAGAAAATGTGGTTCATTTGTGCTACGGATACAGATTGATAGAAGAGGGCCTTGTAGGAATGCTGCAAGGCCCTTTATCTTTTGGGAATTAATAGAAAACGAATCATATAAATGCTATACTAAAAAATGTTTGTAATGTCAGTTTCATAATATTGTATGATGCTGACTTACTAGAAAAGATAAGAGGAGAATGAGCGTGCAAAAGATAAAGAAATTATTGCTATTAATGATGGTAGTAGGATTAACAGCAGGTGTTTTAGCAGGGTGTGCAAATCCGAAAGATACTACAGAAGAATTTTTAACAGCGATACAAAAAGGTGATATAGAAAAAGCTCGTACATTTGTTGAGAGTGACAAGGAATTTAATAAACTAAATGAAAAAACAGATGATGCTGAGGCAAAAGCAATGCTAAGTGCAATTACAAAGAACTTTAAATTTGAAAAGCTAGAAGAAGTATCGAAAAAGGATGACAAAGCAGAAGTGAAAGTGAAAATTACATCTGCTGATCTATCCGTTGCTGTAACAAAAGCAGTGGGAGAAGTTATGCCAATGGCCTTCGCTAGCGCATTTAGCGAAGACAAAGAACAATCTGAAAAAGCGATCGAAAAAACAATGACCTCAACTATCATCAAAAACTTAACGGATAAAGATGCAGCAATGGCAACTCGCGAAGTTACATTGAACTTAAAGAAAGACAAAGATGGCGACTATAAAATCGTTGCTGACGATAACTTGAAAGAAGTATTGTTTGCAAATGCGAAATCTTTGGAGAAGATGTTTGGTGGGAAGTAATTGAATTAGATAAAAAAGAGACACTATATCACGTAGAAGGTTGATATGGTGTCTCTTTTTTATATGACCCCGGAGAGGCTCGAACTCACGACCTCCACCCTGTCAAGGTGTCACTAAGGGTCGTGAGTCTAACGTAAGTCAAACCGCAAGTCAACGCTAGTCACGAATGCAGTCATATTAACATTCGCGGCTAAATAGTTATACATCCGTCTCGTTTTCTATTATTAATTATAGCGTGTAGAACCGCCAAACTGCAAGATGTTAGGGCGCACTATTGTTTCTTTTACGATTAATTTCTACGTCGGATTCTTTGGTACATTTTCAGATGTTAATTTAACTGTAAGTCGAATGTATAAGTACCAATTAGTTTGAAGTCTATGCTTAATTGTTAATTATAAACACATGGATATGATGTAGCAATTGTCCACTGTGAAGGGAGTGGAGTACTCGTTGTGACAACAGGTGTGATACTAATCATTAAGTAGTTTGGAGATTTTGTTCACTTCTTTTTATTCCAACGTTCATAAAACCTTTTTTGATATTCTCCAACATTTGTTTAGCAATTTAATTTTTAAATTTAAAAGAAAGCTAAAATTTGTTGAAGGGATGCCACTAACTATTTATATGTTGAAAATTTGAATAGCTGCTACAGTGATATAATCCAATATGGTATAATTTTCTATAAAAATATTGGAAAGGGTTTAAGCGATGGGACAATTTCAAAGTAATTTTCAAACGGCAGAACAAATCGCAACGCAAATGAGGAATGCTTCTGATATTATCCAAAGTACGATAAATCGTTCTATAACGAAGTCGAATCGTACTACGCTAACTGTTAATTCCAAAGCACAAGAAGCGAATCAGCAAGCTTTAGATTTAACGAAACAATTTTGTGCCTCCTTTCAACAGGCAGTCGATCATATTCATTCGGTAGCTAAAGAGTTTGAGAGAATGGATAACGAACTTCAACATACTTTTCGCTAATGTGACCACCTTCGTAAAGGTAAAACGGTAGGAGGAAAAAGATGAGTCAAGATATTGAAAACTAAATCAAACAATTAAATCAAAGGTTACGAAGTGCATTTGAAGAACAGGACCGAAATCAATCTGCGATTCAAACTCAAGAGCAAACAGAAGAGGGCTTTTATGAATGGAAAAATCAAAATCGTCGTTTGTTTAACCGAATTTTAGAAACTTGGCATGGAGATAGAGAATTATCTCATTTTTTTACAAATATCTGTCAAGAAGCACAACACATTGAGCGGAAACTTACATTTGAATTTGAAAACAAAAAAGAAGTGTTACTTAAGGAAAAACGAGATCTTAGTGACTTAGAAAATGAGCTTTCCTATCAGCAACAACAATTAGCAAGGGAGGTCAATGCATGAGTTTAAATATGTATTTGGGAGAAGTACAGAACCAGACTCAAAGCATGAATGCTGTATGTACGGCCACCATTCAAGGGATGGAACAAGCCATTCAGTCGATTGACGCATTTGCAGGTGATACTGTTTTACAAGGACAAACTTACGAAAGTGCAAGAACATTCTTTGTCCAAACCTTTCGACCTTTGGCACAAGGAATTATTTTTTTATGTGAAGAGTTAATTCGTCAGAATAATGCTTTTCCCAATGATTTCGAATCACAAGTAGCTTCAACTGATGTCATTGAACAAGAGTTGCTAGAACAAATTCGAGAGATTGACCGAATGAAAGCAAGTATGGAAGCCATCAGTCAAGCTATGCCAATACCGGGTATGGAAGCTATGGCGAATCTTTTTACTGACATGAGGAAAAAACTTCAAAAAAAGCTAGATCATCTACATGAATTTAATCAAACATCTAGTAATAACTATAGTACAGCAATTCAATTAGCTGCTAGCATTGCTATAGGACTTGCAGAAGTACAGAGTGGAAAAGGATTTAATCCTGCCAGCGGCACATTTAGTACGAGAGAATTAAATATGGAATGGCTAACACCTATTCAAGAAATTATGTATGAACAAGCTATTCAAGATCAAATCGAGGAAATGGATTTAATAGAAAAACAAGTGGCTTTAAAGGCTCAGGAAGATAATAGATCATGGTATGAAAAAACAGCTATTGGTGCTTGGGAGTATTTAAATGGTGTTATCGAATTTTTTCAAGGTGCTGGCAGTGCAGCAGCGGAAAACTTTATTGGACTTAAAACGCCTGATAATGATAAATTAGAAAGCAAGATGACTTATCAAGCTGGAAGGCTTACTGGAAATGCTTTATCGATGGTAGGATCTGTTATAGAAATTTTTGAAGGTATTTCACTTATAGGTGCCTCTAATTTCTTAACCTTCGTAGCGGAAGTAGGAACCGGTGGATTGGCATCACCAATTGTTCTTCCGTTAAATGGAGTTGCTACAGTAGCTGGTGTTAGTGTGGCTGGACATGGTGGATTTGTTTTACATAAATCAATTCAAAATGCTAAGGATACTCTTCAAAAATTCCAGTCTTCTCCAAATGGATCTGCTAGTACTATAAAAAAATCGTCACCTAAAAAAGTTAAAAGTTTAAGAGAACAATATTTAGGAAAGACACCTGGAAAGAAATCAAGAACTGGCCGTGAAGTAATAGAAAAAATGAAAAATGAAAATCCACCAAGAATTAGGACAACACGTGCCGGTAAAATGCAATTTAAGGCAAGTGATGGAGTGTGGTATGATCTTAGTAAATCAGATATGGCTCATCTAACCGATGCTGTCTCGTGGTGGAATAGTATTGGTAGGCATTATGGAGCAAAGTCTAAGGAAGTTAGAAAATGGATGCTAGATTCTGTTAATTATGAATTGGATCATTTTAGTTTAAATAGATCAGCAGGCGCTAAATTAGGTGAGAGATATTTGCCACCAACTAAAAAATAATTGGGGGTAAAGGGAATTGGAACTAGAACTAGATGACAAAATATACAATCAAATTGTACAACTATGTGAAGAGGGAGATATTCTATTTGAAGTAGAACAATTTGATCAAGCACTGGAGAAATATTTAGTGGCTTTAGATATGGTGCCAGCACCAAAGACGGATTGGGAAGCGAGTACTTGGTTATATACAGTAATAGGCGACACTTATCTTATTAAAGATGACTATGAAATGGCAAAAAGTAATTTTTATAATGCTTTAAACTGTCCAGACGGTATTTCGAATCCATTGATTTTATTGAGACTTGGAGAGAGCTTGTTCGAATGTGGAGAACTTGAAAAAGCTAAGGAGTATTTATTAAAAGCATACATGCTAGAAGGTTACAAGATATTTTTTGAAGAAGATGATAAATATTTTGACTTGATTAAAGACATTATTTAAGGAGGAGCAATATGGCTATATTACAATCACCTTTAAAAGAGAAATTCGAAAGTCTAGTTAATCAGAGTAATGATGAATTTGATAGAGGTAATCATAATGAGTCTATTACATTATTAGAAGAGGCTTGGAGTGTATTACCTACTCCGAAAGGTATTTATAATGAAAGTTATGATTTAGTGAATGATATTATTGATACTTGTTTTATTGTAAAGGATTTTAAGACAGCAAAAAAATGGTCAGATAAAATGTTTTTAACCGGATTTATGCGTATTGATACAGGTGAAAAAGAATTTATTTCAGGAAAAGTTGCGTATGAATTGGGTGATTTAGAAATAGCAAAAGAGTTTTTCAGCTTTGCTAACAAAAAATCGGAAGGAAGATGTTTTGAAGATGAGGATGTTAAGTATCTTAAATTCTTCAAAAGTTAAGAGTGTAGGCTAGGTGGTAGATAGCTAAGCATTTTATGTATGACGAAGATGAAGAATAAATAATAGCAGAATAATTGAAATATAGGCGTAAACCTCGGTTCACGTCTTTTTTGCGTTTTTTCAGTTTCTCCGCTACAAAGTCGACTTAGGATCGGATTTAATAGTGTGAGAGACGGGAGTAGTAGCTGGCCATCTTTCTACCGGCGCTTCTTCCAAGATATACGAATGAGAAGTTTTGAAGCTTTTTTGAAATTAACGTTACGAAGCAATTCAGGAGTCGGATTTATACATAGGAAAAAGAGTTTAATAAAAATCGGAGGTAGTTACTATTGAAAAATTAATTTCGTCATAACGAAGATGGCACAACGTCGATTTTTATGACTTATTTGGTTTATAATTATGGTCTTCAAATTGTATTTTCTCGTTCTCCATAAATACTACGTAGTTGCGGATTACATCAGTCGTAATGGTATCTATATTTCTACTAAGACTTTTGTAATCGAGGAAATACGTAAAGTATCGAAAGTTTTCTTTAGACTGATGCAAAGTACGTGTAGCTCGTCCTTCAGCTAACTTGGCATGATAAAATCTCTCGAACAAGTCGTCGATCGTTTGTGTAGCAAATGTTCGTAACTCTTTCTTTACACGTTTCCCTTTACGTTTTGAAACAGTTCCTTCATTAATAGCTGTCATAAAAAAACGCCTTCTATTTCGTTTTTGAAAACGAGACGAGAGACCTATAACGACCCGTTGTAGCTGACCGCCACCCTGGTTAAGTCAACGGAAAATAAAAAAAACGTATCAAACGTTAATCTGACACGGTTTACGATCATTTTATGACCCCGGAGAGGCTCGAACTCACGACCTCCACCCTGTCAAGGTGGCGCTCTCCCTGCTGAGCTACGGGATCCCAACTATAAATATTACGACCAGCAATGTGTTTTCATTCGTGTAATCGGAGGATTTGTATAATTTGTTGAATATTGTAACGTTTGACGTATTCCTATAATAGCAACAAAATTTAATAGTGTAAAGATGTAATTTTCTGAATATTATTATTCCAATTTGTATATAAAAAATAAGCCCCGAAGAGCTTATTTCAATAATAATAATATCACCGCAATTATCAATGATATTATCAAAAATACAAGCATAAATAATAGAGCTCGTTCATGAGCTATCGTCCTGTAACTGTCATTCCTGCTGTGTAAATTGTATCTACAGAACCGTCAGCACTTACAACTTCAACTTTATAGCGATATGTTCCATTGTCTGAAATGTTTTCGCCATATCCTGTGAAAGTAGAAATTTCATCGTTACTTCCAGCTGGAACCCATTGATTTTGCCAATGGAAGAAAGTATCATATTCTCCCCAGTTATCGCCATATTTTTTCTCGATGCTGACATTGTAATGAATATCTTCAGCTCGTTTATTTGTAATTCTTGCAATTACGTTTTGACCAAAGCTATATTCTGTAGCGTGTACTTGAACTGTAACACCGTTCACCGTTTCACCAGGACCACAAATGTAATGACAACCATCCCATTCGTCAGCATGTGCTTTTGGTGTTTCAATGTTCATAACCGTTAAACCCCCTAAAGCTAAAGCTCCTGTTAATAATACTTTACTAAATGCCTTCACTTGAAATTCCCCCTAAGTATATTCTCAATTCGTTCGATAGATATCACATTAAGTAGTTTTATAACATTAATCTAATCGAACACTTTTTTCCTCGAGTGTATTCGCTATGAATCTTTCATCTTGTAGTAATCTAACCTCTACATAAAATTTCATAGTTTTGATTCCATATATGTATCATGATTTACATAGAACAAATCTGTTAATACGTTTTGGTTATTTGCTTATCCCACTACTCTTTATTACCTTTTATTGGTAAAACGTTGGTTTTATTATATACCATTATTATCTATTTACAAGAGAAAACAATACTGTATGCAAAAATGCATAATAAAAAACACTACTTGTATTCTGAATTACAGAATACAAGTAGTGTTGGGTTTCAATTAATATTTAATTGGAACCTAATGCTAATTTTTTATGTTTAACAGTATACATATATCACTGTTTTTTTAGTCATAATTGATAAAATTTGTTCAGGGGACGCTCTTCCTGTTGAGCTATGGGATCTTTAAAAGGGAAAGTATAAGCGATTATGAGAGTAATGTATGAAGGGATAATGATGAGAAGCGAATTTAGTAGAAAGTAGTCTTTGGATGTAGAGGTTATATTATTTCCGATACCAATCCAAAGGACCTTCATCACTCAAATCAACAAGAAAAGGGAACAAGAATTGTAAAGGTAAGCTTATAAGTTCTGGCATAGCGTTCACTGTTTTCTTTGATAGATATTGCCTCCCAAAACAATACGGACAATCTTTTTCAAATGTCACGAGTATTGACCATACATCTTTTACTTTCCACTTCGTTTTACAATACGTACAACGCGCCATTGAGTTCCTCCTCAGTTTAAGGTGTTTTCTAATATATTCTACTTTATTGTACGAAAGTCATTTGAATTTGATGTGGTAAAATGCAAAACAAGCCTAACCTCGTTCTACATTCAGGGAGGGGTTAAGCTTGTTTTAATTCCGTTCAATGTCTCTTTGTATCAGGCTGTTTATACATTGCCTAGATAGCTTCGTGTTAAATTCGGGAGAATAATTTTTCCATCTTTACTGTATTTTTCGAATAGCTCTGATAGGAGAAAAATAAAGTTTTTATACTGTTCGTCATTTTCTTTCGGAGCATAAGATGCTGATAAATTCCTTCCCAAAAACCCTTCATAATCAAAAAGTAAATCATTTTGATATTCTTTAAAATCATACTTTCCATCTTTAAAAAAGTTGTTAAATACTTCTGGAGTTTCATCTATTCCACCGCTAAAGCCTTTAAAGTTTGGACAGGTTTTCTGGCAAATTTCTGCATTCTCTTTAATAAGTGGACTAGTTAAATCTCTACTATTCCAAACAAGTGCAACATTTGCTTTTTGTTTTAAAATTCGTTGGCATTCGATTTTGAAAGCCTCTTTATCAAACCAATGAAATGCTTGGGCAACAGTTACTAAATCTACACTATTTTCTTTTAAAGTGGTATTTTCAGCAGTTGCTTTTATGGATTGAAAACGAGAATATAGTTTTAACGATTGCTCAGCCATCTTTCTCATATCATCATTTGGCTCAACTCCAATAACATGTAAACCACTTTCAAGCAGCTGGTGGCTAAATATCCCCGTACCTGAACCAATATCAGCCACAATCCGATTCCCTTTCAGTTGGTTAGCTGAAAGCAAGTAATCAATATATTCATTAGGATAACTAGGGCGATATTTTGCATATATATCGGCCCTGTCAGTAAAATTTTCTGTTGTTTTCACAGTACTACCTTCTTTCTTACGATATGATGTACAGAAATAGAAATTAAATATGAATTCCGGCATCAGTCTCTAAGTCTACAACTTAAGAGTCCAGCTAAATAGAAAGCCTCAGTTTCTTTATTCAAATATCCTTTATCCGTTTAGTATACTATTTTAGATAATATCTTCCAAAAGACTATAATGGCTTACTCAATTATGTTTTAAAGTGTATATTTTTATGGATTTATTTAATAATTTATGAGCAATTGTATGCCGTATTACGTTTACGTAGGTAAGAGATTTTCATTTTTGCTATTTAAATTGGCCAATATATCCTTTTTACAATTTACTAAAAATCATGTATAACAGAGATACATGATTATTTTATCTCGCTATTTGCGGGCAGTAAGATCCCTTACCTCGAAATTCAGCAAAAGTAAAGAAGTTAGGTTCGGGTCGGAATGCCCGTAAAAGTCCGATTCGTGAGGGTTGATGAAAGTTTCACTTTATAAATATTCAGAAGTAGAGGGAGAAAAGTTGTAATGGTAAGAAAAACGTTCAAGATGCGCGTGTCTAAAAATAGAACGATTTCGATTAATGGATCGATTCTTGATGTGGATGTTACACATGATGAATTTTTACAAGAGTTTGTTGAGTGGGTTGATTCTAAAGGTTGGTCGTTTATGGGAATAACAGATGAGATTACGCCCGAGGAAGCTAGTCAAAAGTTAATAGATTCGTTGATTGATGAGAAGGATAAGAAAGAGTAATTCCTTCTTATTTTTATTGTATATTTATGTTCTTTATCGTAAAAGTATGATATAGTAAAAAATAGTGAAATTTCTTCCAATATAATACAAATTACATATGATTGGTAGATTTATTATTTTGTTAAGGAGTAAATGGAAAAGGGAGAGTCATATGGTAAATTTTAAGAAAATTTTGGTTTTTATTACAGTTATTTGTTCGTTTTTTTTGACGCCCATAACATTGCGTGCTGAGACGAATATTGGAGTAAATCCAGAACAAGTTGCACCACCACCTGCGGAAGGACCGAATGTTTTTAGTCAGTTTGCAACGACAATTGATGCGAAAACAGGAGATGTTTTGTATGATAAAAACGCATATCACCGAGCATATCCTGCTAGTACGACGAAGGTGTTAACAGCGATTTTACTCATGGAGCATACAAAGCCAGAGGATCAATTTACATTTTCACAATTAGCATTAGATCAAGAGAAGAGTAATTATCAAATTGAGTTTCAACCTGGAGAGACAATTAATAGAAATACTGCGCTTATGATTTTAATGGTGCTGAGTGCGAATGATGTGTCGTATGCGATTGCGGAGCGGATTGGCGGGAGTGTTGAGAATTTCGCTAATATGATGAATGAGAAAGCGAAGCAATTAGGAGCGAAAGATAGCCACTTTGTAACACCGAATGGATTGCATGATCCGAACCATTATACGACGCCGTATGATATGGCTATGATTACGAAGGGTGTGCAAAAGTATCCTGAAATTTTACAAGCGATGAATACGAAAAGAACGACAGTTACGACGTCTAGGCAGACGGTGTCTATTTTTAATAAATCTAATTTTTTTGAAAATCCATATAGCATTGGCGGTAAGACAGGGTTTACGAATGAAGCACGTAATACACTTGTTTTATTAAATGAGAAAGATGGAAATCGTATTATAAGCGTAGTAATGGCTTCTCAAAGACCTGAAATTTATGAAGATTTGAAGCAGATGGCGGAATATTCTTTCGGTCAATTTACGAAGCAAATGGTGCTTGATAAACATAATTGGCATCAAAAAACAACATATTTAAATAAAGATGTTAATTCTGAGTTGGAACAAAGTGCGGAGCTTATGCTTAAGAAAGATGAAGGGAAAAATGTGAAAACTATTTTCCGGGCGGCTTCATTAGATAAAGAATCTTTATATCATAAAGGAATACATCGTGGTGAGGTAGTTGGTGCAGTTGATATTACGAAAAATAATCAAACAATTGCGACGGTAAATGTTCTTTCAACAGAAGATGTCACTTTTACGATGCCTAAAAAAGATACAACTATGCCTGAAGTAAAAGACTCAAATGTGAAAGTAATAAGTGTTGGGATAGGTGCGATTATATTATTTGGAGCAATTTTATATGTAGTGTTGCGCCGAAATACAAAAGGAATGAAATCAGAAGGTAAATAAAATATAGAAAAAAGACTGTGTAAAATTTTGGCACAGTCTTTTTTCTATATTTTAAATAACTAATAATTGTAAATTTTCTTATTGCAATAACTTAAAGTTCGTTATATCATTTACTTGTGTTCTTGTTAAAGAACAAAAGTGGATATTGCATACTTCAAATAATATAAAACAACGGAGAGGGAGAGAGACGATGAAATTAATATGGAAGATAATTAGCAACGCGATCTCATTTGTTTTATTTGCATTGATGGTTTTTTTAGCTTTTGTAGTTATTTCTTCAAAAGCAAGCGGTGGTGATCCGACAGTGATGGGATATCAATTTAAGAGCGTTCTTTCAGGATCAATGGAGCCGACGTTTTTAACAGGATCAATCATTGCAATAGAACCAAACAAAGATGGTTCTCAATATCAAAAAGGTGATGTTATTACCTTTAAAGAGAAAGATCAAAAAATTATCACTCACCGTATTATCGGTGTGAAAGATAAAAATGGAAAAGTAATGTATGAAACAAAAGGGGATAACAACAACGGACCAGATTTAGAGCCAGTACTTGCAGAAAATGTAGTTGGAAAGTATGCAGATATTACAGTTCCATATGTTGGTTATTTACTGAATTATGCGAATTCGAAAGCAGGAGCAGCATTACTTCTTATTATTCCAGGAGTCTTTTTGCTTGGTTATTCCGCTATTTCTATTTTTGGTGCTATTCGTAGCATTGACGGAGAAAAGAAAGATAAAAAAGTAGAACAATCCGTCTAGTTCGTTTGGTTATACTTTCCGTTTAGGAAGTTAACAAATATATATTAAGGGGATATGGACATGACTTTAAAGAAAAAATTAGGAATGGGTATTACATCAGCAGTATTAGGAGCAGCTTTAGTTGGTGGAGGAACATTTGCATTTTTCAGTGATAAAGAAGTGTCAAACAATACATTTGCGGCTGGAACACTGGATTTAGCATTAAATCCATCAACAGTTGTTAACGTATCGAATTTAAAACCTGGGGATACAATTGAAAAAGAATTTAAACTAGAAAATAAAGGCTCTTTAGATATTAAAAAGGTTCTACTGAAAACAGATTATAATGTAGAAGATGTAAAGAAAGATAATAAAGATGATTTTGGTAAACATATTAAAGTAACATTCTTAAAAAATGTAGATAAGCATGAGACAATTGTGAAACAAACTACTTTAGATAAATTAAAAGGTGACACACTTACAGCTGTAGATAATGATTTATCGGCTTGGTTCTGGGATGAAAAAGGTATTTCAGCAGGTAAATCTGATAAATTCAAAGTGAAATTTGAGTTCGTTGATAATGGAAAAGATCAAAATCAATTCCAAGGCGATAAGTTACAATTAAATTGGACGTTTGATGCACAACAAACAGCAGGTGAAGAAAGATAATAATAAAAAGGGCTATCACATGGATAGCCCTTTTTCTATTTTTCTAGTATTTGTCTATCAATTTTAATAGTTCTTTACTATAATATAGATAATGTTCTGTATAAAGAACGTAATGTTCGATGGGAGAGATTAAGATGCTGAAAAGACCGCGTAATTTTAAAAAGATGCTTATATTGCCGTGTATGTGTTCTATTACGTTTTATTTAGGATCTCAAATTATGACGCATACAGAAGCGGCGTTCATTCATGAAACGAAAGTAGAAGCGACGCTTTCTACAGCAATTATATTTCCGAAAACAGTTAATACGTTAAAAGAGCAATCTGAGAAACATAAACAGTTTATTGAGCGTGAGTATGGAACGATGAAGGGGAAATTGAAAGCAACTTCTATTGAAGAAATAAAACAGGCGATTTCTGTATGGCAACAAGGGCGTGAGAAAATTGTTGCTGAGAAGGAAGCTCTGCAAAATGTATATACTGAAATAGAAGCTCCTTACAATCAAATACAAGAAGAATTAAAGGTAAATAAAGATGAGTCGATGCAGCAAGTGTCCATATATGTAAATGAAGGATTTCGCAGTATCAAAGAGAAGCGTGACTATATTGAGAAAGAAATTAGCTTGAAAGCTATTGATGAGCAAATTCAGGCTCTTCAGCAACAATTAAACGTTGCAATTGAAGCGGAAGAACAAAAGAAAGCCGAAGAACAAAAGAAAGCCGAAGAACAAAAGAAAGCCGAAGAACAGAAGGAAGTAGAAAAACAGAAGAAAGTAGAAGAACAGAAAAAAGTAGAAGAGCAAAAGAAAGTGGAAGAACAGAAAAAGCTAGAAGAGCAGAAGAAAGTGGAGTAACTGCTTTAGTGAAACAGCCGAAAAATAAGAATGTGGTGTAAGAGAGAGCGAACGAATAAGCAAGACTAGTAATATTTATACGAGTGTGAGGGAACGTTAGCCCTCACCTCTTTGTTTTTCTTTTTTCTTATAGTATTAAATGATTTGAGTGTGAAAAAAGTTATAAATTATCATTATTTTTTTCTGGAAAATCTAAATAATATTGAGAAATAAAAATAACTGAAAATATTAATAAATATGTGTTGTGTTTATATAGGTTTGTTCGTTATAATGAACATAAGGTTTTTAAAAAAGAACACATATTAGCTAAGCTAATATAGTTTTCTTTATATCTCTTATTGAAAAATAAGTGATAAAAATATAAAAAAAAGCTAGGGGGAATTGATTGTGAGTCTGAAAAAGAAATTAGGTATGGGAGTTGCATCAGCAGCATTGGGGTTAGCTTTAATTGGCGGAGGAACATTTGCATTCTTTAGCGATAAAGAAGTATCAAACAATACATTTGCAGCTGGGACGTTAGACCTTACATTAAACCCTAAGACGCTTGTAGATATTAAAGATTTAAAACCAGGGGATTCTGTTAAGAAAGAGTTCTTATTACAAAACAGCGGTTCGTTAACTATTAAAGACGTTAAATTAGCAACAAAGTATACTGTTAAAGATGCAAAAGGTGATAATGCTGGTGAAGACTTTGGTAAGCACGTTAAAGTAAAATTCCTTTGGAACTGGGATAAACAAAGTGAGCCTGTATATGAAACAACTTTAGCAGACTTACAAAAAGTTGATCCAGATCTTTTAGCTAAAGATATCTTTGCTCCTGAGTGGGGAGAAAAGGGTGGATTAGCAGCTGGTACAGAGGATTATCTATGGGTACAATTTGAATTCGTAGATGATGGAAAAGACCAAAATATCTTCCAAGGTGATACATTGAATTTAGAATGGACATTCAATGCCAACCAAGAAGCTGGGGAAGAAAAATAATAAAAAAGCGGGTATTCCCGCTTTTTTTTATAAAGAAAAAGAAGTGCTGGTTGTAAGCACTTCTTTCTATTATTATTTTTGATTTTGCTTCCACTTTGTAAATTCAAGAAATTCACGAAATTGTTCTTTGGAGACACCAGAGTTCATTGCATCTTTAACGAGTTGTGTCCATTCGGAGTCTAGGTTAGTTTCCTTTGTTGTTTCATCATGAAGTAAAGTATCAACTGGAATTTGTAGAACTGCTGCGATCTTTTCAAGAAACTGAATGGAAGGGTTTTTTTGTAAATTTCGTTCTATAGAACTAATGTAAGATTTAGCAACGCCAGCTTTTTCGGCAAGTTCAGTTAATGAAATCCCTTTTTGTAAACGAAGGCGTTTTATACGTTCTCCAATCATATTTGCGCACCTTTCTATCAATATGTAGTTGTCTTATGATGTCATTATTATAACATAAACTTCGTTAAAAAGAACAAACCTATTGAGCCTGACTGGATGGCTTCATACGTTGGAAAAATTGCTCGATGTCTTGCATGGCGATACCAGCATCTAGAGCTTCAAGTATTAAATCAATCCATTCTTGATCCAGTGCGTCTGTCTTATCTTTGTACAAATGTAATTCCTCCCTAATTATCGGTCATAATTGCTGCTACATAATACATGATAATGCAATCGGATTTTGTGTTTTATATAGTGAATTATCAAATATTTTGTAGATGAAACAAAGATAAAATCCCCATTAAACTCCCTCTATGGAAATTATAAATTGTTCGATAAAAACTTTCAATATTTTCAGAAAACATTGTTGAATTGTGATATATTCGTATGCTAACTATGAAATTTTTACAAGTATATTAAAAATATTACATAATATGACTAAATATTGAAAAAATATTGAATTTTTAATAAAATTCAATTTGTAATACATATTATTTATTAGGGGAGGAAATATGGGATGAACAAGAAACCGTTCAAAGTTTTGTCATCAATCGCTTTAACAGCTGTATTAGGCCTTTCATTCGGAGCTGGCACTCAATCTGCATATGCTGAAACGCCTGCGAATAAAACAGCTACGAGCCCAGTTGATGATCACTTAATTCCGGAAGAACGTTTAGCAGATGCGCTAAAAAAACGTGGGGTAATTGATTCGTCAGCTTCAGAGAAAGAAACAAAGAAAGCTGTCGAAAAGTATGTAGAGAACAAAAAGGGTGAAAATCCTGGGAAAGAAGTACCAAATGGGGATCAACTTACAAAAGAAGCATCTGACTTTTTAAAGAAAGTGAAAGATGCGAAAGCAGACACGAAAGAAAAATTAGATAACCCTGCAACAGGAACACCTGCAGCGACAGGACCAGTTAAAGGCGGATTAAATGGTAAAGTACCAACATCTCCAGCAAAGCAAAAAGCGTATAACGGTGATGTGCGTAAAGATAAAGTACTCGTTTTACTTGTAGAGTACGCTGACTTTAAACATAACAATATCGATAAAGAGCCTGGTTATATGTATTCGGAAGACTTTAACAAAGAACACTATGAAAAAATGCTATTCGGTGACGAGCCGTTTACATTAGATGATGGAAGTAAAATTGAAACGTTTAAACAATATTACGAAGAGCAATCTGGTGGTAGTTACACTGTAGATGGAACAGTTACAAAATGGTTAACAGTTCCTGGTAAAGCTGCTGATTACGGTGCAGATGCTGCTAGCGGCGGTCATGATAATAAAGGACCAAAGGGACCACGTGATTTAGTAAAAGATGCATTAAAAGCAGCTGTAGATAGCGGTCTTGATCTATCAGAGTTTGATCAATTTGATCAATATGATGTAAATGGCGATGGAAATAAAAATCAACCAGACGGTTTAATTGATCACTTAATGATTATTCATGCAGGTGTTGGACAAGAAGCAGGTGGTGGTAAATTAGGTGATGATGCAATTTGGTCACATCGCTGGACAGTTGGACCAAAACCATTCGCAATTGAAGGTACACAAGCGAAAGTTCCATATTGGGGTGGAAAGATGGCAGCGTTCGACTACACAATTGAACCAGAAGATGGAGCAGTTGGTGTATTCGCGCATGAATATGGTCATGATTTAGGTTTACCAGATGAGTATGATACACAATATAGCGGTGCTGGTGAGCCAATTCAAGCTTGGTCTATCATGAGTGGCGGAAGCTGGGCTGGTAAAATTGCAGGTACAACACCAACGAGCTTATCACCACAAAATAAAGAGTTTTTCCAAAAAACAATCGGTGGTAACTGGGCAAATATCGTAGAAGTAGATTACGAGAAATTAAATAAAGGTATCGGCCTAGCAACATATTTAGACCAAAGTGTTACGAAATCTAACCGTCCAGGTATGATTCGTGTTAACTTACCAGACAAAGATATAAAAACAATTGAGCCGGCATTCGGAAAACAGTATTACTACAGCACAAAGGGTGATGATCTTCATACGAAGATGGAAACACCACTGTTCGATTTAACAAATGCAACGACTGCAAAATTTGACTTCAAATCATTATATGAAATTGAAGCAGAGTATGATTTCCTTGAAGTACACGCTGTAACGGAAGATGGTCAACAAACGTTAATTGAAAGACTTGGTGAGAAAGCAAATAGTGGAAATGCAGATTCGACAAATGGAAAATGGATTGACAAATCATATGATTTAAGCCAGTTCAAAGGTAAGAAAGTAAAATTAACATTTGATTACATTACTGATGGTGGTTTAGCATTAAATGGTTTCTTACTTGATAATGCTTCATTAACAGTAGATGATAAAGTAGTATTCTCTGATGACGCAGAAGGTACGGCACAATTCAAATTAGATGGTTTTGCTGTTTCTAACGGAACAGAGAAGAAAAGCCATAACTACTATGTTGAGTGGAGAAACTATGCTGGTTCAGATAACGCGTTAAAATTTGCACGTGGTCCAGTATATAACGCTGGTATGGTCGTATGGTATGCAGATTCAGCTTACACAGATAACTGGGTAGGTGTACATCCAGGACACGGTTTCCTAGGTGTAGTTGATTCTCATCCAGAAGCAATTGTAGGAACTTTAAATGGTAAACCGACAGTGGAAAGTAGTACGCGATTCCAAATCGCAGATGCGGCGTTCTCATTCGATAAAACGCCAGCTTGGAAAGTTGTATCTCCAACGCGTGGAACGTATACGTATGATGGTTTAGCAGGTGTACCGAAGTTTGATGATTCTAAAACGTATATTAATCAACAGATTCCAGATGCAGGACGTATTTTACCGAAGCTTGGTCTGAAGTTTGAAGTAGTAGGACAAGCTGATGATAATTCTGCAGGTGCTGTTCGTTTATATCGTTAATACTGTAAAACTACCGAGAGATTTTCTTTCGGTAGTTTTTTTGTGAGCAATGAATTTTATATAGCTGAAAAAGTCATATATAATGTAACTTTAAGAATAGAAATTTGTTATATATGAAGTCTATATAAATAATGAAAGAATTGGATAAAAATAGTGGGAGAAGGTGAGTGAATGAGTATTTCCTCTATTGTAAGTAGGCAAAAGGAATATTTTTTAAAAGGGCATACGAGAAGCATCGAAATGCGAAAGAATAATTTGAAGAAGCTTTATGAAGGCATTCAGCATTTTGAAGAAGAAATATTTCAGGCATTGAAATTAGATTTAAATAAGTCAGTTCACGAGTCGTTTACAACGGAAGTTGGATATGTATTAAAAGAAATTTCCTTTCAATTGAAACATATGTCATCGTGGAGTAAACCGAAACGAGTTCGAACAGCACTTACTCATTTTGGATCAAAAGGAAAAGTAGTGCCAGAACCGTATGGTGTGACACTTATTATTGCACCGTGGAACTATCCTTTTCAATTAGCAATTGCACCACTTGTAGGAGCACTGGCAGCTGGAAATACAATCGTTTTAAAGCCGTCAGAGTTAACACCAAGCGTTTCAAAAGTGCTTAAGAGAATGTTAGATGAATTATTCCCAGAAGAGCTTGTAGCGGTAGTAGAAGGTGGCGTTGAAGAGAGTACATCTTTGCTGAGGGAACCATTTGATTATATTTTCTTTACTGGTAGTGTTGGCGTTGGAAAAGTTGTAATGGAAGCAGCAGCGAAACAGTTGACGCCGCTCACTTTAGAACTTGGCGGGAAAAGTCCTTGTATTGTACATCAAGATGCAAAGATAGAGATGACAGCAAGAAGAATTGTTTGGGGTAAGTTTTTAAATGCAGGGCAGACGTGTGTAGCGCCTGATTATATGTATGTGCATTCTTCCGTGAAAGAAAAGCTAATTGAGGCACTGCGACATGAAATTATAGAGCAGTATAGTAAAGAACCTTTGCAAAATGAAAATTATGTGCGTATTGTAAGTGAGCGTCATTTTGAAAGATTATGTGGATTTTTACAAGATGGTCAAGTCGTAATTGGTGGAAACTATAAGAAAGATACATTACATATTGAACCGACAGTACTAGCGGATATTACATGGAAAGATACTGTTATGGAAGATGAAATTTTTGGTCCGATTTTACCAATCATAGAGTACAACAACATAGAAGATGTAATTGGCACAATCCAGCAACATCCGAAGCCGTTAGCGTTATATGTATTTTCTGAAGATAAAGAAATACAAAAGAAAGTGACGAGTAATATTTCATATGGTGGAGGCTGTATTAATGATGTTGTCTATCATCTTGCCACGCCATATTTACCTTTTGGGGGTGTTGGAAGTAGTGGATTAGGGGGTTATCATGGGAAAGAAAGTTTTCGGACTTTTTCACATTATAAAAGCATTTTAGCCCAATCTACAGCATTCGACATGAAAATTCGTTACTCTTCTACAAAAAGTGCTTTAAAATTCATACGAAAGTTGTTAAAATGATGATGGTGTTTATCAGTAGGCGTAGCCGTATGATAATAGCCCCTTCGCAATGGAAGGGGTTTTTCTGTTCGACGTTATGTATCATGCGAAAATGAATCAAACATACTACATAAAGAATAGAAACGAACGCTTGTTAAATAACCATTTTTGTTTGGATCGAAACAAAAAATAGTCTATAGAACATAAATATTTATTCATGAATATAAAAATTTAAAATTTAAGGTAGATAGGACGGGAAAATGAAAAAGATTATTAAAGTTGAAGCAGTTGAAAAACATTTTGGAAATCAAGTGATTATCCCACCTCTTTCTTTAGATATTAAAGAGGGAGAGTTTTTAACAATTTTAGGGCCGAGTGGCTGCGGGAAAACGACTTTACTTCGTATGATCGCAGGATTTGAAACTCCAACTAAAGGGAATCTTTTATTAGATGATGAAAGAATTAACGATTTGCCGCCATATAAACGTCATATGAACCTAGTGTTCCAACATTACGCACTATTCCCACATATGACAGTAGAGAAGAATATTTGTTTTGGTATGAAAATGCAGAAAGTATCAGCAGCAGAGCAGAAAGAGCGTGCTGAAGAGGCAATGCGTTTAACGCAGTTACTTGAGTTCCGTAATCGTAAACCTGCGAAGCTTTCTGGTGGACAACAGCAGCGTGTTGCAATTGCAAGAGCGATTGTAAATAATCCGCGTGTATTACTATTAGATGAGCCACTTGGAGCGCTTGACTTTAAGTTACGAAAAGACTTGCAACGTGAATTGAAAAACTTACAACGTAATTTAGGAATTACGTTCATATACGTAACGCACGATCAAGAAGAAGCAATGAGCATGAGCGATCGTATTGTCGTTATGAATAAAGGACATATCGAACAAATCGGAACGCCGAAAGAAATTTATAATAAGCCGAAAACATTGTTCGTTGCGACATTCATCGGTGAAAATAATATTGTGAAGAACGGGGAAGGCTATGTAGCAATTCGCCCTGAAAATGTAAAAGTACGTTCGGTTGAAGAACCAATTTTAAAAGAATACCATCTTGGACATATTGAAGATATTGAGTTTGTCGGAAATATGGAGAAGCTTTATGTACGTGATGAGAAAACATCAGAATTACTAATGGCATATCAAACTGCTGAAGAGGCAGCGCAGTGGAGCATTGGAGATAATGTATATGTAGGCTGGGAGCAAGAGGACGAGGTGACCTTAAATTGAAAAAAGGGAAATTACTCGCACTACCTACAGTCGCGTGGCTGTTAATTTTCTTCCTAATCCCGCTCGTATTCGTATTAGGATTCGCCTTCATGCAGCGCGGAGCTTACGGGACAGTAGAAATGCAATTTACGCTGGAAAATATATCCCGTGTATTTGATCCATTGTACTTAGGAACGTTATGGGAAACTGTTAAAATCGCAGTTATTACGACAGTAATATGTTTATTAATTGGTTATCCGTTTGCTTATACAATTACAATTGTTGACCGCAAATACCGCTCTATTCTTTTATTATTGGCAACGATCCCGTTTTGGATTAACTTTCTTGTTCGTTCATACGCATGGATTGTTATTTTACGTTCACAAGGTCTTGTGAATACGTTGTTATTAAAGCTTGGCATTATTAGTGAACCGTTAAATTTATTATATAATACTCCTTCTGTAATACTCGGAATGGTCTATTCTTTATTACCATTTATGATTTTACCAGTGTATGCAGCAATTGAGCAGCTGGATAAGCGTAAGCTAGAAGCGGCTTATGATTTAGGAGCAACACCAATAAAGGCATTTTGGAATATAACAGTGCCGATGACGATGTCAGGAATTGCGACTGGTTCTATTTTAGTATTCGTTTCTTCTATCGGAATGTTTGTTGTATCAGACGTGATGGGCGGATCGAAAGTAGCATTAATCGGAAACGTTATTCAAAATCAATTCTTAGGTGCACGTGACTGGCCGTTTGGATCTGCGTTATCGATTATCGTTGTTCTATTCTCTGTTCTGTTAATTTACTTATATTATCGTGCAACGAAAGTATATAAATATAATGAGAACGGAGGGGAATAGGCAAAGATGAAGAAGTTTTTAGTTTCTTATTCTTGGTTAATTTTGTTATTCTTGTATTTTCCAATGATGGTTTTAATGGTCTATTCTTTCAACGACTCTCGCATTAATGCGGAGTGGGAAGGTTTTACATTCCATTGGTATACAGATTTATTTCAAAAACAAGATGTTATTGATGCATTTGTAAATAGTATTACGATTGCAGTTATAACAACGATTGTGACAACGGTACTTGGTGTATTCTTTGCAATTGCTTTACATCGTTATAAATATCGTTTCGAAGGGGCTATTAATGGCCTTGTATATTTACCAATTTTAATTCCTGATATTTTAATGGGATTATCTTTACTAATTCTTTTCAGTCAGTTAGGAATGGAACTTGGACAAACAACGATTATTATTGCGCATATTACATTTAGCATTTCGTTTGTTGTTGTTATTTTAGCTGCGCGTCTTTCAAGTATGGGACGTGACTTAGAAGAAGCTGCAAATGATTTAGGAGCAACACCTTGGCAAACGTTTCGTTATGTAACGTTCCCAGCAATTGCACCGGGAGTTATTTCAGCAGCATTATTAACATTCACATTATCAATTGATGATTTTGTAATTAGTTTCTTCGTATCAGGACCAGGATCAACAACATTGCCACTATACATTTACAGTATGGTTAAGCGCGGAGTATCACCAGAAATTAATGCTCTTTCTACAATTTTAATTGTGGCTATCGTAGGATTAATGGTTCTATCTGAAATCTTCCGGAACAAAGGTGCAGATGGTGAAGAAAACTCTGGAGGACACCTTCCTTTATAATACGAACGATATAGAAAGTACAAGGGGGTAATAAACAGATGAAATTAATGAAAAGAATAGCTGGCGTAGCAATTAGCTTTAGCCTTGTTGCTGGTGTGCTTGCTGGTTGTGGTGAAAAGAAAGAAGAATTAAATATTTATAGCTGGGCTGACAATTTTGATGAGCAGGTGCTAAAAGATTTTGAAAAGAAATATAATGTGAAAATTAACTATGACAAGTACGCAAGTAATGAAGAAATGCTTGCGAAATTACAAGCTGGTGGCGCAAAGTATGACTTAATCCAGCCGTCTGATTACATGGTTAAAACAATGGCGAAAATGGACTTATTAGCACCGTTAGATAAAAAGAATATCCCGAATATCGAAAACATGGTTTCTAATTTTAAAACACCTGCGTTTGATCCAGAGAATAAATATTCTTTAGTGTACACTTGGGGTGTAACAGGGATTGCATACAATAAAAAGTATGTGAAAGAAGCACCTACAAGCTGGGCTGACTTATGGAATGAGAAATATAAAGGACATGTAACGTTACTAAACGATTCTCGTGAAGTATTAGGAATGGGTCTTAAGAAGCACGGGTTCTCAAACAGTACGAAAGACGATGCACAATTAAAGACAGCAGCAGATGATTTAAAGAAGCTGCTTCCAAACTTGTTAGCGTTTGATACAGATAACATTAAACAAAAATTCATTACAGAAGATGCTTGGATCGGAACAGTTTGGTCTGGAGATGCAGCATTTATCGCAAAAGATAATAAAGATGTAGAATATGTTGTACCAAAAGAAGGCGGCACAATTTGGGCTGATACGTTAGCAATTCCAAAAGGTGCAAAACATAAAGAGCTTGCTGAGAAATTTATGAACTACTTACTAGATGAAAAAGTAAGTGTGAAAAACTACGAATCAATTGGTTACAGTAATCCAAATGAAAAAGCTCATCCTCTTCATAGTAAAGAATACCGTGATAATCACATGATTTTCTTAACGAAAGAAGAGTTAGATCGTACAGAATGGCTTGTTGATGTGGACGATAAGTTAAAAGACTATGATCGTTACTGGACAGAGCTAAAAACAAAAGGTAAATAAGTAAGGAAATGCGGTTTCTAAAGTAGAAATCGCATTTTTTCATAGTAGGAGGAAATCGTTTGAAGAAGAAGTTACATCAGTATGAGCTAATGTGTATCGGTTTGTTATTTGCTGTATTTGGTATTGTTGCTTGGCGCGTACATGCAGGTGGCGTTACAGTGATGGATACATATGTCCGTGGATTAGTAAGAGGGCTGCAAACGGAAAGTTCTCTTACATTTTTCTCGTACTTTACAAAATTGGGATCAGCAATTGGGATAGTCGCTACGCTCGTTATAAGTTTGCTTGTTTTTTGGAAGAAGCGTTATTATGCTGCGATGATTGTATATCCAATGGGAATTTTAATAACACATCTTGTGAATAAAGGGATAAAAGAGATTGTAAAGAGAGAACGTCCGTCATTAAATGAAGCGCTAGATGCACTTGGATATAGTTTTCCTAGTGGACATGCAATGTTATCGATTATGACATTTGGATTTCTTACTTATATCATTGCTGCTAATTTGAAAAGCGTAGCTGGCAAATGTGCCACAACGATTTTGATGGGTATAGTAATTGTATCGATTGGATTAAGTAGAGTCATTTTAAATGTACATTACCCAACTGATATTTTAGCTGGTTACTGCGTAGGTGGTATTTTGTTAATTATGGCGATTTACTACCATCGTTTACTTACTGAGAGATTAGGGCTTAATAAAGAGAGATAGAAAGAAAGACGTCTGGAAAAACTATCATTATAGTTTTCCAGACGTTTTTTGTTTATATCAAGATGTGATACAGTATAAGTGACAATTGAATCATGTAAAGTAGGTGAAAATGTGTGAAGACAAATGTACATAAAGTTGATAAGTGGGGGAAGTTAGGAGCCTTTTTGTATCAGTTCCGTTATACAGTAATTGTAGCGTTACTGTTGCTCGCAATCGCACTTGGGATTTTTGCTCCAAAGCTACCGGGAGTATTAGGTGGTGATGGTTTCCAAACGGAAGGCGACTATCAAAAAACGAAAGAAATTTTAGATAAAGATTTTAAGAAGTCTCAAGATACGCTTCTGCTCGTTTTTGAGAAAAATAAAGATGCTTCGCATGAGGAATTTAAAAAGCGAATAGATGAAATTGTAAAGAATGTTCAAGAGAAAGAGAACTATGAATCTTTCCATCACCCAATCCAAAATAAAGAAATGCTACAAGATGACATCGGTTATGCGACAATTTTATTTTCCGGGAAAACAAATAAAGAAAGAATGGAAAAGACATTACAATTTGCTGATGAGATTGAGAAAGAAAGTAATGTAGCATTAAAAGTAACACCTACAGGATTTCCGAAAATTAATAAAGAGATTAATGAAAGAACGCAAAATGATTTAAAAGTAGCAGAAATGATTGGATTACCAATTGCGTTTCTTGTATTACTATTTTCGTTTGGTAGTCTTTTGGCATCAATTTTACCGATTTTGAATGGGGCGCTTAGTGTTATTAGTACGATGGGGATATTGTATTTCATCGGTGTTGATAAAGAACTATCTATTTTCGTGTTAAACGTTGCACCGATGATTGGACTTGCATTATCTATTGATTTTGCGCTATTATTTGTGAACCGTTTTCGAGAGGAAGTTGCTAAACGAACGGTAAAAGAAGCGATAGCAATTACATATCAAACGGCAGGACGTGCGATTGTATTTTCAGGATTATGCGTATTTGTTGGGTTATCCGGTTTGTTTTTCTTTAAGATAGATTATATTCAATCTGTCGCGATTAGCGGAATGATTGTTGTCATTATGAGTATTTTATTCTCACTCACACTTCTTCCAGCACTATTATCGTTAATCGGTAAAAGAATATTAAAAAAGAATCAAGTAGCACATACGCCGGCAAAAGCATGGCGTAAATTTGCAAAATTTGTGATGAAACATCCAATTGCAATGATTATTGTTGTTACAACATTTATTGTTATTTGCTTATTACCGTTACGTACAGCTAATTTGCAGTTCCCTGGTGTTGAAGCTTTACCTGAAAAGAGTGATACAAGGATTGCATATGAAAACTATGAAGAAGTATTTAATGAAACTGTCAAAACACACGCTGATGTTACGTTAGTTGTAGAGACGAAAAAAGATATGAAAGAAAAAGAAAGTCTACAAAAGATAGAAGAAGTCGTTCAAAAGTTAAAAGATGATAAGAAAGTACATGAAGTAAGAAGTTTATACGACGGGTTAACTGGAATGAAAGCAGATCAAGTTGTTGGAATGTTGCAGTCGCCAGAATCAGCGAAACTAACTCCTGTATTTGAAGCATACACGCAAGGGAATAAGACGACGATAGAAATCTTTTTGAAAACAAAACCACGTACAGAGACTGCAAAACAGTGGGTGCGTGACTTTAAAAAGAACTATAAAGAAACGGATGTTACTTATTATCTAGGCGGAATGACGACGTTTCAACAAGAATTAGAAGATGAAATTAAAGATAAAGTAGTAATTGGTATGTCTGTTATATTTGGATCGACCTTTGTTATATTATTATTTGCATTCCGATCTATACTCATTCCAATTAAGGCAATTGTTATGAATATACTTAGTTTAAGTGCAACTATTGGAATTGTTGTTTGGTTATTTGAAGGTGGTCATTTCGGTTTAGAAGCGAGTCCGGTTCTGTTTGTCTTACCAATCTTCATTTTTGGCCTCGTATTTGGGCTTAGTATGGATTATGAAGTATTTCTTATTTCACGTATTCATGAGCTCTATGAAGAAACAGGAGATAACGATCAAGCAACGTTAGAAGGGCTCGTTTCAACAAGTAGAATTATTACATCAGCTGCTTTAATAATGATTGTTGTAACTGGTGCATTCGCATTTACTGATATTTTACCAGTAAAGCAGATGGGTCTTGGCGTTGCATTAGCAATATTTCTTGATGCAACAATTATTCGTCTTATGCTCGTACCAAGCTTAATGAAGTTATTTGGAGACTGGAACTGGTGGTTACCATTTCGAAAAAAACGAGAAAAATCATTGTAAAAAATGCTCATCATATTGATGAGCATTTTTTATGAATAGCAAAGCCTATATTTTGCAAATAGTATGTGATAAGAACATTACATAATAAGTAGGTGAAGGCAATGTTTCGTTATTTTAAGTTTAAGTTAAATGATACAGTACAGTTTGCCGAGAACGATGGGCATATGTATCGCATTGTCGGTTATCGGTTAGAAAAAGGATTTTATCCAAAAGATGAATGGACTCATATCATTTATGAACTACTTAGAGAATTTGACGGGTATACGATGGATGCAGAAGAGGAAGAACTTGTAAAGGTCGTTCAAGTAGAGGATGAGTATTACAAAATACAAGAAGTATCAGGTTATCGCTATCCAGTAAAAATGAAACAAAAACAACAAGTGATGAAAATAGAAAAGATGGACGATTTATTAGATGCTTACAATGACTATAAAAGGTTGGCGGATTTCTTTAAAGATTTATCGTATGAACAAAAAGCTGAAGAAGTATTGTTAGAAATGAAAAGACTTAGAGCTTGAGGGGCAGTCTATTATAAGACTGTCCTCTATTTTTGACAGTGCATCCAAGCATGTTTTCCGTTACAATGAGAGAATCAATAGAAATAAGGTGATAAACAGTATGGAAACAAAGAAAAAGGGCGAATGGTGTGAAATTACTGTTCCAGCTAAATGGAATGGTATAAGTATTGAATCGGTATTAAAAGTAGAATGGGAAATACCGAAAAAGCTATTACATCAGCTTCGTATGGAAAAAGGTGTTACGGTTAACGGGGAACAAAGAAGATGGAATGAGCTTTTAAAAGAGAACGATAAGTTACAAGTCCATATGTTTGCGGAGGAAGAGTACGGTGTAGATCCAGAATATGGCGAATTACATGTAGTATACGAAGATGATCACGTACTCATCGTAAATAAACCAGAGCAAATGGACACACACCCTGCTGAAAAAGGTGGAACCGGGACGCTTGCAAATCTTGTTGCTTTTCATTTTCAAATGCAAGGTTTAGAGACGAAGGTGCGTCATATTCATCGTTTAGATAAAGATACGACAGGTGGTGTCGTGTTTGCTAAGCATAGAATTGCTGGTGCAATTATGGATTGTCTATTAATGGAAAGAAAAATTAAAAGGACGTACGCAGCGCTCGTTGAAGGGAAAGTAAAGAAGAAACAAGGAAAGATTGATGCTGCTATTGGAAGGGATCGCCATCATGCTACAAGGCGTCGTATTTCTCCAAAAGGTGACCAAGCTATCACATATTATAAAGTAGAAAAGTATTTTAAGAAGCAAAACACGACTTTCGTAACATTACAATTAGAAACGGGTAGAACACATCAAATTCGTGTTCATATGAGTCATAATGGTAATCCACTAGTTGGGGATGTATTATATGGTGGACAAACAAAATATATGTCCAGTCAAGCATTGCATGCAATGAAGATAAATTTCTTGCATCCAATTACGAAAGAAGCGATTGAAGTTGATGTGCCGTTTCCTACAAAGTTAAATAATAAAATAAAAGAATTTCAAAAAGAAAATGCGTAAAGTATAAGTTTTAACTTGAAAAAAGTAGATTTTTGCAGGGATTTCTCTAAAAGAAGCGAAGCCGTTAAGAGAAAAGAGAGGTGAGAATCGCTTGATCAAATATAAGTATGTACTTGGAATATTTTTCGCTTGTCTTTTACTTACACTATGTTTTTATCCCTATTTACCAAATCGTATGGCAGTACATTGGAATGTAAATGGTGAGCCAAACGAGTTTATGAGTAAACAAATTGTTGTAGCATTTATTCCCTGTTTTATTATTTTTTCATATGGATTTTTGTATATTATTTCACATAATATATTTAAGTTTAATGAAAGAGAGCATGGTATTATAGGCGGATTTATAAAGAAAATTACATTATTTATATTGTTTATTCATATGCTTATCCTCTTTATTAATTTTGGGGATTTGATATCCTTTCAAACAGGATTAACGATTGGGATTAGTATGTTTCTTTTTATGCTGAGTAAAGAATTTAAGAAAATAAAAGGCAAAGAAAAAGAAAAAGACCCAATTAAATTACAAAAAATTCGTTTAGTGAGTAGACGGATTTTTCAAGTGATGGCATGTGGCATATTGTTTTCATTGTTTTTGAACTTAGAGTGGGGATTTTATGTATTGCTTAGTGTAATAAGCTGTGGATCTATGTTGTTTGTGTTATATATTTTCTATTCATACATAATAGAAAGCTATGAAACTTAAAAAAGAGTCTTCTCATTATGAGAAGACTCTTTTAATCTATTTACTTCGTAATAAATTGTTGTGTCCAGTAGTTGCCGCTTTCTACATAACCAACACCGATGTGAGTGAAGCCGTTATTTAAGATGTTTGCACGGTGTCCAGCGCTGTTCATCCAAGCTTGTACTACTTCTTCAGGTGTACGTTGGCCTTGAGCGATGTTTTCACCTGCAGATGTATAAGAAATGCCAAATTTCTTCATCATGTCAAACGGAGACCCGTATGTAGGGCTGTTATGATCAAAGTAGTTGTTTTTTTGCATATCTTCAGACTTAATACGTGCTACTTTGCTTAATTCAGTATCGATTTTTAGTGCTGGTAAGCCTTGTTTTGCACGCTCAGCGTTTGTTAATTCAACAACACGTTGTTCAAACTCGCTTAAAGATTTTGCTTCTTCAGCAGGCTTTTGCTCAGCTGGTTTTTGTTCAGCAGGTTTTTGAGTATTGTTGTTTTCAGCAGGCTTTTGAGCTTCTGGTTTTTGAACTTCTTCAGCAGGCTTTTGCTCGGCAGGTTTTTGCTCAACTGGCTTTTGAGTTTCTGGCTTAGCTGTTGGTTGCTCAGTTACAACATTTTCAGTAGGTTGTTGACCAGGAATGAAGCAGTTTGGTTGGAAGTTTCCTTGTTGCCATTGTGCTAATGATTCAACTCCCATAGATTGTAAGAATGCTTGTAATTCTTGTTGGCTCATTTGTTTCATCATTACTTTTGAATGCTGAATATTTTGAACCTTTACGTTAGATGGTTGTACTGTTGCAGCTTGTGCATCTAGAGAAGATACTCCTAAAGTAAGAGCTGTTGCAGCAGCTACAGATAATAAAACACGCTTTTTCATGATGTGTGTCCCCCTATATAAAGTTTTAATTTGTTTTCACACGATTTGTTTTTGACAGCCTGTCTGACTGACAAATTCATCGTAGCATACAATTTGCGAGAAAAAAGATGGAAAAAAATTCATAGACTTTAAAATTACCTAATTTATCCTAAGAGAAGAAGGGAGCAAAAATAAGAGAAATATAGAGTATAAAAGGAATTTATAGTGTTTTTATACTTGGTTTTAAGAGGGGGTTTTTGGATAAAGTTACCTAAATAGAAAATGAAGAATCCTATTGTATCAATGGTTTGAACGTTTTTTTGAGGAATATAATGGATTGATTTTTACAAAACTGTAATGTTTCTGTTGTTCTTTTTTATAATAAAGTAACATATTTTTAATGTTGTAGCAGACAAAAAAGCGGCTATCTCTTTACATAGACGAAGGAGATAGCCGTTTTCCTATTATTACGTATGTTACGAGTTAGTTTCAATTGCTTCTAATAATAAATCCACAATGTGAATTCCTCTCATTTTATGAGAAAGCCCTTCTCGCTCAATACCCAATTTCATTTGTAATAAACAACCTGGATTTGCAGTAACAATGGTTGCTGCTTCTGTTTCATGCACACGGTCCATTTTGTAATCTAGAAATTCCATTGATAACTCTGAATGAACAATATTGTAAATACCAGCAGAGCCACAGCAGCGGTCGGCATCTTTCATTTCTCGATATGTTGCACCTTGGATAGCCTCTAGTAACATACGAGGTTCAGAAGATGTGCGCATAACATTGCGTAAATGACAAGAGTCTTGATACGTAATAACTTGCGGCGTGAGTCGTAAGTCAGTTCGCTTATGGAAGTCTAGTTCTACTAGTATAGCAGTAATATCTTTAATTTTAGAAACAAACTGCTTAGCACGTTCAGCCCAATCCGGATCATCTTTTAAAAGATAATCATAGTCTACGAGATAAGCCCCGCAACCACCTGCATTCGTAATAATATAGTCGATGTTTAAATCTTCGAATGCTTTTATATTTCGCTTT
Source organism: Bacillus cereus group sp. BfR-BA-01311 (assembly GCF_022664295.1). Lineage (NCBI taxonomy): Bacteria > Bacillati > Bacillota > Bacilli > Caryophanales > Bacillaceae > Bacillus > Bacillus cereus group sp. BfR-BA-01311. Next base: position 120,724 of record NZ_JAKUHC010000009.1, read on the forward strand.
GCTAATTCTTTTGCTCCACTCTTTTCACCAGCATGTCCATGCAATGCACCGCAGCAACTTTGTGTTTTTGGAATAACGATATCACAACCAGCTAATTGAAGAAGTTTCATCGTTGCGTTATTTGTTTCTAAAAACATCGTATCCATTAAGCAGCCTGTGAAGAATGCAACTTGTTTTTTCTTTGTACTTTCTGCAGGTAAAAATGAAGGACGATCTTTCATGGCTTTCATTTTAGGGACTTTTGGTAAAACGAGATCCATCGTTGCAAGTGTTTCAGGGAATAACTTCATAATCCCTGTTTTATGTGTTAGCGTTTGTAAACCAGAACGTTGATAAAATCCGATTAGTCCAGTTAATGTTCTCATTCGATTTTGATGGGGGAATAGTCCTTCAAAAACGACTTTTCGAACAGCTTTCACTGGCACTGAGAATTTTTTATTTTGATTAATAATATCACGAGCTTCTTCTAATAAATGTCCATAATTTACACCAGATGGACAAACAGGTTCACAAGCACGGCAACCAAGACAAACGTTTAATGTATGTTCAACATCTTCATCTGGTTCGATTAAACCATCAACGACTGCTTTCATCAATGCGATACGTCCACGCGGTGAATGTGACTCTTTATATCCGGATTGAATGTAGGTAGGACAAGTAGGTAAACAAAAACCGCATCGCATACAGTTTAGTAATTCATCTTCACTTAATCGTGCTTTGAATTCTTTTTGAATATTTTCTTTATTTAATGTGGTCATCGCTCAACCACCACTCTTTTTCGAGTGTCTTTCGCGAACATTTTTCCAGGATTCATAATGTTATTTGGATCGAAAGCTTGCTTTATTCCTTGCATAGCTGCAATACCTTCTTTACCTAATTTCATTTCTAAATATGGAGCTTTCATTGCACCAACACCATGTTCACCAGTAATTGTGCCACCAAGTTCAATTGCTTTCGCAAATATTTCAGCAAAAGCTTGCTCAGCTCGGTGCATTTCTTCTGCATTACGAGCGTCTGTCATACAAGTTGGATGTAAATTACCATCACCAGCGTGTCCAAACGTACAAATAGGAATATTATATTTTTTTGCAATGGCATTAATAGCTTCAACCATCGGAGCGATTTGTGAACGTGGTACAGTCGCATCTTCTAATATTGTAGTAGGTTTTAATCGTGCGAGCGCTGATAGAGCACTACGGCGAGCGGTATGAAGCGCATCTGCTTCTGTTTCGTCTTTTGCAATACGAACATCAACTGCATTCATAGAGCGGCAAACATTAGCCATGTTTTCAATATCTCGATTGACTACTTCGGGAGGGCCGTCTTGTTCAATTAATAAAATTGCTTTTACATCTGTAGGTAAACCGATTTGCGCAAACTCTTCTACTACTTCAATTGTCGGTTGGTCTAAGAACTCCAGTGTTGCTGGAATGATTTTATTTGCAATAATAGAAGAAACAGCACGTGCAGCTTCATTAATATCTTCATATAGTGCAAGCATTGTTTTCTTTGTTTCAGGCATAGGAACAAGTTTTAATATAGCTTCTGTTACCACGCCAAGTGTTCCTTCAGAACCGATAAATAAACGAGTTAAATCGTAACCAGCTACATCTTTTGCTAATTTACCACCAGTGCGAATAATATCACCATTTGGTAAGACAAGTTCAAGCCCCATTACATAATCACGTGTTACGCCATATTTCAAACCGCGTAATCCACCTGAGTTTTCATTAATATTACCGCCGATTGTAGAAATTTTCATCGAGCTTGGATCTGGTGGATAAAATAAACCTTTTTCTTCTACCGCTTTAATAATATCAAGTGTAATGACACCAGCTTGTACAGTAATTGTTAAGTTTTCTTCATCAATTTCTAAAATATTGTTCATATGGCGGAAAATAAGGACGATACCGCCTTCAAGTGGACATGTTCCTGCGCAAAGGTTTGTTCCAGACCCGCGCACATACACAGGAATTTTGTGAGTGTTACATATTTTTAACACTTCAGCTATTTCATTTGTATTACGAGGAGCAATGACTGCATCAGGCATTGCTTGGAAGTTTGGAGTAGCATCATAACTATAAGTTAAACGCCCCATATTGGATGTATCTACATTATCTTCGCCAACAATAGATACGAATGAATGAATAATTTGTTTTTCTAACATTGGAAATCCCCCTCAAACTGTTAACGTGTTTAGTTATAATAAACAACGTGGTAACAGTGCTTTCATTATAATGATAAAAAAGTCGAGGGATTCTTTCTATGTATAATCATCTAAAGATTAATCTATTTTATCGTTCTTTTTTATATGATTATCCAATAGGAGAAGTGCGAAGTATAAAACGTTTAAGTCTTTGAATTGTTTTGGATCAAGTTCTGTATGTTCTTCAATCTTTTTTAGCCTGTAATGTAATGTGTTAATGTGTATATGTAATTGTTTAGCCGTCTGTTTATAAGATTGGTTATAATCGATAAATAAGCGTAAAGTGTGCATAAGCTCAGGAAATGATAATAAGTTTTCGATGGTACGTTCTAGAAATTGTTCACGCGTTTCGGCAGAAATATCTTGTAAACACATTTCTAAACGTAAATCTTCATTAAATACAATTTTTTTCGTTTCCAATGATACAGAAAGAGCACGTAATGCTTGTTCGTAACATATGCTCATATTGTTTGAGGTGACTGTTTGTCCAATCCCGATATATAAAGAAATAGAAAATAAAGTTTCGCAGTCGTGTTTTAACCGTTTTAAAAATTGATAAGTTTGCTCTTTTGAGCTCGTTGCTGTAAATAAAATAAAACGATCATTTCCCCAACGAACAAATAGATGCTCTTTTGTTAAAATATTACGTATGTGTTGCCATATTTTACGCTGGAGCATCGTGTCATTTTTGCCAATAGAAAACAAAATAAGTTGTTTTTTCTTATATAAATCAATGCCAAGTGTTTTGGCGCGATCAAGAAAACTCGGGGACCACTCTGTATTTTGAAGCCAATCAAAGACAAAAGCTTCATAAGAACGGTGCTCAAGTTCTAGTTGCTCTAAAAAGTAGTTTTCATGAATTAATAATTCGGTCATCTTACGCAATATTTCTCCGTAGCGTGAAATATTTTCAGGTTCTCCTGTAATCCCAATGACACCAATTACTTCATCATGAAATAATAAAGGAAGATTCATCCCAGCCTTTACACCTTGCAATCGCCTTTCATCTTCTTTTGTAATGATGACGGTTTTCTTTTGTTTGGCGCAGCGGAGTGCACCTTCATGAAATTGACCAATTCTTTCTGTATCTGTACTTGCGATAATAACGCCTTCTATATTAATGATAATAATATTTTCTGTAATTAGTCTGCGTACTTCTCGTACAATTTTATTCGCTAAATCAGGAAATAGCATAATTGACACACCTCAAATTCTATTTGTTGTACATTATATATGTAAATTGAGTAAGAAAGGGAAATTTCACACTTTCCACACATTTATTTGTTATTTTACAATTATAACGAAATCATCCGAAGATGGAGGGAATCTTTTGAGAAAGTATGTTTTTCTTCTCTGTTTTTTATTTCTACTAGTAGGGTGTCAAGGAAGTTCATATACACCAATTGCTAAAGATAAAAATGTTATTATAACTACGAATATAAAAGAAGGCAGCATTAGTTTTATTGATAAAAAAGATAAAAAGTTAATTACGACATGGGAACTAAATGAGCCAATGGCCGGAATCACACTGCTTCCAAATGGCGATGAAATACTTGTATACGGTAAGCAATTAGAATATATGTATGTATATTCACTAGCGGAAGGAAGGCAAGTGGGAAAATATAAAACTGGAAAGGGCATTGTAAATGTGGTGGTATCAGCAGATAAAAAACAATTATTTGCTGCTGATCAAAATGTTCAAAAGGTAAGGTTCTTTACGATAAATGGGAAAGAGACAGGAAGTGTTTCAACAGGAAAAGGGCCTATAACGATGGTAGAGTATCAGAATCGGTTATCTGTACTAAACTTTTATGATACGAAACTAACGACAATTGATACGAAGAAAAAAGAAGTTATTCAATCCTTTATGATTCCGCCAGCATCAACAGGAGCGACGATTAGTCCTGATGGGAAAGAAATATGGATTGGCGGACATGGTGATGGAAATCAAGTAAATGAGAAAGTGTTAGTGTATTCTTTACAGAGTGGAGAAATGGTGCGTTCTTTACACGCTCCATTTATGCCTGTGAATATAACGAAGGATAGTAAGTACGTATATGCACTCAGTCATGGATCGAATACACTTAGAAAGTTTGATATTAGCACATATAAAGAAATAGCTTCTGTAGAAGTAGGGTCAAATCCATTTGCATTTTTTGAGAGCGGAGCAGAAGGGTATGTAGCCAGTTATGATAGTGATGAAGTGTGCGTTATAGATATGAAGAATTTGAAAATAAAACAAACAATTAAAGTCGGAAAAGGACCGTTTCAACTCATAGAGAGGGAAGGGAAGGACAATGAATAAATATAGAGTGCTAGTTGTAGATGATGAAAGTGATATGAGACAGCTTGTTGGAATGTATTTGGATAACTTTGGATATGAGTGGGGAGAAGCTGAGAATGGAAAAGAGGCTCTTAAAAAACTAGAAACGGATCATTATGATTTCGTTGTATTAGATATAATGATGCCAGAAATGGATGGACTTTCAGTTTGTAAAGAAATTAGAAAAACGTCAGATGTGCCGATTATATTTTTAACGGCAAAAGGTGAAGAGTGGAATAGGGTGAACGGCTTACGTATGGGAGCAGATGACTATATTGTAAAACCGTTTAGTCCTGGTGAATTGGTTGCCCGTATGGAAGCTGTGCTAAGAAGATATACAAAGCAAGAACAGCAAGAAGAGATTCAATTTGGACCAATTCTTATCAATGAAAAAAGTAGACGAATAGAGGCGGATGGTGAGCCGATTTCTCTTACTGTAAAAGAGTTTGATTTATTATATTTTCTTTGCCAACATACAGGACAAGTATTTAGCCGGGAGCAATTACTTGAAAAGGTATGGGGATATGATTATGCCGGAAGTACAAGAACGGTAGATACGCATGTGAAAACGATGCGCTTGAAGCTTGGAGAAAGTGGAAACTACATTCAAACTGTTTGGGGTGTAGGCTATAAATTTGAGGTGTAACGTATGTTTACGATGGTACAAAAACTTTGGCTTACAGTAGTATGTGCAGTATGTGTAACAGTGTCCTTTCTTTATTTCGTATCTTTATACTCGTATGAAAAATTATACGTTGATAATTTAAAAGCTTCGTTAGTAATGGAAGGAAAAAGTCTTGCTGCTCAATATGATAAGCGTGAAGGAATATCAACTTTTGAAGAGAAAGTAAGATCGTTTGATCAAATATCTAGTTCAGACGTTATTTTCGTGTCTAATCCGCGTGATTTAAGTGCATGTTTGCCTTTTGATGTGCATCATCATTCTCTTATAAGTGAAGGAGATAGGCAAACGCTATTAGACGGGAAAACTGTGACGAAAATAGGATATGAAGAACATTTTGACCGTAATATTATGGGGGTTGTCATCCCTGTATTGGAAAATAAAAAATTAGTCGGAATTGTCTATTCGTATATTCCTTTAAAAAGTATAAAAGATTTAATCTATGATATGGGTCTTATTTTAGCACCGTTAGCAATTGCTATGATTTTAATTACGATATGGGTTGGAAGGAAAATTATAATTGCAATTACGAAGCCACTTTCGCAAATGGAGCGGGTTGCAAATCATTTGGCTACGGGAGATTTTTCGGAGCGGATTACAGTTTCTTCAGAGGATGAAATTGGACGATTAGGAAAAGCATTTAATAAAATGGCAAATTCATTAGAAACAGAAGATGTAAAGCGTAAGGAATTTTTAGCAAATGTTTCGCATGAACTTAGAACACCACTTAGTTATATAAAAGGGTATAGCGAGGCTATTTTAGATGGTGTTGCAAAGGGACCACAGCAGGAAAAAGTAACGCAGCTAATTCATAAAGAAGCAGGTCGTATGCAGCGTCTCGTTCATGACTTGTTAGACTTAGCACAATTAGAAGGTGAGCACTTTCCGTTAAAGAAGCAACCTATCGTTTTTTCACAGCTGATTGAAGACGTATTAGATACGTATGAGATTAAGTTTATAGAAAAGGAAATTCATATTTCAACCAATTTAAATCCAGAGGTCATTGTCATGATTGATGAGGATCGTATGCAACAAGTGCTTCATAATGTGTTAGATAATGCGATACGGTATACAAATCAAAAAGGAAATATCGTTATAACTTTAGAGCAAATCGATGATTACTGTGAATTAAAAATAAAAGATACAGGAATTGGTATTGATATAGAACATTTGGAGAATCTTGGAGAACGCTTTTACCGAGTTGATAAAGCGAGAAGTCGTCAACACGGTGGAACAGGTTTAGGCCTTGCTATTGTGAAACAAATTGTTCATATACATGGTGGACAGTGGAAAATTGAAAGTGAAAAAGATAAGGGAACAACGGTTATTATTAAACTGAATGTACAGGATGAGGGGAGCATGTTCTAATTTTTAGGACATGTTCTTTATATTGAAGAAAATATTTATCCCGCTATTCGCCGGGCAGTAAGACCTTCACCTCAAAATTCAACGGAAGCAAAGAAGTTAGGTGGAGGCCCTGCTGCCCGTAAAAGCCCGATTGGTGAGAGCTAATAATCAGTGGGCGATGAACAAAACCCCACTGATTAAAGTTTCACTTTACACGCAAAATATAAATTAATATATAATAAATATCGAAAATTTGACTATTTTATGAACAAAACATTTGTACTTCTTATCAATTCGGTCTAAAATAGTTATGATGCAAAGTTCTTATAAATCGTTTCAATTGTTGTTTGGAAGATACTGAGGTGATTTAACTGGAGTACAAATCTATTAAACCGAAAAAAATTTACGAAGAAGTATCTGAAGCTATTTTAACAATGATTAAAAATGGTACGTTAAAACCTGGTGACAAACTACTCCCTGTGCATCAATTAGCTGAGCAGTTTCAAGTTGGCAGATCTGCTGTTCGTGAAGCGCTAAGTGCGCTAAGAGCGATGGGCTTAATTGAGATGAAACAAGGAGAAGGTACATATGTGAAGAACTTCGATTCTTCTTCATTAACGAAATCATTAAACAATAGATTATTAATGAAGAAAGAAGATATTTTGAATTTATTAGAAGTACGAAAGGTGCTTGAAGTGGGGGCAGTTCGAGTAGCGGCGGCAAAACGTACGGAAGATAATTTACAAAATATGAAACATTGGTTAGATGAAATGGCAAAGAGCATTGGAGATGAAAAGGCTGGTGAAAAAGCCGATTTTCAATTTCATATGGGAATTGCAGAGTCTTCGCATAATAACATTTTGCTTGAACTCATGAATCATGTTTCAGAGATGATTGCTGAAACAATTGGTGAATCAAGACGCATTATTTTATATGGTGAACAAACGACATCAGAACGACTTATAGAAGAGCATCAAGTTATATATGATGCGGTGTTAAAACAAGATGTAGAATTAGCGCAGCAAGCAATGCTAGATCATTTAACAAATGTAGAACATATTGTCACAGGTAAAAACGATATAAATTCGTAATTTAATCTTTTAAAAATTTAATTTTCTGATAAAATAGAGAAAGATTAAGTAAGCGTTTTCTTTAGAAGAGGGAGAGGATAGGCCATGGTTGAGCCTATTTCTTCTCTACTAAGTCATCTGATGACCATATGTTTGTTGGTGAAGTTGTAAAAAGGGGGAGTAATAGTTATGAAAGTTACTTTATTTGTTACTTGTTTAGTCGATATGTTTGAAACAAATGTCGGCAAAGCAACAGTTGAAGTGTTGGAGCGTTTAGGTTGTGAAATTGAATTTCCAGAAGCACAAGTTTGTTGTGGGCAGCCTGCTTATAATAGCGGCCATGTAGAAGCAGCAAAAGAAGCGATGAAACATATGATTGAAACTTTCGAAGATGCAGAATATATTGTTACGCCATCTGGTTCTTGTGCGACAATGTTTCATGAGTATCCGCATGTTTTCAAAGATGATCCAAAGTGGGCTAAACGTGCACAAAAAGTTGCTGATAAAACTTATGAATTTACACAGTTTATTGTAGATGTTTTAAAAGTTACAGATGTTGGTGCAAGTTTACCAGGGATAGCTACTATTCATAAATCATGTCATATGACGCGTATGCTTGGAGTAAAAGAAGCACCAGGAATTTTATTATCAAATGTAAAAGGATTAACTGTGAGAGATTTGCCAAACGTGCAAAATTGTTGCGGGTTTGGGGGAACGTTTTCAGTTAAGATGACTCCAATTTCTGAGCAAATGGTAGACGAAAAAGTAGATAGTGTCATGGAAACAGGTGCAGATTATTTAATCGGTGCAGATTGTGGGTGTTTGTTAAACATTGGCGGACGTATTGAGCGTTTAGGAAAAGAAGTAAAAGTAATGCATATTGCTGAGGTACTGAATAGTCGCTCATGAAGGGGGAACATAAGCTATGTCTATGAAAATCAGTGAGAAAAAATTTAATGATCGCGTTGGTGATGGAATTCAAGATTCGTTTATGCGCGGAGCAGTATCTTCTGCACAAACGCGTTTATATACGAATCGCTTAAAAGCTGCAGATGAATTAGGAAACTGGGAAGAGTGGCGTGAACTAGGTGAACAAATTCGTCAACATACGTTAGAAAATCTGGATTATTACTTAATGCAGTTAAGTGAAAATGTATCAAAAAGAGGCGGACACGTGTACTTTGCGAAGACGAAAGAGGAAGCTGCAAAGTATATTCAAGACGTTGCCAAAAAGAAACAAGCGAAAAAAGTAGTAAAATCAAAGTCGATGGTAACAGAAGAAATTAGTATGAACCATGCGCTTGAAGAGATTGGTTGTGAAGTGTTAGAGAGTGATTTAGGAGAGTATATTTTGCAAGTAGATAACGATCCACCTTCACATATTATTGCACCTGCACTTCATAAAAATAGAACGCAAATTCGCGATGTATTTAAAGAAAAGCTAGGCTATGAAAATTCTGATGACCCATATGAAATGACAAAGTTTGTTCGTAAACAACTTCGTGAGAAATTTATGGATGCAGAAATTGGTGTAACTGGTTGTAACTTTGCTGTTGCAAATACTGGATCTCTTTGTTTAGTAACGAATGAAGGTAATGCAGATCTTGTCATGTCGATTCCGAAAACACAAATTGCAGTAATGGGTATGGAACGTATGGTTCCGACAATGGAAGAATTAGATGTTTTAGTTGGTTTACTATGTCGTAGTGCAGTAGGTCAAAAGTTAACAAGTTATGTAACGGTAGCGGGACCAATTCAAGAAGAGGAAGTAGATGGCCCAGAAGAATTCCACTTAGTTGTGGTCGATAATGGTCGTTCTCAAATTCTTGGATCTGAATTCCGCCAAGTATTGCAATGTATTCGTTGTGCTGCTTGTGTTAACGTATGCCCTGTATATCGTCATGTTGGTGGACATTCATATGGTTCTATATACTCAGGACCGATTGGTGCGGTATTAACACCACTTTTAGGTGGATATGATGATTACAAAGAGCTTCCTTATGCCTCTAGTTTATGCGGAGCATGTACAGAAGCTTGTCCAGTAAAAATTCCATTGCATGATTTATTATTAAAACATCGTCAAGTTATCGTTGAGCAAGAAGGACGTGCTCCACTTGCAGAAAAATTAGCAATGAAAATGTTTAGTATGGGTGCATCTTCAGCAGCTTTATATAAAATGGGATCAAAAATGGCGCCAGCAGCAATGAGTCCATTTACATCTGGTAATCGTGTATCAAAAGGTGTTGGGCCACTTAAAAACTGGACAGATATTCGTGAATTCCCAGCTCCAAGTAAAGAACGATTCCGTGATTGGTATAAAGATCATAAGAAAGGCGGGGACAAATAATGACAGGATTAATTCAAAACCGTGATGCCTTTCTAGATAACATTGCAAAAGAACTTGGGCGCGCGCGTAAAACAGAAGGTGTAGAGCGTCCAGTATGGAAAAGTAATGTGAATATAGAAACGTTAAAAGATTATTCACAAGAAGAATTACTAGAAGTGTTTAAAAAGCAATGTACAAACATTCATACAACTGTAGTAGAAACGACAAATGACAGTTTAGGTGAAGACCTTCAAAAAGTAATTATGGAAAACGGCGGGGGACCTATTTTATTATCAGCAGATGAGCGTTTTGATGCATATGGTTTAACATCTTTATTTAAAGAAGAACTTCCAAAGCTAGACGTTGAAGTGAACGTATGGGATCCAGAGAGAAAAGACGAAAATATGCGTTTAGCTGAAAAAGCGAATATTGGTATTGCATTTAGTGATTATACATTAGCCGAATCTGGTACAATTGTTGTACAAAGTCATAAAGGGCAGGGACGTTCTTTACACTTTTTACCGACTGTATATTTTGCTATTATTCCACGTGAAACACTTGTGCCTCGTATTACACAAGCAGTTCAGGATATGAACTCACGCGTAGAAAATGGGGAGACAGCGGCATCTTGTATTAACTTTATTACAGGACCAAGTAACTCGGCTGACATTGAGATGAATCTTGTTGTCGGAGTACATGGACCATTAAAAGCAGTATATTTCATCGTATAAAAGAGGGGAAAGCAGGCCGGAAAATGGCCTGCTTTTTTAGTAGAATAAAGGATAATATGAAGTAGAAGTTCTCTCCTTTTTTTGCTATGTTTTTTTGGAAAGGAGAGGAAGGGATGTTCACTTATTTATATGCACTGTTAGCAGGGATGGTGTTTGGTTCTTTTTTTATGCTAGTTGCAATAAGGGTTCCATTAGGTGCGTCTATCATTACCCCACGTTCACATTGTTATTATTGCAAATATGTACTAAGGCCAAAAGAACTAATCCCCATCATTTCATTTTATATACAAAGAGGCTGTTGTACGAATTGTAAGAGGAAAATTCCAATTATGTATGTAGCATTTGAATGTATAACAGGAAGTATATTTCTTCTTACCGTGTATATGATTGGAATAGAACGAGAACTTATTATCATTTTATCCCTTTTTTCGCTACTTCTTATTATTTCGGTTACAGATTACTTATATATGTTAATTCCTGATTGTATTTTAATTTCGTTTGCCGTTTTACTCATTCTTGAAAGTGTTTTTGTACAATTAGTTACTTGGACAGATAGTATAGTTGGTAGTGGTGTTATATTCCTTTTGTTATATTGCATACAAAAGATATATCCAGAAGGGCTTGGCGGAGGAGATATAAAACTACTTTCGTTACTTGGTTTTATAGTAGGAGTGAAGGGAGTTTTTATCGTTTTATTTTTAGCATCTTGTTTTAGTCTTTGTTTTTTTGGGATTGGTATCGGATTAAAACGTATAGAAGTACGAAAGCCAATTCCATTTGGTCCTTTTATTAGTCTTGGGGCAATGTGTTATGTATTAGCCGTTTATTCAAATTAGAGAGGGAATCGAAAATGAACGTATATATGGATGATCAAAGAAGTTGCCCGTTCGGGTATGTGCCCGCAACTACAGTAGAATGTGCCTTGCAAATGGTTCGGGATTATGATGTGAATATTCTTTCCCTTGATTATAATATGGGCTGGGGAGCAAAAAATGGACTAGATTTTGTAGAAGCTTTTTGTACAGAGGGATTATATGTAAATGAAATTCACCTTCATACGAATGATGTCATCGGTATGCATAAGATGAAACAGAGAATGGATAAGGGAAAGGAAGAGGGAGAAATTAATCCTCACCTTGTAGTTAAATACGTGGGAAGCTAAAAACTCCAAAGTAAAATTTTGGAGTTTTTAATGTTTCATATGTGCTTGTAAAGGAATAATCTCTTCTTGTTGAGCTGTTGGGATTTCAGTTTTTTCCTGTTGAACGTCAGGTGTTTTCTTTGTTAAGTAGTGGTATACCATACCGACAAATACTGATCCACCAATAATGTTACCGATTGTAACAGGAATTAAGTTATGAATAGCACCTGAAAAAGAAATTGTCTCAGGATGCGGTGAAACTAAAGATAAAGCAAAGAGTGATAAGTTTGCAATACTATGTTCGTAACCAGATAAGAAGAATGTGAAAACAAGTAGCATCATGACCATTATTTTTGCTGTGTCACCTTTAACCTGAGAAGGTAAGAAACAAGCAAGACATACGAGCCAGTTACATAAAATAGCTTTAAAGAATAACTGCATCGTAGGTGTGTTCATCTTTCCTTCAACGACTTTACTCATTAAGTGACCGTGATCAATTGCTTCGAAAATTCCAGTTGCGTAAAATAGTAAGGCAAAGAATAACGCGCCGGCTAAGTTACCTGCATAACAAGCAACCCAGTTACGAAGTGTATCAGAAATCGTTGTTTCTTTTCTTAAAGTTGCTACAGTAAAGTACATTGTGTTTCCAGTAAACAATTCAGCACCGCCATATATAATAAGTACGAGAGCAATCCCGAAAAACATAGAAGCAGCTAAATACGTTGCTGGTGAATCTGCAATGTGAAAAAAGTTACCTAATTTAAAACATAGTACAATAATAAAACCGATATAAATACCCGCAAGTGCAGCACGAATGAAATATTGCATTGGGTTTGTATCTAGTATTTTCTTTTTGTTTTTAGCCAGTTTGACAACATAATCTAGTCCTTGTTCTAGCATGAGTAATACGCTCCTTTAGTAAATCTTCTATAAATACTTCTTATATGAATAAAGTACATGGAATTGTTCTCACTTTCAATAAGTTTGTGCAATGTTTCACAAAAAGGACATACATGCATTGAGAAAACGTTTACAAAAGGTAGTATAATGGAATTTTTTCTGGACATTGAGAGGAAGAACGGAAAAAGAAAAAGCGCTGTAATTACAGCGCTTTTTCGTCTAAATTCTTTTCTACTTTTACTTCTACTTCTTTTGAGAAGAACCAACCACCAACTGCGATTCCGACTAATACAATCCAGAATGTAAGCTTCCACGGAGTGGATTCTGGGAATGAATGTGGTATTACATTTAATGCAGGGTGTGCTAATGTATAAACTGCTAGCTTCACACCAACCCAACCTACAATTAAGAATGCTGCAGTTTCAAGTCCTGGTTTACGTTTTAAAATCTGTACGAAAGCAGTTGCTGCAAATCGCATAATGATTAATCCGATAAGTCCACCTACAAAGATAACAACGAATTGCCCAGTATCAAGACTACCAATTGTACCTAATCCTGTTTTTGGTAAAGTCATTGCTAGTGCAACAGCAGCTAAAATTGAATCAACTGCGAAGGCGATATCAGCGACCTCAACTTTAAATACAGTCCACCAAAAGTTCTCTTGTTTTTTCTTTGCTTCTTTTTCTTCTGTTTCTTCATCTGTATTCTTTTTAACATATGTTTTAAATAAGTGATTACCAGCGATAAACATAAGGTAGATGGCACCGATTGCTTGCACTTGCCATACATCGACTAAGAACGAAATCATAAATAACGATCCAAATCGGAAAACAAATGCCCCCGCTAATCCATAAAATAGTGCTTTCTTTCGTTTTTCTTCTGGTAAATGTTTTACCATAATTGCAAGAACAAGAGCGTTATCAGCCGCTAAAATCCCTTCAAGTGCAATTAGGATGAGTAATACCCAACCATACTCCAATAATAATGATACATCCATGTACATTCTCCTCTCATTTCTATAAGTTCTAAATAAGTGAAGAATTTCCCCACTATTTAGTTTCCCCATACTCCTGCCTATTAACTTTGGAAGAATCTGGAACTGAATACAAAAAAGACCTCTGCCGTTAATAGGCAAAGGTCTTGCTAGACATATGTAATAAAAAATGCCAACAAAGCCGGAAGAACTAAGTTCTACGTAATGACGACTTTGTTTCCAAGAAATATTCTTGGACGCTACTCCCCTTTGGAGATATGTTATTGTATTCTCATTATATGGATAATTTATACGGTTGTCAACCTGTTAAAATATCTTCATTCGGATATTTTATTTTCCGGTTCTTTTTACGAGCAAATGAAAAAGCCAATGTTAAAGGACCCATTTTCCCAAAAAACATCATAAAGATAATAATAGCTTTTCCGATTATAGTTAAGTGGGGTGTTAAATTCATACTGAGGCCAACAGTCCCAAATGCTGAAAATACTTCGAAAGCACTCATCAATAGAGGAACTCGCTCAGTAATACTCAAAATTAAAATAGCAAAAAAGATAAATGAAATGGAAATAATAGTAATGGTTAATGATTTGACAATGAGAGTATCTTTAATGGATTTTTTAAATACCACAATATCCTCTTGTTGTTGTAAAAATTTAAATACGCCAAAAAATATGATTAAAAATGTTGTTAACTTAATCCCACCACCAGTTGAAGCGCTACCAGCACCAATAAACATAAGGAGCATCATTAATAGGAGGGAAGGTTTTGACAATGTAGAAATATCAACTGTATTAAACCCGGCAGTTCGCGTTGAAATTGCTTGAAAATAAGAGCCCAATCCTTCTTCAAATGGGGTAAAACCTCTCATAGAAAGGGAGTTATGGAACTCGAATATAAAAATAAAAAGGGTAGCAATAATGTTGACGATTAGAGTAGAAGAGAGCATAAGTTTTGAATGTAGTGTAAGGTTTTTAAAGTTTTTCTTTCTTTTTATGTCTACGATTACTGTAAAACCAATTCCACCTAAAATGATGAGAGAGGAAATGACGAGATTGACAAGAATACTATGAGAATGGGACATTAAATTATCGCTCCACACAGAAAAGCCAGCATTGTTAAAGGCTGAGATTGAATGGAAAAAACTATAATAGATCCCTTTCGTAACCCCGTATTTTGGTACCCATTCAAAAGAAAGAATTATAGTAGCGATACATTCGACTGTAAAAGAGAATAAAAATAATGCTTTGGCAAGACGGATGACGCCGCCGATATTCGTTTGGTTTAATGCTTGTTGCAGTAAAATCCGATTTTGAAGACCAATTTTTCTTCCAAGCATAATCGCAATTAAGACAGCAAAGCTCATAATGCCCAGTCCGCCTACTTGTATAAGTGTTAAAATGACACATTGGCCAAATAAGGTAAATACTTTCCCAGTGTCTACCACACCAAGCCCTGTAACCGTACAAGCAGAAACGGTTGTAAATAAAGCATCTAGCCATGAGATAGACGTTGTTGTAGCAATTGGCAACTTTAATAAGCATGTACCGATAAGTGATAACATAATAAAAGCCAATGTAAGAACACGGGGAGGACTCATGCGAATATTAATCCGTTTCATGTTACGTATCGTTCCTTTCAATTTGCTTTTACTAGTATGTGAAAAAGTACGATTATGTATGTTAAAAATAGAAAGAGGCAGAGAATATCTGCCCCTAAGCCATATGTTATATTATTATCCACGTAGTTGTTGTTGAGCTAAAGCAACAAGACGTTTTGTTACTTCACCGCCAACTGAACCGTTAGAACGAGATGCTGTATTAGATCCTAAGCTTACACCAAATTCTTGTGCAATTTCATATTTAAATTGTTCAAGCGCTTGTTCTGCACCTGGAACTAATAATTTGTTTGTTTTTACCATGTTGATACACATCCTTATGAGTAGTCCAGTTCAGCTAAGTTCTTATCTAAACTGGTAACGTTATTTTATGTGGAAACGACGTACTCATACGCGGAAGTAATCGGTGCGATTAGAAGTTCTTGGATAGAAAAAAGAGTAGCAAATTTGCTACTCTTTTTTTAGTATTGTCGCTGTTCCTTCCACGACAATATCATCTGATTGATTATATATGTTTGTTTGCAACGTAATGATTTTTTTATCGTCACGCTTCTTAATAACCTCTGCCACAACGCGAAGTGTATCACCGATTTTGACAGGGGCACGGAATGAAACATTTTGGGATAAATAAATCGTATTTTTGCCTGGGAGTTTCGTTCCAAGGATGGTAGAAATAAAACTCGAAACGAGCATTCCGTGAGCAATACGTTCTTTAAACATTGTCGTTTTTGCAAAAGAATCTAAAATGTGAATAGGATTCACATCTCCAGTCAATTTTGCAAAATTGATAACATCTTCATCTGTAATTGTTTTTGTAAGGGATGCTTGATCACCGACTTGAATCTCATCATAGCGAAGCTCCGGAACAGTTTGTGCTTCTTGAAATGGATTCATTTTGTCCTCCTTCTTTTCCATATCGAAAAATGTTAGCCATCTTGATGTAGTAGGAGGAAGAAAGAGTTTTGTTTGTGCTGCGGTTAGCTCCCACATTTTTCTTACTTGATGGAAGTAAATAGATTTTTTGAGTTTTCCTCGAACTTTTTTGCGAGTTCCAACTGTTTTGACTTGAACTCTTCCAAAAAACCCTCTAACTGTTTTTGAGCCTCTTCACGTTGTAATTGTTGTTGCTCAATAAATTGTTTTGTTGTTTCTTCAAATTGACCGCTTGTTTGTGTAAGAATTGACAAAGAAGTTTTTGTAGGAGAAACGGTAAGCTGATGCATATGAGCAGAAAGTTCCTTCCACTTGTCTTGCCACTCGTTAATTTGATCATTTAAGGAGTTTCCAGTTAATTGTTTCACGTAATCTGTGTATTGGTTATTGAACTGAGCAGTGAGTTGTTGTAGTTCTTTTTCTAGTTCATCTACTCCTGATGTTAATTTATGCAAAGCGTCTTGTTGTTGTTTTAATGTTTCTAAAGTAAGTTGCTCTAACTGTTTTCCAGCTGAAGAGAAAAGGGAAAGTGATTGAGACCAGTTTTTCCAAAATGCATCGACTAATTCGTATGGTTTAGTTTCCATTGTTTGACCCCCAAATGTTTTTTTGCATATTGTGAACGCAGATTACTCTGCTGTACCACCAGGTGAAGATGAAGAATCCTTTTCATCCTTTTCTGGAGAAGTAGAAAATGGAAAGAATGCATTGGTGTATAACGTGAAAAACGTTCGCAACATATTTTGATAATGTTCAAAAGAAGTCGCACAGGTTGTTAAATATTGCTCTCCATATTCAGTTAAAGAATAAATTCTTTTTGCCGGCCCTCCATCGCTTGTATCCCAAGTAGAAGAAATAAGGTTTTCTTTTTCTAATTTGCGTAGTGTTCTATAAACATTACCTTGGTCAACAGAAGAAAAGCCGATATCCATTAGCATTTGAATAAGTTTGTAACCATGAAGACTCCAGTCTTTTAGACAGAGAAGTAAGAAGGGAACTAAGAAGTTTTTTGGCATGGAGTTTGGTTGTTTCGCTTGGTTCTTCTCCAAACTTTCGCGTTGTTCTGGTTCATTTTGTAGCATGATTGTGCATCACCTCATGAATCAGTTAGATGGAATTTTTTGCTTATAAGTGCAATTTACACCTATCTGTTTTTAAAGTCAACACATTTGTTAGAAAATAGAAAAAAATAAAATATAGACTTGAAGTTTTATTCAGAATATTAGAAAATAGTGAATAGGTTGAATTGTTTCAAAAACGAAAAAGGGAGTGTAGGTAAAGTGATTGATCAAAAATTCGATCCACTACAAGCATGGAAAAATGCTTATGAACAAACCGAAACATTTTGGGGAAAAGCGCTCAATGAAACAATTAAAACAGAAGAATATTCAGCTTGGATGGGCAGCGTTCTAGATTTGAATTTGTTTTATCAAAAAGCATTAAATGATACGACAAAAAACTATTTAGAACAAGTAAATGTGCCGACGAAAGAGGATATCGCAAGAGTGGCTACGCTTGTTATTAACTTAGAAAATAAAGTAGATAACATTGAGGAGTTTCTAGAGGAGAAAGTAGATTCTTTAGGACAAGCCCCTACATTAAAGCGTGATGTGACGAAAGTGAAACAAGATATTCGTACGCTTGAAACAAAAGTAGATCGAATTGTAGAATTGCTAGAAAAGCAAAATGCAGTACTAGCTAAACTACAAGTACCTGTAAAAGAAGAGGTAAAGCCTACGAATAAACCAGAAAATAAAAAATGATAAAAGCGCTTGTTTATAACAGGTAAAAGAGAGCGGGAGAATCTCTTTTCACGTATAAACAGCGAAACATAATTATATATGGACTCTATAGTATGAGTACCAAAATGATTCATAACAATCGTTCACAAATTCATTTAAGGGGGAAAAGAAATGGTTCAATTAAATGGAAAAGTAGCAATCGTAACAGGTGGAGCAAAAGGAATTGGAAAAGCAATTACAGTAGCATTAGCACAAGAGGGAGCGAAAGTAGTTATTAACTATAATAGCAGTAAAGAAGCAGCTGAAAATTTAGTAAATGAATTAGGAAAAGACGGACATGACGTTTATGCAGTGCAAGCGGATGTTTCTAAAGTAGAAGATGCAAACCGACTTGTAGAAGAAGCTGTGAATCATTTTGGTAAAGTTGATATTCTTGTTAATAATGCTGGTATTACAAGAGATCGTACATTCAAAAAATTAAATCGTGAAGATTGGGAGCGCGTAATTGACGTGAATTTAAGCAGCGTATTTAATACGACAAGCGCGGTGCTTCCATACATAACGGAAGCGGAAGAAGGAAGAATTATTAGCATTTCTTCTATTATTGGTCAAGCAGGTGGATTTGGCCAAACAAACTACTCAGCAGCAAAAGCGGGTATGTTAGGATTTACAAAATCATTAGCGTTAGAACTTGCAAAAACAAATGTCACTGTAAACGCTATCTGCCCAGGATTTATTGATACTGAAATGGTAGCAGAAGTACCAGAAGAAGTACGTCAAAAAATTGTTGCAAAAATCCCGAAAAAACGTTTTGGTCAAGCTGATGAAATTGCAAAAGGTGTAGTATACCTATGCCGTGATGGTGCGTATATCACAGGTCAACAATTAAACATTAACGGCGGATTATATATGTAATGAAGTAAGAAAAAAGTGCATATCCATAGCAGGAATGCACTTCTTTTTTTAAGAAGGAAATCGACCAAAAAGGAGATAAAAAAATGACTACATTCGCAACAGAATGGGAAAAGCAATTAGAGCTATACCCAGAAGAGTACCGAAAAGCGTACCGCCGAGTGAAAAGGGCGAGTGAAATTTTATTACGTGAACCAGAGCCGCAAGTAGGATTAACGCCGAAAGAGGTTATTTGGACGAAGAATAAGACAAAGCTTTATCGCTACATTCCAAAACAAGAAAAAACACAAAGAGTTCCAATTCTGTTAATATATGCTCTTATTAATAAACCATATATTATGGATTTAACTCCTGGAAATAGTTTAGTGGAATATCTAGTGGATCGTGGTTTTGATGTGTATATGCTTGATTGGGGCACATTTGGTTTAGAAGATAGTCATTTGAAATTTGATGATTTCGTTTTTGATTATATTGCAAAAGCAGTAAAAAAAGTAATGCGAACTGCAAAATCGGACGAGATTTCTTTACTTGGTTATTGCATGGGTGGAACGCTAACTTCTATTTATGCAGCACTTCATCCGCACATGCCAATTCGTAATTTGATTTTCATGACAAGTCCTTTTGATTTCTCTGAAACAGGATTGTATGGTCCTTTATTAGATGAGAAATATTTCAATTTAGATAAAGCGGTTGATACATTTGGAAATATTCCGCCAGAAATGATTGATTTCGGAAACAAAATGTTAAAGCCAATTACGAACTTTGTTGGTCCATATGTTGCTTTAGTAGATCGTTCAGAGAATGAGCGCTTCGTCGAAAGCTGGAGATTGGTTCAAAAGTGGGTTGGTGATGGTATTCCGTTCCCAGGTGAATCATACAGACAGTGGATTCGTGATTTTTATCAAAATAATAAATTGGTTAAGGGTGAACTCGTTATTCGCGGACAAAAGGTAGACCTTGCAAATATTAAGGCGAATGTCTTAAATATTTCCGGGAAACGTGATCATATCGCTTTGCCATGTCAAGTAGAAGCATTACTAGATCATATTTCTAGCACAGATAAACAATATGTATGTTTACCAACAGGGCATATGTCTATCGTTTACGGTGGAACAGCTGTAAAACAAACATATCCGACGATTGGAAATTGGCTTGAAGAGCGTTCTAATTAAAAATAAAAAAATCCAACTAGCCTATGTTAGTTGGATTTTTTTATGAAAAATAACAAAACATAGAAAGGAGAAATTTATATTTTAGGAGTATAATTATGAAACTTATGACGGGTAAGTTGTTTTGGAATACAGGAGTTTCTGTACCTTGTTATCCACTGTTAGAAAATGATATGATATGTGATGTGCTCGTAGTCGGAAGTGGCGAAGCCGGTGCTCATATAGCGTATTCTTTAGCGAAAATCGGCATGAGTGTAATGCTTATTGAAAAAAGAGAAATTGCATGTGGTAGTACATTTGCAAATGTAGGTTTATTACAGTTTCTTCATGATAAATCGTTAACCTCACTTATCCATACATTTGGTGAAGAAAAAGGGGTACGAGCATATAAACTGTGTTACGAAGCGTTACGAACAATGGAGAAAGTGGTACCTACTCTCGATATTGATCCCTATTTTATTCCGAGAAGTAGTTTATATTATGCAAGTAAAAGTGAGGATGTCTCATTTTTACAAGAGGAGTACAATACGTTACAGAATTATGGATTTCCTGTTGAGTATTTTACAGAATCTGATATTAAGGAACGTTATCCTTTTATAAAACAAGCGGCATTGTATACACACGGTGATGCTGAGGTGAATCCGTATTTACTAGCGCATAGTCTTTTGCATAAAGCAAACCAAATGGGAGCTAATATATATGAACATACAGAGGCAATACATATAAAAAAACGGCAAAATGATTTAATTTGTTACACGAAAACAGGAAATCAAATTGTAGCAAAGAATATTATTATGGCGACGGGCTATGAAGCACTTTTTGGGAAGAAAGAAAAAAATACAACAGTAGAGGCATCTTATGCAGTTGTGACAAATGAAATAGATCAGTTTGATGGCTGGCATGAGCGATCGTTAATTTGGGAAACAGCACGTCCCTACTTATATTTTCGGACGTTTCAAAACCGCATTATGGTAGGCGGATTAGATGAAGCGATGCAAATTCAACCGATTGGTGATACGAAACTATTGCGTAAGCGTGATATCCTTATTAACATTGTAAGAGAGATGTTCCCGCAGTATAAGAATATACAAGCAGAGTATTATTGGGCAGCAGCATTTGGTAGTAGTCATGATGGTCTACCTATTTTAAAAGAAGATAAGAAGATACATAATTTATTTTACGCATTATTGCACGGAGGTAATGGAACTGTGTATGGAATGGTATTTGCCAAATTATTTGAGCAGTTATTTACAAATAAAGAAAGTGAAGATTTTTCTTTATTTAATCGATAGAAAAAAGGTAGCGAAGTGATGGAATGAGAGATATAAAAAAGTTTTTACAAAAATTACGTCCTGTACAACTCATCGTTTTGTTTTATTTATTAGCGGTAGTTGTATCGGTGATATTGCTTAGTTTACCGTTTGTTACGAAGCCTGGTGTGAAATGGACATTTATAGATTCGCTTTTTACATCAGTTAGTGCGGTAAGTGTTACGGGACTGTCTGTTATTACGATTTCAGATACGTTTACTACAGCAGGAATTATTGTTTTAGCCCTTATTCTACAATTAGGCGGCTTAGGAATTATGGCGCTTGGTACATTTGTTTGGATCATTACGGGGAAAAAGATTGGTTTGCAAAGAAGAAGATTAATTATGGCAGACCATAATCAAGGAAATTTATCGGGTCTTGTAGAATTGATGCGTTCTATTTTGATTGTAATTATTTCAATAGAACTTATTGGAGCAATCCTATTAGGTACAAGATTTTTACTTTACTTTCCGACTTGGCAAGAAGCTTATTTTCACGGTTTCTTTGCAGCTGTTAGTGCGACTACGAACGGCGGATTTGATTTAACAGGACAATCATTAATTCCGTATAAAAAAGATTATATTGTTCAAATGATTCATATGTTACTAATTATTTTAGGAGCGATTGGTTTCCCTGTGCTAATGGAAGTGAAACAATTCCTTAGTAAAAGGAGACAACAATTATTCCGGTTTTCATTATTTACAAAATTGACGACAACAACATTTTTTTCGCTCGTTGTTGTTGGTACAATTATGATTTTTTTATTGGAGAGAAATCATTTTTTAGTAGGAAAGTCATGGCATGAAACTGTATTTTATACATTATTCCAATCTGTGACGACGCGAAGTGGTGGACTTGCTACGATGGATATACGTGAATTGTCACAACCGACGCTTTTATTTATGAGTATATTAATGTTTATAGGGGCATCTCCAAGTTCGGTTGGGGGCGGAATACGTACAACAACATTTGCTGTTAGTATATTGTCACTATATACCTTTGCAAGGGGTGGTAGAACAGTTAGAGTCTTCAAACGTCAGCTACATGAAGAGGATGTACTGAAAGCATCTGTCGTTATGACGATGGGGATTTTGTTATGTGCTACTGCGCTATTCATTTTATCTATTACGGAAAATGTACCGCTTATGAGCTTAATTGTTGAAGTTTGTTCTGCTTTCGGAACGACGGGACTATCAACAGGTGTTACGCCTGATTTAACAACTGTTGGGAAACTTGTACTTATTGTGCTTATGTTTATCGGACGCGTTGGTATTTTAACATTTATTTTAGCTAGTGGTGGAAGGGAACAACCACCTCGCTATAAATACCCGAAAGAGCGGATTATTATTGGATAGTATGAAACCATTCTACCTACGTTAGGTAGAATGGTTTTTTAGTCGTTAATTCCAAATTGTGGATGCATAAAAGCTTCATTTTTATTATCCGCTTCGTTTTTTAGCAACTCTTGATTTTCTTCTGAAATCCACCCAATATCATTTGTAGGATGGATCCACTCATCGCCAGCCATAATGGCAGGATCTATTTTATCACTCCAATTGTTAAGTGGACTGTTCTCGGAATTATATTTACTGTCTCCAATTACAACATCATATTGATTCACAAAAGGTTGTTGCATCGTTTTTCCTGTTCCTTTAAAAGATGGAAAATTCATTTGATGCGGGAGCGTTTCGTCTAAAATTGGTGATTGAATCTTTTCTTTTTTCTTCAAAATTATCGCTCCTTTTTATAATGATTTCTTCATACGTAGTATTTCCATCTAACGCCTCTTATGTACTTGTTAACACTTGCCAGTAATAATTATTTTAAGTTGTTTCAAACTAGAGTAGAAAGTGATTTCTTGAGAGCAGGTGAATGTATTGGTAAAAAGAAAAGTGAAACAAAATGCGGCAATCAATAATAATAAAACTCCGAAAGAAAGCTTACCAGATGCAGAATTTGCATTAGAGTATGAAGGAGAAAATAGCGCAAAGTATGCTAATCGTAATTCAAAAAAAGGTAAACAAAAATGAGGCGTTTTTTACAAACGCCTCATTTTTTTGTGGGATTATAAAGGTTTTTTTAATTATTTGTAAATTTAGTGTTTTCTATTAGCAGAAAAATGCGAAAAAACATAGAAGTAGCAACGTATTACACAAAAACAAACAACAAACAAAAGATTAATGTTGGTTTAATACTGCTTTTACACTAGTTGTTTATATTTGAGTTGTACATAAGATTTGTAAAAGGAGAGAGAAACAGTGAAAAAAACAATCTTTAAAGCTGTAGCGACTGGAATGGTATTTTCGTTATTAATGGGTTGTGGTGCAAAGAAGGAAGAAAGTGCTGGAGCGAAAGTGAAAGATGACAAATTATCTGGATCATTAACTGTTTACACAGCGATTGAAGAAGAGCTTGTACCAATTTATCTTGATTCCTTTAAAAAGAAATATCCTGATGTGAAATTGAACATTGTACGTGATTCAACAGGAGTTATTACTGCGAAATTGCTAGCTGAAGGAAAAAATACACAAGCAGATGTTGTATGGGGAACTGCGGCATCAAGTCTATTAGCTTTAGATAAAAAAGATATGTTAAAAGGATACTCTCCAAAAGGAGCAGATCGTGTTCTTCCGCAATTTAAAGATGATAAGCAACCTGAAAAATGGGTAGGAAATACTGCATTTATGACGGGGATTGCTGTAAATAAAGAAGAGTTAAAGAAGAAAAATTTACCGATGCCAGAATCATATGAAGATTTAACGAAACCAGAGTATAAAGGAACACTTGTTATGCCACATCCAGCATCATCTGGAACAGGATTTTTAACAGTTTCTGCATGGCTACAAATCATGGGTGAAGATAAAGGCTGGGATTACATGAAGAAACTTCATGATAATATGGCAAGTTATACGCATTCAGGATCAAAACCAGCGAAATTAGCAGGAGCAGGTGAATATCCAGTCGGTGTATCAATGGTTTATAGTGCTTTAAAAGAGAAACAAAAAGGTGCACCAGTTGAAGTTGTACTGCCGAAAGAAGGATTAGGGTGGGAAGTAGAAGCGAACGCACTTATTAAGAAAGATAATGCGAAAAATGATAAATTAGCACAAGCATTTTTAGATTGGGCAATTACTGATGATGTAATGAAGTTATACTTTGAGAAAAATGGATTTGCGACAATTAAAAATGATTATAAACTTCCAGAGGGATTCCCGAAAGATGTTACTGAAAAATTATATAAAAAGAATGACTTTAAATGGGCAGCAGAAAATCGTGACAAAATTTTAGAAAAATGGGAAAAAGAGTTTGGCCAAAAAGCAGAACCGAAAAAGTAAGTGAGTGGGAGAGAGAAAAATGAGCGAATATTTATCAATTCAACACATTCAAAAACAGTTTGATGCATTTACAGCGTTAAAAGATATTTCTTTTACTGTGAACAAAAATGAGTTTGTTTGTTTATTAGGCCCGAGTGGCTGTGGGAAAACGACGTTGCTTCGCATTTTAGCGGGACTAGAGGAACCAACGACTGGCAGTATAGCTGTGAATGGAAAAGATATTACAGCATTGCCTCCTGGAAAGAGAAACTTCGGAATGGTTTTCCAATCGTATGCTTTATTTCCGAATTTAACAGCACTTGAAAATATTGAATACGGCTTAAAGACAAAAAAATATGGGAAAGCAGAAGTGAAAGAGAAAGCGCTAGATGCGTTAAAACTTGTAGATTTGCTGAATGTAAAAGATAAATATCCTGCTCAAATGTCTGGTGGACAACAGCAGCGAGTAGCACTTGCACGTGCGCTCGCTCTGTCTCCAGATATTTTGTTACTCGATGAGCCGTTATCAGCTTTAGATGCAAAAGTGCGTGAAAAATTACGTAGGGAAATGCGTGATTTGCAAGAGAAAATAGGAGTAACGACGATTATGGTAACGCATGATCAAGAAGAGGCATTAACGATGGCTGATAAAATTGTTGTAATGAATCATGCGGAAATTATGCAGATTGGAACACCAGAGGAGATTTATCAAAGACCAGCCAATCCGTTTGTGGCAGATTTTATTGGTTCTATTAATTTCTTTTCGAAAAATAACGAAGAACATGCAATTCGTCCTGAGCATGTAACAGTCGTACAAAATAATGGCATTAAAACAATGGTAGAAAGCATGGAGTTTCGTGGGTCTGTATACCGGACAGAAGTGAGAGTTATAGATGAGAAAACACACCTATATAATGAGAAAATCGTTGTAGATATATTGGCATCAGAAGTAGAAAAAACAGCCATTAGGAAAGGGAAGCCAATTCAAATCTCTTTCTCAGAAAATCATATGTTGTCATATGGAAAGAAGGTTGTTGTATAGATGGAGATGTTAGAAGATTTAAAGGTAGAAAATACGAAAAAAAAGATTAAGAGACGTATCGGTAAAGAAGAGTGGGTACAACGACTATTAATTATTGGTATGATTTTTGCCTTTTTGATTATGCTTGTATTGCCGCTATTACAACTATTTACACAAGCTTTTTATGATAAAGATGGAGCTTTCATTGGTGTTGCGAATTTCAGTAAATATTTCACAACACCAACGCTAGTTCAATCATTACAAAATACGGTATGGGTTTCGGGTGCGACAACAATTATTGCAGTAACACTGGCTTTCGCTTACGCCTATGCGATCGCTCGTACGAATGTGTTTGGAAAGCGTGTATTTCAATACATTGCGTTATTACCATTGTTCGCACCAACGATGATGCACGGTATAGCACTTACATATTTATTTGGTAATCAAGGGCTAGTAACGAAAGGAATGTTTGGTTTATTTGAAGGTATACAAATCCCTTTATATGGACCAGTAGGAATTGTAATAGCTGAAGTTATGTATACATTTCCACAAGCCTTTCTTATATTGCTAATTGCCTTCCAAGGATCTGATTATCGTTTATATGAAGCTTCTAATATGTTAGGGGCGAGTAAAACAAAGCAATTTTTCACGGTTACTTTACCTAGTGTAAAGTACGGATTAATTAGTGCAATGTTTGTTGTGTTCACACTTAGTTTTACTGATTTTGGGGCACCAAAAATTGTTGGTGGTCAATATAATGTGCTTGCTACTGACGTATACAAACAAGTAATTGGACAGCAAAATATGCCGATGGGTGCAACTGTCGGAATGATTTTATTAATCCCAGCTATATTCGCATTTGTAGTTGATCGTATTACGCAAAGAAAGCAGGCGAATTTCTTATCTTCAAAAGCAGTACCATACAGAATAATAGCTAATAAGAAAAGAGATGTAATCTCATTCATATATTGTAGTGTGATTACACTTATGATCATTCTATTATTTGTTGCAGTTGGTATTGCTGCAAGTGTGAAAGTATGGCCATATAATATGAGTTTTACATTTGAGCATTTTAATTTTTCAAGTTTAACAGGAGATGGACTTGAAGCATTTAAAAATAGCGTAATTGTTTCAGCAGTTACAGCAGTTATTGGGGCGATTTTAACATTTGTATTCGCATATGCAATTGAGAAAATAGACCAGCTACAATTTTTCAGAAAAACAGGTTACTTTTTCTCTATAGTGCCGTTAGCGATACCAGGTTTAGTACTCGGATTAGGATATGTCTTTTTCTTTAGTCAACCAACGATTCAAATTCTTGGACTATCAGTAACGAATCCGTTTCATTCTTTATACGGAACAATCGCTGTATTAGTACTAGTAAATATCATTCATTTTTATTCTGTAACATTTGTCACGGCAACGACTGCCTTAAAGAAATTAGACCGAGAGTTTGAGCTTGTTTCGCAGTCGATGGGTATTCCGTTTTATAAAACATTCTTCCGAGTAACAGTACCAATGTGTTTACCAGCAATTTTAGAAATGGTAATGTACTACTTCGTAAATTCAATGGTAACTGTATCGGCAGTTGTATTCCTATATGCAGCTGATTTTAAACTAGCTGCCGTATCAATCGTAAATATGGATGATGCAGGAAATGTAGCACCAGCAGCTGCAATGAGTGTACTTATTGTTGTTACAAATATTGTAGTGAGAGTTGTATATGAATGGGGAACGAAAGCACTTCGTAACCGAACTTCACAATGGCAAAAAAGATAAGTAAGAAGGGTGATGGACAGAATGAAAATTGAAGCAGTTATTTTTGATTGGGCAGGTACGACGGTTGATTACGGATGTTTTGCACCGCTAGAAGTATTCATGAAGATTTTTCAAAAACGTGGCGTTGAAATTACAGCAGAAGAAGCACGTAAGCCAATGGGATTATTAAAAATAGATCATGTAAGGGCACTAACAGAAATGCCTCGTATTGCGGATGAGTGGAAGCGTGTCTTCGGTCAATTACCAACAGAAGCAGACATTCATGAGATGTATGAAGAGTTTGAAGAAATTCTCTTTTCTATTTTACCAAGTTATGCTACGCCGATTGATGAGGTAAAAGAAGTAATCGCTTCTTTACGTGAGAGAGGCATTAAAATCGGTTCAACAACGGGCTATACGAGAGAAATGATGGAAATTGTAGCAAAGGAAGCAGCGTTACAAGGATATAAACCTGATTTTCTTGTTACGCCAGATGATGTTCCAGCAGGCCGTCCATATCCATGGATGTGCTATAAAAATGCAATGGAACTTGGTGTGTATCCGATGAACCATATGATAAAAGTAGGGGACACAGTATCAGATATGAAAGAAGGTAGAAATGCTGGAATGTGGACAGTTGGTGTAATTCTTGGAAGTAGTGAGCTCGGTTTAACGGAAGAGGAAGTGGAGAGTATGGATTCGGTAGAGCTTCGTGAAAAAATAGAAATAGTTCGTAATCGGTTTGTTGAAAATGGGGCTCATTTTACGATTGAAACGATGCAGGAGCTCGAAAACGTAATGGAACATATCGAGAAACAAGAACTTATTATTTCATAAAAGGGGCACGGGATCATGAATGAAAATCACTACTTATTATTAACACCAGGACCATTAACGACAACAAAATCAGTAAAAGAAGTTATGCTATACGATTGGTGTACGTGGGATGATGAATATAATACGATGGTGCAAGAAGTAAGAGCTAAACTTGTATCGTTAGCGACGAAGGAAGAAGAGAAATATACAACAGTGTTAATGCAAGGAAGCGGTACGTTTTCAGTTGAAGCAGTAATTGGTTCTGTTATTCCGGCAAATGGGAAGCTTCTCGTTTGTACAAATGGTGCGTACGGTAAGCGAATTGTGCAAATGGCAGAGATGTTACAGATTGATGTAGTGATCAGTCAAACAGAAGAGTGGGAACCTACTAATATTGTAGAAGTAGAAAAGTTATTGCAAGAAGATAAAGAGATTACGCATATTGCAGTTGTTCATTGTGAAACAACGACAGGAATTATAAATCCAATTGTAGATGTATGTAAATTAGGAAAGCAGTATGGAAAGGTTACAATTGTTGATGCGATGAGTAGTTTCGGCGGGATTGAAATAGACATTGCTGATTTACAAATTGATTTTTTAATTAGTAGTGCAAATAAGTGTATTCAAGGGGTTCCTGGATTCGGATTTGTAATCGCAAAACGTGATGAATTATTGAAGTGTAAAGGGCAAGGACGCTCTTTATCTCTTGATTTATATGATCAGTGGGAAACGATGGAAAAACAAAATGGGAAATGGCGTTTTACTTCACCTACACATGTTGTACATGCTTTTTATCAAGCGCTACTTGAGCTAGAAAAAGAAGGTGGAGTAAGAGCGCGTTACAATCGATATTACAACAATCAAAAACTACTAGTGAATAGAATGGGAGAAATCGGATTTAAGCCACTAGTAGATAAGAAATATCAATCTCCTATTATTACATCTTTCATTTATCCAAAAGAGGGGTTTGAGTTTCAACAGTTATATAACGAATTAAAGCGTTATGGATTTGTTATTTACCCTGGGAAAATTTCGAAAGTAGATACGTTCCGGATTGGAAATATCGGTGATGTACATGAAGAAGATATTAATCGCTTAGTTGATTGTATTGCTAAAGGAGCTGTTATTGGGTGAAAGTATTTTGCTTAGGTGGAGCAGGTAAAATTTGTCGTGAAGCTATTTTGGATTTAGTTCAATTTTCATCTTTTGAGACGATTACTGTAGCCGATTTTAACGAGGAAGAGGGCCGTAAAGTAGTAGAATGGCTCAACGATCCTCGTGTTGATTTTGTAAAAGTAGATGTAACGAATCACGAGGATACGGTTGCAAAAATGAAAGGTTATGACATTGTAATGGACGGTACGACGATAAAGCTAAACGGATTGTCGACTCGCTGTATTGCAGAAGCAGGCTGTCACGGTGTGAACTTAAATGGATTTGGTGAAGAAAATGAATCGCATGCTATATTTGTTCAAAATGAAAAAACATGTTTACCTGGATTTGGCATGACGCCAGGTGTAACGCAAATGATGGCAATGCATGCAGCAAATCAACTGGATACTGTAGAGTCCGTCCGTGTAAGTCACGGTTCGTATCGTCCGATTGCTTTTTCTGCTTCAATTACAGAGACAACGACATATGAATATGATCCACATTTATCATCGCGTATAGTGTATGAAGATGGTGAATTTAAGCAAGTACTTCCGTTTGCGCGTCCGAGAGAAATAGAATTGCCAGCGCCTTATGGTAAGGAAACGCAGTATATCATTCCGCATTCTGAAACGATTACGTTAGCAAAGGCACTAGAAAATAAAGGTGTCAAACTGATAGAGACGAGAGGAACTTGGCCAAAGCAAAATATGCAACTTGTACGTGCTTTATATGATTACGGCATATTGCGTAATGATCAGATTGAAATAAACGGGAAAGAAATAGGAATTATGGATTGTATTTCGCAGTATTTATTGCAATCGAAAGAAGGTCAAGAAACAGAGCTTTATGGTTATGCACTTCATGTAGAAGTAATAGGTATGAAAAATAATGAGAAGCAAAGACATGTGTTATATCATACACATCCGTTATCTGACGGTTCTGTTGTAGGATGGGAAAAATTAAGAGCGTATACGAGAAACGTCGGTATTCCATTTGGGGTTGCTACAGAGTTAATTGCAAATGGAAATGTAAATAGGGTGGGTGTTGTTACGCCTGAAGAAGCTTTTGAAAATCCACAATTAATTTTTGATGAACTAGCAAAGCGCGGTATTCATATTCATGAAGAAGTTTCTACTTACAAAGAAAATTATAACTTTGTATAAGCAAGGAAGCTTATGAGGGAGATATAAATGAGGTGAATCTATGTCTGTAGTAGGAGAAGAAAGAAAGCGAACCATTCTTGAAAAGGTAGAATTTAAAGGAAAAGTAAAGGTTTCAGAATTAGCGAGAGAATTTGCTGTATCAACAGAAACGATTCGTCGATATTTAGAAGAATTAGATCGTGAAAAGAAGCTGAAAAAAGTGTATGGTGGAGCTGTTCAACTTCCAGGCGCTGGGGTAGAGGCGCCAATGTTAGAAAGAGAAATGCTACATATAGAAGAGAAGAAAAGAATTGGTTATAAAGCAGCGACATTTGTAGAAGATGGTGATGTCATTGCAATTGATGATGGAAGTACACCGCTTCAAATGGTTCCATACCTTGTTCATCGTAAAAACTTAACGATTGTAACAAGTTCATTTCCAGTCGCAACACAATTAATTTCTTCTATTAATAAAAAGATGTTTCACGGTGAAGTTTTATTTATAGGTGGAAAAGTATCTCCAAAGCATTCGCGTGTATCAGGGTCTATTTCTCAGCAAGTAATACAGCAATTCCATTTTCATAAAGCGTTCGTTTCGATTGATGGGTTATTACCTAGTTTTGGAGTTTCCAGCTTTGAATTAGAGAAAGCGAAATTGTCAGAGGCGATGATGAAATTAGCTGAGAAAACATATATTTTATGTGATCATACGAAGGTAGGCGTGAAAGGGAATTATCGTATAGCAGCATTTTCACGTATTCAACATGTAATTTGTGATAAAAAAATGCCATATAGTTTTGAAGAAGAACTTATGAAGCATAATATTCAGTGGACAGTTTGTTAAATAAAGTGAAAGTACCTAAACTCCCGCCTAATTTTTAGGAGGGAGTTTTATTGTCTGCAAATCGTAAAATAAAAGATTTGCATTTATGCAAAAAGTGGACACATTTTCTCATCTCTTTCATATAATTTACCAATACAAAAAAAGTTGGTCGAAGGAAAGAAGGGAGAACATGTCAGAACGAATATATAATAAACTTGTATTGTACGCGAATATTTTGCAAAAAATTGGTGTCATCAATGAGAAGGAAAAAAGTGAAATTCTTCATACGATAGGTAAAAAAGCCCTTTGAATAAAGGGCTTTTTATTTTTTATCTTTAAAAATATAAATTTAATGTAATATTCTCATTGACAATGATAATGATATTCATTATCATTTATTTGTGGGTAATTGATAAGGGTTATCAATTATAAAAATTGTATATGATAGGGGATATTATTTTGAAAAAAAATTATATGAAGGCGCTAGTAGTAGCGACAACATTAGCAATTCCATTTGCTACGTATTCTACTCCAGCATTAGCGGCATTAAAAGTTGAAGCAAATCAATCGGTAGCAGCAGCGAGTGATCGCACGTATGATACTGAAATTAAAATATATAAGGACCAAAAAGACGAGCCATCTATGGTTTCTCAATATATAAAAGATCCTAAAGTAACGATTGCAGCTGGTAAAAAAATTGTCACTGTAACAATGCAAGATAGCGATTATTTTCAATATCTTAGAATAGAAGATAGAAACCAGCCTGGTGTATTTCATGATGTGAAGGTTTTGTCAGAAGATAAGAGGAAGAACGGAACGAAAGTAGTCCAATTTGAAATTGGCGAGTTTGAGAAGAAGCACAATATGCAAATGCATATACTTATTCCAGCTATTGGATATGATCACAAATATCAAGTTCAATTTGAAATTAAAGATCCAACTGTAGGTAACAAAGAAACAGAGAAACCAGATGATAACTCTAATTCAGGAAATACGGAAACGGATAATCCAGTTGATAATCAAAATATGATAACAGATAACAAATTAAGAGAGCTTGTTAATAAAAAAGTATTTAATAGAAAAGATTTAAATACACCAATTACGAAAGAAGATTTATTACAAGTAAAGGATTTGTTTTTTAATACAAATGAGATACTTGATTATAGTGCATTAAAATATATGCCAAATTTAAAATCTTTAACAGTTGCGAATGCGAAGATAAAGGATCCGTCGTTCTTTGCGAACTTAAAGCAATTAAATCATTTAGCTTTGCGTGGTAATGAATTTGCAGATGTAACGCCACTTGTTAAGATGGATAATTTAGAATCCCTTGATTTAAGTAATAATAAAATTACAAACGTTGCACCACTAACTGAAATGAAAAATGTAAAAAGTTTATTTCTATCAGGCAACCAAATAGAAGATGTAACAGCATTAGCGAAAATGGAACAACTAGATTACTTGAATTTAGCAAATAATAAAATTACGAACGTTGCTCCATTAAGCGCTTTGAAAAATGTAACATACTTAACTTTAGCAGGTAATCAAATTGAAGATATTAAAGCGTTATATTCATTACCTTTAACAGACTTAGTATTAACACGTAATAAAGTTAAAGATTTATCCGGCATTGAGCAAATGAAGCAATTAGAAGAATTGTGGATCGGGAAAAATGAAATAAAAGATGTTACTCCTCTAAGTAAGATGACACAGTTAAAACAATTACACTTACCTAACAATGAGTTAAAGGATATTACTCCATTATCAAGTTTAGTAAACTTACAAAAGCTTGATTTAGAAGCGAATTATATTTCAGACTTATCACCAGTTAGTAATTTAAAAAAATTAGTATTTCTAAGTTTTGTTGCAAATGAAATCCGTGATGTCCGACCAGTTATAGAACTAAGTAAGACGGCTTATATTAATGTCCAAAATCAAAAAGTATTTTTAGAGGAAACAGAAGTAAATAAAGAAGTAAAAGTACCTATATATGAAAAAGATGGTGAGATTTCTACGAAAATCCGTCTGAAGAGCGATAATGGTACGTATAGTAATGGTGTAGTGAAATGGAGTACACCAGGTGAGAAAGTATATGAATTTGGTGTGAAAGATCCATTCGCGGATACAGGAATCTTCTTTACAGGATCTGTTATTCAAAATGTAGTAGAAAGTAAAGACGGTAATACATCTAAAGAAGATGAGAAAACAGAAGTGGTAGAATTTAAAGATGTACCAAAGGGACATTGGTCAGAAGAAGCAATTAATTACTTAGCGAAAGAAAAATTATTTATAGGCTATGGAAATGGTGAATTTGGATTTGGTGATAACATTACTCGTGGACAAGTAGCACTTCTAATACAAAGGTATTTAAAATTAGAAAATAATCTAGAACAAAAAACGGCATTTACAGATACGAAAGGAAATATGTATGAAACGGCTATTGATGCAGTGGTTCAAGCTGGAATTATGACAGGCTATGGAAATGGTATGTTCCGTCCGGATGGAGTATTAACTCGATATGAAATGTCAGTAGTACTACAAAGAGTATTTCAGTTAAAAGAAAATGAAAATAGTGCAGAGAATTTTAAAGATGTACCAAATGGCCATTGGGCGAAAGGATATGTGAAAGCTTTAGTGGATAATAAAATATCAAAAGGCGACGGAGAAGGGAATTTTTTAGGAGATAATTTCGTAACACGTGAACAATACGCGCAGTTTTTGTATAATGCAATAAAGAAATAAAGTGAAACTTTATTCAGTGGGGGTTTTGTTCATTCCCCACTGATTAGTAGCCCTCACCAATCGGGCTGCCCGTTAATGCGGAATAAAAAATGAGGAAAATACGCTATTCTTTAATTAAAGAATAGCGTATTTTTTATGTGCAAAATGAAATAGATAGGAGTATAGACATATGAATAGCCTATTTTAAAGAAGAACCACGAAACTATATTGACAAAAAAGCGTTCTCATGTGATAATTCAATTAAATTTTTAGAATAATCAAAAAATATTCCTTTTACATAGAAAGGATTCGAACCTTATATGAATATTATGCCGGGGGTGACGAAATGTTATTTTTTCTGAAGAAATGGAATGAATTAAAAGATGTGAAATCTGAATTGGCACTTCGTGATTGGTTTTATGGTACCAAAATTAGCTTATCGCTATGTACGTCAAAAGAGCCGTTAACATTTTTAGTAAATGTTGAGGGAAGAGATAAAGGGCTATTTTCGGAAGAAGATTTTATTGTCGTAAATTGCATGTGCGAGTCAGTATTTGAAAATGAAGAAAAACCAGCTGCAGAGTCATTCATGCATGCGGATATTTATAAAAAAAGTAGTGCAGGATGTATTTTACAAGTGCAGACTGTAGATAGTCATTTAATATCAGAGTTATATGGGGAAGAAGGAGAAGTAACGTTCGATAAACGCAGTGTGGAGCGTGTTTTCGGAAAAGAAGGTATAACAGAAATGACAATTCCAATTGTAGAAGATGAAAAAAAATTCGCTGATTTATTAGAAAGCAATGTTCCGAATTTCATTGAAGGTGGAGGAGTAGTTCTTGTTCATAATTACGGCATGATTGTGTGGGGAAAAACGCCAGAAGAAGCGAAAAAATGGCTAGAGGGTATAGAATATTTAATGAACTATCATGTAAAGTTATTAATGATTAAGGGTGCAAGGAGCTCTGTTATATAAAAATGGATGTGATATGGCTACAAGTTAATAAACAAATGAAAGCGTTTTAAAAATAATTTCACTCATAAAATATAGGTCTCCTTATTATATATAGATTACATGTTGACATGTAAGGAGGAACATATTTTGCGAGTTAAATATCATTTTCTGCCAAAGCAGCAAGTAACATTTTGCAAGATAAATGATTCTGGTGAAGAGGCACTGCAAATGATGAACGAAACGGGATTTCGAGCCATCCCGGTATTAGCAGAAGATGAGAAGAAATTCACGGGGATTATTTATAAAGTAGATTTATTAGAAAAAAAATGCAATAGCGGATTAGAGCATGTAAGTGCAGGGGATATGCTTGATGATTCCAATGCATTTATTTTTGAAAAGGATTCATTCTTCAGAGCTTTTTATGTAATTCGTCGGCTTCCGTTTTTAGCCGTGCTAAATGATTATAATGAATTTGTCGGTATGTTAACGCATTCGAATATATTTGATGTTATTGAAGATTCATTTGGTATGCGAACAGGTGGTTATATATTAACAATTGCAACACAAGATTGTAAGGGAACGATTAAAGAGCTTGGGACATTGTTAAAAGCATATAATATCGGTGGCCTATTTACGTTAGATAACGGTGATCAATATATCCGCCGCGTTATTGTAAATATATCAGATGAGTTAGATGAAACAAGATTAAAGCAATTAATCGGAAAAATAGAGAAAAAAGGATTCAGAGTGAGTCATGTAGATTATATTTAAGTTAAAAAAAGTACCTATCTGTTATATATAGATAGGTACTTTTTTGTCCCGTCATTTGTGGGCAGTAAAATCCGAGCCTCAAAATTCAGCGCAAGTAAAGAAGTTAAGTGGGGGACGGATTGCCCATAAAAGCCCAATTGGTGAGGGCTGATTAAAGTTTTACTTTATGTGAGTAATGAACTTTATTTTGAAACAGGAGGCGGGGATAATGCTAGATCAGATAAGAAAATAAAGTCTGCATGCTCACGAATTTTAGGGATAGAAGTTTCAATAACGCGTGATGTAATTTCACCTGGAGGGCCCACATGCCCGATAGCTACCATAATAGGTTTTTCTTGAATTTTTTTGATGAGTAATTGGGCTTGTTTTGAAATATGTCCTGCTGTATACACATCATCAAAAAATAGTTGGTTTTCAATAATAGGAACTCCTAATTCTTTTCCGATTTTTGGGACGACACTATTAGGATTCGTTTTACTATCTAAGTAAAATAAACCGTGTTTTTTACAAGCAGCAAGTATAAGGCGAACAATTCTTTCATCCGCTGTTACTTTTGACCCCATATGATTGTTCATTCCAATTGCATGCGGTACTTCTTGAATCGCTTGTTCAAGTCGGTTGTTTATTTCTTCATCGCTTAAATCAGTTGTAATTGCTTTCGGCCCAAGCCATTCTTTTTTACCTTTTATAGGTTCCATTGGCATATGTATAATAACTTCATGGCCTTTCTTATGGGCAGCTATTGCATCTTCTTTTGTGGAAGGAAGAAAAGGCATAACAGCAACAGTGAGTGGAATGGGAAGTGATAACATTTGATTAGTCCCCTTCATATTATTTCCGAAATCATCAATGACAATAGCAACTTTATTCGTATGAGCATTTGCTTGAATAGGAAATAAGAAGGACGGTAAAAACAAAACAATGATGAATAATGCAATCGTATATTTTCGCATATAAATATTTCCTTTCTATTGTTATCCCGCTATTTGTGGGGGAGTAAGACTCCCACCTCAACATTGGGCTGGATAGGTGGGAGATTCACTGCCTACCCGATTGGTGAATGCTAATAATCAGTGGGGGCTGAACAAAAAACACTGATTAAAGTTTCACTTTATCAATCATCATTATGTTTTGCTTTTTTATATAAATTAAACAAAAAATGTCGAAGAAAAGTAGTGGAAAATTAAGAATCCACGGTTTACGTAGCATTTATAAAAAAACAAGATGAAAAAAATGTCTATTATTGCGAATGTATTTACAAAGATAGAATAATTTGTAATAATTCTCAAAGTGAGGGTAAAGATTTGTAAATTACAGGGAGAAAATGTTAAAATTTCTGATTCTTCAAATTTGCATATGATTAAGTAGTTAAAAAAGTCAATGGAGAAGTGAAGTTAAGAGCATGGAAGTATAATAAGGGGGATATGGATGTTTACTGTAAAAAGGAAGTACACATTAGAAAAGCTTTCACGTGATATTCATATGAAACGTGAAGAAATGATTCAACTAGGATTAACAAGTGGGCTAAATAGTAGGGAGACAATTCAAGTTAGTCAAGAATTGGACAAGCTTATTTTACAATATCAATGTTATAAAGAAAAACAAACACCGAAATGGTTTTCAATTATAAAAATACCTATTTTCCAAATCGGGTATGAAGGAAAATCAAATAATTTTTGGCGAATGCTTGTGGCTGGTTTTATGAAATAAGTATAATTACCCTTATGGGATAAGGATAATTATACTATGTGTAACGGAATTTCGATATGAACTGTTGTTCCTTCGTTTTCTGTACTGTCAATAAAAATATGCCCATTATACATCTCTACAATTCGTTTACATATGACAAGTCCAAGACCTGTTCCAGTATCTTTATTAGTAAAGAACGGATGAAAGAGGTGTTTTTGAATATGTTGCGGAATCCCTTTTCCAGTATCTATAATCTGCAATTGTGCGTGTGTTTCATTGTTTTTTACTACAATGGTTAGTGTATCACTAGAAGTCATGGCCTCAATTGCATTTTTTGTAATGTTTAAAACCACTTGTTTCATATGGTCTTTCGAACAACGGATATGAACAGGATGGTCTGGCAGATGTAAATGGAATACAATGTTATGTAAATTCGCCTCAGATTGAATAATTAATGCTACCTCATTTAGAATTTTTCTTACATCATACGTTTGTTCGATGATGGCGGTTGGCTTTCCGAGAATAAGAAATTCACTTACAATTTCATTGATTCGCTCTATTTCTTGTTCAATTACGGAAAAGTAGAACTGATCTTGCTCATCTTTATATTTCTCTTTTAATAGAGCGACGAGTCCTTTAATTCCAGTAAGAGGATTACGGATTTCGTGTGCTGTACTCGCTGCAAAAGTTCCAACTAATTCAATTTTTTGTAGTTCATTTTGTTGCCTTTCAATTTTTGTTTGACGTTTTAACAACATATATTGAGCAAGTAAAAATAAAATAGACATTAAAAATAAAGTAGCTATACACTCTATTGCAACCCACTGGTATAAGGTTTTTTGATGAATAGGTAATGGAGAAACAGAGACCTTCCAATTTAATCTTTGGAGTGGGGTAGTAAGCATATTAGAATGCGTATCACTTGTGTCGTTATTATCATCGGTTAGAAAAACTACATCATGTTTATCAGTTACCTCAAAATGGTATTGTGGTTTAATGGCATTTAAAGAAGATGAAATGTAATCAAAGCGTAAACTAGCTAATAATAATCCTGAGAGCTCCTTCTGTTTATTAAATATGGGGGCAGCAATCATAATAGCTTTATGTCCAAGAACGCGATCAGTAATGACTGATGATACAGTGGTTTTTTTAGTTTGGAGCGCGTCTTGAATATATTTACGGTCTGAAACATCTATAGGCTTTGATTCATCTTCAGATGCGATTGTAATGACTCCTTCTGGTGTAGCGTAATATAGACCAGAAAAGCGTGCATCGTTTCCATCTGTATCATGTACAATTTGTTTAATACCATTTATATTACCAGTCTCGGTGCCTACAACTTTTGCAAGCATGTCTAAAGCAGAAATTGCTTCACCAAGATGATGATCCAAATAATCTCTATATAAAAAGAGAACTGTATGAGCAGATAATTTGTTTTCCTGTTTCATTTTATATGTATGATACGAATAAAATGTAGCACCAATCCCTATTGTCGGTAGGATAACAAGCAATATATATACAATTATGCTTTGGAATTTGACTTTCAAATGTGGTACTCCTTCTTTTTTTATTATCATTATATATAAACTATGTTAAAATTGTCATGTTTTTATTCAAGAATGATTCTTAATATATTAGGGGAGAGGAAATGGATGAGTGAATGCTCATTCGGAATTCACAGGAAGTATGAACTGGCATTTTCTTTTTATTGCTGAGAATTTAAGTGAAGGGTTGAAATTTGTATGACATCAAATAATGAACGAGAAGATATTTCTCAATCTTTAAAAGTATTTATTGCATTATCTCGTGTACATCGTTCTGTTATGGATACTACAAATAAATCTATACAAAGTAACGGGTTAAATCCAACTGAATTTGCTGTATTAGAACTGCTATATCATAAAGGCGGTCAACCACTTCAGCAAATTGGTGAGCGTATTTTAATAGCTAGTGGCAGCATTACATATGTTGTAGATAAGCTGGAGAAAAAGGGATTAGTAAAGAGAATTCCATGTCCGAATGACAGACGTGTTATTTACGCGCAATTAACTGAGTCTGGCGAGAACTTTATTGCTTCTATTTTTCCGGGGCATGAGAAAGTTATACATCAGTCTTTTGAAATGTTAACGAAAGATGAAAAAGATGAATTACTTGATTTATTAAAAAAAATTGGGAAGTATGAAAAATAATATGTTCCAAAGGAGCTTTGGATAAATAAATCCAAGGCTTTTTTATTTGTAATGAGCTCAGGGCAATCACTGCCGAAATTTGTTGAAAATTAAGAGGGAATTCAAGAATACGTATTGAATTATAATAAAGGTATGTAATGGAGAGGAGGCTCGTTCATGTCATTTAAAGACTATGAATATAAACGCCCAAATATTGAAGAGTTAAAAGAGAAATTTACTGTTGCTTTAGAGAAGTTTGATAACGCAAAAACTGTAGAAGAACAAAAACAAGTCATTCATTCAATTAATGAGATTCGCAACGATTTTGGTACAATGGGAAACCTTTGTTACATTCGCCATTCTGTTGATACGACGGATACTTTTTATAAGGAGGAGCAGGATTTCTTTGATGAATTCTCTCCAGTTGTACAAGGATATGGTACAAAATATTATAAGGCACTCATTAATTCTCCATTTCGTGAAGAATTAGAGGCGTATTATGGAAAACAATTATTTGCTCTAGCAGAATGTGATTTAAAAACATATTCAGATGAAGTCGTGAAAGATTTACAATTAGAAAATAAATTATCATCGCAATATACACAGTTATTAGCATCTGCAAAAATTGACTTTGCTGGAGAAGAAAGAACGTTATCGCAACTGATTCCGTTTATGCAAGGAAAAGAAAGAAGCGAACGTAAAGCAGCAAGTGAAGCATACTACGGATTTTTAGCTGGAAATGAGGAAGAACTAGATCGTATTTATGATGAGCTTGTTAAAGTGAGAACGAAAATCGCAAAATCTTTAGGTTTCAAAAACTTTGTTGAACTTGGATATGCAAGAATGTACCGTACAGATTATAATGCGGAGATGGTGGCTAATTACCGTCAGCAAGTGCTAGATTATATCGTTCCCGTTACAACGGAATTAAGAAAGCGACAACAAGCACGTATCGGTGTAGAGAAGTTAGCTTATTACGACGAAAACTTTGAGTTTGCTACAGGTAACCCAACTCCAAAAGGAGATGCGGATTGGATTGTTGATCATGGAAAGACAATGTATAAAGAGTTATCGGCTGAAACAGATGAATTTTTCAATTTCATGCTAGATAATGATTTATTAGATTTAGTTGCGAAAAAAGGAAAAGCTGGTGGCGGATATTGTACATATATTGAGAATTATAAAGCGCCATTTATTTTCTCAAACTTCAATGGAACATCTGGTGACATTGATGTATTAACACATGAAGCAGGTCATGCTTTCCAAGTATATGAAAGTCGTAAATTTGAAATTCCAGAATATAATTGGCCAACATATGAGGCGTGTGAAATCCACTCTATGAGTATGGAATTCTTTACATGGCCATGGATGAAGCTATTCTTTGAAGAAGATGCAGATAAATATTACTTCTCTCACTTAAGTTCAGCACTTCTGTTTTTACCTTATGGTGTATCTGTTGATGAATATCAACATTATGTATATGAAAATCCTGAAGCATCACCTGAAGAGCGTAAGACAGCATGGCGTAACATAGAGAAGAAATATTTACCACATCGTGATTATGAGGAGAATGATTATTTAGAGCGCGGTGGTTTTTGGCAACGTCAAGGGCATATTTATAGCTCACCGTTCTATTATATTGATTACACGCTTGCTCAAATTTGTGCGCTACAATTTTGGAAACGTGCAAGAGATAATAGACAAGAGGCGTGGGAAGATTATGTGAATCTGTGCCAACAAGGTGGAAGTAAATCGTTCTTAGAATTAGTAGAGGTTGCAAATTTAACATCACCATTTGCTGAAGGCTGTGTGAAAAGTGTTATTACAGAAATTGAAGCATGGTTACATGCGATTGACGACACAAAATTGTAAAAAACATGCGCTTTTTTTCACATGTTTAACATCGACATAATGGGAAAATGATGAGATAATAAAAGAAAATTCAGAATACTAAAGGGGTGTTTCTAATAAGGAGCACCTCTTTTCACCAACAAAAGGGGGGAACAAGTATGCTTCAATCTAATATGGATGTAAGTTTAGAAAGTTTAGTAAACTCATTACAGGCTACTCGAAGCACGCTATTATCAGAAATTGAAATGTTAAATGACACAGAAGTGAATGTAAAGCCACGCCGTGATAAATGGAGTATTATTCAAATTTTACACCACTTGCATTTAGTTGAACAATCTGTCACGTCTGCCCTTGTATATGCTTTACAAAAAAATGAAAGAAACATGACTCCATTTAAAGACCTCCAACTTACGCTTGATCGCACACATAAACGAGAAGCTCCTCAGCAAATGCAACCAACAGAAACTTTAATGAAAAAACAGCAAGGAATTCAATTGCTAGAACATTCACGCCAAGAACTATTACACGCGCTTCATAGTGTTATAGATGAAAAAGATCTATTTGAAAATGGATTAAAGCATCCTGTTTTTAATGATCTGAATTTGTATCAATGGGTTCAATTTCTTGATTTGCATGAACAAAGACATCTTACGCAGTTAAAAGAGGCGAAACATGCAATTTTGCAACGCTAAAGTGGAAGAAGTGGGAAACCACTTCTTTTTTGATACGTGCATAGTTTTCTTTCTTATTTTGGAATACTACATGGAGAAATAAGAAAGAAAAGAAGGAGTTGAAAAAAACATGTCTAAGAAGAAGCGAGAAGAAGAGCGCGCCTGGAAAGCACGTAAAAAAAATCAACAACCGCACGGAAAAGTGAAAGCTTTTGCTGAATTAGTTGAAGGAACAGAAAAAACGTGATGAGTATTTCATCACGTTTTTTGTATGAGTGGAAAAGTTAATAAAAAGGTTGTACCGATTCCTTTTTCACTTATAATATCAATTTTTCCATTCATAGCTTGAACAACACTGAATACGACCATCATTCCAAGTCCAGTACCTTTTTCTTTCGTTGAATAAAAGGGCGAACCAAGACGTTTTACTTGTTCTGAATCCATACCGACTCCTGTATCTTTTATATATAACTGAATATGCTTATGATCAGGAACTAATGTGAAATAAAGATCACCGCCTTTTGGCATAGCCTCAATGCAATTTTTTAAAATATTTAATAAACATTGATTTAGTTTTTGCTTTTCTCCAGCGATAAAAAAAGAAGTGCTTTGCTTTATATAATGAGTACGTACATTTGTTAAATTAGCAAGCGGTGTAATTAGCGACAATGCATGGAGTAATTCTTCTTCTAACTGTAATATTTGTTCTTTTTCAATGCTTGGTTTAGCAAAGGTTAAATAATCTGTAAGAACATGATTTGCTTGTTCGATGCCATTAATGGCAATGTCGATATATAATTTTCGTTCCTGCTCAGTGCATGTATCTGATTGTAACAGTTGTAAAAAACCTTTCGTTGAAGTTAATGGATTGCGAATTTCATGAGAGATAGACGCTGCCATTTCACCAATTAAATGAAACTTTTCAGCATTTATAAGTTCATTTTGGAGACGAACTTGAGTTTGTAATATGTGTAGTAAATATAAAATTAGAATCGTACCAAGCATTGAACATAATTCATACACAATAATATGCGGTATATAATCAGTCTTATTTGTAACCTTTGAAAGGAAGAAGGGTATCCAACTAAATCCGTATGTGAGACTGTAGATAATAGCAAGTGTTATTTTTATACGATTAGAAGTTCGATTGAAAAATTTATATGTTAATAATAGAACAATAAATAGAAGAACAGAACCGATAAGAGATGGGAAAACACCTACCCCACCTAATAATAAGCGATATATGTTT
The DNA here is from genome assembly GCF_022664295.1 of Bacillus cereus group sp. BfR-BA-01311. Lineage (NCBI taxonomy): Bacteria > Bacillati > Bacillota > Bacilli > Caryophanales > Bacillaceae > Bacillus > Bacillus cereus group sp. BfR-BA-01311. The sequence continues at coordinate 164,226 of NZ_JAKUHC010000009.1, forward strand.
AATACAACTAAGATAGAACCACCAGCAATAGGCCCTCCCGTTAATGTACCGACAATTAATACAATATGGCGCATATCAAATTGAAAACCATTATTTGTTTTTGCTGCAAATGTAATACAGAGTACGGTAGCGAGGCAACAGAGTACAATGAATATAGCTGAATTTAATTTAGGAGAGCGTTTCCCTTTTTGATTCCAAAATAAATGATATACGAGCATTGTAATCAGGATGAATAATATATTTAAAAAGAGATAAATAATAAAGGATTTCAGTGGGATGCCTCCTCTCTTCTTATATTAAATTAATCATACTATAAAATGAAAGAAATGAAATAATAAATAGCGGAAAAATCAGAAATTTTTACGCTAGTATACAATATGTTACAATAAGCTATGTCAATGAAAGAAGAAATTCCGTGCACCGCGCGGGAGAGGTTCGCGAACTCCCTCTATAAAAAACTATGGAAACAACAATATCCTTAGGTATTGTTTTGTTTTTTTATTGTGACAGTTCAAGAACGTTCTTTCTTCTTATTTATAGTAGAGAAGGAGAATGAGTGAAATGAAAAAAGAAAAAGCAGTTGTTGTTTTTAGTGGAGGACAAGATAGTACGACATGTTTATTTTGGGCAATAGAGCAGTTTGCAGAGGTAGAAGCTGTAACGTTTAATTACAATCAACGTCATAAGCTAGAAATTGATTGTGCAGCGGAAATTGCAAAAGAACTAGGAATAAAGCATACGGTACTAGATATGAGTCTATTAAATCAACTTGCTCCAAATGCGTTAACGAGAACGGATATGGAGATTACACATGAAGAAGGTGAATTGCCATCGACATTTGTAGATGGACGAAATTTACTCTTCTTATCATTTGCTGCTGTATTAGCAAAACAAGTTGGAGCACGTCATATTGTAACGGGTGTATGTGAAACTGATTTCAGTGGTTATCCAGACTGCCGTGACGTGTTTGTGAAATCGTTAAATGTTACTTTAAATTTATCTATGGATTACCCGTTTGTCATTCACACGCCACTTATGTGGATTGATAAGGCTGAAACATGGAAATTATCAGATGAACTTGGAGCATTTGAGTTTGTTCGAGAAAAAACATTAACATGTTATAACGGAATTATTGGTGATGGTTGCGGTGAATGTCCAGCATGTCAACTTCGTAAAGCAGGATTAGATACGTACCTACAAGAACGCGAAGGAGCGAACAACTAATGGATAACTTTTTTGGATTTCGCATCGTAGAGAATTTGCAAAAAATGGACAAGGATATTCAGCGTAAACAACTCAAATACCATAATAAAAGAGTAATGGTCAGCAAGGAATTTACATTTGATGCAGCACACCATTTACACTGTTATGAAGGGAAATGTAAAAACTTACATGGTCACACATATAAAGTTGTATTTGGAATTAGTGGATATGTAAATGAAATAGGTCTTGCAATTGACTTTGGAGATATAAAAGAAATTTGGAAGAATGAAATAGAAATTTATCTAGATCATCGTTATTTAAACGAAACGTTACCTGCAATGAATACGACTGCTGAAAATATGGTCGTTTGGATTTATGAAAAGATGGCAGAAGCACTAACAAAAGAGAATCGAGTGAACGAATATAAAGGAGCTCGCGTTGAATTTGTTCGTTTATTTGAGACGCCGACTAGTTATGCGGAAGTAAGACGGGAGTGGATGCTTGATGAGTAAAATCCCTGTCTTAGAAATATTCGGTCCGACTATTCAAGGTGAAGGAATGGTTGTAGGGCAAAAGACAATGTTTATCCGTACAGCTGGTTGTGATTATAGCTGTGCTTGGTGTGATTCTGCTTTTACGTGGGATGGATCAGCTAAAGATCAAATTAGACAGATGACACCAGAAGATATTTGGGATGAGCTTGTTGCAATTGGAGGAGAAAATTTTTCTCATGTTACGATTTCAGGTGGAAATCCGGCATTATTGAAAAATATTGAGTTTCTTCTTTCTATATTAAAAGAAAATGGAATGCGAACGGCAATTGAAACGCAAGGGAGTAAATGGCAAGATTGGTTACTTCAAATTGATGAGATAACAATTTCTCCAAAACCACCAAGTTCAACGATGAAAACAGATTTTCAGAGATTAGATGCTATTATTCAGAAACTAGCAGGAAAAGATATTAGTTTAAAAGTAGTAGTATTCGATGATCATGATTTTGAATATGCAGTTAAGATGCACGAACGTTATCCAAAGGTACCATTTTTCTTACAAGTAGGAAACGATGATACAAAAACAGTGGATGATGCGATGCTTATAAAAAAATTATTAGATAAGTATGAATGGCTGATTGATAAAGCTGTAAATTGTAAAGAGATGAATGATGCAAAAGTATTGCCTCAGCTTCATGCGTTAGTATGGGGAAATAAGCGCGGCGTATAACGAGAAGGGATGTTTAAAATGACAGGAAGATTAGATGAAGATTTAAAAGATGTAACATTACTAGGGAATCAAAATACAAAATATTTATTTGAATATAGCCCAGAAATATTAGAGGTATTTGATAATAATCATCCAAACCGTGATTATTTTGTAAAATTCAATTGTCCTGAATTTACAAGTTTATGCCCGAAAACAGGACAACCAGATTTTGCAACAATTTATATTAGCTATATTCCAGAGCAAAAAATGGTAGAGAGTAAATCTTTAAAGTTGTATTTATTTAGTTTCCGCAATCATGGTGATTTCCATGAAGATTGCATGAACGTTATTATGAACGATTTAATTAAATTAATGGATCCACGTTATATTGAGGTATGGGGGAAATTCACACCACGTGGTGGCATTTCAATTGATCCATACTGCAACTACGGGCGCCCAGGGACGAAGTATGAACAAATGGCTGATTACCGCATGATGAACCACGATCTATATCCGGAAACAATTGATAATCGTTAATAGAAAGAAAGGGCCTGTATAGTATACAGGCCCTTTCTTTCTATTATATTATGCATTTTGATTAATGACAGTATAGTTTTTATGACTTACAACTGTAAGAGGTTCCATATCTAGTTCTCTAAAATTCTTCATAATTGTTATATCAACAATAACAGAGTTTTGATTTACTTTTTGAACACGGCCTTGCATTCCACCTTTAAATTCGATGATATCTCCAGTTTCTGCGATCTGCATAAGCAACTCTCCTTGTTACAGTTTTCCCAAAAAAAGAATAAATTTGGGTTTTTTTATTTCCTCCTATTTTGAACCATATTTCCTACTTTGTAAATGTTTCCAAAGTAAAAATTCGAAAAATATTCACTTTTTGTAAGAAAATATGTAGAAAATCCATGTTTTTTGAAAAAAATAGCAAAAATGCGAGAATCTTTATATCGAGGTATAATGAAAAAGTAGAATAACCTGCTGAAGTGGGAGAAATTAGAGGCGGTAAAATGATGTTTGAATTTGTGGGGAGTGTTATAGCTTTAATTTTATTTTTATTTTCTTATATGCATTTAAAAAAGATTCGTCAATATGATACGAGTACATATTTTGATGGGATGGATGGTATCCATGCTTCGATAACACATGATAGTGGTGGGGAGATGTAAAGGTATATAACTTTATTTTCTTGCGTGGTATGATGTTTAGAACTAGTGCATAATAGAGTTCATAAGTGATGAATGGAGAGTGAAAAGAATGAAGATTTCTTTTATTCGTCATGGTCGCTTAGATTGTACTATAGAACCAATGACGGTTACATCCTTTCATGAATGGATAAAAGGATATGACTTACATACTATAAAAGAAAAACAACCTATACCATTGGAAACAAGAGAAGCGGTTGAAGTAGCGAAATTGATTGTAACGAGTGATCAAAAGTGTGCTGTACAGTCAGCAGCTGAATTAATGGATTCTTTATGTTTTATACAAAATTCTCTTTTTAGGGAAGCGGCAGTTCCGGCGAGCTTTTATGCGCCAAAATGGTTGAAGTGTAAACTTAACGTATGGATGTGTATTGGACGAGCATTATGGATACTTGGTTACCATAAAAATGTTGAATCTTATAAGGAAGTAAGAGAGAGGGCAAGGCAAGCAGCTTACGTATTACATCGTTATGCTCTCGTACATGGAAGTATTGCTCTTGTAGGTCATAATTATTTTAATTCGATGATTGGAACGGAGCTGAGGGCAATGGGATGGTCTGGTTCGCCTATTTTGCATAGAAAGCCATGGGGATGTACAACATATACGTTTCACGAGGCGATGGATGGAAATATATTAAATACGAATTTAACATAAAAGCACACGATTTATATAAATCGTGTGCTTTCTTTTTAAGATACAGAAATTTTGACGTTTAATGGTTTTACGAGATGAGCATAAGGTTCGCCTACTAGCATAACAATTTCATCTTTTTTATAACCTAACTTTTCGTATAGTGAATAGGCGCGTGTGTTTTCTAAATTAACAAGTAAAGCGATTTTTTCATGCCCTTTTTCAGTTGCATAGATTTCGGCAGCTTCAATTAATTTAGAACCGATACCTTTTCCGCCGTGTGCACTTGAAACTGATAGTGTATCAATGTAATACTCATCAAGCTCAGCTTCTTTTTCTAACGTAATTGATTCATCTTTATGTAATTCTCTTAAGTGATGTACAATTGGTGCGTCAAGCTGTGTTGCTTCACTACCGTGATAAGCGACAATAACTCCAACTGCACTCTCGTCTTGTTCATAGACAAAACAGTTTTCGTAGCTCAGACGGTTATTTTCTTTTGAGAACCATGTCTCAAGTCCTAGTAATACTTCTGCTTCATCTGTGCTACCTGTGATTTTTTCAGCAATTTCATGCAGAGCATTATACAATAAAGGAGCTATTGCCATTGCATCTGTCTTTTTTGCTTTCCGAATCATAGTATCCCTCCTAGTTCTATTTGTATATTGTAGCATAGTGGTATGGAACTTTGCATAATTGAATGCCGAAATGTTTGATATAGAGAAGTAGCTATGTTAGTATATGATATTTAGTGGACATATAGTAAAACGATATTGTTTGCGAAATAACGAAAATAAAATCATGGCATAACAACGAGATAAAGTGAAACGTTAATCAGTAAGATTTTTTGTTCATTCCACGACTGATTAGTAGTCAACACCAATCGCACTACCTGCAAATAGCGGGATAAATTTACAGTTGTTGACCTATAGAATATACGATAAAATAAAATATTGCAGAGAGGTGAAATACATGGATAAAGAATTAGCAAATACAATTTTAGATCAGCTAAAAAATGGTGAAATAAAGGAGTATGTTGTTACGAAAGATGTATTTTATACGTTCAGAGAAGTTGTTGTAAATAGAGAAGACTTTAAGCATTTCATTGGTAACGCACAGCGAGGCGGGCAAGTGATTTATACATATTCAGAAACGCCACGTTCATAAAGAGGAATTTTGATCACCAGGGCATCTCTCACTGATTAGTAGCCTTTCACCAATCGGACGTTTAATGCGGGATAAATAAAAGATAAAGGAGAGGGGAATTATGGGCGATTTTAAACAAGGCATTTTACCACATTGGGATTATATGTGGAAAGATAGAGCCGGCAATCGATTTATGGGAATGGTTATGTATCCAGAGAAACGAAAATGTTCAGCAAAAATGCTTCAGAAAATAAAAAGAGCATATGAAGAAGCAGTAGAAATTAAAGTAACTGTACAAGTTCGACATACATATCAGTACGTAGAAGGAATGATTGTATACTTTGATGAAGAGGCTCCGGTATGTACAATGATTGATAAAGATGAAAATCCGCATCATATATTTGTAAAAGATATTTTGCGCATTGAGCACTCTGAATAAACTTTTCATAAATAAATTGAAGTTCCATAATAATAATCTTTTTCTATAATAGTTATCTTTTAGTATGTAACGAGAAACGAAAGTATATGTATAATATATTTAATAAGGTAAATTTGATAAATGTAATCGTTTTTTAGAGCAGATTATAGTTTCATATCTGTTCTTTTTTGCGTGATGCTGGAGAAATATATTTCTTCAGCATCTAACGTTTTATGACAAAATATATTGTTAACTTTTTTAAAAATAAGGTTAAATTCGTTGACAACTTTTTTGAAAAGCACTTTATTGACATGAGTTTTAGAATGTTGTTTCATAGTCATTGTATTGAAAAAAAACGGCTATCATGTCGAAAAGTAAAAGTTAAAAAAAGAAAGAATTTATACATATATCTTGTGTCTTATTTTGAAACGTAATACAATATATAGAGAAATCAAGAACAACATATAGAGAATATAGATTTGAGAGGGAGGGTCGGAAATGTTAGTTGCATATGATTCTATGACAGGAAACGTGAAGCGTTTCATTCACAAATTAAATATGCCGGCCGTTCAAATTGATGAAGATCTAGTAATAGATGAAGACTTTATTCTTATTACGTATACAACAGGTTTTGGCAATGTACCAGAACGTGTTTTAGACTTTTTAGAGCGCAATAATGAAAAATTAAAAGGCGTATCTGCAAGCGGCAATCGTAACTGGGGAGACATGTTCGGTGCAAGTGCTGACAAGATTTCTACTAAATATGAAGTGCCTATTGTATCAAAATTTGAGTTATCTGGAACAAATAACGATGTAGAATATTTTAAGGAAAGGGTGCGGGAGATTGCGACACATTGAACTGAATAATGAAATCACGCAAATGCAGGACGGTTTTTATCAGCTTCATAAAGATAAAGAGGCATTAGAAGTCTTTATGGAAGAAGCTAGAGAGAATACCGTTCCTTTTAATAGCGTGGCAGAGCGAATGGAGTATATGAAAGAACATGATTACTATTACAACGTTCTGGACGAGTATAGCTTGGAGGAAGTAGAGGAAGTATATAACATCGCTTATGGTGAAAACTTCGAGTTCCAATCTTATATGGCAGCATCTAAGTTCTACAAAGATTATGCGTTAAAAACGAATGATCAAAAACAATACTTAGAAAGCTATGAAGATCGTGTAGCAATTGTTTCATTATACTTAGGACGCGGTGATGTTTCGAAGGCAAGACAATTCGCAAGCATGATTGTAAAACAAAACTACCAACCAGCGACACCAACCTTTTTAAATGCGGGAAGAAGCAGAAGAGGAGAAATGGTGTCTTGTTTCTTGTTAGAGATGGACGATAGCTTAAATTCGATCGGCTTTAACATTAATACTGCGATGCAATTATCGAAAATCGGCGGGGGAGTAGCTTTAAACTTATCTAAGCTACGCGCACGCGGTGAGCAAATTAAAGGTATCGACAACGCTGCAAGTGGCGTAGTACCTGTTATGAAATTGCTTGAAGATTCGTTTTCATATGCGAATCAGCTTGGCCAACGAAAAGGTGCCGGTGCAGTATATTTAAACATTTTCCATTGGGATATTATTGAATTCCTGGATTAATTGGTAGTCCCTCTACACAGTAATGTGTATGAGAAAACCTTGTGAACCTAACCAATAGGGTGTCGCATTAGCGGCTAACGGTATCAGTTGAATAAGGGGTAAAAGAAAAAGAACCCGCGAAGAAGCTGACTAAGAGAGCCTACGGTCCATGCAAGTGGATAGCAGGTAATACCGTGCCAAGCTTGAAAGAAATATTACTTGGGTGAAGTGGAATCTTATATTCACCGGAGGCGAGATTCCATGAACTGTGGAATTTATTTGATAATTAATAAGGAAAACAGGAAGTTTTATATTGGTAGTTCTAATAATTTTAAAGTACGATTTAAAACTCATAGAAATCAATTGAATGCTAATCGGATCATAGTAAACATTTACAAGCAGCCTGGAATTTATATGGTGAGAATAAATTTGAGTTTAAAGGGATAATTGAATTACCAGATGATAAGGACATTCTTCATAAGGTAGAGCAAAGTTTATTAAGTCAATATTATGGGAAACAGTATTGCTACAACGGACATCCTATCGCTAGAGGTGGGGCGTTGAGTGAGGAAAAGAACCATATGTATGGGAAAACCCACTCAAAGGAAGTAAAAAAGTTTCTTTCTGAAATTAATACTGGGCCTAATAATTATTGGTATGATAAACCTCAACATATGGAGAATATGAGATCTAAGATTACTAAACGATTTCATGGTAGAAAACATACTGATGAAACAAAAGAAAAAATGTCTAGATCTCGTAAAGGTAAAAAGCATACAAAAGAAACATGTATGAAGATAAGTAAAGCTCAAAAAAATCAATATAATTCAGGTAGAGAAAAACAAAAAAAGCCAATTGTTATAAATGACATTTACTATGAGTCTTTAGCAGAAGCCGGACGAGTGTTTAATGTACCTGCTAATACGATAAAATATAGAGTACTATCCAATAACTTTCCTAATTATCAATACTTTCAAGAAGGTGTAGAGACTATCGAACGCGCGTCATTAGACGAAAGCTAGTAGAGTAGGCTGGAAATAGGTACCAGTCGAAGTGCAAGGCAACCAGTTACAGGTTGATGATATAGTCCAACCTTCATAGAAATATGAAGACGAGTTGACCAAAAAAATAAATGCCGATGAGAAGAGCCGTATTCAGTCTCTATCAATCGGAATTATCGTTCCAAGTAAGTTCTTTGAGCTTGCTGAGAAAAACGAACCTTTCCATGTTTTCGCGCCTTACACGGTGTATAAAGAATACGGAAAGCATTTAGATGACATTGATATCGATGAAATGTACGATGAATTAATGAGCAATCCGAAAGTGAAGAAGAAGCCACTAGATATTAGTGCACGTGATATGCTTATTAAAATCGCTATGATTCAGCTTGAGTCTGGTTACCCATACTTAATGTTTAAATCAAATGCAAATAATCAACATCCATTGAAGGATATTGGAACTGTGAAGATGTCGAACTTATGTACAGAAATCTTCCAGCTTCAAGAAACTTCAGAAATAAATGATTACGGTACAGATGACATTATCCGTCGTGATATTAACTGTAACTTAGGATCGTTAAATATCGTAAACGTAATGGAAAATAAAGAAATTCGTGAAGCAGTTCATGCGGGAATGGAAGCTTTAACAGCTGTTTCTGATATGACGATTATTCCGAATGCACCAACTGTGAAAAAAGCAAATGACGAGCTTCATTCAGTTGGACTTGGAGCAATGAACTTACACGGATATTTAGCAAAAAATAAAATCGCTTATGAAAGTGCAGAAGCGAAAGAATTCGCTCGTACATTCTTTATGATGTTAAATTACTACTCTATTGAGAAAAGTATGGAAATCGCTACAGAAAAAGGCGAGACATTTAAGGACTTCGATAAATCTGATTATGCGAATGGCACATACTTCGAAAAGTATGAAACGACAGATTACAGCCCAGTAACTGAAAAAGTTCAGCAACTATTTGAAGGAATTCATATTCCAACAAAAGAAGATTGGACAAGTTTAAAAGAGCAAGTGCAGAAGAATGGTTTATACAACTCATATCGTCTTGCCATTGCTCCAACACAATCAATCAGTTACGTTCAAAATGCAACTTCAAGCGTAATGCCGATCGTAAGTCAAATCGAATCAAGAACATATGCGAATGCGACAACATATTATCCAATGCCGTATTTATCAAAAGATACGTTCTGGTACTATAAATCTTCTTACGATATGAATCAGTTTAAATTAATTGATTTAATCGCAGAAATTCAAGAACATATTGACCAAGGAATTAGTACAATTCTTTACGTTAATAGTGATATTTCAACACGTGAATTAGCACGTTACTACATCTATGCACATAAAAAAGGCTTAAAGAGTCTGTATTATACGAGAACACGTAAATTAAGCGTGGAAGAGTGTGTGGCTTGTACCGTTTAATGGCATATTGCCATACTAAATGAATAACCCAATAGTATGAGCAGGGTTATGAACCCTGCTCATACTTGGTTTGTTCTACTAAACGGTTAGCTTTTCATTGTTAGATGGAAATTTAACCGTTCAGTAGAACAATAATAGATATAGGGGTGATTCAATGCGCGCTGTTAACTGGAATAAAAAGGAAGATGATTTCAGTTTAATGTTTTGGAAGCAAAACATCGCTCAGTTTTGGACAGAAGAAGAAATCGCGGTTTCTTCTGACAAAAATACTTGGGTGCAATTATCGAAAGAAGAGCAAATTGCTTATAAGCGTGTATTAGGTGGTTTAACACTTTTAGATACGAAACAAGGTGGCGAAGGAATGCCACTTGTACTTGTTCATCTTGAAAATTTACAAGCGAAAAGTGTATTAGCTTTCATGGGAGCTATGGAAGAAGTACATGCGAAAAGTTATAGTCACATTTTCACAACATTAGCTACAGAAGAAGAAATTGATGATATTTTTGACTGGGTAGACAATCATCCGTTACTTGAGAAAAAAGCTGGTATTATTACTAGTTACTATCGTCGTTTATTAAAGCCTGAAGTAACGAAAAAAGAGTTATACATGGCAATGGTAGCAAGTGTGTTCTTAGAAAGTTACTTATTCTATAGTGGATTTTTCTATCCACTTTACTTAGCTGGTCAAGGTAAACTGACGGCAAGTGGTGAAATTATTAACCTTATTATCCGTTAACTTATGGCGGCTTTTGGTAGAGATACCAATTGAAAAACCCTTTTAATTGCTGGGACCCCCTATTGTAAATTTATCTGTATTATTATTGATGAATATATGCATTCAGGTTATTCTCTAACTATCAATAGATGGAAAGGAGAATAGCTGATAGGGCAATCAGCAGCGAAGCCTTTATCTAGCGATAACATGTACGGAATTTACTATTTAAAAATCAATGGGAAGTATTATATTGGTAAAGATGTGAACGTTTCAAATTTAAAACGAATTAGGGAACATATGTGGATGTTAAAGAGTGGTACACATTATAATAGGTATTTACAAGCAGTATACTGTAAATATGAATCCACTTTAGAATATGGAATTCTAGAGGAAATAGAATGTTCATTGGAAGAATTGAGTGAGATTGAGCAACAGTATATTTGGCTGTATGATTCTTATAATAATGGCTATAACTTGACGTTAGGCGGAGAAGGATTGGGTGGAATTAAATTCACTGAAGAACAATTAGAGAAGAAAAGGCAACGTGTTATAGGTGAAAAAAATCCACAATCAAAAATTACAGATGCACAATTTTTTGAGATTGTAGAACTACTAAAGTGCGGAAAGACAAATCCAGAAATTGCTGATATGTATAATCTTCATCCTAATTATGTATCTTTAATTCGACATAAGAAACGTTATAAATATCTTTGGGGAAAAGTGCAAAATTATATGCCGGTTAAATCTGAACACCAACTGAAAACAAGGGGACGTGTGACTCTTGAAATGTTTTTGGATATCGTTCAGATGCTACAAGCCGGTGAATCTAATGCATCCATTGAAAGAAAACATGGGTTATCGAGCGGCACAGGAAGCCGTATCAGACATCGAAAACTGTATAAACAGTGGTGGGTGCGATACGTAGATAAAGGAACGTTCAACGACTATCCCAATGGCGGTGAAATTCCGCAAGAGGAGTAGGGCCAAGCGGTGGGTGAGAATCCCTTAAATCGAAATGGAGGGCTACCTGAGAAGGTAGATGATATAGTCTCTTCTTACAGGAAACTGTAAGCTGTATAAACGGCATAGGAGTAGCGAACTTATGTGAAGGTAAAGGATGAGTCAATTCACGGCGTATTCGTCGGTATTTTAGCACAACAAATCTTCGCAGAACTTTCTGCAGAAGAGCAACAAGAAGTGCAAAAAGAAACACAAGAGTTATTAATGGAACTATATGAAATTGAAATGGCCTATACAGAAGAAATTTACACTTCTATCGGTCTTGTAGAAGATGTAAATCGTTTCGTTCGTTACAATGCGAATAAAGGGCTTATGAACTTAGGACTTGAGCCGAAGTTTGAAGAAGAAGAAATTAACCCAATCGTTTTAAATGGTTTACGTACAGATACGAAAAACCATGATTTCTTCTCTGTAAAAGGAAATGGTTACGTAAAAGCAACGAACGTTGAAAAGTTAGCTGACGATGACTTCGTGTTTAACTTTTAATATAGGATTATAAAGAAAAACTGTCTTATTCATTGATAAGACAGTTTTTCTTTATAATTTTGTTTACATAACACTATTATTTTTGTATAGCGATTTATATTTGGGAAGTTCTATTCGTTTAACGGATAGAACTTTTTTGTAATTAAATGGGTATTTACAAACTTTTTGTATCGGTGTATTATTTAACTAGTACACTGATACAAAAGGAGGGAAGAAATGAAAATAGAGTTTTCTCCAAATACACCAATTTACATTCAGGTAATGGAATACATAAAAAAAGAGATCGTAACAGGACATTTATTACCTGGTGATAAAATTCCCTCTGTCCGTGAATTAGCGAGTGAATTACAAGTGAATCCAAATACGATTCAGCGTACATTTCAAGAGCTAGAACGGGATGGAGTTGTTGTCACACGTAGAGGAATGGGACGGTATGTAACGAATGAAGGGGAGAAAATTATGGAGCTGCGAAAAGAGATGGCGAAAGAATTACTTCATTCTTTTATAGATGGAATGGACAATTTAGGTTTTTCAGAAGAAGAAATTCTTACAATTCTTCGTTCTTCATTACATGATAAGAGGGAGGAGAGCCAATGACAGAGCTATTGAAAATAGAAAACTTATGGAAGAGATACGGATTAAAAGCAGTGATCCGTGAATTAAACATAGAGATTACGGAAGGGAAAATCGTTGGGCTTGTTGGAGATAACGGGAGCGGGAAAACGACGTTATTGAAAATGATTGCAGGCTTGCAACACCCTTCTGAAGGTAGTATTACAATAGACGGTAAAAAGGTAGGGTTACAGACGAAAGAAATTGTTTCATTTATGTCCGATAAGCCAATCTTTGATGATTGGATGACTGTAAAAGACGCTTTATTTTTCTACCGAGATTTTTATAAAGACTTCGATATTCAAAAAGCGGTAGATACGATTGCAGAATTTAAAATACCGTTAGAAGAAAAAATTACAGCATTGTCAAAAGGTATGGTTGAGAAGCTGCAGATTATTTTAACGTTTTCTCGAAAAGCGAAGCTATATGTACTGGATGAGCCATTGGGCGGGATTGATCTTGTTTCTAGAGAACATGTACTTGAGTTAATACTTAAATTTTATCGTGAAGATTGTACGCTACTTATATCGACTCATTTAATAAGAGAAATCGAAAATATATTCGATGAAGTAATCTTTTTGAAAGATGGAGAAATAATATTGCATGAAAATGTGGAAGAACTACGATTTCAAAAGGGTAAAGCAGTACATGAGCTGTTTAAGGAGGCCTATGAGAAATGAGTCAGCTTTTTCTTTATCTATATAATTGTAATAAGAGAAAGATAGCCATTATTTACTTTGGTTTTATTACAGTTTCATTAATTCTTTTATTTAATATGAAAGGAGTTTCAGGAGTTAGAATTTCAGGTAGGCAAGATATAATTATTATTATATTCTTTATCGTACTAGGTATAAATGGATTTGCAATTCTTTTAACAGGTATATCGTCTTTTCGGAAAATGTTAAAAAACTCTATGCTACGTTATACTTCTATTTCAGCAAAAAAGTATATATGTGCAAATAGTTTATTCTGTGTACTACTCTTTATGATTTTGCTAGGAATAGGAATCATTTTTCTATACTATTTTTCTTTAAATATTTACAATGGAAAAACTAATTTAGGTATTCAGCAAGCAATACACAGTTTATATAATTATGGAATATTACATCATATGTTATCTATTTTCTTATGGGGACTAGATTTTCTTAATATGCTAGTTTCTATTTATTTCATTATAGTAATTGTAAAACTATTAAATGTGAAATCATCTATGAATAAAGTTGCTTGTTTAGTTTTATTCGTCATTTTTACCGCATTTAATGGAGGAATAACGTATATTTTTCAGCAAATAGAAAAGTATGTGTTTGCTATAAATAATATTGGATTTATAGATCAAAATGGTTTTTTTAATACATCATTTTATTCTGGTACAGAGGTTACAATTTTAAATCTATTTTTTAATTGTTTATTAACAATTATATTACTAGTAGTTACAGGTCACATAGTCGATAAAAAACTAGAAGTCTAAAGGAGGAATCAGCATTGGGAAACGTAGTAGTAAAGTTAGAGAATGTTCGAAAAAAGATTGGTGGAACGGAAATTATTCGTGGTTTATCATTTGAGGTTCGTGAAGGAGAAGTATACGGATTCCTTGGACCGAACGGTAGCGGTAAGACGACGACAATCCGTATGATGACAGGTCTTATTTCAATGACAGAGGGCGATATTACAATTTGTGGACATAGTATTCGCTCGGAGCGTGAAAAGGCACTAGAGCAAATTGGAGCGATTGTAGAAAATCCTGAACTATATGATTATATGACAGGAATGCAAAACTTAAAGCATTTTGCGAACATGGCCATTACACCAATTAGTAAAGAGCGCATTGCTGAGATTGTAAAGCTTGTTGAGTTAGAGCATGCGATTCATAAAAAGGTGAAAACATATTCACTTGGTATGAAACAACGTTTAGGAATTGCACAGGCATTACTGCATCAGCCGAAAATCTTAATTTTAGATGAACCGACAAATGGATTAGATCCAGCTGGTATTCGCCAAATTCGTGATTATTTACAACGTTTAGCGAAAGAAGAGAATATTGCTGTAATCGTATCAAGTCACTTATTGAGTGAAATTGAATTAATGTGTGATCGCGTCGTTATTATTAAACAAGGTGAGTTTGTACAAGAGTACAACTTACATGAAAAAGTGAAACATGATGAGGCAGTCGTTGTAGCGTTTGAAGTAGATGAAGTTCAGAAAGCAAATGAAATCATTAAAGGTAAAGCAAAAGGGAATGTAATTGTAGCATCTGTAACAAAAGACAACATTCCGCAACTTGTAAAAAAACTTGTTCATGCTGATGTGCTTGTATACGGAGTTACTGTTCAAAATAAAACGTTAGAGGATGAGTTCTTAGCGATTACTGGGGGAGTGAAAGCGTAATGTTTAAATTAATTCAAAATGAATTTTTAAAGTTGCATGCGAAAAAAGGTATGTATATTTTAATGGGTGTCATTGCGGCACTCGAAATTTTAGGTACTTTAGCAATGTTGAAGTGGGGAAAAGGTGATGAGTTTAAGGGATCATATTTAGATTATGCAAACTCAGAGATTGGCTTAATTGTTTTATTTACAACGATTTTTGGGATTACACTTGCTGCCCGTACTCTTACTGATGAGTTCCAAAAAGGTACAATTAAACAATTGTTAATTCGTCCAAGAAAAAGACTTGCAGTTTTATTTTCTAAATATATTACAGTGTTATTAGCAATGTTATTTATCGTATTAGCTGGTATGCTAATTGCAATGATTATTGGCGGTATTGTAATGGATGGTAGTAAAACAGAATTAACATTAGGAATCGTTATGAAGTCCACTTTATATCAACTACTTTCACCGTTCTTTTTTGCAACACTTGCATTTTTCCTAGCAAATGTCTTTAGAAAATCTGTATTACCATTAATTATTACGATGTTCCTATTCTTCTTACAAGGTGCAATTAATATGGTATTAATAATGTTTGCAAAAGGTGTAGCGAAGTTTGTAGTATTCAACCATTTGGATTTAAGAGCTTACGATAGTAATAAATTAATCAATGGTGGAATGGAACCAACATTTACAGAATTTACGTTTACAACTTCATTATTACTTGTAGCTGCATACTTTGTTGTGTTACTTGTAGCATCAAGTGCATTATTCCAAAAACGTGACGTATTATAATAAAAGAAATCCCCGCTTGTAAAAACGGGGATTTTTATTACATAAATTTCACTTGGATTGCAACTTGAAGAACAGCGATATGGTATTTTAAGAGCTATGTTGTTTGAAAGTAATTGAGAAAAATAGGAAGAGTTTCAACTATATTCATATTATAATGTAGTTATCCGACCATTTACTTTTACTATCTTTGGAGGTGTTCTATATGCACTATGCATTTTCACGTATAAGGCTACGTAGCTTTTTTGGATGGATGATTATAGGGGTGTTCCTTATAATGATACCATTAGGTCTAGCAAATGTTTCTGAGAATACGATGGAGGTTATTTCACAAATAACTGTATTTTTTGTATTTCCGTTACTTTGGCTATACGTAAAAACAAATAAAAATAATATTGTATTTAACAGTTTTTTTGATAAGCCAGGACGTTTATCTTGGGGGTTAATTGTATTAGCAACGATAATGGGGATGATTTTTTCAGTTGGCATATCTCAGATTCAATTTTACATATTAGCACATACGTTACCGAATTTCTTAGTTACTATGCTAGAAGACGGAAATGTTATTAATACGAGTAACGTATATATGACGATATTTACTTTCATTTCAGCATGTGTGTTAGCACCTATTATGGAAGAGGTTATTTTTAGGGGATTTTTCTTACAGCGAATGGCTCATAAATGGGGAATCAAAAAAGCTGTAATTATATCTTCAATTATTTTTGGCCTAGGACATTTTGATGTTATTGGTGCGTTCATGTTTGGTGTCGTTATGTGTCTTTTATACATAAAGACAAAAAATATATGGACGAATATAGCTGTGCACGCTCTAAATAATTTGATTGCAACAAGTATGCAATTTTTCGGTGGAGAAGAAAGTGGTACAATCTCAATTACTGAATTACAAGCGCAAAGTAATTTATGGATTGGTATCGGTCTTACAGTTGTTGGATTACTATGGTTAATTCCGTATGTTTGGAAACAATGGCGTACAGTAAAAGAAGTTGGCGTGCCACCAGTACGTTTTATAAATGAGCAAAAAGTAGTGAATTCATCACAAGAAAATGAAGTGTATAGTCAAGTGATCGTAACCGATAGATTGATGGCCATAGAGTTACCAGATGAGGCTGTAAATAAGCTTCGGTTAGAAGAAAATGATTATGTAACAGTAGCTGTAGAAGAAGATAAAATCGTTATAAAGAAAGCACATAATAGATAATTAAAAAGTAGCTCTTAGGAGCTACTTTTTAATTTGTAATAATTTCTACACGAAAATTATTACCGTTCTTTACATATTTAATATCTGTAACAGTGCGGACTGTCTTTAAAATCTCCACTTTTTCACCAATTCGCGGGATGGTCGGAACATTGTCCCAAATACCAAGCAAGTCATCTAATTGTGCCGTTTTTTCATAAAACCAGATTTTCAATGTAAAGCCCCTTTCTCGAATATTATGTATTTTAATACATAATATATTATTTTTATTCTTATTGTAAGGGGTTTTTTTATAATTTATGAATAAAAATAAATTAATCTTCTGGGAAGATATGTTCAATATCAGGAGTAAGAGATACTTCTGATAATACGATATGAGAAACTGTCGTTGCATATGAAGAAACATCATTGATAAATTCTTCAAGTTCAACGAGTGAAGGAACAGAAATTTTTACAATGTAGCATAAGCTTCCTGTTACTCGGTAACAAAAACTTGCAGATGGATAAGACTGAATAAACTGTTGCATACGTGTTGTATCACCATTTTTTAAAGTGATTTCTAAAATACAATCTAAAACTAGTCCTGCTTTTTTATAGTCGATATCGATTGTATATTTTTGAATAACGCCTTCACTTTCAAGTTTACGAACACGTTCTGCAGTAGACGGAGCAGATAAGTTTACTCGTTTCGCCAATTCACGCATAGAAAGGCGACTATCATTATATAATTCATTTAAAATTTTTCGATCAACACGGTCTAGTTGCATTTGTAAATATACCTCCAGTAAAATAATGATTTTTGTAAAGGAAAAATATAAATTAAGATTCATATGAAATGTAAAGTGAACGTTATTTATTTTACAATAAAACAGAAGGAAATAGGAGGGGAAATGATGGAGAGAATTTCATTATCAAATGTAGGAGATACAAAGTTTCAAAAGTTATTAGGGCATAATTCGGATATATTACACTCGTGGAGTAAGTTAGAAGATACACTGTACAATAAAGGAACTCTTTCAGCAGAGTTGAAGGAGCAAGTGAGAAGAACATTAGCGTATGGGAATGAATGTCCGTACTGTATGGCAAAGGGAAGACCTGATGATGTGCAAAAGGCAGAGGAGATTGGTGTAGCTGTTACTTTTGCGCATACATTTGTTCATGACCGAAAAGCAATAGATGATAATATGTTTCACGTATTAAAACAATATTGGACAGAAAAAGAAATTGTAGAGCTTTGCGCCTATGTTTGCTTTATTACTGCGTCACAACAACTTGGTTTTCTATTTCAATTACAGCCAAATTAAGGGGGAAATGATGACAAATCAAATAGCACTTATCATAATCGATGTACAAAAGGCATTTCAATTACCAGATTGGGGCGAGAGAAATAATATTTTTGCTGAAGAAAACATGAGAATTTTGTTAGAAGAATGGAGAAAAAGGGAACGACCAGTTTTTCATATTCAACATGTAAATAAAGAAAATGCTCAGTCAATGTTTTATGAGAGAGCGGAAACGGTAAACTTTAAAGAAGAAGTGCAACCACTACTTGATGAAGTGGTTATTCAGAAATTCGTTAACAGCGCGTTCATTGGGACAAATTTAGAAGAGCAATTAAGAAAGAACAAATGTAATGCAGTAGTGGTTGTAGGATTAACGACAAATCATTGCGTGGAAACTACGACACGAATGGCAGGGAATTTAGGATTTACAACATATTTAGTGAGTGATGCAACGGCTACGTTTAACCGTAAAGGTTTAGATGGTAAGGAGTATAGTGCAGAGGATATTCACAATATGACACTTGTAAATTTACATGAAGAGTTTGCTACGATTGTGACGACAAAAGAAGTGTTAAAATTATTTTAAGAAAATAATTGCGAATTATGTAGAAAAAAATAAGAATATTTCGTATAATCTAAGTACAATCATTTTGAAAATAGGGGTGGCATCATATGGAGCAAATTTCAGTAAAGAAATTAGAAGAGGTACTTGTTGTAGCAGGGGATGATAAACAGAAGCAAAAGGAATTTTATGAATTGCTCTTATCTACTGAGTTTTATGTTGCTGGTTCACTAGAAGCAGAGGACGGGGCAACAGAAGGAATACTTCGTTTGCGTCATTTCCAAGGAGAAGGTAGATGGATCGTTCCGTTCTTTACACAAATGGAATTTGTAAAAGATGTGTTGCCAGAAGGAACGCCCCTTATTACGATACGTGGGAAAGAGTTATTTGGTAGCATTGAGAAAGATGCTACAGCTGTATTAAATGTTGGCACTGATATAAGTAAAACATTTATTCCAGAAGAAATTGCAGATATCGCATCTGGACGAATTTTTAATTATTATAAGTAAAAGGAAAAGCGTAATCGCTTTTCCTTTTACTTTTTAATTTGAATATGAAGTGGCTATACCAGAAGAAATAGAGACTGTTTTATTATTCGTGTTTATTGTCGCTGTAGCTCCAAGTGGAATACCGATGTTTGGACTTATATGTCCAATTGGTAAATCGAATAGGACAGGTATATGATATGGCGCGAAATATTCATATAATATTGTTTGCAATGATTGAGAGGGCTTTGAAGGAGTGCAGTCGTGACAACTTGTGAAAATAACGCCCCTGCATTCATTAAACTTTCCAGATAAAAGTAGCTGATTTAACATACGGTCAATGCGGTACGGTTCTTCACCAATGTCTTCAAGTAATAAAAGTGTATTGTTCGTAATTATCTCGTAGGGCGAGCCAATTATACTTGTTAACACAGCTAAATTTCCTCCAACTAACGTACTTGTAACTGTACTGTGAGAGCTAGGTACGATACATTCTGATGCAGATAAAATGGTTGAATACGGATGGAATAGCTGATTAAAAGAGGATAAAGATAGGGAATCAATACCTTTTCCTAGTTCTTCAATCATCGGACCATGAAATGTTATAAGCTTTGCATAACGTGAAACAGCAGTATGTAAAGCTGTAATATCGCTATATCCCCAAAAGATTTTTGGATTTTGCCTAATAACTTCATATTGAATGTGAGGAAGAAGACGAGCACTTCCATAACCACCTCGTGCACAAAAAATTGCCTTCACTTCATTATTTGTAAATGCTTCATGTATATCGTCAAGCCGAACTTGATCACTTCCGGCTAAAAATCCATATTTCTCGTAAACACTCTTCCCGATTATTACGGATAACCCCATCTCTTGTAATACATTCACACCTTTTAATACACTTTCGATTGTAGGTGGACCAGATGGTGCAATAATCATTACTGTATCACCTTGTTTTAATGCATTTGGATAAATCATTAAGCTCAGCCTCCTTCTCTTTCAATATATTCGCTTCATATGAAGTTCAACCCTTGCAAAAGCAGGGGAAAGCTTATCAAATAAAGAAGATATAAAGGAAATAGGAGGGGAAATGATGTTTACAAGTCGAGTAACAGACATATTAAAAATTGAGTATCCCGTTGTTCAAGCCGGTATGGCAGGCGCGATTACGACGCCAGAACTTGTTGCAGCAGTAAGTAATAGTGGAGGATTAGGGACGCTTGGAGCCGGCTATATGAGCCCAGAACAAATTCGTGAAGCGATTTATAGAATAAGAGAACTAACAGATAAGCCTTTCGGTGTTAATTTACTTGTAACGAAAGAGATAGAAATAGAAGAAGAGAAGGTAAATGAGGCGAAAGTATTACTAAGCGGAGTGAATAGAGAATTAGGTATAGAAGTAGAAGGAACGTTAAAGCTTCCAAAAAGCTATAAGGAACAATTACAAGTGCTATTAGATGAAAAAGTACCGGTCGTTAGCTTTGCATTTCAAACGTTAGAAAAAGAAGAAATAAATGATTTAAAAAGAAGTGGAATAAAAGTTATCGGAACAGCTACCCATGTGAAGGAAGCGAAAGTACTTGCTGAACTAGGAGTAGATATTATTATTGGGCAAGGTAGCGAAGCAGGAGGGCATAGAGGAACGTTTATTGGGAAAGAACGAGATGCTATGATTGGTACTTTTGCGTTAATACCTCAGTTAGTAGGGGTTATTCCGCATATCCCAATTGTCGCAGCAGGTGGTGTAATGAACGGACAAGGGCTTGTTGCGGCATTGGCACTAGGAGCAGAAGGTGTTCAAATGGGATCAGCCTTTTTAACAAGTGAAGAGAGTATTACGCACGATGTGTATAAAGAAGCGGTTTTACATAGTACAGATACGAGCACAACTGTAACTCGTGCGTTTTCCGGGAAATATGCACGCGGTATTCGGAATGAATTTATAGAAAGATATGAAGGAAAAGAAGAAGGGCTTCCGATGTATCCAGTGCAAAACGTATTAACTTCTAAAATACGCCAAGAGGCAGCGAAGCAAAATAAGGAAGAATATATGTCACTTTGGGCAGGACAGGCAGCATCATTGGCACGAATCGAATCAGCTCAGCATGTAGTGGAGCGAGTTATGAAAGAAGCGGCGAATGCAATCGAGCAATTACAAAATATATACAAAAAGACCACTTGAGTAATTCAAGCGGTCTTTTCGTTAGTTTGCTTTATAAAATTGTTGGATGGCTTCGTCGATGTAAACCCAGCCTTTCCAACCTAAGTGCATATGATCTTTTAAGAAGTATTTATCGTATTCATGATTTGAGAAGTCGGCAATTGGATAACCAGCTTTTTCAATTTGCTCATGAACTTTCTTATAGTATGCTTCGCGGCGTTCTTTCGGGAAGCCAGCGTAGTCGTACCAAGGACCTTTGACAGGAACAGAAATGAAGAGTGGTTTTGCACCAGATTGTTTTAATAAATCAAGTACAATTTGTAAATCTTCATATTCTGGCGATTGGTCATAAGCATCATTTTTTAAGTAACCTTCACGTTGCTTTAATTTTTTCTTAATTTTGCTATTGAAGTAACCATCTTCGATACCATATTCATTAGATCCAGATTCTGCTGCACCTGTTTGATCCGCATGTTTACGAGCCTCTTCCCAGTTCATTTGTTTTAATGAAGGATCGAGCTTCTCTTTATGCGGTTTAATATTAAACATAGCTGTAAATAAATCTTTACGATCTAAAATGTTACGGTAAATATAAGCGAAAGGTTTAGCAGCAAGTGCTTTTACTTTATACTTCGTATCATCATAAGCGATACCTTCAAGCGAAATTTTTAATAAAGTTTCTTTTTTTACAATCTCAAAGTTTAATAAACGCTTTGCAATTTGTTTTTTCATTTCAGGTTTTAAATCATTGTTGAAAATGAAGTGGTAACCTTGTTGTTTTGAAAAGTTAGGTGCAAAGTGCGTTTCGTCAATACCTTGTGGTACAAACCATTGCGGAGAAAGAACGAATACCATTTTCTTATCTTTCAATTGATCCATTGTAGATGCGAAGTTTAATACATGTACAAGGTCTTGTGTTCCGCCGCGTCCAAGAAGGAATGGCGTAAATCCTTCAGGCTTTACTTTAAAATAATTAGATGGATGGAAAGCATCCATACGTGCGAATTCCGATGAACCGTACATCGGAAGATATTTTGGATCTGCTAACATCTTTTGCTGTAAAATCATACTTTGAATTTTTTCTTCTTTTAAAGAAGTAGCAGCTTGTTCTACTTTTTCATCACTTAAAAGTGGAAGTAGGAAGCGCGTTGGAATAAGTAAGAATACAGCAAAAAGGGCCAATGCTAAAAGCATCGGACCAAATTTTGCTTTGTTCATCGGATTTCTTCCAACTTTTTAATAACCATGTTTGGTGTAGCCCACTCGTCACGGTCAAAATCAGAAATAGAAACTTCAATATCTAAACGCTCTTGGAATTCAACTAATAAAGATACTACAGCGAAAGAATCAAGGATACCTTCTTCAAATAATTGAACATCTAAGTTTTCTTTCACAATATCATTTTCACATACTTCTTCTAAAATATCTAATACTTGCTCTTTGAATTCTGCCATTTTTAAAATCTCCTTTATATCCGAAATTATTATATGTGCAACTTCTTAATGGAATAAGAAGGGTGCATTAAAAGTATCTGTTAAGGTGTCCAGAGAAGATTAGGAAACCGAAACATACAACGTGGAACGTAATTACAATCGCAAGGATGTGTGTAAATTTATTGTTTGGCCAAAACTTATGCTTCTTGTTTTTTCGTTCAAAAATATCGAATAAAATAAACAGTGCGGCATGGTATAGACCATAAATAACATACTGCGCAACAGCGCTTCCTTGGATGTGCCAAATTCCCATAATGAAGAAGTTTAAAAATGCACCGATATACGAAATAGTGTAACGGTTTTTAATTAACTTTTTCTTCGTTGCAAAAAAGACGAAACGCATGTAAATAAAATCACGGAACCAGAATGATAAACTCATGTGCCAGCGGTTCCAGAAGTCTTTAATATTACGACTAAGGAATGGCTTATTGAAGTTTTCTGGCGTTTTAATTCCCATCATGTAACTGATACCAATTACGAACGCACTATAACCTGCAAAATCAAAGAATAATTGCATGCTAGTAGCGTACATAAAAATCACATTAGATAAAAGTGTATCTTGATTGGCGAATACAGCCTTTACAAGATATGTTGTTATCAAGTGCGCGATTATAAATTTATACAGGAAACCTTGGAAAATACGGTTAAGTCCTGTATATAGTAAATTTTGATACTCCTCAGCACTAGGTGGCTTTTGAATATCTTTTTGGAATCTACGGTAACGATCGATAGGTCCACTTGAAATCGCAGGGAAGAATAAAACGAATTCCCAGAAATTAAAGAAGGAAAGTTCTTTAATTAAATTATCACGAACTTCAAAGACCATTTGTACAGCTCTAAATGTTACGTAAGACATACCTGCGAAAACAATAAAATGCAATTCAGGTACAAACGGCGCGACTTTTGCCAAAATAAGTGGCAAAATCGATAAAATAACAGCTATACAAAACATGAATGTACTATTATTTTGTTTTCTTAAAATTAAATAGCCTTTAATAAGGACATATTGCCAAATAATAAATGCAGCTAGCATCATTGCTTGCTTTGGTTTATCTGAGAAGATAATAGCAATCATGACTAATGTTAAAACGGCATTATATTTGCGCAACATTTTACCTTTTAATCCAGCTATGATAGTAGGTATTAATAAAATGCCCACTATAGCGAAAAAATAAAATGATCCATATGCGGTCATGCTGTAACCTCACTCAATAATTTTTTGCGATCTACCTTTCCATTTGGTGTCATTGGAATAGAAGATTGATACATGAATTTACGTGGAATCATGTAGTTTGGTAATCGCTCATTGAGTTCTTTTTTGATTGCAGATGTTAATTTGAATTCTTTTTCAAATGAATGTTCTCCAGGAACAACAACCGCTAATAAATAATCGTATTTCTCACCTTTTTTAATTGGAACGATAACTGCTCCTTCTACGTAAGAACACGCACGAAGGTGATGCTCAATTTCTTCTAATTCCATTCGATAACCATGCAGCTTAATTTGGAAATCAAGACGACCATTATAGAATAGAAGACCATTTTCAACATAGCCAGCATCGCCTGTTTTATAGGCGCGCTCACCGTCAATCATAGTAAATGCTTTTTCTGTTAATTCAGGGCTTCCTAAATATCCAACGCTTACGCTTGGACCGACAATTACGATTTCACCTTTTTCACCATCAGGTGCGATCGTGCCATCTTCTTTCATAATAAGAAGGCGACAGTCTGATTTACAATAGCCAACTGGAAGTGATTTGTATTGATCAAGCACTTCTTCTGTAACGTGAATACCTGTTACAGCGACAGTAGCTTCTGTTGGACCATACGTATTCATAATTGTTGCTTTAGGGAAACGTTCAATTAATTTTCTAGCCACTTCATTTGGTAACACTTCGCCGCAGAATAAGAATGTTTTCATGTTCGGTAGCATACTCTCAGAGAAAGATGCTTCCATTAAACACATTTCAGCGAAAGAAGGTGTGGAAGTCCATACTTGAATATCCGATTGCTCTAAAGAAGCAAACAAGTCTTTTGGACGCGCAATCATATCTTTATCGATTGCCCAAAGTGTACCACCTGTTACTAATGATGGGTAAATATCCATTACAGATAAATCGAATGAGAAAGGTGCTTGGTTTAAGAATACTTGCCCTGTTTGTAAGTTGAAATCTTCTACAGCCCATTTTGTAAAGCTAACAAGGCAGTTATAAGTAATCTGAACCCCTTTCGGATTACCTGTGCTTCCTGATGTGTAAATAATGTAGAAATTCTCATCACCTTTTACCGCATGTTCAGGATTTGGAGTGTTCCCTTTATGAGTAAAGAAAATATCTTTTAAGTTGTCTTCACTTACGATGCGAACTGGTAAATCAGTTACAGTTACTGCTGTTGCCGATAAAAGTAATTTCGCACCAGAATTTTCAGCAATACGTTGTACACGATCAGCTGGGATAGATAAATCTACAGGAATGTAAGCATGTCCAGCTTTTACACATCCTAAAAAGTTAATAATCATTTCAGGTTGCATATGGCCATACACCATAATTGGTGAACGATCGTCTGGATACTCAGAAGAAATCCAATGTGCTAACGCATCAGAATCTTCCTTTAATTGTTTGTACGTAATTTTCGCATCTCGCCAAACAAAAGCGGTTTGATCAGGCGTTTCTGCAGCCCACTTTTCAATTTGTTCTAATAACTTCATAACGTTCCCACCCTAGAATTCATTGTAAATAAATGTACTTGTGTTTGTATCATGGAATCCATACAACCAAAGTAATGCAAATAAAATTGCAAGATAATAAACCGTCTTTGCAACCCATTGTGTGAGTGGTCGAGACCATATCTCTTTTAATCTTTCCATGTCTTTCCCTCTCTTAATGAAATAATAGCTCTTTGTAGGTATCATGTCCTACATTATTGTGAAAAAAACAAAATCCCACATTTTAGGTAAAAATAAGTCAAAAGGCTCTTTTCTGATATTAGCACTAAATACTAAAAAAGAAAATCCCTAACTTAGCAATTATATTACATTCAGCATGAATTTGTAATGGGTTTGACATGTAAATAGAAAGTGGATTGTGTGAATACATAAAAGTGGACTATAAGAATACGTAAAAATACAGTGTTTGTTTTTATTAATCATTTAAGACAGAGTAAACTTTTAAATTTCTAGTTCTTTTGAAAAGGAGGAAATTATCATGAATAGAGTGTGGAAGAATCTAATTTCGGAAGAAAATATCGTGAAATGGAGAAGGCATTTCCATAAGTATCCGGAATTATCATTTCATGAAAAAGAAACTTCGCAATTTATATATGATACATTATGCTCATTTTCTTCTTTTGAAGTAACGAGACCGACGAAATATAGTGTACTAGCAATTAAAAGAGGTGTGAAGCAAGGGAAAGTAATTGCGATTCGAGCTGATATAGACGCTTTGCCAATTCAAGAGGAGACAAGTAAATCTTATACATCTGTGAATAAAGGAATGATGCATGCATGTGGGCACGATGCTCACGCAGCTATTTTATTAAGCACAGCAGAGGTGTTATCAAATATAAAGGAAGATTTTGCAGGTGAGATTCGTCTATTCTTTCAGCACGCAGAAGAGGTGTATCCAGGCGGGGGACAAGAAATGGTTGAGGCAGGTGTAATGGACGGTGTTGATTATGTAATAGGTTTACATGTTATGTCAGGACTTGAGAGTGGAAAGATAGGAATTGCATATGGACCGATGATGGCAGCTCCAGACGTATTTACAGTTGAGATTCAAGGCAAAGGAGGACATGCGGCGCGACCAGAAGAAACGATAGATCCTATTGCTATCGGAGCACAGATTATTACAAATCTACAACATATCGTATCAAGAAATACAAGTGCTTTTATGCAAAGAGTTGTTTCAGTTACACAATTTCATGGGGGAACGGCTGACAATATTATTCCTAGTACAGCAACTTTAATGGGAACTGTTCGTTCATTTAATCAAGCATTGAGGGTGGAAGCAGAAGGGAAAATCGAGAAAATTGTGAAAGGAATTACAGAAGCACATGGAGGATCGTATACATATACGTATCGATATGGATATGATCCGGTTATTAATGATGAATATATTACGAAAATAGTAGAAGAAAGTGCACTACATTTGTTTGGGAATGAGCGTGTTGTGAAGCTTGAACCTTCTATGGGTGGAGAAGATTTTTCAGCATATTTAAGAAAAGCACCTGGTTGTTTCATTAAATTAGGAACAGGTAATGAAAATATATATACTTGTTATCCACATCATCATCCGAAATTTGACTTGGATGAATCAGCATTAATTTGTGGAGTGGAGCTATTTTTAGAGACGACTATAAGATTACTAAAATCATAGAAAAACAAAAAAAGGCAACTGCACTCTATTGCAGTTGCTTTTATTTCTTTCCGTCAGAGAGGGCTGAGAAAGAACTATGCTCATTCATAGTATATGAATAGCTAACGGACAAGCTTGTACATTTTAATCATTTTTTTAAAAATAGTTATTGACATTGATAATCAATGTCAATTAATCTAAATATAGTTGGAATTGATAATTATTATCAATAGGATGGATGCGACATGTTAATGAGAAAGAATTTTCACCTTCTGCGGAGGGGATTAAAAGATAAAAATAAAGATGTTGATCAGCATATGGAATGGCAAAGAAATGTAATTCGGTCTGAATATGTAGATGAGAAGAAGAGCATTCAAACAGAAAAAGAGATACAAAGTAAAGGGAGAGGTTCAGTTGAGTAAGTTAGTAATGATTTTTGCAAGTATGAGTGGAAATACAGAGGAAATGGCTGACCATATTGCCGGCGTAATTCGTGAAACAGAAAATGAAATTGAAGTTATTGATATTATGGATTCACCAGAAGCTTCTATATTAGAACAGTATGATGGAATTATTTTAGGTGCATACACTTGGGGAGATGGCGATCTTCCTGATGATTTCTTAGATTTTTATGATGCAATGGATTCTATTGATTTAACTGGGAAAAAAGCGGCAGTATTCGGATCATGTGATTCGGCTTATCCGAAATACGGAGTGGCAGTTGACATTTTAATAGAAAAGCTACAAGAGCGCGGGGCAGCAGTTGTGTTAGAAGGACTAAAAGTAGAATTAACGCCAGAAGATGAAGATGTAGAAAAATGTTTACAGTTTGGAGCTGAATTTGTAAAACACCTTTCTTAATGGCAGAAGGGAGATGAAGAGCAAGTGCATGAGAAAATCTCAATCAAAACGATGACAGATTATCATTTGTATGATTTTATGCGTTGTCCGCATAAATTTTATTTTCGTCACATAAAAAGAAGAGAACCTTCTTCATTTGAATGGCAACAAATAGCACAAATGATTGTCAATCAAATTATTAACGAGTATTACACGCTACCTGCGGGTCAACAAACGAAAATTGTACTTTTAATATTAATAGAAAAGTATTGGAAAAAAGTAAGGATTAATATGTTTGCTTCGAAGACGGAGTACTATATTGTATTAGCGAAGCTAACGGATCACTTATTACAGTTCGTTGAAAAGGATGATAGTCAGACACCACCATTATTTTTATACGAGAAGTTTCAAACATATATGGAAGAGTTAGGTGTCCACATGTCATTGACATTTGAAGTTGGTGAGTGGAGTGCTGAGTCGTTTGTAATTAAAAAGTATGTTGTCGATGCAGATGAGGAAATGCTTGCTCTTTGTCAGAAGCTAATGACAGTATTCAGTTATAAAGCTTTCGGAGTTCTTCCAGGAAAAATTGAAGTTATTAATTTAATAGAAGGAACTAAGTATGAGTACATTCCGAAACAGGAAGATATTATAACTGGAATGGCTGATTTATCTAGAATGAAAGAAATGTTAGAGCAACCTGAGCATTATACAGAGCGTCATTTTCGTTCTGAGTGTATAAGTTGTGCGTTTCGTAGTGAATGCCAAGAGGAAGAAGTAAAGACAGAAGCGAAACAGAAGAAAAATATAGTTCATTAAAGGATGCAACTTTGTATCCTTTTTTGTTATTGACATGAAAAGCTTTTCATCATTTACGGTATATTTGTAGCAGATTTTAATAAAGTGAAACTTTAATCAGTGGGGCTCAATCGGGCTACCCGCAAATAGCGGGATAAAGGGAGGAATAATCAATGAAAGATGAAACGAAAGTATTTCAATGGTTAAAAGAACAAAATGCTCCTTTTGAAATTCAACTGCAAATTTTACAGGCATTTCAATTGTATAAAGTTATTGTTGAAATGGATAAAAAGTTAATGATGTATGAGGAGAGAGTATATAGGGAGAGAATGTAATCTCATCCCTGTAATATCGTTTTTAGCTGTTCTGTGCCTGTAATGAATTCGAGTTCATTCTCTGATTCAAAGTTATAAATAATATTATGTAGTAAAGGACTATATTGATAAAAGGTAGTAATGCGGTGAATGAGTAATGGATCATGATGAGAAATAAGTGTACTGTACTGTTCATATACAGATGTAGTAAACTCATCTCCGAAATCATAATATAGTCCTGCAAAATCAAAAGCAGGATCGCCAATTTGCGCATCACCAAAATCGATAACACCTGAAATGCTTTTGTTATGCTTGTTAAATAAAATGTGATGATGAGTAAAATCAGCGTGAATGATTGTGTTTTGAAAAGTGGATGTAGCTAAACATGCAAAGAAATTTTCAAATAAGCGATTTAAGGCTAGTTTCTGTAATGAAGTAAGGCTAGTAGTGAGATATTGGTTTAATTTTGTTTGTAGCTCTTTCCAGTAGGTAAGTGTTTTTTCAATAGGGAATCCTAACGCTGTAACACTTTTTAGAGGAATACTATGTAGAGCAGCAAGGAAAGTTGCTAATTGTGTAATAAGTGCTTTTCGTTCTTGTTTTTCCAGTGTAGTAACTATTTCTGTTTCTAAAGGTTCACCATGAATGAGAGTATAGTAACTACAAAGCGGAATAGCATCAGTCTCCTTTTTATAGAATAGGTGATACTTTGGAACTTTAATTTCATGTAGTGAACAAGAGAGAATTGCGCATAGTTCTTTTTCTAACGGAATTCGCATCGCATATTCCTGTTTTCGCGGGAAACGAAACAGTAGCTCATCATTTACTATAACTGCTACATTATCCCATCCTTCTTCATTTTGTTTATATGAATGTATAGAAAGATTAGGCAAAGCTTCTTTTATATAATGTTTGTAAGAGTCCATAATTGTTCCTCGTTTCTGAGTTAAGTTATTCTATTTTATGATATCAGAATTTTCTTTCTATATGTTAGAATATATCTATTATTATGAAGAAGGGCGGGAGTATTACGAAAAAAAGACTGTTAATCATTTCTCTATGTATCGCTTTTGTATTGTTTTGGTCATATAAAAAGGAGGTTTTTGCTACCTTTAAACCGATTGATCAGTACGAGTTAAATAAGGAATTAAAGAACAAAAGTATAGAAAATTTAACTCATAATGAAATGAAAAAGGTAGGAGAGCATTTTGTGACTGAACAACTATCAGTGTTTGAGTTTAATAATAAAGAAGATGTAAAACGAAAAGGTGAAGAAATATTTTTAAATAGAGGGTATGAACAATTAATGGAAAATTATTATCCAAATCGTTTTCAAGATTTAGAGTATAAATTTACAAGCGAGGAGATACGTGAAGAGACCGATGAGAGTTTTCTTTATCAAGCTGTAGCGTACGTTGCGGGTACTGAAAATGGTAAGAGAAGCGAAATGAAATTGAATTATGAAGTGAAAATTGTAAAGGTTAATAATATATTTATGGTGCTAGAACAAAAGCAGCACGTACAATAAAGGAAATTCATTGCTCAATAGAACATTTGAGGGTGTATTACTTAATGCGGAATAAAAAGGCCCTCAAGGAATAAAGGGCCTTTAAAGATCTTCATTTTGTTGACCAAGTTCTTTTTGAGCAATATATAAATTCCCTTGCTCGACTTGTTTAAGAGTATGAACAGAATCTCCTACATATCCTTTTTGTGTTTTAACAGTTCTTTTTGAACGATTGGAATCTTGTTTCTTCATATAATAGGCCACCTTTCATCAAAAATAAACGAAAATGATAAGTATGAGTAATACAGCAGCGAAAATGGTAATGCCCATTAAAAACGAAGTGTTTTTATATTTAGGTGGCTTATGTACATCTTGCCGATATCCAGGTGAAATTTCAGGGGCAAATTCTTCATCGAATGATTGCTTTTTTTCTTTGTCGTCCATATGTACCCACCTTTCTTTTTCATTATATTATACGTTACAAGAAAAAATATGCATAAAGAAAACAGCCGCTTTATTTGAACTGACCCCATAAAGTTAGACAGGTCGTTTCATTAGGCAGCCTTTAGGGCATGAGTTCGATATTGTACCGGACTCATGCCTTTTAGTTTTGCCTTAATTCTTTTGTG
>NZ_JAKUHC010000010.1:0-168547 GCF_022664295.1 Bacillus cereus group sp. BfR-BA-01311
CACAAAAGAATTAAGGCAAAACTAAAAGGCATGAGTCCGGTACAATATCGAACTCATGCCCTAAAGGCTGCCTAATGAAACGACCTGTCTAACTTTATGGGGTCAGTTCAATGGATAGCTGTCTTTTTATTATTTGTGTTGACTTGACTACTTATATATATTCACAAGCAAAACAACATAATATTAATACGGAAAAATATATTAATATGAATTTTTGCATATTTTAAAATTCAATATATCCCTTGAAAACTTTTAATTGTATAATATATTTTGTCATATTTTTAGATTTTTCGACATAAACCAACAAAAATAGAGAACGTATTGGGAGAAGACATTATGTACACAAAACTATTAAAATCAATTACATCATTATCACTGATTGGTGGTGCGTTGTTATATACAAATGGCAGCGATGTAAAAGCTGCTGAAGTGGGTGTTTTTTCTGATGTGCCGACATCACATTGGTCATATCCTGCAATTAAAGATTTAGCGAGTAAAAATATTATTTCCGGTTATGGAAATGGGATATTTGGTTTTGGAGATGTTGCGACAAGGGAGCAAGTTGCGGCTTTAATTTATCGAGTGTTAGTACCGAATAAACAAGGCGGTTCGTTTAGTAATGATGGAACTCGTTACGTATTAAAGGATGGATCTACGTTTAAAAATCCTTACGGTGATATTAATCAAAGTTCTACAATGTTCCCAGAAGAGGTGTTAACTTTAACGAATTTAGGAGTTTTTAAAGGTGATGAAAATGGCCAATTTAGACCGAAAGCTTCTGTGAGTCGTGCGGAAATGGCACAAATTCTTACAAATGCTTTCCATCTTGCGGCAAAACAAAAACATACCTTTAAGGATGTTCCAAATCCATTTTGGGCAGAAAATGCAATTAGTGCGGTGCAGTCAAATGGAATCGCAGATGGCACAGGGAACGGGAATTTTGAACCGTATGGCACAGTAACACGTGAACAGTATGCGCAGTTTTTATATAAAACTTTGAAATATAAAAATGCCGATGTGAAAGACACAGGAGATGCGGCATTATTAACAGCTTTTAAAGAGGAAGTACAAAAGCGTATTAATACATACGAGACAAATATTACACTTCCATATAAAACGAAAAATAATAATACAGAAGAAGTGATGAATACACTTTTTAACGCATATAAAGAAGTTGCAAGTAAAAATGAGTATACAAATAATAATAGATCGAATGTTTCATATGGACTTTCTGGATCACCTGGAAATTATACGTTTACGCTTAAGATTACATATCGTGAAACGAAAGAACAGACGGAATATGTCATGAAACAAGCGAAAGCAATCGTTTCTTCTATTACTCAAGTTGGA
This sequence comes from Bacillus cereus group sp. BfR-BA-01311, assembly GCF_022664295.1. Classification (NCBI taxonomy): domain Bacteria; kingdom Bacillati; phylum Bacillota; class Bacilli; order Caryophanales; family Bacillaceae; genus Bacillus; species Bacillus cereus group sp. BfR-BA-01311. The sequence goes on from NZ_JAKUHC010000010.1 coordinate 1,351, forward strand.
ATGGATGATCACGAAAAAGTGAAGGCGATTCATGATTACGTAGTAAAGCATGTTTCTTATGATACGTCTTATAAAGCTTACACAGCATATGAAGCACTTGTAAATCGTTCTGCGGTTTGCCAAGGTTACGCACTATTAACTTATCAATTATTAAAAGAAGCAGGAATTGAAAATCATTTTGTGACAGGAACTGGGGACGGACAACCTCATGCTTGGAATTTAGTGAAAATCGAAAACAAATGGTATCATCTTGATACAACATTCGATGATCCGGTTCCAGATGAGCAGGGCCGCGTAACGTATTCGTATTTCAATTTATCAGATGAACAAATCGCAAGAAATCATGAGTGGAACCGCGGAGACTACCCGCAAGCTACAACAAATTATTATAGTACACTGACAAACAAAATTGCGGCAGGTAGTACGAAAACGCCTGCATATCAGCAAATATTAAAAGATACAAAGTTAAACTATTTAGGAACTGAATATATCGCAAACAACTATACCGAATTAAAAAATAAAATGCAGCAACGCTATAGTGCAAAACCAGAGAAAATTGAAGTGCTATACAAGCAATCAATGAATGGTGCACTGCAAGATGTGAAGAAGGCAATTGGCGAAATCGATTATCCGCAAGGGGCAAATCGAGTTTCTTATAAAGCGGAGCCTTACAATGCGAAAGAAGGGTATTCTTTAGTAACAATTACGTTTACGTATTAAGAATGAGAAAAAGCATCTGTTTCAGATGCTTTTTTTTATTGTATTGATTCGACAAAATATGACAGGAGAAAGCGAATTGGTCTGTTATGATAATTTTTGAAATTTTACATTTTGGATGATTAATCATGAACAAAAAGAAGATTTTCGGTGCGTTAATAGGAATTGTAGCCTTATTTGTAATTATTAATGTAGTTGTTATGAAAGAGAAAACGACATCAACTAGTGAAAAAATGTACTCTGAGAAAGAATATAATAAATTAGTAGATGAACATTTTGAAGAAACGCAAAAGTTGAAAAGTGATATGAGTGTGTTAGAAACTGAAAAAAAATCTCTTGATGAGCAAGTGAAGAAGTTAAAAGATGAGTTAGCGAAAAAAGAGCAACAAGTAGCGCAGCAGCCGGTTCAACAAGAACAACCAAAGCAGGAACCACAACAACCAGCACCAGCGCAACAGCCGGAAAAGAAAGAAGAGCCAAAACCAGAACAACCTACTGGAGCATTCGAAAATCCAATGAAAAGCATAAACAAAACAGAGGCAATGAATAAAGTAAAAGAAAAGGCGAAGAAAGACTTCCAAGATGATTATATGACACAAAACTTTGTTGCGGAGGAACAATCAAAAGCATTTGATTTCTTAAACAGTATTGAAATTAAATCACAAGAAGAATTAAATGTAATGAAGAATGCATTGAAAGATTTTTCTAACGACTTTATGACCGCGAAGTTTGTTTATGAAGAGCAAATGAAGGCGAAGAATAAGCAAGGGTAAAACAAAAACGCTATCTTTTAAAAAGGTAGCGTTTTTGTTTTGGGTTATAAAGTTATTCCTACATTTGACAAATACAGTCTAACTGTATATAGTTAAACTATACAGTTTAACTATATATTTATCGTTACATTGGAGGTCTTTATGAATAGAGATAAAAATTTACCATTAACGGAAACAACGTATTACGTTCTTTTAGCTTTATTAGAGCCAGCTCATGGATATTTAATTATGCAAAAGGTGGAGGAACTGAGTAATCATCAAGTGAAAATCGCAGCGGGTACATTGTATGGTGCGGTTGAAAATTTATTAAAACAAGGGTTAATTGAATCGGTAAAAAGTGAAGATAAACGAAGAAAAGTGTATGTCATTACGGAACGCGGGAAAGAAGTATTGCATTTAGATTTTATGAGAATGCAGCATATTATTGCGGTTACAAAGAGTTTATTACGCGTATAGTTAGGGGGAAACGATGATGTGGAGATTGAAATTCTTTTTAGATTTTGAGAAAGAGGAAAAATGGTTAGAAGAGATGGCTTGGAAAGGCTATCAACTGAAAAGCACTACATTTGGTTATACATTTAGATATACAGAGCCGGAAGATGCGACGATTAGAATAGACCATAGAGTATTTAGTAGAAAAAGTGAATTTATTAATTACTGCACGTTATTTGAAGATAGTGGTTGGGAGCATATAGCCGGTAATCGTTGGTCAGGTACGTACTATTTTAAAAAGGTAAATGAAGAAAGTGAAGATGACATTTTTTCAGATCCAATGTCACGAGCAGGGAAGTATAAGCGTCTATCTAAAACATTTTTAGAATTAGCGATCTGTTATTTGCCGATATTATTTTTATTTGTGTATAGTAATACAATGAATTTAGGAGCCTTTGTAAATCCGAAAGAACTATACTTGACGCCAGGATTATGGGATAAGCAAGGTGCATCATTTCTATGGTCATTCTTATTTGAAACGCCATTTGCATTAATGAGAGGACTTTTTTTGACATTTATCCCCGTTGCGACATGTATGTTTTTCGTTTGCTCGTATAAAGCAAATCGATTGTATGAAGAGAGAAGATGATAGGATGGGGTCTCTTAAAGCTGATGCTTTGAGGGGCTTTTTTGAATTTAAAAATGCAACATCTGGGTTATATTGTAAAATATTTACTTTATAAACATTTGAATGTGATATAACTTTAATAATAATATTACTTAGGAGGATGATCATCATTCATACACTTTTAGGTATTATTGGAGTAATTGTTTTACTAGCTTTTGTTATCCACCCCGGCGTCCCAGACAAGCGTGTCCCTCTAAAAAATAAACTCGCAGTAATCCTTCCATTGATTGTTATAGCCGGTTTCATTTCCTTTTATATATGATTAAAATAAGAACTTATCAAGTAGAAAGAAGTATATATATTTTTCTACCAATGTGTAGTTCCACTAGGAGGTTGCTTATAATGAAATTTCATAAATACACAGTAACGCTTATGTTTCTAGCCATCAGCTCAAGCAATGACTTTTAGGTGTCATCACTGCTATTGTCCTCTTGTTAATCGCTGCATGGACCATACAGACGACCAACATAAATAAATTATTGTATTTCTCAATAAACAAAAATAACTTAACATAGTAAAATAATAGTTGGATGGGAGTCTAATACATATTATTAAAATTAAAGTGGTTCAAGTCGGAGGAAGGCACCTTAGGGTGTCTTTTCTTTATTTTGCTAATGAATAGCTTGTCCTCTTCTATATAACTCTTTAAAATATAAAATGTGCCATCTTTGCCCTTCCCTTATGAAGGGAGGGACAGGAATGAAAAAACGTAAAAAAAAGGCGACCAAAAAGACAGAATCCCAGTCTTTCGTAAGTAATCTAGCATCGTGGACGACAGTACTGAGAAATATTCATTACTTCTTCACGCAAAGCCAGTTTGTAAAACATATAATTCAATTCATCAAAGAACAAATTGGAATGTAAAAAAGTGCTGCTATGATTAGCAACACTCAACTCAAAAACTAAAGTAGATCGAACACTGAGCTGAAAGTACTGACCATACTTTCTTCGCACAAGACCAAAGTGATTTAGAAGCGGTAAAGATGTCAGTGTTCTATCTTCTACTAAGATTATATTTTATTTTGTCCATAATAGACCTATATATACGTTAATAAAAAAGAAATACCCTAGCGACCAACCGGGGTATTTCATGACCGATAGGAATGAAAAAACTTGGCGACCAAACCTAGCTTTTGTGTTATTCCCATAAAATTTAAAAACTAAGCAACATCTTGTTGCACTTTTATTTTATCATTATCTTTCTCTTATTGGAATACATTAGATTATTTTTTAGATAAGAGTCCAATACATATTATTAAAATTAAAGAGGTTCAAGTCGGAGGAATGAACTTTAGGGTGTCTTTTTTTTTCTAAAAGAGAGTTTTGCTTTCAAGAAGATACATTTTCAATGGATTACTGCCATGAGTATATAGATAAAGTCCATCAAAACATGTATTTTTATGAATATGTATAATTACATGAAATTTCAGTGAAAAAGAGAGTATACTTTCGTATTGTGTAATAAAGATAAAGCCCGCCTACGGAAATAGGCGGGCTTTTTTTACTTATAAAGAAAAGACAACCTTTAAGGTGTCTTCCTTCGATTTGAAACATTTTACTAGGTTAAGTTTTTGTGATAATAAACTTTTTTAATTGGAATGAACCTACGCAGTACATCACTTTATTCTTAAGCATCATTCTCAACAAAAGTGAATATTTTCATTATCCTTTTCACTACAAAGGGTAGTAATTTAGAAGCTAAAAATGCAAGTACGAAAGCAATTGCCCATGTTTTTATCCATGATTTGAGAAATAAAGCTGTATATCCAACATTCATTGAAACCATGACGAAAGAGATAATACTAGATATACCTAAAATCATAAAGAAATTAAAAATTATCGGTTCAAATTTTTTATTGATTTTCAAAAATAACACCTATTTTCTATATATACTTTGCTGCCCAATTTCACCAACATCTAATCTTACAGTTTGAAATCTAGGTTGTCCAGTTTGTTTTACTTTGGTGCAATAGCGATATTGTTTGGAATAAAGTTTCACTTTATTATTTAAGAGCGAATAAATAAAATATCCAAAAATATAGATAGAAATCCGCTTTTATACCGTTCAATAAAAGAATACTAGCATTATATATTATAAGGAATACTTGTCCTTAATTGTAAATGAAAGGGGGGAATTGGTATGAGTTATGGCTATGGTCACCCTCCAAAAAAATGCTTTGAACATCATAATGAAACTTTATCAACGGGTGTATTACGTAGACATCCCGCTACGTTATTTCTTACTGTTGAAGCTATGAATGTTGATCCAGATGATACTCGTAGAGTAACAGTTGAAATGTTTGATTGGTCATCGGGTTTTCCGGTATTGTTACCATTAATAGACCCTTCAACACAAACATTGCAACCTAATCGATATGTTACTTTTCGTTCAGCAGCTCTTCCTCCAGCACTCTTTGCTTATGAAGTAAGAATCATTCGTCCGAAAGATAGAGATGTTGTTACAAATGTTTTTGGTCTTAGTGCAATCGTATTTAACCCACAAGAAGGAAATAATGTTTTACAACATGATTTAGCAAAATTAGACCTTAAATAGATTTTATAAAGGTCTATTTATTGAGCATGATTAAACAAAAGAGTAGGGTGTAATCCTACTCTTTTTTTAACGTTAACTAGAATTTTAAAAGAAATCCTTCATCATTTTAGCATCTTTAATATTTACTATCACACCTTCTACCTTATCTTTCTTCTCATCTTTAGCAATTGTAATTTGTTCCTTATTATCAACCCAAACAAGAAACTCTTCTTTTGCGTCATCTTTATATGTAACGGTAATAGTAGAATGTGCAGATTCTCTCTTTTTTTGATCTAAAGTAATTGTTGTAGGTGTTCCATTTTGAACTGCTGAAACGATAGATTGTATCATTTCTTTGTTATCTGTTTGAGATTTGGAAGTAGTATGATTTGTTGTTTTCAGTATTTCAATGTCTGTAATATTTGCGGAGTTTAATTGAAAGGTATTTTGTGTATGTTCTTGCTTAGCTTGTGAAGCTTTATCTGTAGCTGAGGTGCTTGTACAGCCTATTAAAGTGAAAGATAGAGCGGTTAGAGCGCATATAGATATGATTTTTTTCATAGTATCCCTCCTTAAGTTTAATTATAGAAATTTTCTGTTAATTTAGGTAGTTATTGTAAGGTGGGTGAGGTGTGTTGAAGTGGTAAATCACGCTATTCTTTCTCTATCAAAAACAAAATTTAGATATTTTTTTAGATTTTATGTTTAACATTTCGAGAATAGGTGTACTACATATAATATAACAAATAATTCATTTTAAAGGAGGAAGTTAAAGATGGAAACGAAGTATAGTAAACCTTTTGTATATGAATTTATTACGGAGAAAGAGGTCATGAATGCGGCGAATGATCTAGTGAAGAAAGGGATAGACCAAAAAGATATTTACGTATTAACACACGAGAAAGAAAGGACAGATAGAATCGCAGACAATGCAGACTTGAATACAATTGGTATACAAGAGGAGGGACTTGGGACAAGTATTATTAACGTCTTTCAAAAAACGGGAGATCAGTTAAGAAATAAGATGCAGGAGTTAGGGCTTAATGAGGAAGAAGCGAACTTCTACGAAGAAAAGCTAGATGAAGGAAAAATCTTGTTATTCGTTAAAGATTTAGAGAGAGTCGGTGAATGGTTACAAGAAAGAAGATGCATGTATTCTATTTAAATTTGTATCCTGTAAATCTATAAATCTATTACGAAAAGGAGATGGGAAATATGAGTGAGAACGGACTAAAAGAACAAATTACGGGTAAAGTGGAAAAGACAAAGGGACAAGTAAAAGAAGGAATTGGTGAGGTTACAGAAGATAGAAAGTTGAAAAATGAAGGGAAGTGGGACAAGACGAAGGGAACGATAAAAGAAAAAGTCGGAAAAGTGAAACAAAAGATAAGTGATGGGTTGGATAATAAAGAATAATACATGTTTATCAAGCTTTGGTTACATACTAAAGCTTGATAAATACAATATAAAACGAATATAGGAGGGTTAATTGTGGGACTTATTATTACGTGTATTGTAGGTGGACTTATTGGTGCGTTAGCTGGAATGATTACGGGAAAAGACTTTCCTTTAGGTATAGTTGGTAATGTGATTGCCGGATTAATCGGATCTTGGGTAGGTAGTGCATTATTTGGACATTGGGGTCCTGAATGGGGAGGCATCTTTGTTCTTCCAGCGTTATTAGGTGCAATCGTCTTTATTTTAATCGTAACATTTTTCTCTAGAATGCTGCGGAAAGCGTAAGTATGATCATGAATAGTAATCTTAAGTTTTTTATATATAGCTATAAGGTTAATAGAGTGATAAATATACATAAAAAAGCATCCAATTAAACTAATTTGGATGCTTTTTTAATGTAATCTACATAGGAATAAGCGGGGGATGAAGGCCCCCACTCATTGAAATTACAATTTCTATTATGTATTAAACCATCGTTACTTTTTTACAATTATTTATTCTTACGACCTGCCTTGGTTCTATATGAGATAAGTCCTCGTTATTACCTATATCCACTACAATTGTATTCGTTAGTATATTAATAATGGAACCAACTAATTTTGTAGCATGATCGTGTCGATAAGAAAATTGAACAAAATCTCCCTTTTTAAAGCTGTGCTCTTCCATAGATAGATCCCCCTAAAAATAATGTTTATACATTATATATACACAAATTTATAAGGTTTAAACATTTGGTAGTATTTTTTACGTGTTAAGCCGAGAAAGCTGTAGAAAATTTATTTATAATAAAAATAAAAAAATATGTTTAAAACTAATTTTTATGGGTAATTAACATAGTAGTAGTTCGAGATAAGGGGGCGGAAATGATGAATTTGGCAATAAATATTTTGCAAAATGATGTAGGTTATACGGTACAACTTAATGGTGAAATTGATGCATATACGGCATCAGATTTAAAAAATAAGATTATGCCTATTACAAGCGAAAAAGAGGTTCATATTGTAGTAGATTTTCATAACGTAGATTATATGGATAGCACCGGTTTAGGTGTTTTTATAGCGCTATTAAAAGCGGTTAAGAAAAATGATGGAAAACTAGAGTTTATTGGTGTATCTAAAAGGTTAAAAAGATTATTTGATATTACAGGGTTAACAGAAATATTAAATTTGAATTCCGATTTTGAAAAAGTAGAAAGAAGGTGACTAGGGATGATGGAGAGATTTGAAAAGATAGAAATGAAAATTCCTGCAAAGGCAGAATATGTGGCTATTATTCGTTTAACAATGGCTGGTGTTGCGAATCGAATGGGCTTTGCTTATGACGATATAGAAGATATGAAAATTGCTATTAGTGAAGCATGTACAAATATTGTACAACATGCATATAAAGAAGACGTTGGAGAAATTGCAATTGTCTTTGGACTATATGAAAATCGATTAGAAATTATGGTTGCGGATAATGGGGTTAGCTTTGATTTTAATAACTTAAAAAGGAAAGTTGGTCCGTATGATATTAGTAAACCAGTAGAACATTTGCCGGAAAATGGTTTAGGTTTATATTTAATTAATACGTTAATGGATGATATACAAATCATGCATGATGAGGGCATGACAGTTTTAATGACAAAATATATACAAAGAGAGCAGGTGGAGAATGATGGAAATCCAATCTCAACCTACGAATCTTACTAAAGAAGACGTTATTAAACTAATTGCAGACTTCCAACAAAACCAATGTGATGAAGCGCAGGAAAGGTTAGTTGAGCATTATAAAAATCTTGTCTATTCCATTGCATATCGCTATTCAAAAGGCGGACCGATGCATGAGGATATTATACAAGTAGGCATGTTAGGGCTCTTAGGCGCAATAAGAAGGTATGATTATTCGATAGGGAATGCCTTTGAGCCTTTTGCAATACCTACAATAGTAGGCGAAATAAAGAAGTATTTACGTGATAAAACTTGGGGCATTCACGTTCCAAGGCGAATTAAAGATTTAGGCGGAAAAATTAAACTTGCGATAGAGGAGTTAACAGATCATCTGCAACGTTCACCGAAGATAATAGAAATTGCAAATCATTTAGGACTATCGGAAGAGGAAGTTCTAGAGATTATGGATGCGAAAAATAATTATCGAGTATCTTCCTTAGATGATGTAGTTGAAAATTCATCTGATGGAAGTTCGGTAGCGAGAATTGAATCTGTAGGTGAAGTAGAGCAAGGATATGAAGAGACAGAAAGGCGTCTCGTTTTAAAGGATATTTTTAACGTATTAAATGATACGGAAAAGAGTGTTATTCATTATATATTTAGAGAAAATTTAAATCAAAAAGATACAGGGGAACGGTTAGGTATTTCACAAATGCACGTTTCTCGTATTAAAAGACAAGCGATAAGTAAATTGAAGCAAGCCGCATTTTTAGATACATAAAAAATTTAAAATAATGATGTTTAAAACATGAGAAAAGGGGTACTTATTAAGTATAGGAGGAGATATGAAAATGTCACACGATGTGAAAGAACTAATCGAAGGATTGAATGAAGATTTAGCAGGAGAATACTCAGCAATTATTATGTATAACCATAATGCAGCTACAGTTTCTGGTATATATAGACAAGTGTTAAAGCCTTTCTTTGAATCTGAAATTAGTGATGAACAAAGACATGCCCTATATTTAGCGGAGAAAATTAAGACGCTAGGTGGTACCCCCACTACGATCCCTTTACCAGTGAAACAAGTAGAAGACGTTAGAGAAATGTTAGAATCCGCTAGACAATCAGAATATGAAACAATTAAGCGTTATGAAACGAGAAAAGAACAGGCAACGAAATTAAATATGACAGAGTTAGTTGTAAAACTAGAAGATATGATTGCCGATGAAACAAATCATATGGAAGAATTAGATCGTCTTTTAAATGATAAAGCAATGGTGTTAAATTAAAAGTAGAAATTTATAGAGTGAAAGAACAAATTCCTATTTCTAGGGGTTTGTTCTTTTGTTGTATAAATATGTTTGAGTAAGAAATTTTCATTTTGTAACTGAGTATGTAATACTAGAAAAATAGAAAATGATAATAGATTTACATTTTAAATAAGAAAAGGGGAAATAACTTGTGTCCATTTTAATTGTTGATGATAATCCGGTTAACATATTTGTAATTGAGAAGATTTTAAAACAAGCCGGATATCATGATCTTGTATCACTCAATTCTGCACAAGAGCTCTTCGAATACATACATTTTGGAAAAGATTCTTCCAGGCATAATGAAATTGATTTAATATTATTAGATATTATGATGCCTGAAATTGATGGACTTGAAGTTTGTAGGCGATTACAAAAAGAGGAGAAGTTTAAAGATATTCCTATTATTTTTGTTACAGCTTTAGAGGATGCAAATAAATTGGCCGAAGCTCTTGATATGGGGGCAATGGATTATATTACGAAACCTATAAATAAAGTTGAATTATTAGCACGTATGCGTGTAGCGTTACGCTTGAAATCAGAATTAAATTGGCATAAAGAACAAGAAGAAAATCTTCGGAATGAACTAGATTTAGCTACGCAAGTACAAAGAAACTTATTAAGTAGCCCATTAAGAGAAGATCATATAAAAATTGAAGCAAGTTACTTACCTTCATTTAAACTAGCTGGAGATATGTATTATTGGTATAAAATCGATGAAAATCGCTACGGTATTATATTATTAGATGTGATGGGACATGGTGTATCTGCTTCATTAGTTTGTATGTTTATTTCGTCTGTATTACGTGAAACAATTAAATGTTTAATTGATCCAGAACTCGTTATTAAAGAATTAAATAAATATATGACCCTTTTACATAATGAAAATGATAATATTCCCTATTATTTTACGGCCATATACTTAGTTGTTAATACAGAAGATAGAACAGTTGAATATGTCAATGCAGGGCATCCTTCTGGATATGTTTTAGTTGATGAAACAAATGTAGTTGAACTAGATCGCGGGAGTTGTGCGGTAGGATTTTTTGATGAAATAAAAGTTAAAAAGACAGTTATACCTTTTGAGAAAAATGCTCAAATTGTATTATTTACAGATGGTGTTCTTGAAGCAATTGCAAATGATGAATTTGAGTCTGAAGAGAAATTACGTACTTTTACAGAAAGAAAATGGGGAGATTTAGAAGGCGAGATAGAAGGGTTTTACAAGGAAGAACAAAAGAAAGCGCAATCAGATGATATGTGTCTAATTATGATACAAACGAATGCGAAATAAAAAGCGTATGAAATCCAAACAGAGGATTTCATACGCTTTTTATTGTATTTTTTGATAAATTTGTTCGCTAGGATTAAATTGCGTATAATGCGGCATTATATTTGAAAAACGAAGAGTTTCTTTATTTCCTAAACATAGAAATCCATTGTGACTTAAACTTTCATAAAATAGTTGCTGCACTTGATTTTGAAGTTTACTTGTAAAGTAAATTAAGACGTTACGACAAAGTATAATATGAAACTCGTTAAAAGATTGATCGGTTACTAAATTATGCTGTGCAAAAATAATGTTTTGTAAAAGTGATGGATTAAAATAAGCAAAACGATTATCTGTTGAATAATAGTTAGAAAACGCTTGTGTACCGCCAGCTTGTAAATAGTTTTTCGTATAAGTTTGCATTTTATTTAACGGGAGGATACCTTGTTTTGCTTTTTCTAACACATTTGTATTCATATCTGTTGCGTAAATAACCGACTTTTCACTTAATCCTTCTTCGTGAAGTAAGATGGACATTGATAATACTTCTTCACCAGTTGCGCATCCAGCATGCCAAATTCTAATTTCGGGATGCTTTTTTAATTCAGGAATAACATGCTCTCTAAGCGCTTTAAAAAAGGCAGGGTTACGGAACATCTCAGTTACATTAATCGAGAAATCATTTAATAACTGTTCTAAAACCCCTTCCTCGTGAATTACTTTTTCAATCAATTTTGAAATGGTTGGGATATTAGAGAGCTGCATTCGATTACAAATCCTTCTATAAATAGATGTGCGAGCATATTGGCGAAAATCAAATCCTGATAGTTTAAATACCGCTTCCAATAGTAATTCAATTTCTAAGTTCGTGCGCTCATCTGTATCTACTGATGGATCAAAATTATAATACTTATTTTCCACTCCAACTAAACCTCACTTATTTTATTAACCATACACTCATTACCGAATAGAGTTGATGTAGATTTAATGGTTTACTTATATAATCTGAAGCGCCAGCAGATAAACATTTTTCCTTATCATTTGGCATTGCTTTAGCAGTTAATGCGATAATAGGTATTTCATGTAACCCTAAGTTCATTCGGATATTTTCCATCGTTTCATAACCGTCCATATTCGGCATCATAATATCCATTAAAATAAGGTCGATATTTGTATTGCTTTTTAGTATTTCTAAACACTCTATGCCGTTTTGGGCAGTAATAATGTTGGCATTTTGTTTTTTTAATGCATTTTGTAACGCAAATATATTTCGATGATCATCATCGACAATTAAAATGGTTTTCTCTTGGAAGACGTTATTTGTTTCGGTAGTAACGATAGTTTCTTCAACAACTTTAGCAGGAATAACATCTTCTATCGTTGCTGCGACTTCTAAATTGGATAACTGTATATCATGTAATCCATTTGGAAGGTTAGGAATATATACGGTGAAAGTACTACCTTCTCCTACATTACTCTCTAACGTAATCCAACCACCTAATAATCTCGCAAACTCTTTACAAATAGATAAACCTAACCCTGTACCACCATACTTTCGAATCGTTGCTCCATCTGCCTGTTGAAAGGCTTCGAAAATAAGTTGATGCTGTTCTTTAGCGATACCAATACCAGTATCTTTTACTGAAATTGTAATCCAATCTTTACTGATAGACTGCATATCATGACTTAAATTGGTTGTTTCTATCGAATCAAAATGTAAAGAAACGGATCCTTTTTCTGTGAATTTAAATGCATTGGATAATAAGTTTTTAATAATTTGCTCAATCCGTTTTGCATCTGTATAAAACAGATCAGGAATCGTAACACTGTCCTCAATAGTAAATTCGACATTTTTTTGTGCAGCTATATGTAAAAAGTTTTGATGCATATTGGCTGCCATGTCACTTATGTTCGTTGCCTCAAAAATGATGTCTAGTTTGCCTGCTTCTACTTTAGATAAATCTAGTATGTCATTAATTAAAGTAAGTAAGTCTTTCCCTGATGAATGAATGACAGTTGCTAATTCAATCTCATCGTCGGATAAATTGTTATCATGATTTTCTCTTAACATTTCAGATAATAGTAAAATACTATTTAATGGTGTGCGTAATTCATGTGACATATTTGCTAGGAATTCTGATTTGTATTTTGAGCTACGTAACAACTCGCTTGCTTTTTCTTCTAATTCTAATTTAGTAATTTGTAAGTCAGCTGTCTTCTGCTCAGCCTCTTCAGTTCTAGACTCTAATTGTTCATTCGTTGTTCGTAATTCTTCGGCTTGCATTTGTAGTTCTTCCGCTTGTGTTTGCAATTCTTCTGATTGAACTTGCAACTCTTCTGTCATTGCTTGTGATTCATGTAAAAGAGTTTGAATTCGCATACGTCCCATAATACTATGGATTGTTAAACCTAAATTATCAACAGTTTGGTGAATTAAATCTTGATGTAAATCTGAAATCTCAGTTACACTTACTAACTCCATTACTGCAATCACTTCATCTTCAAATAAGATAGGGATGACTAGTATATTTTTAGGACGTATTTCTAATAATCCAGTAGTAACGTAACGAAACTCTTCAGGTATGTCCCTCAGAATAAAACTTTTCTTTTCTAAAGCAGACTGTCCAATGAAACCTTCACCCATTTTAATGGATTGTTTTCCAACATCAGCACCTTGATCGGCGAAAGAAGCTTTTTTCACATAGTAGACAGTTTCTTCATATTCTTCACGTACATAAAATGCACCACAAGAAGTTTGCGTTTTTTGTATAATTCCACTAAGAAGTTTTTTACCTAACATCTCAATAGAAGATACACCTTGATACAGTAAAATTAATTCTGCAAGCTCAGTTTGTAACCACTCTCTTTTCGATATTTCGTCTAGTAGGTGATTTGTTGTATGAGCAAGATCTTTTATTTCATCATGTGTATTTACGTGAATTCTCTCCGTAATTTTTTCTTTAGAAGAAATGGATTTAATAGCTTGAATTACATTTTTAATCGTTTTTGTAATGGAATTCGAAATATAGAGTGAAACGATAATGGCAACACAAGAAAGTAAGAACAGTAAACTGTATAACCAAATCTCTAATTTATTATTTTCAATATCTAATTGTGCAGCTCTTTTTTTCGTTAGTTGCTCCTCAGTGCTCCGGAAGTTAGTTAGCTGTGATTGTAATGACTGAATTTGAGTCGTGTCGATTGTTTGTACATTATTACTATTATTATTTGTAATTAACGGGTGAATCTCTTTATTAATCCAACTAGTAATGTTTTCGTTAATCTGTTTTAATTTTTCTTGCTGAGAGGGGTTATCCTCTAATAAAGCAAAAAGATCTTGATAATGTTTTTCGTAATCTTTTTCCGCAGAGTTAAGGGATTGCACGTAATTAGGGTTATTAGAAATGATAAACCCTTTTGCTTTATTTTCAATTGTTAGTAACTCTTTCTCCACTTGATTCGTTAAATTGAGAACTTTAAAATCGTGATCAATAATAAAATTACGAGATTTTTGTAAGCTGGAAATCTCATTGTTTAACATAATGAAAGAAACAAGTAAGAACAAAATGATAACTAAATAACCAGCCATAATTTTGTAGCGAATACTAAATTTTGCTTTCGAGTTCATTAAAAATTCCTACCTTCAAGGTTATTAAAACTTTTCTATTTTAAAGAATGAAAAACGTAATATATATTATATCAGTTTTCATAAGGTCAAACTAGAAATCCCCCTATTGTATTAGGGGGTTCTTTTTTAATAGAGGAAATCATTTTGAAATATAAAAACATATATGAAAGGTAGTAAACGAGGGAATAGAGGATAACAAACATTCTAAGAAGGGAAGAGTGTTCTTAAAGCTCTTTTTGCATCTATTCCTTCAAAAATAAATAATACAAGATCTCTCTTTTTTACAGTAAGGAAAAAGGATACTAGAGTGCTTAAATTTTTGATTGATGTCATTGTTCCATGTTTACTTATAAATAAATTAGCTTGAAATGTTGTCATTAAAGCATAAAAATGATGAATCTGAGTTATTGTAGGTGTTTCATTATAAGAAATAGTAGTAGAGTGAATGGCGTTCATCGTAATATTCCTTTCCATATAGTAAGCATAACAATATAAACATACCCGTTTAAAAAAATGTTAAACATATAAATAAGAAAAAATATAATTATAGTTTTTTACGTTTAGAAAAGGTTAGGAAGGGTATACATATACTACAAAGAGATTAACTGAAGATGAATTGTAAGATGTCTATGTTTAGTAGATTAGTCTATCAAAATATACTTTTACTTTAAATAAAAAGGAGCCTGGTATACATGAATGAAATGATGATTAATATTACATTTGATTTAATTTACTTGTTAAGTAGTTCACTTGTAGTGCTTTTACTATTCGCTTTTTTCGTAAATGGTTATGTTAATAAGAAGATTAGTGTATACAGAAATGAAGAAAAATAAAGATACATTATATAAAACTTTAGGAGGTTAATAGTTATGAATGTAGATAGAAAAATAGTAGGTGTTTTTAGAACAATTGATGATGCGGCACTCGTTATTAAGGAATTAAATGAAAAAGGATACTCAGCAGATAACATTTCAGCTATTGCGAAAGATCAAAAGGAAATTGAACATCTGGAAGAAAAATCGGGTGAAAAAGTGAATAGCGAAACTGCACATAAAGCAGATATCTTTTCAGCGACAGGGCTTGTAGCTGGAGGAGTAGCAGGCGGACTCGGTGGTTTATTAACAGGTCTTGGTATACTTGCCGTTTCTGGAATGGGTCCAATCGTAGCAGCGGGACCGATCGCAGCAGCTATTGGAGGAGCTGGTATTGGCGGAGGAGCTGGAAGTTTAATAGGAGCATTTATAGGATTAGGAATTCCAGAAGAACATGCTAAAAAGTATGAAGAATATATTTACGATGGAAATATATTAATTTTAGTAGATGCAAAATTAGATAATAAGTTAGAAATCTATAAAATCTTTGATAAGCATCATGCTTATAACTCTGATTTCTTTAAATAAAATGTAAACAAAGTAAATATCGTTTTTTGATCTTACAAATTTGGCGCGGCCGAGGAGTCGTATGACTATAAGAGAGGAAGGGCTTATAGTAAAAGATCAAGTTCTATCATGCTATTTAAAAGGGAAGAGGTGTCTTTTCGTGATTGTAAAAATATTAAAGGATAGCAGTAATAGTTTCCTTTGTACAGTTCAAAATAAAAATGGAGACCAGTATGTGAAGAAGTGGTTTCGTAAACATGAAAATAACAAAGAATTAGGGCGACCAACTTTTAAAGAAGTAGAAAAGGATTGGAAAGAAAATAAAGAGTCGTTTATGTATCCTAATTTTAAAGCGCTTTATTAAAATGAAACATAATGCGCGTTTCATTCTTACAAAACTGTCACATTCCTGTAAGGTAATTCAATAGATTAGTTGTTTGTTCCATGTCATAATAAAGACATAAGAAAGCTAATTAAAACTACAACTTATTAGGAGAGTGTCAGTCATGATTGTAACAACAACGTCTGGAATTCAAGGTAAAGAAATTATTGAGTATATCGATATTGTAAATGGTGAAGCTATTATGGGTGCAAATATTGTCCGCGATTTATTCGCTTCTGTTCGTGATGTTGTCGGTGGTCGTGCTGGTTCTTATGAAAGTAAGCTAAAAGAAGCTCGTGATATCGCAATGGACGAAATGAAAGAACTTGCAAAACAAAAAGGTGCGAACGCTATCGTTGGTGTTGACGTAGATTACGAAGTAGTTCGTGATGGAATGTTAATGGTTGCTGTAAGTGGTACAGCTGTACGTATATAAGTAAATAAAAAACAGGCTCACCCCTTGAAGTTTATGCTTTGAGGGGGTTTTTTATTTTTCTTTTGTTCATGACTAAAGTTAAAATAGAGAAGGGCCGATGTACTAGCTCGCTTATTTCAAATGTAGTATATTATTTCTTAAGAAAAAGCAAGTGAATGGAAGTTTTTGTATTTAAAGAAGGTGTTAATTTTATGACAAATAATAAAACTGCTATTTGAGGTACGAAGAGAATTAGTGGTATGAATAATTTTAGAAAGTGTATAGTTAATAGAAATAAACGATGGAGTATGTAAAGAGTTATATTACATAAAATTTATTATGAATGGAGGCGGTTACACTATGTTTTGGTTAGGATGTTTTTTAGGATACATTGTAGGTTCTATTATTACATGTGCGCTACTTTACTTTGGATATAGATCCAATGAAAATAAAAAAGCGGATATGCAAAAAGGGGAGGAGAGAAAAATCAATAAAAGAGGTGTATAGTAGGCGAAAGGTAAGGTGATAACATTGATGCAAAAATAAAGGACAGTTACATATTTCATATGATTACTATGTACTGTCCCGCTTATTCCTTTTGGATTAGGAAAAATTGTTTCCTGTCTTGCTGTAAAATTCATAGGCGAAATATCCAAATAAATAGCCTATTCCAGCTCCTAAACTAACTGAAAGCAGGGCGAAGTTCGGGAAAAATATACCGAAAATCAAACCGATCATACAGCCAACAAGCATTCCTATAGGTATTAAACTGTCTAATAACAGTTGAGCCTCTTTTGATTTTTTCTTACCTAATGTGCCGTTGTCATATTTATGTTTAAGCCTTCCGATTACATAGACTACAATTCCCCCGACTATTAAAACAGGCGCAATTGCCGTGAGTAACCACATGTTAGAATCTCCTTTCGCTTTTTTAATTAAATTACATAAGCTACTTAAAATTCTATGCTACTAAATGGATTGATAGTTGAATGTACTCAATTTAATAACTCGTCAAAAATACTTTCCCTTTCGTTTTCTCCGCAGATTGCACAACATCAACCGCCGTTTTCACATCCGCTAAGTCATATGTAGAATGTACTTTCATAAAACGTAATTGCTTATTTTCTACTAAGTGAATTAAATGACGAAACGTCTCTTGCCATTTATATGGTGACACTTCTTTATTCCAATGTCGTAAATGAAATATGTTCGCGCGCACTTTTGCTTTCGTGACAATCTCTGCCCAGTTTACTTGTACACCTGATAGAAGACCGATCGTTAAAAAGTGCCCGTTTGGACGTAAGGAGAAAGCTAATTCATTTCCATCCGGTCCCCCAATAGAATCAATCGCAGCGTCTGCACCTCTGCCGTTTGTTAATGTCATAACTGTTTCATAAAGCGGGGCAGTCGAAGTATCAATTACATGATGAGCGCCAAGCTGAAGTAATTCCTCTGTATGTTTACTATTTCTTGTCACGGCAATGAGTTGGAAATTTAAAATTTGTGATAACTGCGCAAAAAGATGACCAATTGCGGATCCACAAGCATTCACTAATAAAACATCATTACGTTGTAAGTTTAGCGTTTCTGTACATGTAACCCACGCCGTAAGAGGATTAATATACATTTGTGCCGCTGTGAAATCATCGATGGAATCAGGAATAGGAACTACAAAGTCAGCTGATGTTTTCACATATTCTTGCCAAGTACCTTCCCCACGTAACGGTAACACACGTTTACCGATAAGCTCTCTAGAAACAAAAGCTCCTACATCTTCTACAATACCAACACCTTCATAACCAGGTATGTTAGGTAAAGTGATTCTATGTGCGTACGCTCCGGTTATTGGAATTAAGTCAGATGGATTAATCGGTCTAACTAGCATACGGACGAAAACTTCATTATCTTTCAGTGGTTCTATATTTTTATATTCAACTTGTAATACGTCTTTTGGATTGCCAAACTTATGAAATTGAATGTGTTTTCCACGCAAGATAGATGTTCCCCCTTAGTTTGATTGAGTTTATTATAGCATTTTTGGTTTGGTTGGTTATTTTGTTAATGATAAATAGGGTTTGTACAATGGTAAGTAAAATAGATTTTAATTTACGTATTTATCAGAATTTTATAAAATGTGTATATAACTATGAAATGGGGGAGATTTCTTCATGTGTACTAGTTTGACGTTACAAACTAAAAATTTCCAACATCTTTTTGCGAGAACAATGGATTTCACATTAGATATGAATCAGGAAGTAATAATCATTCCTCGGCGTTATCAGTGGAACAATATAACTGGTGAAACAATCCGAACGAAAAAGGCTGTTGTCGGAATGGGAATTAATTTTGGAGGAAGGGTCATGATGGCAGATGGAGTAAATGAAGCTGGTATGACATGTGCAACTCTCTATTTCCCAGGATTCGCTACTTATAGTAATCATATAGATAGCAATAAAACGAATGTAGCACCATTTGATTTTGTGACTTGGAGCCTCACGCAGTTCAATTCTGTTGAAGAATTAAGAAAATCTATTGATAGCATTGCCTTTATAGATGTGCCATTACCAATTTTAGGGGTTACTCCACCGCTACATTGGATTTTAGCAGATAAATCGGGAGAATGTATTGTACTTGAGCCGACAGCTGATGGAATAAAAGTGTATGACAATCCAATAGGAGTGATGACTAATAGTCCGGAGTTTAGTTGGCATTTACAAAATTTAAGACAATATATTGGTCTTAAATCGCAGCCATTTGCGCCAACGGAGTGGGGCGATGTACCATTAAGTGCTTTTGGCCAAGGTTCAGGATCGATGGGACTTCCTGGAGATTTCACACCGCCATCAAGATTTGTACGGGCAGCGTATGGCAAACAAAACATTCAAGGTATAGAGAACGAAGAAGAGGGTATATCGGCTATTTTTCATATTTTATCGAATTGTGAGGTTCCTAAGGGGGCAGTAATAACAGAAGACGGTATATTAGATAATACGATCTATACAAGTGCAATGTGTATGGAGTCTGGAACATATTATTACCATACTTACGATTGTAGACAAATTATAGCCATTCATTTATTCAATGAAGATTTAGATACAGCTGAGATTAAAACGTATCCGTTTCAGCGGAAACAAAAAATATTTTATGAAAACTGAAGCGCCCCTGAAAAAGTGAGACTAATAAAAACACCTCCATTTAATTTGCATACTTAGTATGCGAATTTAGGAGGTGTTTTTTATCATTTACCAATATTCAGGTTTACTTCTTGCTATTCTATTAAGCCGAAGCTCTCTTCATTCTCTCAAGTAAACTAGACAACACATGCGTACGATAAGATTCTAGTTTTTTACCTTCATAAGTACGGATACCTAATTTTTTAAGTTCTTTTACATACCAACCTTTGCTTCCGAAATACATGTGATCGCTCCCCTTCAACTTTGTTTTTATTTATCCTGATTGCATATGGAGGTACAGGAATTATAATGAAGGAAATGAATTTCGCGCGAAAATGGTTAACTTTGTTGCAAAAGACATATATACTAAAGATAGTATACAACGAGGTGGACAAGACGTGATTATAGAGAAGCACGAAATTCAAATTGACCAAATTACTAGCGGTAAAGTGAATATCTTTACTTTCTATAGAAATAGAAAGCAAATTGATGATCATTTTTTACGATTGCAAGAACCATCGCTTACAGCAAACTACTTCTTCCATTTTCATTTTGATGCAGAGAGCTTGCATCTACTGCAGAAAGAGTTTCCGAGCGTATATCCGTACGACGGTAGTGAAACGATTCACGACTGGACGGAAAAGATGAAAGCTGAATTGCAACATCAGATCCAAACAGGAAAATGGAATAAACGCGTACGTATCGGTAATCGCATTCTAGATGTGGTGTTTACGTGGTGTGACGAAGATATAGTAGAGTGAAAAAGAAGCGGATGACGCTTCTTTTTTTTAGCGCTGGAATAAAACGAGCTTACCTGCAGTAGATGTACAGCGATGTGTTTTTTCATACAATCCTTTTTCTTGTAAGATAGATTCACCTTTTGCTTTTGCTTCTTTTTCAGTTGCCGCCTCGAATGATTCGTCTAATGCTTTTGAACCATCTTTTTCAAAGACTGTTAGAACGTATACTCCCATGAAAATTCCCTCCAATAATTAAAATCAGAATCTTATAATTATTTTGACATAAAACGCTACAATATGCAAAGAAATATATGACATTGCGTGGTAAAATAGAATGAAACTTTACTCATCGAGAATATTTTTATTCTCGATGAGTATTAGTTTTCAGCAATTTTAATTTTAATAAAATGAAACTTTTGAAAGATAGAAAGGATCGTTATTTGTGAAACAAGTAAAGTTTATACATGCGGCTGATTTGCATTTGGATAGTCCGTTTAAAGGGATGGAGATGAATGTTGCGCAGTCTGTTTGGGAGAGAATGAAGCAAAGTACGTTTGAATCATTTGAGCGTATTGTTGATAAAGCAATTCAAGAGCGCGTTGATTTCGTATTACTAGCTGGGGATTTGTATGATGCGGAGACGAGAAGTTTGAGGGCGCAAGTGTTTGTGCGTGAGCAAATGAAGAGACTTTCGCAGTACGATATCCCTGTTTTTATTATTCACGGTAACCATGATCATTTAGGAGGAAGCTGGGCAGCAATTGAGTTTCCGGAAAATGTTCATGTATTTACTGAGCCTTATGTAGAAGAGAAATCATTTTATAAAAATGGTGAGCTATTAGCTTCTATTTATGGGTTTAGTTATTTGCAGCAAGCGGTAACGGATAATATGACAGCGCAGTATACGAAAATGAGTGATGCGCCTTTTCATATTGGCATGCTTCACGGAAGTGTGGAAGGAGATGCAGAGCATAATCGCTATGCACCGTTTCAAATTCGTGAGTTGAAAGAAAAACAGTTTGACTATTGGGCTCTTGGCCATATACATAAACGTGAAATTTTATCAGAAGAGCCATACATTATTTATCCAGGGAACATACAAGGTCGTCATCGTAAGGAAACAGGCGAGAAGGGTGCGTACCTTATTGAACTTACGAAACAAGGAACGCAGTGTTCATTTTTCCATACGGCAGATGTTGTATGGGATGAGATTGAAGTTTGTATTGATGGACTTGAAACTGTTGATGAACTTATGACGAGCCTATCTGCTGCGATGAATGAATGCAGAAGAGAAGAGGAAGGGACGCTTTTAACTGTCGTATTCACAGGGCAGGGCCCACTTTCTCCTTATTTGCGTGACGAAAAGCGTGTGGAAGAGATTTTTCACATTTTAGCATCTAGCGAAGAGCGAAAAGATTTTGTATATGCGATGAAGTGGAAAAATGAGACAGTTTCTTTTGCGGAAATCGAACGTTTGAAAGCGGAAAATCATTTCGTAGGTAGTGTGCTAAAGGAGTTAGAAGCTTTCAGCAATATGGACGGCGTATTGCGCACTATTTGGACATCTCCTGTAGCGCGTAATAGTATTGAATCTTTTACAGAAGAAGAGAAGAAAGAGATTCAAAAGGAAGCAGAAAATATTATTTTAGAGCAATTATTCCAGCAAGAGAGGGATAAAAAATGAGAATTGAAAAACTCCATATTTATGGGTACGGAAAATTAGAAAATGTGGAAATGGATCTTTCATTGCTGACGGTGTTATACGGTGAAAATGAAGCGGGGAAATCGACAATTCGCTCATTTATGAAAAGTATTTTGTTCGGTTTTCCGACGAGAGGACAGCGCCGTTATGAGCCGAAAGAAGGCGGGAAGTATGGCGGCGCGATGACTGTGCAAACAGAGCAGTACGGTCGTTTGAAAATTGAGCGATTGCCAAAGACGGCAGCTGGCGAGGTGACCGTTTATTTTGAAGACGGGAAAACGGGCGGAGAAGAAATTTTAAACGATATATTAAGCGGGATGAATGAAAGTTTATTTGAATCTGTCTTTTCATTTGATATGCATGGTCTTCAAAATATTCATCGGCTAGGCGAAGCGGATATTGGCAATTATTTATTTTCGGCAAGTGCAGTCGGAAGTGATGCGCTATTGCAGTTAGATAAAAAGCTAGAAAAAGAAATGGATCAGCGCTTTAAGCCGAGCGGGCGTAAACCAGAAATTAACGTGTCACTGCAAGAGATGAAGAAACTTGAAGAGAAGATGAAAGAGTGGCAAGGAAAAATTGGCACGTATGAAAAACAAGTAGAGCAGTTAAAAGAAAGTGAAGAGAAGCTTGCTTCTGTTCGCGTGGAGAAAGAGAGTGCAGAAAAAAGAAAGCAAGATTATGAAATATTAGCAGCGCTTGAGCCACTCGTTATTGAAAAACGTGCGCATGAGAAAGTGTTAGAGAACGAGAGCGGGCAGTTTCCTGTAAACGGAATGGCGCGTTATGAAGCAATGAAGGCGAAGATGGAGCCGCTTCAATTACAAGTTGATTCGCTCCACAAGAAAATTGAGACAGTGCAGTCGGAAATTGCCTCGATTCAAATAGATGAAGAGTTTTTACAAAAAGAAAGTTATGTAGAAGAACTTCGTATGCAGCATATGTCTTACGAAAATGCACGCCAAGAAATGCGTGATATGAGCGGGAATATTACGAATATAAAAGAAGAAATCGCAGAACTAGAACAGCAAATTGGTACTACTTTTGAAAAGGAAACAGTTCTTTCATTTGATATGAGTTTGGCAACGAAAGAGTTAATTACGCAAACGGTGCAAAAGGCGCGCGAATTAGAAACGCAAAAAGCACAGCTCGATGATCGTTTTAAAGTAGCGCAAGAGCAATTAGAAGAACAAGAAGAAAATATAAGACAGATTAAGAAACAAATGTTAGTGGATGAAGAGAGAAATGTGTTAGTTGAGAAAGAGAAATCGTTCCAAGATGCGGCGTTTATCGGTATGGGCGCAGAGAGAATGAAGCGCAAGTATGAGGAAAAAGCAGGAGTAGCTAAGCAAAAGAAAAAGCAGTGGCAAAGGGTTTGTCTTCTGTTACTTCTTATTAACACAGGCGTTTTATTCACAAGCTTATTTATAGATAACCGAGCGCTCTTATTTATTAGTGTCATTGTTTTTGTAGGGATTGTTCTCGCCCTTGTTTTATATAAAGATCCATCAAATGGATTACAAGAAGAGCTCCTTACACTTCAGCAAAGTGCCGGCGGGAGACAAAGTGAAGAAGCGATGTCTGTTCGCTATCAGTTAGAAAAAGATGAAGAGATACGTAAATTATTTGAGCGCGAGTCTTATAAGTTACAGCAGTTGGAACGAGCGTATGATAAAGTCGTTTCATCGTATGAGGAATGGGAGAGAGAAACGTTCCAGGCGGGAGAACAAGTCGATGCATATAAAACGCGCTATATGTTTCCTGAATTTTATACGTATGCACACATATTGCCGGCGTTTGAGCGTATTGAAAAAATGCAGCAATTATATCGTGAATTAGAGAAACAAGGCACGCGAAAATCTTCATTATATGAAATGATTTCGCAATTTGAACATAAACTAGAAACTGTTATCGGTAGTGCGGAGTATAGTAAGCTACACGAGGCACAAAGCCGTATGCAAAATGAGAAAGAGAAGCGCCAAACTTGTAAGCAGTTAAAAGAAAAACTGGCGGAATGGCAAGAAGAATATGAGTTTATGCAAGAACAATTAAAGCAATTACTAATAGAACGAGATGGTTTATGGCATATTGCAGCGTCTACAGATGAAGAGATGTTTTTAGAAGCGGGTAAACTAGCGGAAAAACGTGAAGATGCAGAGAAACAAGTGGGGCGTTTATTACCGCAAATTGATCTGTTAGAACAGCGTTTAATGAGTTTATCATTAGCTGAACATTACGAAGCTGACGGTTATGACGGAAAATTAAAGCAAGAACTGACAGTCGTGCAAAACTGTCTGGCGCAAGAGAAAGAACTGACAGAGCGTATTGCGAAACATCGTATGGAAATTGCGAATTTAGAAGAAGGTAGTACGTACGGCGATTTAATGCATGAATGGGAAATGAAAAAAGCGCAAGTGCGTGAACAAGTGAAGAAGTGGGCTGCTTATGCGGCCGCAAAAACGGTGTTAACGAAAACGAAGCAATATTATCATGAAGTACATCTTCCTCGTATTTTACAAAAGTCAGAAGAGTATTTCGTCTATTTAACAGGCGGACGATATAGTAAAATTTTTTCACCGTCAGAGTCAGAGCCGTTTATTGTAGAGCGTAACGATGGTATGCGTTTTTACAGTCATGAACTAAGCCAAGCGACAGCGGAGCAGTTATATTTATCGCTGAGATTTGCACTAGCAAAAACATTTGAGCATGATTATCCATTTATTATTGATGATAGTTTCGTGCACTTTGACGCGGTAAGGACGAATCGAACGATTGAACTTATAAAGGAAATTGCAAAGGATAGACAAGTCATATTCTTTACATGTCATGCGCATTTACTCGCCTATTTTACAGAAAAACAGATTATAAAATTAACACATATGCGTAAAGAAAATGAGTTGTAGTGTGCTATACTAAAAGTAACTGATTTGGTGGAGGAATTCGAATGAAAAAGAAAATTGCAGAGTATGAAGTTGGTGAACAAGTCGATATTTTCTTGTTAATTAAAACAGCGACAAAAGGTATCGCAAGCAATGGAAAGCCATTTTTAACAGTAATCTTACAAGATCCAAGTGGAGATATTGAAGCAAAATTGTGGGACGTATCACCAGAAGTTGAGAAACAATATGTAGCGGAAACAATCGTGAAAGTAGCTGGAGATATTTTAAACTACAAAGGACGTATTCAATTACGTGTGAAACAAATCCGTGTTGCTAATGAAAATGAAGTAACAGACATCTCAGACTTCGTAGAAAAAGCACCAGTGAAAAAAGAAGATATGGTTGAGAAAATTACGCAATACATATTTGAAATGAGAAACCCGAACATTCAACGTCTAACAAGACATTTATTAAATAAGCATCAAAACGAATTTTTAGACTATCCAGCAGCGACAAAGAACCATCACGAGTTCGTATCTGGACTAGCTTATCACGTCGTATCAATGCTTGATTTAGCGAAAGCTATCTCAAATCTATACCCATCGTTAGATAAAGACTTACTATATGCAGGCGTTATTTTACATGACCTTGGTAAAGTAATCGAACTATCTGGCCCAATTTCTACAACGTATACGTTAGAAGGAAATTTACTAGGCCACATTTCTATTATGGTGAACGAAATTGGTAAAGCGGCAGACGAATTGCAAATCGATGCAGAAGAAGTATTAATTCTTCAACACATCGTCCTTTCTCACCACGGAAAAGCAGAATGGGGTAGTCCAAAACCACCATTAGTAAAAGAAGCAGAAATTCTGCATTACATCGATAACTTAGATGCAAAAATGAACATGATGGACCGCGCATTAGGACGCACAAAACCAGGCGAATATACAGAACGTGTCTTTGCTCTTGATAATCGTTCGTTCTATAAACCGTCGTTCCATAATTAATAGTGTGAATAAAGTGGCCTCATTAAGTTTTAAAAGCTTAGTGAGGCTATTTTTATAGGAAGTAAATAATATGATACAAAAAATATCTCGAATTTGAGATAAATCTCTTACTTTTTAATCACTTGAGGTGTAAAGTGATAGTAACGAAAGCGATTGAGTCATATGAAAACATACACTCAGTTGTTTTTGATTAAAACAAAGTAACTTATACAGTAAAAACTAAGATGAATTTACAAAAATATAATTAAGAATAAATTGAAAAGCTAAAAACCATATTAGTTGTGGGAAATGTTATTTTTTTAGTTGTCACTTGACTAGTAAAACGAAACGGAGGAATAACCAATGTATGAAATTAAAGGGCATCATCACATTTCAATGGTTACGAAAAATGCAAATGAAAATAATCACTTTTATAAAAACGTGCTTGGCTTACGTCGTGTGAAAATGACAGTAAACCAAGATGATCCGTCAATGTACCACTTATTTTATGGAGATAAAACAGGAAGTCCAGGTACGGAATTATCATTTTTTGAAATTCCATTAGTAGGAAGAACATATCGCGGTACGAATGCGATTACTCGAATTGGATTACTCGTTCCTTCAGAGGAAAGCTTACATTACTGGAAAGAACGATTTGAGAAATTTGATGTGAAACATAGTGAAATGACAACATATGCAAATCGTCCTGCTTTACAATTTGAGGATGCTGAAGGTCTTCGCTTAGTACTACTCGTTTCAAACGGAGAAAAAGTAGAGCACTGGGAAACTTGGGAGAAATCAGAAGTTCCTGCAGAGCATCAAATTCAAGGAATGGGTTCTGTAGAAATGACCGTTCGTAGACTTGATAAAATGGCGA
The DNA here is from genome assembly GCF_022664295.1 of Bacillus cereus group sp. BfR-BA-01311. Lineage (NCBI taxonomy): Bacteria > Bacillati > Bacillota > Bacilli > Caryophanales > Bacillaceae > Bacillus > Bacillus cereus group sp. BfR-BA-01311. Next base: position 28,348 of record NZ_JAKUHC010000010.1, read on the forward strand.
GTACACTTACAGAAATGTTTGGTTATACAGAGGTTAGCCGCAGCGAAGAGGAAGCAATTTTCCAGTCCATTAAAGGAGAGGCTTTTGGAGAAATCGTTGTGAAATATTTAGATGGTCCTACTGAAAAACCGGGCCGAGGCAGCATTCACCATTTAGCAATTCGCGTGAAAAACGATGCAGAGCTTGCCTATTGGGAAGAACAAGTGAAACAAAGAGGCTTCCATTCTTCAGGAATCATCGACCGTTTCTACTTTAAAAGCTTATATTTCCGTGAATCAAACGGAATCCTATTTGAAATTGCGACAGATGGACCAGGGTTTACAGTTGATGGAGATGTAGAACATTTAGGAGAAAAACTTGATTTACCACCGTTCTTAGAAGATCAGCGAGCAGAAATTGAAGCGAATTTAGCACCGCTTGAAGAGAAGTAATAGAAGAAAATATACAACTTTAACATATAAATGAAACCCATTGGAGGAATATAAAATGAACCAATTAAAAGGAATTCACCACGTTACAGCGATTACAAGTAGTGCAGAAAAGAACTATGAGTTTTTCACTCACATTTTAGGAATGCGTTTAGTTAAAAAAACAGTAAACCAAGATGATATTCAAACGTATCATTTATTCTTTGCAGATGATAAAGGTAGTGCAGGAACAGATATGACATTCTTTGACTTCCCAGGTATTCCAAAAGGAGTACACGGTACGAATGAAATTTCAAAAACTTCATTCCGAGTGCCAACTGATGCAGCGTTAGCATATTGGGTGAAACGTTTTGACCGTCTTGAAGTAGAACATACAGGAATTAAAGAGCAATTTGGTAAGAAAACTCTTTCTTTCGTTGACTTTGATGACCAACACTATCAATTAATCTCAGATGAACTTGATAAAGGGATCGAATCAGGTACACCATGGCAAAACGGACCAGTTCCATTAGAATATGCAATTACTGGTTTAGGACCTGTATTCATTCGTATCGCAAACTTTAGTTTCTTCAAAGAAGTGTTAGAAAAAGTTTTATTATTTAAAGAGGTTGCGCAAGAAGGAGAATTCTATTTATTTGAAGTGAACAAAGGCGGAAACGGTGCCTCTGTCATCGTAGAACATAATACGATTCTTCCAGAAGCACGACAAGGTTTTGGTACAGTGCACCATGCTGCATTCCGCGTAGAAAATCGCGCTGTATTAGAAGAATGGATCGAGAGAATCAGTAGTGTTGGTCTTCCTTCATCTGGTTACGTAGACCGTCATTTCTTTGAATCATTATATACAAGAGTTGCACCACAAATTTTATTTGAATTTGCAACAGATGGCCCAGGATTTATGGGAGATGAGCCATACGAAACACTTGGCGAAAAATTATCTTTACCTCCATTCCTAGAGCCAAAACGTGAAGAAATCGAAAAATTAGTTCGTCCAATTGATACAGTAAGAAGCACGAAGGAATTTATTAAAGAGTAAAAATAGAGCAAGTAGTTTTAGCGGAGTGCTGGAACTGCTTGCTTTTTTATTTATTCTAGTAAGTTTTCTGACAATTGTTTCTCAAGTTATTAAAAAGGAAAACTTTGGTATAATTAATTAAAATATTAAATTTTCTGATAATTATTTTTCAATGCATAGAAAAGGAGTGGTAATATACAATTTTGATAATTGTATAAAAATCCTAATTTTGTAATTTTGGAGAAAAGGGGATGCGAGTGTATGGGAGCAGATGTAGTAACAAGGGAGCAAATGAAACATTCTTTAGATGATTGGTATCGTGTAATGTTGCAGCAAAATATAGAGAAAGCTACGGAAATGAAAGAGGAGATTGAAAGTAAGATTAGTGGTTTGGACGTGGATCAGGATGTATTGCTTTATCATGCGTTGTTGAATTTTAGATATGATGCATTAGTGGATTGGATTGGGGTTAGAGAAGATAGTTTTGATAAAGTGGAATCTTTTGAAATCCCGGCAGAAGGTGTTCTAGCTTATTACTATCACTTTTTTAAAGGGTTTCATTGCACATTAATTTCAAATTATAACGAAGCGAAAGAACAGTATGAGCAAGCTGAGAAGTTATTGAAATATATTGCAGATCCGATAGAACATGCGGAGTTTAATTATCGGATGGGGAATTTCTATTATCAAAAATATGACCAAGTTCATGCAATAGATTACTTGAATAGGGCAAAAGCAGCATTTTTACAATATCCAGGTTATGAAATAAAAGTAGGATTATGTGAAAATGCTTTTGGACTATGTTGTGTAGACATAGATCACTATGAATTAGCGGAAGAAAACTTTAATTCTGCTATGGAAGTATTGCAAAAAGCAGATCAAAAAAAATATATGCTAATGGTTCGGCATAATTTAGCTTGGCTTTATGCTAGTCAAAATCTTTCAGAATTAGCAATTCGTCATATATCTGAGGTGACCAAAAACTACCCAGAACACTTTAAAGCCTTATTTGTAGAAGCGCGTGAACATTACAAATTAGGACAATATAATTTAGCGAATCCAATCGTTGAAAAAGGTTTAAATATTTGTGTTGATTTAGGAGAAAAAGAATTTCAACATCGGTTTAAAATTTTGAAAGAACTCAATGGAAAATCTTCAGTATCAATTATTGAAGATGTAATTTTAGAAGGACTTTCTTATTTTGAGAGAGAAAGATTATGGGATTGTATTCAAGAATACACTGAAATTTTAGCACTGAAATTTTATGAATTTGATGATCATGTTAAGGCAAGTAAATATTTTTATATGAATAATAAGGCTCAAAAAAATATATTGGAAAAGGGAGCGTTAAAATAATGAAGAAATTTCGTTTGGCTATTGTTGGGACTGCATTAGTAGGGGTATTATCAATTGGGTTCAATAGTTCTTTTACAAATCAAGCTGTAAATATTGGTGACACAGGAGGGGCACCAGCAAGACCAGACTACGTTAATATTGGTGACACAGGAGGAGCACCAGCAAGACCAGACTACGTTAACATTGGCGACACGGGCGGAGCACCAGCAGATAATAAAGGCGGTGGCGGTATTAGCAAGCAAGACTCACACGCTGATCATTTTTAAATTAAATAATAACAAAGAAAGGGATCTCACAACGAGGTCCTTTTCTTTGTTATTAGGCCATGTAGAGAAAAGAATTGACTTACTTTAAATATGTAACTATAATAGTTACAGGATAACCATTAGTAATAGAAATGAGTTATATTTTTTTAGTTTAATTGTAACTGTATTAGTTACAATTAAAAAGAGAACATAAAATAACCAAAAAATGTAAAAACTTTTAAATAGCAACAAGAGAAAGGAGACGGGAACTTTGAAACGGTTTAAGTTTTATATGATTAGCGGTATTGTGCTCGTTTTGTTAATTGTTTGTAACTTCGTTGATAAGCCGATTGCGAAGGTTGGAGAAGTGAAAGATACTGTTATGATGAAGCTGAATACGAAAGAGAGTATGGCGCAAATTGATGGGCAGACGATTTATTTTAAACAAATTGGTGAGGGGAAACCTCCTTTACTTATGCTGCATGGGTTTGGTGGTTCTTCTGATGGGTTTAGTGATATTTATCCGGAACTAGCGCGAGACCATACGATTATTGCGGTTGATATTTTAGGGTTTGGGCGTTCTTCTAAGCCAGTTGATTTTCAGTATTCGTTTCCTGCGCAAGTGAATTTATATTATAAGTTAATGAAGAAGCTCGGATACGATCAGTTTGCGGTGCTCGGCCATTCAATGGGCGGAGAGATGTCCCTCAATTTAGCGTATTTATATCCAGACGCAGTGACGCATCTCATCTTGGCGGATGCTACAGGGATAGAGTCTTTCCAGCAAAAAGAAAGTTATGAAGTACCACCGCTATCGACGGACTTACAAACTGTAACTGAGATTACGAAGTATAATAAAAATGAAGTGAAAAATAGTCGTGATGATAAAGAGCATTATGATCAGCTTACGAAAATGAGAGAGCGCCGCATTGCGATGGAAGCTGATAAAATTAAGGTACCGACTTTAATTATATGGGGACGACATGATAAGAGTGTTTCTTGGAAAAATGGTGAACTGTATCATGGGCTATTTGCGAATAGTACGTTTCATATTATTGAAAAAGGATACCACGCACCGTTTCGTCAAGAACCAATTGAGTTTATGGAATATGTACAAGCATTTTTCGCGAAGCATCCACAATAAAAATTTTAAGCATAAATCCACTTCTTTCCTCATAGAGTGAAACTAATAAGGCTTGTCTAAGGAAAGGAATGAAGTGATTTGGAAACTTTACCATGGTGGGTGTATCTTGTAATTGTCGGGATTGTACTAAGTGGCTACATGGTTTTATATACTTCGAAAAAAGAGCAAGATATGGATAATGAGTTTATCGAAAAAGAAGGCGAAGTATATATGAAGCGCTTAGAAGAAGAGCGCGAGAAACGTAATCAGGATAGTGATAAGGATTCTGTATTGCTTTAATAGAAATTTTGAAAGGCTACCACCTAGTAGAATTTTACAACTAGGTGGTAGCTTTTTTTCTTCTGGGGGAGCAGTATATGTTCATCAAGCTAAGGTTATATTAGTTTAATTTTACATGTATAAGAGAGTCATCATAAACTTTTATTGATGGTATTTATATATATTTTTCCTCATAAGAATGGAACTAGCGGGGATTTTACTGGGGGGGATTAACAATGCATAGGGATGAAACTTCATTACATCCTGATACAGGCGTTACGTCTGTAATGTTTGTTGAGCGTTCATTAAATGAAATTCGTTTTTGGTCTAGAATCATGAAAGAGCATTCTTTTTTTCTTCGCTTGGGATTTAGGTGCGAGGATACTCAATTAATCGAAGAGGCGAATCAATTTTATCGATTGTTTGAACATATTGAACAAATAGCGCATTCCTATACAAATGAAACAGATCCTGAGCAAATAAAAAGATTTAATGCAGAAGTACAACAAGCCGCAACTAATATTTGGGGATTTAAACGAAAAATTTTAGGATTAATTCTCACATGTAAATTGCCAGGACAAAATAACTTTCCACTTTTAGTTGACCATACAAGTAGGGAAGCTGATTATTTTAGAAAACGTTTAATACAATTAAATGAAGGTAAATTAGATGCCCTTCCTGATGCTATTATTAAAGAAAATGTTTTCTTTTTACGGATTATGGCAGACCATGCTAAATTTATTGGCCATCTTCTTGATCCGTCGGAAAGAAAGCTTGTAGATACAGCACGAAATTTTAGCAATGATTTTGATGAATTGATGTATCAAGCAATTGACTTAGAATCTATGAAACCACAATCCCAAACAGCCCCTCTTTTAGATCAATTTTTAGATCAAAATCGTGTGTCGGTTGCATCTCTTCGGGATTTTAAGAAAACAGCACGTGATTTAATTGAGCAATGTAAAATAAAGAGTATCATTCATCCATTATTGGCAGACCATGTTTTCCGTGAAGCTGATAGATTTCTTGAAATCATTGATATGTATGATGTTCATCTTACAAATATTCAATCACAACCTAGATATTAGAAGATAAGGAAAGATACTATTTTTCCTTAAGCGGAGAAGTTAGCAATTTATTGTTAGCTTCTTTTCTTTGTCATTAAAATTTCCTTTTAAGGACTACATAAATCCCTTTGACCAAATATGTAATTCTTTGTAAAATGTTATATATGGAAAGATTATGAATATACAGGAAATCTATGGGTAGTAGATTTTAATAAATTACTCGGGGAAAATTTATTAATTAAGTATATTAACTTTTTCACACTAAATTTTACAACTAAAGGGGTAGTAGTAATCATGAAAGCAAAGAAATTAGTAAGTTTAGCATTACCAGTTATGTTATTGAGCGGTTGTATTACAATTGAAACGGATGGTAAGAAAGCTGATGAACCAAAGAAAGAAGAAACACAACAGGTAGAGAAAGAGAATAAGGCTTCTGAAAAAGAGAGTAAGTCAACTGATAGCAAGAAAGAAGATAGCTTATCTGTAGCGAAAGGTGAAGGTACAAACAGTAGTTCATCAAGTAGTCAACCAAGTTCTTCTTCAAATAATTCAACTTCTTCACCTGGTAAGGTAACTGGTTCAGATGTTGAAAGGTACAAGGCAGATATCATAAATAGTGCTACTCAAATTGAAGATACAATGAAATTAATTGAAGGAATAGCAGATTCAGACGTAAAATCATACAAACAAAAGAAAAGTGAAGTACAACTAAGTTTAGGTGGAGCAAAGGCAACAACGAAGAAACTGAAGAATTTACAAGCGCCCCCTGAGTTACAGGGAGAACAGGCGAAGATAAAGCAATCGATGGAACTGTATGCGGATTGTTTTCAACTTCTTTTTGATGCATTGGACCAAGAAGACGAGAGTAAAATGCATCAATCATTAAGTAAAGCACAAGAAGGTTCAAAACTGTTTGAAGAAGCAGCGAAGAGTATTGGTAGTAAAACCAACTAAAAATAAAGTATTTAAAGGGGTATTTGTAAGTGCAGTTGGTGCAAGTGAAGAGTTAGGAATTAGTTATGGAAACACATTACAAATTTATCAAATGGACGATAATGTTCGTATTCGATATGTAAAACAATAAATAATTGGTGAAAAACTCTGTAATAAATTTTACAGGGTTTTTTATTAGTTTTAATTTAATTTCTTCATTATCTTTCCAGACGCTGTCCATACTAGTATAAGTTGAGAAATGAACAAAACGATAATGATAGGAAGATAATGTAACTCCATAGTAACTGTAACCATCTAAAGCCCAATTCATACACTATGATGGAGGATTTTTACTTCATAACCGGATGAAAAAGGAGTGTAATCATGAAGAAACGTACTGTTAATGAAGCGGGAGGGAATGTGCCGCAACCAATCCGTAGCGATGGAGCAGGTGCGATTGATTCTGGACCTCGTAATGTTATGAGGGATATTCAAAATCCGAATATGCTTGTTCCGCCTATAACGGATGCAGGGTTAGTTCCTAACTTGAAGTTTTCATTCTCGGACACTTCTATGATTTTGAAACAAGGCGGGTGGTCTCGGGAGATTACTGCTCGGGAACTACCGGTTTCGACGACGATTGCCGGAGTAAATATGAGTTTAATGGCCGGTGGAGTACGAGAACTACATTGGCATAAAGAAGCAGAATGGGCGTATATGCTTTTAGGACGGGCACGCATAACGGCTGTTGATCAAAATGGACGGAATTTTATTGCTGATGTTGGACCAGGTGATCTTTGGTATTTTCCTCCTGGTATTCCGCATTCCATTCAAGGATTGGAACATTGTGAATTTCTACTCGTTTTCGATGATGGGCATTTTTCAGATTTATCTACTTTAGCTATTTCTGATTGGTTTGCACATACGCCGAAAGAAGTGCTATCGGCTAACTTCGGAGTGCCGGAAAGTGCTTTTCATTCCATTCCTTCAGAGCAAGTGTATATTTATCAGGGAGAGGTACCAGGTTCGCTTGAGAGTCAGGAAGTTCAGTCGCCGAAAGGAGAAGTTCCTTTAACGTTCAAGTACGAACTTTTAAAACAAAAACCGATTAAGACTCCTGGTGGGAGCGTTCGAATTGTTGACTCTACGAATTTTCCTATTTCAAAAACAATCGCAGCAGCGCTCGTTGAGGTTGAGCCTGGTGGAATGAGAGAACTTCATTGGCACCCGAATAATGATGAATGGCAATATTATTTGACAGGGGAAGCGAGAATGACTGTGTTTCTTGGAAATGGTACCGCTCGTACATTTGATTATAGAGCTGGCGATGTCGGATATGTACCGTTTGCGACGGGGCATTATATTCAAAATACAGGTACCGAAACATTATGGTTTTTAGAGATGTTCAGAAGCAATCGTTTTGAAGATGTATCGTTAAATCAATGGATGGCACTGACTCCTAAAGAAATAGTGGAGAGTAATATACATGTTGGCCCGCAAGTAATGGATTCTCTGCGTAAGGAGAAGTGGCCTGTTGTGAAATATCCGGGGTTTTCATATAGTCCGAAAAATGATGAGTAAAATGAAAATTTGCGTTATTCTTTCTGGAGACTGACAAGAAGGGATGGCGTATTTTTTATGCCTAATCTAGTCTTTATCCCGCTATTTGCCGGGCAGTAAGACCCACCTCAAAATTCAGCGGAATCAAAGAAGTTAGGTGGGGCGCGGGCTGTCCGTAAAAGCCCGATTAGTGAGGGCTGATTAAAGTTTCACTTTATTAGTATCCGTCCCTTGTATTATTGTTCGGGAAATTATTATTGGAGCATAGTATAGGGAAGATACATATAAAATAGCGCCATTATAAGCTGTAACGCATAAGTTGCGCAGGAAATGCAACGATAACTAGCTTTACTCTTCATCATTTATTTGAACATAATGGGCATAGAGAGGTGATAAACACAGTATGATTTTTAGTGAGCGTTTAAAAGAAGAAAGGGAAAAAAGAAATTGGTCGCAAAATGATTTGGCTGAAAAAATTTATGTAAGTAGGCAGTCGGTTTCGAAATGGGAGACGGGAAAGAACTATCCGAGCATTGAAATTATTATTCATTTAAGTGATTTATTCAGTATTACGATTGATGAATTGTTAAGGAGTGACGAAGAGTTGACGCAAAAAGTAATTGAAGATAGTAAACAATTAGCATATCCAAAATGGAAGGTGTTTTTCGATAGTCTATTCACGCTTGGAGTATTTTTGTTTCTTATCAAAATCGTTGTATGGATGCTAAATAAGTTTGCAGGAGCAAGTATTACAATTGTAGCAGATGCGCCATATGTAATGAATCTTTTGCCCCTTGTATTCATGATTATAGGTGGTATAGGTTCCGATAAGTTGAAGAAAATATATAAATAGAGGAAAGATTTGAAAGAAATCCCCAACACTGGCTGTTCTTTTCACTTAAATTGTGTACTATAAAGGATAGGATGACATAAAGAAGGGGACATTTAGAATGGAATTTCATGAACAGAAGATTTTGCCGGCAGTGAGGCAAATTAAAGATTTGGAAAAGCTATTACATAGTTCGTATGAATATATCGTTATTTTAGATATTCATGTCGGTCAATTGAAGAGTGTTATATCACTTGCGAAGCAATATTGTAAAAAGGTATTTTTACATGTGGATTTAATTCATGGTTTGCAGAGTGATGGGCATGCGACGGAATATTTATGTCAGGAGTTTAGACCGTACGGGTTACTTTCAACAAAGGCGAGCGTTATTATGAAGGCGAAGCAAAAAGGTGTTGTGGCAATACAACGCATCTTTTTAATCGATTCGAGTGCGATGGAGAAGAGCTGCAATCTTTTAGATAAGACGAAACCGGATTATATTGAGGTACTTCCTGGAGCATTAACGGATGTTATCGCTGAAGTGAAAGAGCGTACTGGTGTACCGATTTTAGCAGGTGGTTTTATTCGTACTGTAGAAGATGTGGAAAGAGCATTAAACGCTGGTGCGACAGCAATTACGACATCAAAACGTGAACTATGGAAACATTACCAAAAAAAGTGACGAAAATGTGAATTTTTCGTTGACACCGCTTTCATTTACGGTTAACATTATAGACAAGTTAATAAACGTGACGGAGAAAAGTAGAGATCCACATTTCATTGTTTCTATATAAATTTATATAGAAGCGTGCAAGCTGTGGGTCTTTTTCTTTTGACAAAAACGAATGGCCATTCATTTTACCTCTATCACATTTGAAAGCGTTTAAATTGATTGTGGAGGGATACTATGTCAGCATTTTTAGGAGAGTTAATAGGGACTGCGTTGTTAATCGTACTTGGTGGCGGCGTTTGTGCTGGTGTAAGTTTAAAGAAATCGTTTGCGAAAGATTCAGGTTGGATTGTTATTACAATGGGCTGGGGCTTAGCAGTAGCGGTTGCAGCGTATGCGGTTGGATCAATTAGTGGGGCACATTTGAATCCAGCTTTAACGATAGGATTAGCATTTAAGGGAGCGTTCCCATGGAGTGACGTACCAGGTTATATCGTAGCACAAATGATTGGGGCAATTATCGGGGCAGTTATCGTATATTTACATTACTTACCACACTGGAAAGAAACAGAAGATCCAGGAACAAAGTTAGGTGTATTTGCAACAGGTCCAGCAATTCCGAACACATTTGCAAACCTTTTAAGTGAAATGATTGGAACATTCGTTTTAGTATTTGGTATATTAGCAATTGGTGCAAATAAATTTGCAGATGGATTAAATCCATTTATCGTAGGTTTCTTAATTGTAAGTATTGGTTTATCATTAGGTGGGACAACAGGATACGCAATTAACCCAGCGCGTGATTTAGGTCCGCGTATCGCACACTTCTTCCTTCCGATTGCAGGAAAAGGCGGTTCAAACTGGAAGTATGCATGGATTCCAGTAGTTGGTCCAATTTTAGGTGGATCACTTGCAGGTTTATTCCATCAAGTTGTATTTGAAGGAAAACAAAATTCAGCACTTATTTATGTGATTATCGCAACTGTGATTGTACTAGCAATCTCTTATATGACAAGTAAAAAAAGCGGAAGCAATACAAATAGTAGAAAAGTAGCATAAGGGGGAAACCGATATGAAAAAATATATTCTTTCATTAGACCAAGGAACAACAAGCTCACGCGCAATTCTTTTCAATAAAAAAGGTGAAATTGTTCATTCAGCTCAAAAAGAGTTTACACAACATTTTCCAAAGCCGGGCTGGGTAGAGCATAATGCACAAGAAATTTGGGGATCTATTTTAGCAGTTATCGCAACTTGCTTAAGCGAAGCAGATGTAAAACCAGAACAAATCGCAGGTATCGGTATTACGAACCAACGTGAAACAACGGTTGTCTGGGATAAAACGACTAGTAAACCAATTTACAACGCAATCGTATGGCAATCTCGCCAAACAGCTGAAATTTGTGATGAGTTAAAAGAAAAAGGTTATAGCGAAATGGTTCGCGAAAAAACAGGTCTTTTAATTGATGCATACTTCTCTGGAACGAAAGTAAAATGGATTTTAGATAACGTTGAAGGTGCAAGAGAAAAAGCAGAAAACGGCGATCTATTATTCGGAACAATTGATTCGTGGCTTGTATGGAAACTATCTGGTGGTAAAGCACACGTAACAGATTACTCAAACGCATCACGTACGTTAATGTTTAACATTCACGACTTACAGTGGGATGATGAGCTTCTAGAAATGTTAACAGTACCAAAGAGCATGCTTCCAGAAGTACGCCCATCATCTGAAATTTACGGAGAAACAATTGATTACCACTTCTTCGGCCAAAATGTACCGATTGCAGGTGTAGCTGGTGACCAACAAGCAGCATTATTTGGACAAGCTTGTTTCGGTGAGGGTATGGCGAAAAACACTTACGGAACTGGTTGCTTTATGTTAATGAACACTGGTGAAAAAGCAGTAGCGTCTGAGCACGGTCTATTAACAACAATTGCATGGGGAATAGATGGTAAAGTAAACTACGCATTAGAAGGAAGTATTTTCGTAGCAGGTTCTGCAATTCAGTGGTTACGCGACGGAATGCGCATGTTTAAAGATGCAAGTGAGAGTGAAGTATATGCCTCTCGCGTTGAATCAACTGACGGTGTATACGTTGTACCAGCATTCGTTGGACTAGGAACACCTTATTGGGATAGTGAAGTACGCGGCGCTATGTTTGGTGTAACGCGCGGTACGACGAAAGAGCATTTCATTCGTGCAACGCTAGAATCTTTAGCTTACCAAACGAAAGATGTATTATGCGCAATGGAAGCAGATTCAGGTATTGAGCTGAAAACATTACGCGTTGATGGCGGAGCGGTTAAAAATAACTTCTTAATGAAGTTCCAAAGTGATATTTTAGATGTTCCTGTAGAGCGTCCAGTAATCAACGAAACAACGGCTCTAGGTGCAGCATACTTAGCTGGTCTTGCGGTTGGATATTGGAAAAACCAAGATGAAATTAAAGAACAGTGGCATATGGACAAACGCTTTGAACCAACGATGGAAGCGAAAACAAGCGAAGAGCTATATGCTGGATGGAAAAAAGCAATTGAAGCAACAAAAGCTTTCAAATAATCATAAACAGTGTTATAATGGTGACAAGTTAATAATTCGGTAGGAGATTTGGAGAGACCACAACGCGCTATAGAGGCGAAATCTATAGCGGAGTTTGTGGTCTCTTTTTTCGTTATCAAAGGGAGGAATTACCATGAAATTTTCAAGTAAACAACGTAAAGACGTATTAAACGGAGTAAATAAACAAGAGTTAGATGTGATCGTAATTGGTGGAGGTATTACTGGTTCTGGTATTGCATTAGATGGAGCAACACGCGGGTTATCAACAATTGTGTTTGAAATGCAGGACTTTGCAGCAGGTACATCAAGTCGTTCAACGAAGCTTGTACACGGTGGTCTACGTTATTTAAAACAACTTGAAGTGAAAATGGTAGCAGAGGTGGGGAAAGAGCGTGCGATCGTATATGAGAACGGTCCCCATGTAACAACACCAGAGTGGATGTTACTTCCGTTCCATACAGGCGGTACGTTCGGATCATTTAGTACATCAATTGGTCTTCGTGTATACGACTTCTTAGCAGGTGTAAAACGAAGCGAGCGCAGAAAGATGTTTAACCGTGAAGAAACATTAAACAAAGAGCCTCTTGTAAAAAAAGAAGGATTAAAAGGCGGCGGTTACTACGTAGAATATCGTACAGATGATGCGCGTCTTACAATTGAAGTAATGAAAGAAGCAATTGAGCACGGCGCAAAAGCTGTTAACTACGCAAAAGTAGATAGTTTCTTATATAAAGATGGAAAAGTATGTGGTGTACGTGTAATCGATTTACTAGACGGAGAAGTATACGAAGTTTACGGTAAGAAAATTGTAAACGCAGCTGGCCCTTGGGTAGATACACTTCGTGAAAAAGATAACTCGAAAAAAGGAAAAGTACTTCAGTTATCAAAAGGTGTTCACTTAGTAATTGATCAAAAACGTTTCCCATTAGGTCAAGCGATTTACTTCGATACACCAGATAAACGTATGGTATTCGCGATTCCACGCGGCGGAAAAACATATGTAGGTACAACAGATACGTTCTATGATAAAGACGCAGCTGTACCACAAATGACAACAGAAGATCGCACGTACATTATTAATGCGATTAACTACATGTTCCCAAGCGTGAAAATTACAGAGAAAGACATCGAATCAAGCTGGGCTGGTGTACGTCCGTTAATTTACGAAGAAGGTAAGAGTGCATCTGAAATTTCTCGTAAAGACGAAATTTGGACTTCTGAATCTGGTTTAATTACAATCGCAGGTGGTAAATTAACTGGATACCGCAAAATGGCTGAAATGGTAGTAGACTACGTAACGAACTTACTACAAAAAGAAGGTCATAGCGCATATCCGAAGAGCGACACGAAACATATGCCAATCTCTGGTGGACATGTAGATGGTTCACACGGATTCCCAGCATTCGTTGCGAAAAAAGCAGGAGAAGGTACGAAATACGGTTTAACGACAGCACAAGCAGAAGAATTCGCAAAATTCTATGGCTCTAACGTTGATGTACTATTCGACTTAGCGAAAAAACATAAAGACGAAGCGAAAGAATATAACATGCCGCTAGACGTTCTAATCCCACTTGTATACGCAATGGATTACGAAATGACAGCAAAACCAGTCGACTTCTTCGTACGCCGCAGAGGCGCTGTATTCTTCAACATCCACTGGGTATACGAGTGGAAAGAAGCAGTAATTAACTACATGGCTGCGAAACTAGGCTGGAGTAAAGAAGAGCAAATGAAATACACAGCTGAATTAGAAAAAGCATTAACAGACGCTGTAATTCCTGTAGATCAACAAGAACAGGCAGCTGCGTTAGCGTAAGATAGGGAACCACCTGAAGGGGGAGCCTTTAGGTGGTTTTTTCTCTTGACTAAAAATAAATAAAATGTGTTACAATGATGATAGAGTATTTAGTGTGAATTTTGCATAAAATAAAGAAGACAGAAGCCTGAGAAACTTCTGCCTTTGTAACCTAACTTGCTATTGTGGTGGTAGTAGGTGCGGTTATAAGACAATTACATTAACGTTTTAGCCGAGAACCGCCCTTACCTTTTCCACGAAGCAGGGTGGTTCTCGCTTTTTTGTATACAGAAATTAGCCATGGACCGACGTATCTTCTACCGATGACAACGCCAGCTCCGGTTAGGATACCATACACTAATTTAATGACAAACATCGCGATCATTTTATCACCTCCCCCTTTTTTCAAAATGGAAGAGATGATTACCACACCTACTAGTTATAGTTTATTAAGTTACATTTTAATTGTATTATGTTTTAAAATAGGGAACAAGACATATAGATAAAAAGCCCTAGCGTTCAAACTCAAACCCCCACTGAAAGGCTTTGACTCCTTGTTAAATAAACATAACTAAAAAAATAAAGATACTGATAACAATATCCAAATGAAATACACGGCAGAACTAGAAAAAGCAATAAATCAACAAGAACAAACAGCTGCGTTATGTATAGAACTTCAAATACTACACTTGTATGAAGAATGTATCGGTTTTGATATTATCGATCCATCTTTGTATGGCCATGAAATATTAGATTCTTTAAGTGAGTGTTGGAAAGAAGGAGGACTCGATTAAATCGGTTCTCTTTTTCATTTAGCGATAGGAAACGAAGACGCCCCTCTTATTGCAAACTTAAAGAGCGCCGTGGGAGAAAGACGCTCTTTAGGTGAATGCATTGTAACGACTATTCGGTTTATTATATGTAATTTACTGAGGAAGTGCTTTATAAAAAATGTGATTGCCGATCATATTTTTTTATACATTTATAAAACTTTTCCATACAGTGCGTCGTCTAATATATGGGAAGGAGGAAATGATGTGGATGAATTAACGATAGAAGCGTTTGAAATAGAAGATAAGGAGGACCTTATCGACGAAATAATGAACAAGTATGGACAAGAAGTTCTGCAGCTTGTGTATTCGTATGTGAATAATAAAGAGGTTGCGGAGGATGTAACGCAAGATATATTTGTGAAATGCTATAAATCTCTTCATACATATAAAGGAAAATCGGATGTGAAAACATGGTTATGGAGAATTGCGATCAATCAATGTAAGGACTATATAAAAAGTTGGTATAACAAAAAGGTAATCGTTACAGAGGATGAATTTGCGTATATTGGGATTCAAAATGATAGTGTCGAACAAACTGTCATTCAAAATGCTGAGGATAGTAGGTTAGCTTCTGCAGTAATGAATTTACCGATAAAATATCGAGAAGTCATTTATCTATTTTATTATGAAGAATTATCAATTAAAGAGATTACTATGGTAATAGACGTAAAGGAAAACACGATAAAAACGAGACTGAAAAAAGCGAAGGAACTTTTGAAGGAAGGATTGGAGGAATAATCAAATGGAAGATCGATTAAAAGGCTTGCGAAAATCAATGGAGAACACAACGTTTAAACATTTGAGTTTTTCTGATCAGCACCAGAAGCAGGTGCGCGAAAAAATTAAGCAATCGTCCGAAAAGGAAGAAGATATCCTTTTAGCAGTGTTACAACTTCTTATGAATGAAAAAACAGGTTATGAATTGATGCAGTTACTAAGAGGAAGAGGGATTCAAAAATTCGAAGGTGATGAAGGGTCTCTATACACTTTATTACATCGTCTAGAACAGAATCGCTTTATCCAATCTAGCTGGGATCACGCAGGAGCTAAATATTATCAATTAAATGATAAAGGAAACAAGATGCTGCGAAAGGCAGAGAAAAATGCTACAAAGGCACGATTTATATTAAAAGGCTTAGTACAGGGGTGAGAAAAAAATGAACAAAAAAGGAGAGCGTTTTTTAAAAGAAGTTACGAACCATATTAAATCAAAAGAAGCGAAGGACTTAGTAGCAACGGAACTAGATTTTCACTTGAAACAGACGAAGAATATGTGGATGGATAAAGGATTAAGTGAGGAAGTTGCTGAAGATAAGGCTGTTGAACAAATGGGAAGTCCAATTAAGCTTGGCCAGGAACTTAATAAACTACATAAGCCAAAGGTTGATTGGTTCTTAATTGGTTTATTAGTGGCTGCGATGGGGCTAGGGTTTTTGCCAGTTATAGCGCTTGGACATGCTGACTTATTAATGAATAAGGTGATATTTGTAATTCTCGGTGTTACAACAGCGATTGGGATGATGCTATTTGATTATCGGAAGTTAGAGAGAATCGGGTGGCTGTTTTATACAATTGGTGTACTTATCTTGTTAATAATAAAGTGTTTTCCTACTGCTTTTTTGAATGGTGAGCCATTAATGAAAATTGGTTCCATCATAATTGACTGTCTAATGACAATACCATTCTTCCTTCTAGCCTGGGCTTCTTTTTTCAATAACAGTAGATTAAAGTTTATACATCTTCTCATGTTGTATTTATTTTCTTTATATTTATTTCTAACTACATCAACTCTTTTACCACTGTTCATCTATATCACGATGGTATTTGTTATGCTTTGGTGGAGTAGGCTAGGAAAGAAAACGGCATGGCTCATTACAATGTTACCGATTTGTTTCTTTATTATTAGGGATTTATTTTCCTGGTCTGCCGTAAAAGAATACCGGATAGCTAGAATTTTAGGTTTTTTAAACCCAGAACATGATCAATGGTATTTACGTTTAAAAGAGGCAATGGCATCGGCAGGTTGGTTTGGTACATATGGAAATATAAAGTCTATCCCTGCTACCCATACTGATTTTGTATTTGCAAGTTTGACTTACTATTATGGATATGTACTTGCGCTAGTTCTTGTCGTGATTCTTTCTCTTTTTGCAGTAAGAATAATGACCATATCTTATAAAATAAACGATCGATATGGTAAATTGCTACTCGTTGGTGGAGTAACTCTTTTTGTATTCCATTTCATTTATAACGTGGGCATGATTTTAGGATTATTACCACGCGTTTCTATATCATTACCTTTTATTAGTTATGGATTAGTACCAACTCTGTTTCACGCATTTATAATTGGAATCGTGCTAAGTGTATATCGGCGTAAAGATATGTCGTTTAGAATGAGAAAAACACCTTGAATCATCAAGGTGTTTTCGTTATAAGCTCAAAACTCTCCGAATCAGCCCCAAGCACAAAAGGACTAACCTCGCCAACACTATAAAGTTGCAACTCATGCATCGCGCGCGTACAAGCAGTGTAGAACAATCTACGAACGCTCTCATCCCTGTACACATCTTCAGAAGCATCGTAAATAATAACAGCATCAAATTCGATACCTTTCGCTAAGTAAGCAGGGATCACGACAATACCTTGCTCATACTCGGCTGAGTTACTTTTCACAAGTTTAATATTCTCGATATGATTAAGTGCTTCGTAGGCAGCGGCGCTTTCAGTTGCAGATTTACATATAATTGCGATCGTATTGTGCTGCTCTTTTTGTAGTTCAGCAACTTTAGCAGTAATATGTTCGTGTAGTTCGTTGTGATTAGCTACTTTCGTCACTGTAGGTTTCGCGCCGTCACGTTCAAAGGCGTGAATGTTCTTCCCTTCCGGTACGAGAGCACGTGTAAATTCAATAATCGGTTTTGTTGAGCGATAGCTACGAGTTAAGTTAATGCCGTTTGTTTCGTCTGGCCCGTATAAATTCGTAAGTGTATCGAAATTCACCGTTTCACTCGCATGGGCAAATATCGCTTGGTTAAAGTCTCCGAGTACCGTCATTTTTGCGGCAGGGAAGAGACGTTTTAAAAACTCGAACTGGAACGGAGAGTAATCTTGTGCTTCATCTACGAGTACGTGTTTAATCGATCTGTTCGTTTGGAAGCCTTCAATTAATTCTTTTAAAAGTAAAAATGGAGTCGCATCCTCGTAATATAATTTTCCTTCATCAAGCATGTTTACTGTTAATGAGCAAATGTCATCCCATTCTTTCGGTTTTTCCCCAGTAACCCATGATGCATCTGTGAAAAGTTGTTTATATATGCCTGTAAAATTGATGAAACGCAATGTTTGAACGCCTTTACGAAGTGGCTTCATTTTTTTACGGACAATCATACGTCCGAGTACTCTTGTTTCTTTCTCAAAGTCTTGAAAGGAGTTATCGTCAAACTCGCCTTTTTTCTGCAAGTATTTATAAGCCTTTTGATATTCATCTTTACTAAGTAGTTCAATTTCTTCTTCTACCCAAGGCTTTTTCAGTTCTGCTTTTTCAAGTGCATCTATTTGCTTATTTAGCCAATCCGTTAACTTTTCAATTCTATTATTGAAACGAAGGGAGGAGTCTGTATTGTAAAATTGCTCTGTAATTTCTTTAGCTGAGGCGATTAGTTTCCCTCTAAATTTCATTCCTCTAAATAGCATGCCTGAAGATTCAAGAGATTGTCTGTACGCTCTAATCATCTCGAAAAATTGAGTGGATGCTTTAAATCGGATGCTCGCATTTCTCGTTTTATAGGTAGGGCTATTCGTTTCAGTTAGCATATATTCTAATTGCTCATAAGGGTCTTCAACGTCAAATGACTTACTCAGTCTATGATTTAAATATTCTTGGAATGTCACTTGCTGCATATTTTCTTCACCGAGTTCAGGTAGTACGTTAGAAACGTAGCTATTGAACATAGAGTTAGGGGAGAAGAGAATAATTTGATCCGCTTTTAGCCATTCGCGATATTTATATAGTAAGTAGGCGATTCGCTGCAGGGCAGCTGACGTTTTACCACTACCAGCAGCTCCTTGCACGATAAGGAGTCGGCCTTCATCGTGACGAATAATTTCATTTTGTTCACGCTGAATTGTAGCGACGATACTTTGCATATGTTTGTTCGTACCTTTTCCGAGCGCTTGTTGCAAGATTTCATCGCCAATTGTAAGGCTCGTATCGAACATAGAATCAATCTCGCCATTTTGAATAATGTATTGTAATTTTTTCTCCACATTGCCGTGAATTACGCCTTCTGGTGTACTGTATTCAGCCGGTCCTGGTGGATAATCGTAGTATACACTCGAAATGGGTGCGCGCCAGTCATATATAAGAAAGTTTTCTCCGCTAGCATCAGTAAGTGTAGCAACACCGATATAAATTTGATCCGCAGCAGATTCGCCTTCTTCTTTGAAATCAATTCGTCCGAAATAAGGTGCTTTATGCATGCGTTTTAGTGCGGCAAGTCGATTAAAGGTGTGCTTATGGGTAATTTGTGTGACAGCTAGTGACTGAGCTTGTTGTCTTAAGTTGATAACTGTTTCAAGATAATCATCAAAAGTATCCGTGTTCACTTTCACATCATCCCAAAAGTGTTTACGAATATTGATTACTTCTGCCCGGCGTCTGCTAGTTTCGTTTTCCAGTTTATCAATTTGCTCCTTAATCGTTTCGATTACGGTATCCAATCTTTTTTGCTCTAAATCAAGTTTTTTGTTCATACGGTAGCACTCCTTTAAAAGTGAAAAATAGAGGTTGACTGAAGATGTGTTTTGGTGTACAATTAAGATACGGATAAATACGTTCCTTTCGTTTTAGAAAACGTGTTTCTGTACTAATTTAACATAGTTTTTGAATTTAATCAATGATAATAAGATAAACCTTGGTTCTGCGTGGCGTGGATCAAGGTTTTTTTGTGTTTTTCTTTAAGGAAGAATTGCAATTTTATTGAGGAGAATGTAAGTAAAGCAAAGAAGAAAATCAGGAATAGGGGGATACTGATGCAAAAATATTTTGAGGAAGCACATCGTTTTTGTTCTCGTAATAGAAAGCACTTAGAAAAGGATGTTATATGTGGTTGTTTCTATTGTTTAGAAATTTTCCATCCAGAAAAAATTACAGAGTGGTGGGATGATGATAACACAGCAGTTTGTCCGCATTGCGGGATTGACTCTATTATAGGAGAAAATTCTGGATTTAAAATTACAGAAATGTTTTTAAGTGAAATGCATAAAAGATGGTTTTAGTTAAACGAATGAAAAAATAAACTTTCATTAACGAAGAGGATACATAAAAAAGCTCGGGCCGAAGCCCAAGCTTTTTTTTTACTTCATTATTTCTTTTCTTCTTTTTTATCGTCAGCTTTTTTCTCTTCGAAAAGATCTTTTAAATCTTTATCGTCAACTTTTACGTCAGCTTTTTTGATTTCTTTCATCATAAGATCGTTCATGAATGCGCCATCTTGCACTTTCTTCGCAACAAGTTCTTTTTTGATGTCAGCTTTAGATTGTTCGAATGATTTTTCTGGCTCTTTAATGTCTGTAACTTTAATGATGTGGTAACCGAATTGTGATTTTACAGGCTCACTTACTTCATCTTTTTTCAGTTTATAAGCAGCATCTTCGAATTCTTTAACCATTTTACCAGGTCCGAAGAATCCTAAGTCTCCACCTTTTTCTTTTGAGCCAGTATCTTCAGAGTATTGTTTCGCTAACTCTTCGAAAGATTTACCTTGTCCAAGTTCTTCTTTTACCTTTTTCGCAGTAGCTTCATCTTTTACAAGAATGTGGCTTGCTTTAATTTCAGGCTTGTAGTTGTCTTTTAATTCTTTATCAGTGATTGTTTTTTCAATTGCTTTTTCTTGAGCTAATTGAGCACGTAACATATTTTTAAATGTTTCTTCTTTCAGACCTTGTTGTTTTAACAGTGTATCGAATTGATCACCAACTTGTTTTTTCGTTTCATCGAACTTTTTATCTACTTCTTTGTCGTCTACTTTGTAGTTTTTAATAAGTACTTTTTCCATAACCATGTTGTTTAGTACTTGTTTACCAGCTTGTGTCTTCATTTGATTGTAAAATTCTTCTTTTGTAATGTCACCAGCTTTAGATGTAACAATTTTGTCTGATGATGATGTTCCACATGCTGATAATGCGATTACACTTGTTGCGGCTAAGGCAAGCATAGCTTTCTTCATTCGATAAACACTCCTACTATTATGTATTTTTAATTTATCCTACACCAATGAATTTTGATTCATAAGAGCCCGATTAAGTCTCACTGATACTTTTGCTTTTTTATATTGGTAAAGCGCGCTTAACAGGGCTTACCGAGGCTGAGGATAAAGTTTTGATGAATGTTTTGTTCTATAGTATAAGCAATATGTACAAAATTTAATATATCATATTTCGAACCGTTTTCATATTGATAAAGAAAAATTAACCAGCACGTGTCAGATTTTGAAAGTGTGCCATATTGGGCGTATGCCGCATATACAGAATAGAGGAGGGGATGGGGATGAATTCTCAACTTATTTTATTACTTGTACTGTTTATTTTATTGGTTATTGTAGGTATAATTTGCTTATAGAGGAAAAAAGTGAGGAAGGGGCTTTCCTTCCTCACTTTCCATGAAATATAATTTCTATATAACTAGAAATTAATAAAATTGTTATACATACATTAATAACCCGAAAGACACCGGGCTGGCGGCTCGCAGCTATTTGTTTTCGTTCACACAGTGTATGTGTCATGAAATTCGTGTAAAATATAACAAGAAGTGCGAATGCGACAAAAACAACTGTTATAAGTGTCATGAGGCGAGACCTCCTTTTGGCTAAAATACATATACATATATTGTATCACACGATATTTTGTTCGTGTTACAAAATTCAGAAATAGAAGACTTTGTGTTAGAAAGTGAGGGAGAAAATGGACGTTGTTAGAAGATTAGAACAAGCTGAATACTATGTAGACCTACTATTTAAAATGATTGATGAAGAGAAGTGTCCATTTTATTCTTTGATCATAAAGAAAAAAGCTCGTAAAAAAGATATTGAACGTATACTAAATCTTTGTGAAAAACTGAACGAGCAATATGTAGTAGAGAAAGCAGAAGGGCTTCTTTTGTTCGATGCGCTGTTAGATCAATTTGAAAAAGCGCTTCCACATCAGCTCGAAGTACACGAAACTGCGGAAGCGCTAGCAAAACAAGGTTTATTTAAGCCGCTTATGAATGAATTCTTAAGCATGATTGCGAAAAAATAAATAGATTATTTCTTAACTAACTTTTGATCGGATTCTGTAAAGTTCTCTTCAATATCTTCTAATGATTTCTCAAAAATATCGATAAAGTCTTGTCCGTAAATATTACGCAGGATTGCAATCAGTTCGATATTTTCTGGGAACTTCCCATAAAAATTACGAAGTGCAAGAGCCCCATTAAACACTGAATTATTTTCAGGATCATACTCCTCCATTAAGCGAAGTAGTAATTCTTCCCCTTTGTCTGTAATTTCAATGTACGTATTTCGTTTATCATCTTCCTTTTTTGAGAATACAAGATAGCCGCGTTCTTCCAGCTTTTTAGAGAAGTTAAACGCCGTTGATACGTGCATAACTCCAAACTTAGCAATCTCAGAAATAGAAGCCCCTTTTAAATGATAAGCGATAGTTAAAATATGATGTTCATTAATATTTAAATCGTAAGGTTTAATCCACTGCTGCCAATCTTTCTCTACACATTTCCATAACGCTTTCGATAATTGAGCAATGCGTTGGCTGAAAATCATCGCTTCTTTTACCGAGTAATCTTTTTCTCCACTTTTCATTTACTCACCCACTTTAACATTCTTTTTTCATTACTATCTATTATGCCAGTAAAATAAAAATTAATAAAGTCTTTTTGTGAGAATTGTGAAAATTTTTCGGAAAAATGACATTCTATACAAATCATGCATAACTATGGAAGCGTTTTATGAGTCGTGAATACATACGTTGTCCTTACATGTTAAGTGATAACATATATTGTAAATGCATAAAAACACGGCATATCTATATGACATGCCGTGTCAAGGTCAATTTATATAAAAAATATTTGTTATATGCAAAAAACTAAGCAGGAATTTGTTTACGCTTTTTCTGGAACAGCTTCTTGTAGTTTCTCAATTGACTTTTGGATGTCCAAAATTTCTTTCTCAATATGGCGCTTGTTTTGAGAAATATCTTGCTTCCAGTTAGAAAGTGTATCGTGCATATCGTCTTTTAATTCTTGGAACACTTCTTTACCTTCTGAAGCAGTTTCAACGATTTGACGTTTTAATAATTTCGTATCAGCTGTAATATCAGCTAAAGTCTTTTTAATATCATTTCCTTTTTCTTTTAACTTGCCGCGCATGTCTTTACCGGAAGAAGGAGTTGAGAAAAGAACAGCTAGTCCAGCAACTGCTCCGCCGCAAATAACACCTGTAATAAAGGATTTAGCTTTTGACATAAAAGGAGACCTCCTTATTTTTTGTTCGTATTCATGATGGGAAAATATGCATCTCTTTCTTATATGTGCTATGCACAAACAATCATCCCTGAGCATTTTAAGTAAAGAAACAAGCCATGCGGAATTTGATGACTTCAGGGAAGTGGCTTGTTATGTATTACGCCTTCTTATAGTGTCATTATTTCACACTATTTGCAATTGTACTTGCGATGTTTTGTAAATTTTCCATAGTGTATTCATTTTGGTGTGATTTCCAAACAGCACCGAAACCATCTTTTTCACCGTAGCGTGGAATTAAATGAAGGTGGAAGTGGAACACAGTTTGTCCAGCTTTTTCACCGTTATTGTTAAGTAGGTTAAAGCCAACTGGATTAAACTCTGCTTTAATCGCATTTGCGATTTTTGGAACGACAGAAAAAATGTGTGATGCGATTTCTGGCGTTAACGCAAAAATGTCTTGTTTGTGAACTTTCGGAATAACAAGAGTATGTCCTTTTGTTACTTGACTAATATCTAAAAATGCAAGCACATGTTCATCTTCGTATACTTTTGAGCAAGGGATTTGCCCGTCAATGATTTTACAAAAAATACAATTGTCTGCTGTATGATTCATTGATCTCATCCTTTCAAATATCCTTAGCCGTATTTTACCATAATTACATAAGAGAACAAACACGAAAAACAGGAAGCTGACTCAGCTTCCTGTTTTCTGAAGAGGGATTGAAAAA
The DNA here is from genome assembly GCF_022664295.1 of Bacillus cereus group sp. BfR-BA-01311. Taxonomy (NCBI): domain Bacteria; kingdom Bacillati; phylum Bacillota; class Bacilli; order Caryophanales; family Bacillaceae; genus Bacillus; species Bacillus cereus group sp. BfR-BA-01311. The sequence goes on from NZ_JAKUHC010000010.1 coordinate 52,293, forward strand.
GCATTATCGTAATTTACGTTTCGCAGACACCTCATTTATTTAAGAAATGCACGGTAAATCGGCTAAAGTTTCTGCCGTAGACACCCCATTTTCAAGTGAAATGAATTGCAATCTTTTTTTAAATGAAATTGTTTATTTTTTAAAACAGTATATGCTCTTTCAGAGACACCCCGTTTCGAAAATGAAACAAATGATCTGGTTATGTGTAAATTTCATTGTCCAACTTGGACACCCCATTTCATGATGACTTCACTATGTTGTTGTACTCATCAATTGGTGGTTGCTTTTTCAATGTGTTCCTTCTTCAATAATTATGATGTCCGCTTTCGGGAAATTATATGCTAATAAATTTAAAAATTTTTTTTGAGTACATGGATACTATGTAGTACAGCATAATTTTTGGTAAGATGAATATAGAATGAATACTAATGAAGAAAGTGGTGTCGTATGAGCGAGTTATTGCGTGTAGAAAATGTTACAGGAGGATATACGAAACGACCTGTATTAAAAGACGTTTCGTTCTCTGTTAATAAAGGCGAACTTGTCGGCTTAATCGGTTTAAATGGAGCTGGTAAAAGTACGACGATTAAACATATTATCGGTTTAATGGAACCGAAAAAAGGAACTGTCACAATTAATGGGAAAACAATTCGTGATGATATGACAGCGTACCGTTCTAGCTTTTCATTTATTCCGGAAACGCCGGTATTATATGATGAATTAACGTTAGAAGAGCATTTGAAATTAACAGCTATGGCGTACGGCGTGGATGAAAAACAATATGAAGAACGTGTAGGACAACTACTACAAGAGTTTCGTATGAAAAATCGTTTAAAATGGTTTCCATCTCATTTCTCAAAAGGGATGAAACAAAAAGTAATGATTATGAGCGCATTTTTAGTGGAGCCATCTCTTTATATAGTAGATGAACCTTTCGTTGGATTAGATCCGTTAGCGATTCAATCCCTTCTTCAAATGATGGACCAAATGAAAAAGAGTGGTGCCGGTATTTTAATGAGCACACATATTTTAGCGACGGCAGAGCGTTATTGTGATTCGTTCATTATTTTGCATCAAGGTGAAGTAAGAGCGAAGGGAACGCTATCTGAACTGCAATCACAGTTTAATATGCCAGGTGCAACGTTAGATGATATTTACATCGCGCTAACGAAGGAAGAAGATTATGAATAGCACAGCGTTATGGAAAGAACGATTTCGTCACTTTCTAAAAGAAGTTCGTACATATAGTAAATACGTATTTAATGATCATTTGAAATTTATTTTCGTGTTCATCATCGGTGCGGGAGCGTATTATTACCAGCAATGGTTACAAACGTTAACAACTTCGTTTCCAACTGCGCTCGTAATGGCAGTATTAATTGGACTCGTGTTAACGGCTGAATCCATTCAAACGTTATTAAAAGAAGCGGATCTCGTTTACTTACTGCCAGTTGAAGAAAAGTTAAAACCTTACTTCACAAAGGCATTTCTTTTTACATTTATGATTCAGTTATACATAATCGCAATCGTAGCAGCTGCGCTTGCTCCGTTATACTTCCAACAAATGAAGCAAACAGGAGCTGGCTACATATGGATCGTACTCGCATTTGTCATTGTAAAAGCGTGGAATTTATTTGTAGCGTGGGAAAAGTCATTTTTAACAGATCAAAATATACAAAGGGCTGATTGGTTTATTCGTTTTATCCTAAACGGTTTATTTGTATATTGCCTTGTAGAACGTACTTCAGTTCTTTTCATTGGTGGAATCGTCCTTCTCATGGTGTTATACCTTGCTATCATGCATCAAATGGTCAAAGGAAAGCCACTAAACTGGGAGTATTTAATTTCCGAAGAAGGTAAGAAGATGATGCTGCTGTACCGCATTGCGAATATGTTCGTTGATGTACCAGCATTAAAAGAAAGAGTAGCCCGCAGAAAATGGCTAGATTTCATTCTGTCGATGATAGGCGAAAAGCGTACATATTTATACTTATATACGAGAACGTTCTTAAGATCTGGTAATTATTTTGGCTTATATGTGCGCCTGCTCGCTCTAGGCGGAGTTATTCTTTACTTCATTCCGTTTTTATATGGACGATTTATCGTAAGCCTTATCTTCCTATACTTAATCGGTTATCAGCTATTAACTTTATGGAAACATCACCGCATGAAAATTTGGCTTGATTTGTACCCAGTAGGCGGAGAAGAGAAGAAGAAAGATTTTCTTACTTTATTAAATGCAATTCTTATTACAGGTAGCGTTATATTTACAATTATATTTGCACTAGCAACGAAAGATTTCATGATGACAGGAATTTTACTTATCGTAAGCATATTATTTAGTATCGGTTTCGTTTACCAATACGGGGCGAAGCGCATTGAGCGTTTAAATTGAAAGGAATGAACCTATGATTACATACGAAGAGAAGGTTATAAAAGAATTGGAGCAGTGGAAAGCTACATTCATGAAAGATTCTTCTATGATGACACGGTTCTCCAAAAAAGTGCAGACGAAGGTGCAACAGCTCATTCCGGCGAAAGTACAAAAGGTACTAACAGAGACGATTCGTATGATGGTGCAAACGATTAGCGCCGGGTCAAACTTTATAAAGCCGAAGCTAAAAGAGACGACATGGTCACTGCAAAGACGTGACGATGAAGTTCGTAAAAAAATGGATGAGTACAAAAAAATAGCAGCGGCAGAAGGAGCAGGGACTGGAGCTGGTGGTATTCTCCTCGGTCTTGCTGACTTTCCGCTTTTACTTACAATTAAAATTAAATTTTTATTCGATGCAGCGACATTGTACGGATTTGATACGAGTAAACAAGAAGAGCGTCTTTTTATCCTTCACGTTTTCCAACTTGCCTTTTCAAGTGACGATCACAGAAAAGAAATATGGAAAGCAATCGAAACGTGGGATACAGAAAAAGAAAATCATATGGACTGGGAAAAGTTCCAAACAGAGTACCGAGACTATATCGATTTAGCGAAAATGCTTCAGCTCGTACCAGTAATCGGTGCCCCAGTCGGCGCATATGCGAACTATCAATTACTGCAAAGGCTTGGAGAAGTGACGATGAATTGTTATCGTATGCGATTGCTGAATAGAGATTAAAAACAAGGCGTCCTACATATGTAATGTAGGACGCCTTTTCTTAGAAGCTAAGTCCGATATAGCTAATTCCAGCTATAATCAATACGATAAAAAGTACAATGATTAATGAAAATCCGCTCTTACCAGCTTGTCCCGCTTCACCGCCGCCATTACCACCACTACCGCCATTACCACCAAGTCCCATATGATATCCTCCTTATTCTTATATGTTGCTTTTACTTTATAACTTTCTTTATTTTCCAATAAATACCTTCTGTAGTGCTAACTAAATTGAAAATCATTTCGTTTTGTTTTATAATTTACTTACCGAACGGTAAGTAAAAATAAGTGAGGTACAGTATGACGAAGAATTTACAAACATCGCAGAACATTGTAGAGGCATCATTTAAACTTATGGCAGAACACGGCATTGAGAAGATGAGTCTTTCCATGATTGCGAAAGAGGTAGGTATTTCAAAACCGGCTATTTACTATCATTTTTCTTCTAAAGAAGCGTTAGTTGATTTTTTATTTGAAGAGATTTTTTCTGATTATCATTTTACAAAATACTTTAATGAAGAGCGGTATACGAAAGAAAACTTTGCAGAAAAGCTAATCGCAGATGGTTTACATATGCTCTCTGAGTATGAAGGGCAAGAAGGAATACTACGCGTTATCAATGAATTTATCGTAACTGCATCGCGAAATGAAAAGTATCAGAAACGTTTATTTGAAATACAAGAGGATTTTTTGCATGGTTTCCACGATTTATTGAAGAAAGGCGCGAGACTGGGCGTTGTGTCACAACATGAAACGGAAGAAAATGCTCATACGCTAGCGCTTGTGATCGATAATATGAGCAACTATATGCTCATGGGATTCCATTTAAAGTATAAAGAAATTTGGATTCGAAATGTGAAAAACGTCATGAAGGAGGAGTAAAGATGAAAATGCAAAAAAACTGGTGGCTCGGTTTTCTTGGATTTATTGGGATTTATAAAATACCAGGTATGATTGAAGCTTTTCAAGCGGATGGAAGTTGGATGAAGTTAATCGGTTTCATTTGGTTACTTTGGTTCGGATATTTTATTCCTGAGAAGAAAGAAGATTAAATTTCAATTTTCTGTAAAGTTATGTAAAATGTAGATTAAGAGTATTCATATATTAGATTACTAGATTTGGAGTGGTTACATGGATCCATTGAAAAATGAAATTCACCCTGACATGGTCAAGGTGTGGAAAGTTCGTGCTGTAATTGAAGAAGGGATCGGTATACTCGTCATTTTAGCTTACCTTTTCCTCATGATAAAGTTTGATTGGTGGGCGTGGATTTTGTATGTAATGATTGGGCTGACAGTTGTGTTCGCACCATTTTCGTACTTCTTATTCCCGAAACTACGTCAACGTTATTACAGCTACCAACTAAATGAAGAAGAACTTGAAATTCAGCATGGCCTTTTCGTTGTTAAGCGCGTATTAGTGCCGATGATTCGTGTACAGCACGTAACGATTGAACAAGGGCCAATTATGAGAAAATACGGATTAGCAGAATTACACATTTCAACAGCAGCAACTTCTCATAGCATCCCAGGTTTAACGATGTATGAAGCTGAAATGTTGAAAACGAAAATCGCAGAATTAGCGAAAGTGAGTGATGAGGATGTATAAGAGGCAGCATCCAATCACGATGTTATTAGAATTAAAAATAACAGATTTTATACCACTCATTATTTTCATGTTTAGCTTAAACGGAAAATTCCCGTTTTGGTATTTAATTCCTGCAGCATTTGGTTTACTCACCGTTTTTTCAGCGTTTGAAAAATGGTATTACACAACATATTGGGTTGAAAATAACGTATTGCATGTGAAAAAAGGTCTCTTCGTGAAAAAGGAGAGCTACTTAAATAAAGAACGTGTTCAAACGATTAATACAAGTTCTAACGTACTATATCAAATGCTCGGTTTGAAAAAAATTCAGATTGAAACAGCTGGCGGAGGCGATGGAGCAGAAGTTAGCTTAGCTGGAATTACGGTAGAAGAAGCGACAGAGCTTATCGCAATGTTAAATGAGTCGGCTTCAGAATTGAAAGTAGAAAAAACATTAGAAGAAGTAGAAGTAAAAGAAATTATTACAGAGGAAAAACAAGCGAGAGAATACAAATTAACGTGGAAAGAGATTTTAATAGCCTCTGTTACATCTGGTCAATTTGGATTATTATTCTCATTAATCTTTTTTGTGTATCACCAAGTAGATGAGTACATTCCGAAATGGATAGAGAATAGCGTAAAGTCGTATGTAATGGAACATGATATATATGGCTGGATTTTGATGATAGCCATTTTGCTCGTCCTTTCGTGGATTATATCGACAATTGGTTATGCGCTAAAACATGGAGATTTCACAGTGAATCGAAGAAATGACGAAGTCCGTATTTCGCAAGGATTACTGGAGAAAAAAGAACTCGTACTAAAATTGCACCGTATTCAAGGGATTACGATAAAAGAAGGTATTTTACGCCAACCGTTCGGTTATTGTGCTGTGCAAGTAGAAGTCATTCAAAGTAAGGGAACGGGTGACGAAAAAGAAAAAGTTACACTGCACCCTATCATTCGAAAAGATCGAGTGCAACAGTTACTCGCGCATTTACAATTACCATACGAACTGAATGCAAATATTACTTCGTTACCAAAAGCAGCATTGCGCCGTTATCTCATTGATAGTTTCATCTTTTTCGCTATGCTCGCAATCCCGCTTACTGGAATAAGCATATACTTTGAAAAGTATTACATCATGTGGGCATTATTACCGCTCGCAATCCTTATCTTTACACTTGGATACGCAACATTTAAAACAAATGGTTACAGTGTTAACGGAGAACAAATTACACTTGTCTATCGTAGCGTCGGAAAATATACAGGACTTATTAGAAGAAGACACGTCCAATCAATGGAGAAGACACAATCATATTTCCAGCGCCGTGCGGATTTATGTACGTATAAGTTTTCGAGTGCATCATCTAGTTACAAAATAGAGCATACGAGAGTAGAAGATGCGGAGAGAATGCAGGATTGGTATAAGAAGAAGTTAAGTGAGAATTAAGTGGAACGGCTCGTCTTTCGCGGAAGACGGGCTATTTTTTTATGCGAAAATAATGAATAATATATGTAAAGAAAAAAGCGAGGTGAATGAGAGTGAGCAAATTTTTAATACCGTATTCATTTTCTATATTAAGTTTCTTTATTTTAGCAACAGCACTTGATTTATATGATAGGATGGGAAACAATAGTGAGCTGGTTTCGCCGAACATAATTGGAAAGATAATTCAATCTACTGCGCAAATGGGAGTCCTTACATTGTATTTCGGAGTACCTATTATTTTAGGTGGCTGTCTACTTGGTGAGCTATTGTTTAGAGGTATCATTTTACGATTTAGACTCAGCTATATTATATCTTTATTATTATATCTACTTTTAGCTTTTAGTATTGTTTTCGTAACGGTTGGAATTCCAACTACATATGAGGATTCTAATACTACTTTCATGGTAATAACTATGATTTGCGCTGTTACATTCTTTATGGGCCGGAATATATGGGAGAAAAAAGAAATGAATAATGGAGTGACAGAATGAAATATACATGTCCGTGCTGCGGGTATAGAACAATAGAAGAAGAACCACCAGGTACATATGAAATTTGTAATATATGTTACTGGGAAGATGATGAGGTACAGTTTAACAATCCTGACTTTGAAGGCGGTGCAAATGAAGTCTCGTTAAGACAAGCACAGAAAAATTTTATTGTATTTGGTGCTTACGAGGAATGTTTTATTGGATTAGTTAGAAAACCGACTAGTGAAGATGTGAAGGATGCTAGTTGGCAGCGAATTTGTTAAGTAAAATGTTATTACTCAATTCAATGGGAGTAATAACATTTTTTATTTAGTGCTGAAAGAATTACTGCCGTCTTATAAGGTAATAAGAAGGACTAAATTGGTAAATTTTATTAATGGATATATTTTCAATAAATACAAAAGTATAGATGTATAGTCAGCTTTGTGTGTTTAATGTTATCATATTGAATGATATGGAAATTTTTAATAGAATAAGTAACTAAAAATTCAAAGGTAATGAAGCTTTTGTTGTATAAAGAAAATACTTAGTAGTAATCAACAATATTAAAAATAAGATTCGTATTTATATAAATTTAGTAGAAATGGGGTTTTAAAAAGGAATGAGTATAAGCATAACGCGGCAAAAGATTTTGGCGGCCGCTTCTCAAATTGTGCAATGTAAAGGGGTTGCTAAATTAACCTTAGAAGCAGTGGCAAAAGAGGCGGGTGTAAGTAAAGGTGGATTATTGTATCACTTTTCAAATAAAGAAGCTTTAATAGAAGGTATGATAGTCAGAGGGGTAGAGGATTATGAGGGAGCCATTTACAATAAAGTAGCGGAAGACGCAGAGAAGAAAGGGAGATGGGTTCGCTCTTTTGTAGAGGAAAGATTAAATAATGAGAGAAGAACAGAAGAGTTATCTAGTAGTATGATGGCAGCATTCATGTTAAAACCTGAATTACTTGAGCCATTACAACAATCATTTCAGCAACTGCAAAAGAATATAGAAAACGATGAGATAGATGCAGTTTGTGCAACAATTATTAGATTAGCAGCAGATGGATTATGGTATTCGGAATATTTAGGGGTTGGAAGACTAAGCCCCGAGTTAAGAGAAAAAGTGATTCAAGCTCTTATTAGGAATTCATATAAATAGAATATACGAACTATATAATGTGAAAATAATTCACCGTTGCTTCTTTAATGTAGTGGTGAATTGTTTTTTTTATTAGAAAAATAGAACAATTTTATAGAGTATTGAATTATAACCGTCCAGACGGTATAGTAATATTTGGTTTAAGAGGAAAATGAAACAAAAAAAGAATAAAAGATATTTTTAGCACACTATTCGAAAGGATAGGCCGCAAAGCTTAGAGTCTACGGTAATACATATTGGTTACTAAGATCGTCTGGTTGCACATTTTTGATGCAACCGGACGGTCTTTTTTTGTTATATAAATATAAAAAATAGGAGGGAACTATGCAAATGAAAAGTACTAAAAGACATATTTCAATGGTTTCATTAGTTTTTCTAGTATTATTTTCAGTGCTGAATGTGTGGGCTCCAGTTATTCAAGCTGCTGTGATGAAAAGTCCAGTGGACGAAATTAATATTTCCCGTACTGATGGCACGACATCTGAACCGTATCAAGCCTCAGATGGTATGAAAGTAGAAGTGAAGTGGTCAGCTAAAGAAAAAATAAAAAGTGGAGATCAATTCACAATTGATATGCCAAAAGAGTTTCGAAAAGACCTTATGAATATGAGTTTTCCTTTAAAAGATGCTGAAGGAAAAACAGTTGGTACATGTGAGATGAAAAAGGGTCTATTAACGTGTACTATGGGTGATTACGTAGAAGGAAAGAATAACATTAAAGGTTCTTTATTCGTAGAATTCTACTTTGGTCTAGAAGCATATGATGGTGTTAAAGAAATTCCATTAGAATTTAACGTTGATGGTCAAATCGTCAATAAAGAAGTAAATGTAAGTAATACGACAGAGAGACCGAAGCCACAGCCCAATACAGATAATCTATTGAAATGGGGTTCTTATAATCAAGAAGATCCTTCGGTTGCTGATTGGCTTGTATATGTAAATGCAACTGGAACAGAAATGCAAGATCTTAAATTAACAGATACATTAGGACCTGGGCATGAGTTAATTACAGACAGCGTAGTATTAGAAGAGGCTGTATTTGAAGATGGTTATGCACCAACAAATATTAAGCCAGCAGATTTATCTAACATTAAAATTAATGCAACAAAGGCTGGATTTACAATTGAGTTTCCAGACAGTTCAAAAGGTTATATTTTAAGATATAAAACAAAGATTACTAATCCTGCTGCAAAGCCTCATAAAAATACTGTGAAATTAGAAGGTAAAAATATTAAAACTGAAGAAAAAGTAGGACAAGTATTCGTAAGTGGTGGAGGGGGAACCGGTTCAGGTGACGATAATCCACCTAGTATTGAAAAAAATATAGTTGATGAGAATGGCAAGCTTGTAGAGAATGAGCAGCTAACACAAATGGATCAAGTGATTCAATACCAAGTTGGTACACATATACCGAACGATCCTCCTAAATACACATCAATGGTAATTCGTGATGATTTAGAAGATGTTTTAGAAGTATTAGAGGCAAAAGTATATGATCAAAATGGCCAAGATATTACTTCTAAAGGGACGTTAAAGATAGATAAGCAAAGAAGTGAAGTAACATTTACGTTTGGTGAGAGTTTTGACTATAAGTCATATGAAGACCAGAGAATCAATCTTAGTATCAAGGCGAAAATTAAAAATAATGCAGACTTATCTTCTTACGTAGATAAGAAGATTCCTAATAAAGCGGAATTACATTTTGATGATAAAACATTAACATCAAAAGAAGTAACTATTACGCCGCCTGAAGCTCCAAAAGACGGTACAGTATCGATTCATAAAATAGATTCTGAGGATCTGAACAAAGGGTTAAAAGGTGCCGAATTTGAAGTTCGAAATAGTGCAAATGAAGTTGTTGCAAAACTGAAAACGGACGAAAAAGGTTTTTCAGTACCTCAAACTTTAGCTCCTGGAACGTATAAAGTTTATGAAACAGTAGCACCAGAAGGATATCAAAAATTAAAAGAACCAGTAGAGGTTACACTTCAAGCTGGAGAAACAAAAACAATTGAAATTAAAAATACTATGCAAAAGGGTCAAATTGAAGTAAAGAAAATTGATTCGGAAAATGGTGAAAAACCATTAGCAAATGCAGAGTTTGATATAGTAAAAGACGGTGTAGTAGTCGAACATATTGTTACAGATAAAGATGGTAAGGCAATCTCTAAACCGTTAGCACCAGGAAAATATATTTTAAAAGAAACGAAAGCGCCTGAAGGCTACCAATTAAAAGAAACAGAGTTCGAAGTAAATGTAACAGGGGACGGCATATTCCCAATACAAGTGGAAAATGCAATGGTAGACAAAGGTAATATAGAAATTACAAAATTGGACAAAGAAAACGGAGCAGTATTAGCGGGTGTCGAATTTGAAGTCCAAGATGAGAAAGATGAAGTAGTAAGAAAAGTAGTAACAGATAAAGAAGGAAAAGCAAACGTTTCAGATTTATCAGTAGGAAAGTACAAATTAGTAGAGACGAAAAGTTTACCAGGTTATAAAAAGCTAACAGAACCAGTACCATTTGAAATAAAAAAAGGTATGACAAAAGCTTTAGCAATAAAAGTAGAAAATGAGCAGTTAGACAAAGGCTCAGTAGAAATTACAAAAATAGATAAAGATAGTCAAAAAGTATTAGAAGGCGTAGTCTTCGAAGTGCAAGATGAGCAAGGCAAAGTAGTAACAGAAGTAAAAACAGATAAAGATGGTAAAGCAAAAATCTCTGATTTATCAGTAGGGAAGTACAAATTAGTAGAGACGAAAAGTTTACCAGGCTACAAAAAGCTAACAGATTCAGTATCATTCGAAATTACAAAAGGTATGACAACAGTCCTATCGTTGAAAGTAGAAAATGAACAGTTAGATAAAGGTTCAGTAGAAATTACAAAAATAGATAAAGACAGCAAAAAAGCATTAAAAGGCGTAGTCTTTGAAGTGCAAGATGAAGCTGGAACAGTAGTAAAGGAAGTAAAAACAGATAAAGATGGTAAAGCAAAAATCTCAGATCTATCAGTAGGAAAGTACAAATTAGTAGAGAAAGAAAGTTTACCAGGCTATAAGAAATTAACAGAGCCAGTATCGTTTGAAATTACAAAAGGTATGACCGAGATCTTATTATTAAAAATAGAAAATGAAATGGTAGATACGGGAAATATAGAGATAACAAAGATAGATAAAGATAATAAAGCACCGTTAGCGGGAGTAACATTCATCGTACAAGATGAAAAGGGTAAGGAAGTTACGAAAGTAACGACAGATAAAGAAGGAAAAGCAAATGTTTCAGATTTACCTGTAGGAAAGTATGAATTAGTAGAGGTAGAAAGTTTACCTGGTTATAAAAAGTTAGAAAAACCAGTATCATTTGAAATTAAAAAAGGCATGACTGAGGTTCTATCATTAAAAGTAGAAAATGAAATGGTGGATACAGGGAATGTAGAGATAACAAAAATAGATAAAGATAGTAAAGCTCCATTAGAAAATGTTGTATTTGAAGTACGTGATTCAAAAGGAAAAGTAGTTGCGAAAGTAAAAACGGATAAAGAAGGAAAAGCAAACGTTTCAGATTTATCTATTGGAAAGTATGAGTTGGTAGAAGTAGAAACACCGGCAGGATACAAACCACTAGAAAAGCCAATTTCATTCGAAATTGAAAAGGGTAGAGTAACAGCGCTAAAGCTAACAGTAGAAAATGAATTAGTGGATACAGGAAATGTAGAAATTACAAAAGTAGATAAAGAAAATAAAGATGCTTTAGCTGATGCAGTCTTTGAAATTCAAGATGAAGCAGGACAAGTAGTCGCTAAAATAACGACAGATAAAAAAGGACAAGCACAAGTTACTAATTTATCAGTCGGCACATACAAGTTAGTAGAAGTAAAAGCACCAAAAGGATATAAACAATTAGTAGATCCGATTACTTTCCAAATTGAAAAAGGTATGACAAAATCTCTTGCTTTAACAGTAGAAAACGAAATGTTAGACAAGGGAAATGTGGAAGTAACAAAAGTAGATAAAGATAGTCAAAAAGTATTAGAAGGCGTAGTCTTCGAAGTACAAGATGAGCAAGGCAAAGTAGTAACAGAAGTACAAACAGATAAAAATGGTAAAGCAAAAATCTCAGACTTATCTGTAGGAAAGTACAAATTAGTAGAGAAAGAAAGCTTACCAGGCTACAAACAATTAACAGAACCAGTATCGTTTGAAATTAAAAAAGGTATGACAAAAGTCTTATCATTGAAAGTAGAGAACGAACAGTTAGATAAAGGTTCAGTAGAGATTACAAAAGTGGACAAAGAAAGTGGCGCAGTATTAGCGGGCGTAACATTCGAAGTGCAAGATGAAAAAGGCAAAGTAGTAACAAAAGTAACGACAGATAAAGAAGGACAAGCAACAATTTCAGATTTACCAGTAGGAAAATATAAGCTAGTAGAGGTAGAAAGCTTACCAGGATATAAAAAACTAGCGAAACCAGTATCATTCGAAATCAAAAAAGGTATGACAGAAGTCTTATCACTAAAAGTAGAGAATGAACTAGTAGATAAAGGTTCAGTAGAAATTACAAAAGTAGATAAAGATAGTCAAAAAGCATTAGAAGGCGTAGTCTTTGAAATCCAAGATGCAGCAGGAAAAGTAGTAACAAAAGTAACAACAGATAAAGAAGGAAAAGCGAAAATTTCAGATCTATCTGTAGGGAATTACAAACTAGTAGAAGTAGAAAGCTTACCAGGCTATAAAAAGCTAACAGAGCCAGTATCATTCGAAATTAAAAAAGGTATGACAGAAGTCTTATCATTAAAAGTAGAGAATGAACAGTTAGATAAAGGTTCAGTAGAAATTACAAAAGTAGATAAAGATAGTCAAAAAGTATTAGAAGGCGTAGTCTTCGAAGTTCAAGACGACAAAGGCAAAGTAGTAACAGAAGTAACGACAGATAAAGAAGGAAAAGCAAACGTTTCAGATCTATCAGTAGGAAAATACAATTTAGTAGAGACGAAGAGCTTACCAGGTTACAAAAAATTAACGGAACCAGTATCATTCGAAATCAAAAAAGGTATGACGAAAGTTTTATCATTGAAAGTAGAGAACGAACTGTTAGATAAAGGTTCAGTAGAAATTACAAAAGTAGACAAAGAAAGTGGCGCAGTATTAGCGGGCGTAACATTCGAAGTGCAAGATGCAGCAGGAAAAGTAGTAACAAAAGTAACGACAGATAAAGAAGGACAAGCAACAATTTCAGATTTACCAGTAGGAAAATATAAGCTAGTAGAGGTAGAAAGCTTACCAGGATATAAAAAACTAGCGAAACCAGTATTATTCGAAATCAAAAAAGGTATGACAGAAGTTTTATCACTAAAAGTAGAGAACGAATTAGTAGATAAAGGCTCAGTAGAAATTACAAAAGTGGACAAAGAAAGTGGCGCGTTATTAAAAGGCGTAACATTCGAAGTGCAAGATGAAAAAGGCAAAGTAGTAACGAAAGTAAAAACAGATAAAGAAGGAAAAGCGAAAATTTCAGATCTATCTGTAGGGAATTACAAACTAGTAGAAGTAGAAAGCTTACCAGGCTACAAAAAGCTAACAGAGCCAGTATCATTCGAAATTAAAAAAGGTATGATAGAAGTCTTATCATTAAAAGTAGAGAATGAACAGTTAGACAAAGGTTCAGTAGAAATCACAAAAGTAGATAAAGATAGTCAAAAAGCATTAGAAGGCGTAGTCTTCGAAGTACAAGACGACAAAGGCAAAGTAGTAACAGAAGTACAAACAGATAAAAATGGTAAAGCAAAAATCTCAGACTTATCTGTAGGAAAGTACAAATTAGTAGAGAAAGAAAGCTTACCAGGCTACAAACAATTAACAGAACCAGTATCGTTTGAAATTAAAAAAGGTATGATAGAAGTCTTATCATTAAAAGTAGAGAATGAACAGTTAGACAAAGGTTCAGTAGAAATTACAAAAGTAGATAAAGATAGTCAAAAAGTATTAGAAGGCGTAGTCTTCGAAGTACAAGACGACAAAGGCAAAGTAGTAACAGAAGTACAAACAGATAAAAATGGTAAAGCAAAAATCTCAGACTTATCTGTAGGAAAGTACAAATTAGTAGAGAAAGAAAGCTTACCAGGCTACAAAAAGCTAACAGAGCCAGTATCATTCGAAATTAAAAAGGGTATGACAGAAGTCTTATCATTAAAAATAGAAAATGAAATGGTAGATACGGGAAATGTAGAAATTACAAAAATAGATAAAGATAATAAGGCACCGTTAGCAGGTGTAGTCTTTGAAGTACAAGACGACAAAGGCAAGGTAGTAACGAAATTAACGACAGATAAAGCTGGAAAAGCAACAGTTTCAGATTTATCAGTAGGAAAGTACAAGCTAGTAGAAGTAGAGAGTTTACCAGGCTACAAAAAATTAGAAAAGCCTGTACCATTTGAAATTACAAAAGGTATGACAAAATCTTTAGCGTTCACTGTAGAAAATGAAATGGTAGATACGGGGAATGTAGAAATCACAAAAATAGATAAAGACAGTAAAGCACCATTAGAAAATGTTGTATTTGAAGTACGTGACTCAAAAGGCAAAGTAGTTGCGAAAGTAACGACGGATAAAGAAGGAAAAGCAAACGTTTCAGATCTATCAGTAGGAAAATACAAATTAGTAGAGACGAAGAGCTTACCAGGTTACAAAAAGTTAACGGAACCAGTATCATTCGAAATTACAAAAGGTATGACAAAAGTCTTATCATTGAAAGTAGAGAACGAACAGTTAGACAAAGGTTCAGTGGAGATTACAAAAATGGCCGCTGAAAGCAAGGAAGTCTTATCAGGAGCTGTGTTTGAAGTTCATGATGAAAAGGGAAAAGTAGTAGTGAAAGTAACAACAGATAAAGATGGAAAGGCAAAAATCACAGATCTATCTGTAGGTAACTACACACTAGTAGAAGTAGAAGCACCAAAAGGATATGAAAAATTAACTAATCCAATTCCATTTGAAATTACAAATGGAATGATAAATGCAGTTCAATTAGAAGTATTAAACAAATTGAATCATTTAGCACCACCAGGTCCAGAAAAACCAGATCCAGAAAAGCCTGGAACACCAGATCCGGAGAAACCTGGAACACCGAATCCAGAAAAGCCTGGAACACCAGATCCAGAAAAACCTGGAACACCAGATCCAGAAAAACCTGGAACACCAGATCCAGAAAAACCTGGAACACCAGATCCAGAAAAACCTGGAACACCGAATCCAGAAAAACCTGGAACACCAGATCCAGAAAAGCCAGGGACACCGAATCCAGAGAAACCTGAAAAAGAATTACCGAAGACAGGGCAGAAAATGCCTGTGGAACCATATATGGGAGCACTTCTTGTAATGATGAGTTTTGGGTTACTCGTATTAGGTAGAAAACAGCAGAGATAATAAAGGTGAAAAGGTATCCTCAAAGTATTTGAGGATACCTTTTTTAGCATAAAAAAAAGCATCTAGCAAAAGTACTAGATGCAAATAAAAACACAAGGGAAGACAAAATTCTTCCCTTTTCCCGTATGTAATTATATCAAAAAATTTATAAAAAACTAGCTATATTTAAAATATAATTTTTAAAAAAGTTATATACATAAATAATTGCAATACGCGCAGTTTTATCTTTCTGAAAAATCCATTTCTTTAATTTCGAATATTAAGACTAATGTTGATAAATCTTCAGATAATTAGAAAAAATAACCAAAAGGATATATAATATTGCTTAATAAATAATTTTAATGAATTACATATATTTCATTTGGTGTATTAATTGAATATCATAATTTAAAATTTTATTAAGCAAGAATCTCGGTTACTTATTGCATTTCTAACATAGGGTGAGATAGAAAAATACAATAGTGTGGAGGTTTTTATAATGACGTTTGTTCTTAGTAAAATGAATGGGTTTAGCATAGAAGAAAAGGTACATGAATTTGAATCTAAAGGATTCCTTGAAATCTCAAATGAAATCTTTTTACAAGAGGAAGAGAATCATCGTTTATTAACACAAGCACAGTTAGATTATTATAATTTGGAAGATGATGCGTACGGTGAATGCCGTGCTAGATCTTATTCAAGGTATATAAAGTATGTTGATTCACCAGATTATATTTTAGATAATAGTAATGATTACTTCCAATCTAAAGAATATAACTATGACGATGGCGGGAAAGTTAGACAGTTCAATAGCATAAATGATAGCTTTTTATGCAATCCTTTAATTCAAAATATCGTGCGTTTCGATACTGAATTTGCATTTAAAACAAATATAATAGATACAAGTAAAGACTTAATTATAGGTTTACATCAAGTAAGATATAAAGCTACTAAAGAAAGACCATCTTTTAGTTCACCTATTTGGTTACATAAAGATGATGAACCAGTAGTATTTTTACACCTTATGAATTTAAGTAATACAGCTATTGGTGGAGATAATTTAATAGCTAATTCTCCTCGAGAAATTAATCAGTTTATAAGTTTGAAGGAGCCTTTAGAAACTTTAGTATTTGGACAAAAGGTCTTCCATGCCGTAACGCCACTTGGAACAGAATGTAGTACGGAGGCTTTTCGTGATATTTTATTAGTAACATTTTCTTATAAGGAGACAAAATGAGAGAGAATAAAATAATTATGATTTCTGGAGCCAATAGCGGTATAGGTCATGCTTGTATAAAATACTTTTTAGAAAAATCATTTTATGTAATAGCGCTTGATATTAATAATAATAATTTAATAGATTATATGAAAACAGATATGCCTTTGAAAGTAGTGCAAATTGATTTAAGTAATAGCGAAGCGATTCATAATCTTTTTACTCAATTAGATTTAGAAAAGCTTTCTCCTGATATATTAATAAATGCAGCTGGTATTCGAGAGATAACACCTGTTTTACATTTATCCGATGATATGTTTAAAAAAGTAATTGATATAAATTTAGTAGCCCCATTTATCCTTTCTAGGGAAGTAGCTAAGCGATGGTGTGAATCGAAAATAAAAGGTTGTATTGTGAATATAGCATCGGTTTCTGGATTAATGGCTGAACCAGAGCGAGCTGCTTATGTTGCATCAAAGCATGCTTTAATCGGATTGACTAAACAGATGGCTATGGAATTTGGGAAGCAAAATATAAGGGTAAATAGTATTTCTCCCGGTGTTATTAGAACTGAACTTACAGAAGAATACTTTAGTAATAAAGCCTTGATGTCTATGATAAAAAGTAATCAATCTTTAGATACTTGGGGGTTGCCGCAGGATATTGTTTCATGTATTGAGTACTTGATTTCTGATCAGGCCCGCTTTATTACTGGTTCTAATTTTGTAATTGATGGTGGTTGGACTGCTGGGAAAAATTTATAATTGAGTGTTTTTGAGGAAAAGCACCTGTCCTTTTTTTAGGCTGGTGTTTTTCTCACTATAAACCGAGTTTTTATTGGAGGGGGATTAATTTGCTTCAAAAGAGTTTTAAGCAAGAGAAAACGGTACCGGCCTTAAAGATGATAGCATCAATGGTTATCTTTGGATCAGTTGGATTTTTTTCGGTTCAAACAAACTTACCTTCGTTTGAATTAGTGTTTGTAAGGTGTATTTTTGCGACAATATTTTTAAGTGTATGCTGGTTGCTTACAGGGCAATATAAACAAGATAAATGGGAACGAAAAGAAGTTATTCAAGTTTTAATATGTGGCTTTTTCTTAGTATTTAATTGGGTTTTCTTATTTAAAGCCTTTGAAAATATGTCAGTTACAATTGCTATATCAGTTTATCATCTTGCACCAGTAATTGTACTGTTAATTGGAAGTATCGTCTTTAAAGAAAAATTAACATTCATATCTATCATTTCAATAATTGTGTGTTTTGCAGGAGCTTTATTAATTGCTGGTATTGATGGAAGCTTCTCTGTCGGCTCATTAATGTCTTCAGGTATGATATGGGGATTTCTTGCGGCTCTCTTTTATGCATTTACAACTTTATTTGGTAAAGGGATTAACAAAATGAGTGCGTATGCAATGACATTTTTACAAACATTCTTGGGGATATTTCTTTTAATACCATTTATAGATTTAGATGCTTTTAGTGGCCTCACTCAAAGTAATTGGACATATATTATAGCTACTGGTTTTATTCACACAGGGATAGTATATTATCTGTTTTTTGATAGTTTACGCTATTTATCTACAAAAACCATCTCAATATTAGTTTTTTTAGATCCGGCAGTGGCAATATTATTAGATACTGTACTTACTGGATTCCGTCCAACTTTAATGCAAATAACAGGAATTCTTTTTATTTTTATTGGCATGACTTTAACATTAAAAAAATCTAAAGATAAAAAACTAAGCCAAAAAGAAAAGCGAATTGAAAGCGATGCTAGTATATCTCAACAATAATGAAATATATTGTGTATAAAACGATAAACCTTGCATGAATCATGTAAGGTTTATTTTAGTTCAATATAATTCATATTTATAATACATAATTTTCAAAACTGAGGTATGTGTTTCTTTAATATGCTTTGGATTCAACTATTTTTATTTGACTATAAATTTACAAAAATGTATATAAAACCTTATTTTTTGATAATATATAAGTAATAAATTCATAGAATTGGAGTGATGAGATGCAGCCGTTAGAAAGGGAGATTCATTCTAATATGCTGAAAGTGTGGAGGATGCACGCTTTAATTGGGGCGGTAGTTATACTAACAGTCGTAATTGCGTATTTCTTTTTTATGATTAACTTTAACTGGTGGGGCTGGTTGTTCGGACTATTAGTAACAGGAGCTATTACATTTATTCCCCTTGATTATTTTGTGTTTCCAAATTTACGTCAACGCTATTATAGTTACAGATTAAATGAAGAAGAGATTGAGATTCAAAAGGGAATGTTTGTTGTAAAACGCGTACTTATTCCGATGATCCGTGTGCAGCACGTAACGATTGAGCAAGGGCCAATCATGAGAAAGTATAATTTAGCAGAATTACATATTTCAACAGCCGCAACTTCTCATAGTATTCCAGGTTTAACGAAAGAAGAAGCAGAACAGCTGAAAAGACAAATTGGAGAACTTGCGAAAGTGAGTGATAAGGATGTATAAGAGGCAACATCCGATTACGATATTGTTAGGTATTAGGATTGCGAGTTTGTTGCCACTTATTATTCTTGTTTTATTTAAACCTGATGAACAAGTGGAACCTTGGTATTTATTTTATCTTTTTCTTCTGGTTGTTTTATTCATCATGGCTATTTTTTCAGCAATTAAATGGTATTTTAAAGTGTACTGGATTGAGAATAATATTTTACATATAAAGCACGGTGTTTTTGTAAAGAAGGAAAGCTATTTAAATAAAGAGCGTGTACAAAATATTAGTACGTCTTCTAACATCATTTATCAAATGCTCGGACTTATGAAGTTAAATATAGAAGTAGCCGGTGGTGGTAATGAACCAGAAGTGATGTTGGCTGGTATTAAAGAAGACGAGGCAAAACATTTAATTTCTTTATTACATAAGAAAGAAACTACTGTAAAAGAAGAAATAGAAGAGGAAGAAAGCAAGACGGTTTATCAGTTAACAGCGAAAGAGGTTTTAGCCGCAGCGATTACATCTGGTCGGTTCGGACTAGTGTTCTCTGGGCTAGTACTTCTTTACACAAAGTTTGATTTTGTTCTTCCTGAAGGATTCACAAGTAAAGTAGAAGCGTATGTGATGGGAAACGGTGTTTATAAACTAATTGTAATTGCATTAATTTTAATGGCAATTTCGTGGATTATTTCCACGGCTGGATATGTGTTGAAATATGCAAACTTTAAAATTGAGCGAAAAGGGGAAGAGATTCGTATCGTTCAAGGATTATTTGAAAAGAAAGAGTTTGTCTTAAAATTGCACCGCATTCAAGCGATTACTGTAAAAGAAGGTATGCTTCGCCAGCCGTTTGGCTATTGTGCTGTTGAAGTGGAAGCAATTCAAAGTATTGGAGCAGCAAGTAACGAAGTAATGTTGCATCCATTTATGAAGAAAAAAGATGTACAGCACCTGATCACATATTTAGAGTTACCATATGAAATCGAAGCGGAGATCGTTCACTTACCAAAAACAGCGTTGCGTCGTTATTTCATTATGGGCTGGTTAATAAGTATCATACTCACAGTTCTAATTGCCAGCGTGAGTATATATTTTAAACAATATATTGCGTTGTTTGTTATTTTACCGTTATTTATCGTGTTTTCGTTACTTGCGTATGCTAGATATAAAAGTGGCGGTTATGAATTAAGAGAAAATCAACTAACGGTTGTATATCGTAATTTTTCGAAATATACAGGAATAATGCGAAGAAGACATGTTCAAGCAGTAGGTTATAATCAATCGTATTTTCAAAGAAAAGATGAATTATGTACAACTCTTGTAGCGGTAGCTGGGCGCGGTTATGAAGTAAAGCATATGAGAAAAAAAGATTCACTTCGTATATATAATTGGTACAAAGAAAAAGGAAACACCGGTGTGTAATGGTGTTTCCTTTTTGTCATTAAATTGATATCTTTAGTCGAATCGTTGATATATTTCAAGATATGATAGATATATTCGGAAAATCGTTGATATATTTCAAGATATGATAGATATATTCGGAAAATCGTTAATATAATTTCACGTACTGTTAGTGTTGTATTATGTTTTAATTAAACTAACACATCAAAAGTAGTCACAAAAGATGGACGAGAGAAAATACTCTTTTGCTGTTCCGCATGTGGATGCGCTGGAGCTTGTCCTTCTGCTTGCGTGGGACGTTTTTTATGAGCGTTTTCGAATGAACGTGATTCTGTCCAGTCTTTAAAGTTTTGCTCTGTTTCCCACATCGTTAAGATGACGTATGTATCGTTACTTAATGGGCGTAGAACACGGATCGCTTGGAATCCTGGTTCGTTTTCAATAAGGCCTGCGCGGTTTTTAAAACGGTTTTCAAATACAGGTCGACCTTCGTCTGTGACAGAAATGTTGTTACAAACGATATAGCCAGGTTGTCCTTTAAATTCACCGACAGCATCTAGTACATCATATTGAAGTGAACCTTCTACAGATTCTTCTGTATGTTCTTTATAAAACATATTTTTTTCATCATTTTTTGCAGTGAAATGTGCTTGTTCTAGAGGTGTTTCGTATGAAATAATAGCCTTCATTTTAATGCCCCCCTTAATAGTTTGTTTCTATTATATCAACTCTCTTAAAAAACTTCGAAGATTATATACATAAAGATACTTCTTTTTCAAATAATAAATGTACCATCATTTGGAAAGAAGGACGATGTATGAAGAAAGTAAAGTGGACTTTATTAGGCGGCGTCGCAACGTTCGTAGTAGCGATTGTAATCTATAAACTTATCGTGTTAGCTGGTGGCTATATGATGGATGAAAAGCAGCTCGTTTTCCACTCTTCATCACGTATCGTTGACCAGAAAGGGAAAGAAATTACGAAATTATACGTAGAAAATAGAGAGCTCGTACCGATCGAGCAAATTCCGAAGTATGTGCAGCAGGCGTTTGTTGCGGTGGAAGATTCTCGTTTTTATGAGCATCAAGGGATTGATTATCCGTCTATATTCCGTGCTCTTTATAAAGATACGTTAGCTAGAGAGAAGGTAGAGGGCGGTAGTACCATTACGCAGCAACTCGCTAAAAACGTCTTTTTAACTCGTGAAAAAACATTTACGCGCAAATTGAAGGAAGTCGCAATTTCTCTTCAATTAGAGCAAAAATATACGAAGCAACAAATTCTTGAAATGTATATGAATCATATTTATTTTGGTCATGGGGCTTACGGCATTCAAGCGGCAGCAAAGTTGTATTTTAATAAAAATGTTGAGGATTTAACAGTAGAGGAAGGGGCAATGCTTGCAGGCCTTCCGAAGTCACCAAACGGATATTCACCGTACTATTCTGCAGAGAAGAGTAAGGAACGCCGTGATCTAGTGTTGTCACTTATGCATAAACAAGGCTATTTGACTGCAGAAGAAAGCGTTCGTTATCAAGGGAAGACAATTGCTCTATATAAAAATTTAGATGAGAATGAGCTTGCATATATGCCGTATATTGATATGGTCATAGATGAAGCCGCTCGTTTATACGGATTGTCTCATCAAGAAGTACTTCGCGGAGGATATACGTTTGTCGTACCTATGGATGAAAAGATTCAAAAGGTAGCATATAACCAGTTTCAAGATGCAAGGAATTTCCCTGGGAAAGAAGAGGGGGCGCAAGGTGCTTTCTTATTAATGGATAATCGTACGGGAGGGATTAAAGCGGCGATTGGGGGAAGAAAGTACGTCCCGAGAGGATTTAATCGTGTTTTTGCCAAAAGGCAGCCTGGATCTGTTTTAAAACCACTTATCGTTTATGCACCAGCACTAGAAACGAAAAAGTATAATCCGTATTCTTTATTAACGAATGAAAGAAATTCTTTTGAAGGGTATGAACCTCGAAATTATAATCATGAGTATTCAAAAGAAATGACGATGTATGATGCGATTTTAGAGTCGGCAAACGTACCGGCAGTTTCTTTATTAAATGAGTTAGGGGTAGAAGAAGGAAAGCAATATTTAGAAAAAGGGAATGTTCATATTGCAGATGCCGGTTTAAGTACAGCGCTTGGCGGATTGAAAAATGGCGTTTCAACATTTGATCTTGTAAAAATGTACCGTTCATTTTTAGCAAATGGAAATATTATCGAGCCGCACGTTATTGATAAAGTATTAAATAGACACGGTGCAGTCATTGGGGAATCTCCAAAAGTAGAGACAAAAATCTTCTCGAAGCAGACAGCATGGTATATGACGAAAATGTTAGAAGGAGTTGTCAAGGAAGGAACAGCAAGAGTTGGTGTATATAACGGTGCGTTAGCTGGAAAAACGGGTACAACTTCATTGCCAAATGACGATAAGGGAGCAAGAGATATGTGGTTCGTTGGTTATACACCGAACTTAGTAGGCGCTGTTTGGATTGGTTATGACCGTACGGATAAGGAGCATCAGTTGCAAGGAGAAAGTGCATCTGCGACAAAATTGTTTAAGAAAATTTTAACGAAGGCTAATGTAGAACATAAAGAGAAGTTTATGAAGCCTGAAGGTGTGGAAACAATCGGCGCTCCGATTCGGCTGCGCAAAATTGAAGATGTAAAAATGAAACTATCATTTAGCCCTTTCGGTTTATTTAAAGCAAAATTAAGCTGGACGCCACTTCCAGATAACAGAATTATGTACCGAATCTATAGAGTGGAGAACGGAATTCATACGCATGTTAGCACTGTAAATGGTGCTGGGGAATATGAGGAAAAATTCGTTAACATATTTTCAAAACCGAGCTTTTACGTTGTACCATATAATACACAAACGAATCGTGAAGGAGAAAAGTCGAAAGTAGCTAAACCATAGTTTTTCTCTGTGTTATAATAAGAATGTTGTGAAAATAGTAAGCGTTTTTAAGAGTGTTTGTGTCAATTTAATGAACAACGTACATAATATTATGCATTTTGTTTTTACAAGCTGTATAGTAAAAAAAGATAAATATCGAACGTATTCGAAGCATTGGTAAGGAAGGGAGCAAGGGTCTTGGTAAGAACTATAAATGAGACATTTTTAAAAGCATGTAGGGGGGAACGTACCGATTATGTACCAGCATGGTATATGCGTCAAGCAGGTCGTTCACAGCCGGAATATAGAAAGATTAAAGAAAAGTATTCTTTATTTGAAATTACACACAATCCGGAGTTATGTGCTTACGTTACAAAATTGCCGGTTGATCAGTATAACGTAGACGCAGCAATTCTTTATAAAGATATTATGTCACCACTACCTGCAATTGGTGTGGACGTAGAAATTAAATCAGGTATTGGCCCAGTTATTGATAATCCAATCCGTTCTTTACAAGACGTAGAAAAACTAGGGGAAATCAATCCAGAAGATGACGTACCGTACATACTAGATACAATTCGTTTATTAACGACAGAAATGTTAGACGTACCGTTAATCGGTTTTTCAGGAGCTCCATTTACATTAGCGAGCTATATGATTGAAGGCGGTCCATCTCGTAACTACCATAATACGAAAGCGTTCATGTATGCAGAGCCGAAAGCTTGGTTCGCTTTAATGGATAAACTAGCAGATATGGTTATTACATATTTAAAAGCGCAAATTAACGCAGGAGCAAAAGCAGTTCAAATTTTCGATTCTTGGGTTGGAACAGTAAATGTAGCAGATTATCGCGTATTTATTAAACCAGCAATGGAGCGTATTTTTGCAGAAGTTCGTAAGATGGGTGTTCCAATGATTATGCACGGCGTAGGAGCTGCACACTTAGTGAATGAGTGGCACGACTTACCGCTTGATGTAGTCGGCTTAGACTGGCGCTTACCGATTGAAGAAGCACGTGCACGGGGCGTTCATAAGGCGGTACAAGGTAATATGGACCCTTCATTCTTACTTGCACCATGGTCTGTTATTGAAGAACATGTAAAAGGTATTTTAGATCAAGGGATGAAACAGCCGGGTTATATCTTTAACCTAGGTCACGGTGTATTCCCAGAAGTAAATCCAGATATATTAAAACGTTTAACTACATTTATTCATGAATACTCTAAAGGGCAGTTAGCGAAGTAAAGGAGCATTGCTGTATGAAAAAGAAAATTGGTTTGCTTGTAATGGCATACGGAACGCCATATAAAGAAGAAGATATTGAACGTTACTATACACATATTCGCAGAGGAAGAAAGCCAAGTCCTGAAATGCTGGAAGATTTAACAGAGCGTTACCGTGCAATTGGTGGTATTTCTCCTTTAGCTACTATTACATTAGAGCAAGCTAAGAAGTTAGAGAAGCGTTTAAATGAAGTACAAGATGAAGTAGAGTACCATATGTATCTTGGCTTAAAACATATTGAACCGTTTATTGAAGATGCGGTGAAAGATATGCATAACGACGGAATACAAGATGCAATCGCACTTGTTCTTGCACCTCACTATTCTACGTTTAGCGTGAAATCGTACGTTGGACGAGCACAAGAAGAAGCTGAGAAACTTGGAAACTTAACAATTCACGGCATTGATAGCTGGTATAAAGAGCCGAAATTCATCCAGTACTGGGTTGATGCAGTGAAAGGTATATATAACGGTATGTCAGATGCAGAGCGTGAAAAAGCAGTATTAATCGTATCTGCACATAGCTTACCAGAGAAAATTATTGCAATGGGCGATCCATATCCAGATCAATTAAATGAAACAGCGGATTATATCGCGCGCGGAGCTGAAGTAGCAAACTATGCAGTAGGCTGGCAAAGTGCAGGAAACACACCAGATCCTTGGATTGGTCCAGATGTACAAGATTTAACGAGAGAACTAAATGAAAAGCACGGTTATACTTCATTCGTATATGCACCAGTTGGATTTGTTGCGGAACATTTAGAAGTTTTATATGACAACGACTTTGAGTGTAAAGTTGTAACGGATGAAATTGGTGCAAAATATTATCGTCCAGAAATGCCAAATGCATCGGAGGCATTTATTGATTGTTTAACAGATGTTGTATTAAAGAAAAAAGAATCTGTACTGTAAGAAGAAAGGAGGAGCCTGCTTGAGGAAAAAAGTTGTGATCGTCGGCGGAGGCATCACTGGATTAACAGCAATGTATAACTTACAAAAAAATATTCATGAAAAAAACTTGCCGATTGATACATTACTTATAGAAGCATCGGGTAAACTTGGCGGAAAAATTCAAACCGTTCGAAAAGATGGATTTACAATTGAGCGCGGACCAGATTCTTTCTTAGCACGAAAAGAAAGTGCAGCTAGATTAGTGAAAGAATTAGGTCTTGGCGATGAACTTGTAAATAATCAAGCCGGTCAATCATTTATCCTTGTAAACAATCGGTTACATAAAATGCCGAATGGATCAATGATGGGAATTCCAACGCAAATTACGCCGTTTCTATTTTCCGGGCTGTTCTCCCCAATTGGTAAACTAAGAGCTGGATTTGATCTATTAATGCCGAGGTCAAAGCCAGTATCTGACCAATCACTCGGACAATTTTTCAGACATCGTCTTGGAAACGAAGTGGTTGAAAACTTAATAGAGCCGTTACTATCGGGTATTTATGCAGGGGATATTGATGAAATGAGCTTAATGTCAACATTCCCGCAAATGTATCAAATTGAGCAGAAACATCGCAGTATTTCACTCGGTATGCGTACGCTCGCTCCGAAAGAAGAGAAAGCTGAACCGAAAAAGGGAATGTTCCAAACAGTGAAAACAGGTTTAGAATCTATCGTAAAATCTCTCGAAGCAAAGATGCATGAAGGTACGATAATAAAGGGAACTCGCATTGAAAAAGTTGCGAAACAGGGTGATGGTTATACGATTACTCTTAGTAACGGAAAAGAAATAGAAGCGGACGCCATCGTAGTGGCAACTTCGCATAAAGTATTGCCGTCCATGTTTGCTCAGTACAAGCAGTTTCGTTTCTTCCGTAATATTCCATCCACATCCGTTGCGAATGTGGCACTTGCTTTCCAAAAGTCTGCAATCCAGCGCGATATTAATGGTACAGGATTTGTCGTATCACGAAATAGCGATTACACCATTACAGCATGTACGTGGACGCATAAAAAATGGCCACATACAACGCCAGAAGGAAAAACACTCCTTCGCTGTTACGTTGGACGTACTGGTGATGAAGCGGTTGTAGAACAAACTGAAGAAGAACTCGTTCAGCTCGTACTAGAAGATTTAAGGAAGACGATGGATATTACAGAGGATCCAGAGTTTACAATCGTAAGTCGCTGGAAAGAAGCGATGCCTCAATATACAGTAGGCCATAACGAGCGAATGAAGAAACTAACAACATTTATGGAAAAAGAGTTGCCAGGTATATACTTGGCAGGTAGTTCTTACGCTGGTTCTGGTCTTCCGGACTGTATTGATCAAGGTGAGAAAGCAGCAAAGCGTGTGCTAGCTCATTTGGAGAAAGTAATGGATACGGAATTAATCGCACAGTAAAGTGAAACGCCTTCAATCACATTGAAGGCGTTTTGTTACTTATTCACCAATAAACATATATAAGTTATTTGGCTTTATAACGGCATCTCCTGCATAAATAACCCACTCTGTTAAGTTATCAAAATCTAAATGATAACTATTTCCTTCACTCATATCTTCTATAAAATATGGTTCATTAATGAGTATTCCTTGAATGAAATCTTCCGTAATGTTTTGCATTTCAAACCACATATGTTCACTTTTTCCTTCTTCGTAGGAGACACCAAACTTAGCAAGGAAACGAAAATCTTCATTTGATTGTTCAATGTGAAAAATGTTGCTGAAATACCCGAAAGTATTTTTCGCATTGTAAGCCATACGAGCCGTTTCACTATTTGTTTTATAGAACATGAGCCCTGTAGCTTCCTCGTGTTCTTTGAAAAAACTTTCAATATATTCTTCTGAAGTATTAAATTTGAATAAGAGAACGGATGGAGATTGATGGTATTCATCTCGGGCATCCATTCCGCCTAAGAATGTATTTTGTGCATCTATTGGTTGTAGTTTCACTTCTTCATCCTCGATTGAAGATAATTGGTCCATACTCGTTTTATGCCCTATATAAGATAATCCTTTTTCCCACGGAACAGCGACTGTATGTATAGAACCTTGCTGACTATGCGCGATAATGATAGGCTCATTCATAGGGACTTGTCCATTCTCAACGGCATTATTAGCAAATGTTTGAAAGAGATCGCCAATGCCGTAGTAGGAAGAAATACGATTTGGAATAATTAACTCTATTTCAGTTACGCCCGCTCTTAAAAGGCCGTGTGTATGAAACCAATATTGCGTAGGCTCGCCTTCTTTATCGTCTTCATAAACGGAATGAATAACGTATAAGTCAGGAATGTCAGGTAATAATTCATTTTCAACGTGATATTCAATATAGTTTCTAGATATCACTTTCATTGCTGCACTTGAATCGATTACAAATAACAAATCTGGGGCGAGGTTCCATAAAAATTGTATTTGCTGGAAAAAGCAGTCGAGTACATCGCCTACAAATAGCGTACGAGTGAAAATTTCAGTACCGAAAGCCGCATCTTCAAAATTACGATCTACAATTGTAGAATCTTGTCTATTGTACATTTTATATTCTTCTGGGTCATTCGCCTCATCAATATGCAGTTCATACGGTATGATTGTTTCATCCATATGTAACTCAACAATAAGGCTTGTCTCATCACTATAAACAATTTTTAACTCATCAACTTTAGTAGCGATATTTTCTAGCCGTTGTTTTAACTGCTCAATTGTAATTCTAGTTGGTATAACAGCAATCATATCTGAAAAATGACGTTCTAATGTTCCATTCATAGCTGCGCGGTATGTTTCTGTTTGCACTTCCATCCAATCACTCCTATTCAAATGAATCCATTTTACATGCCAATCAAATGTCGATATTTTCTGTTTTCTCTCTCTAACATTATAGAGTGCATTTGTAGAAGGTGTAAAATTATTATTTTGTATTATAGTTTGAAAGCTTGTAAATTAAATAAATCTTTTGTAAAACTTGTCGAAAAATAGTTCTATATAACGAATCATTTGTTATGATAGAAATGCTGAGAAAATATGAAATAGGGAGAGGAAAATGGCTGTGAAGAAATTGTTAAGCGTCTTTTTATCATTCTTGCTATTGCTTTCATTTACTGGAACTTTAGCGCAAGCAGAAGAAACTGCTTCTATGTCAGTAGAAAAAGCAATTCAAGTATTTAAGCAGCAAGGGAAAACGAAGGGGATTGTGGAAGGATATATTGTCGGATATACGCAAAGTTCTTCTAAATATACGAAGGATCCAGCTAAGTTTGATGATACAAACGTAGCAATTGCAGATTCGCCAAACGAAACGAATCCAGACAAAATCATGCCCGTTCAGTTGCCAAAAGGTGATGTGAGAACGGCAGTGAATGTAAAAGATCACCCTGAAAATATCGGGAAGAAAGTTAGTTTGACTGGGACTCTTGAATTATATTTTAGTAACCCAGGTCTAAAATCAGTAACAGCTTATAAGTTTCAAGGTGAAGGACAAAACCGTGTTAGCGATGTAGTAGCTTCACCGAACGGCGGAGAAGTTGCTAAAGGAACAGCGGTAACATTAACGACGAATACAGAAGGTGCAACAATTTACTATACGTTAGATGGCTCTAATCCTACTAACAAAAGTGTTCGTTATAATGGACAGATTATAGTGAATGAAAATAGTGTAGTGAAAGCAATCGCAGAAAAAGAAGGACTTACTTCTTCAGCAATTTCGACATTTTCATTTATTATCGTAAATAATGAACAGGTTCGTATTCATGACATTCAAGGAAAATCACATATGTCTCCTTACAACGGGAAGAAAGTAAACAATGTGGAAGGCGTTGTCACAGCGCTTGATAAAAACGGCTTTTATATAGAAGACAATCAGCCAGATAATGATCCAGCTACTTCAGAAGGTATGTACGTATATAAAAAAGATGCGAATGTAGCAGTAGGAGATCTTATTCAAGTTGATGGAGTAGTAGAAGAATATGTTGGACCAGGATATGCAGAGCGATTTGAAACAGACTTAACGACGACAGAAATTAAGGCGAGTCGTGTTGCTGTAATCGCAAAAGATCAATCTTTGCCAGCACCCATTGTACTTGGGGAAAACGGTGTGAAAATCCCGGACCAGATTATTGATAATGATGCATTCGGTTTATTTGATCCAAATGAAGATGCAATCGACTTTTATGAAAGTATAGAAGGCATGCGTGTTACGATGCCAACACCAAAAATTATTGCACCTCAGAAAAATGGAAATTTATATGTAACAGTAAAAAATGGTGGAGATAAAATAGTAACACAATATGGCACACCTCTATTAGATGAAAACCAATTAAACCCAGAGCGTCTTTCTGTGAAAGTACCTCGTGATTATGTAGCAAAAGTAGGAGATATTTTTACTGGAGATATAACAGGGGTAGTAGGATATGATTACGGTTCTTTCCGTATTTCGCCAATAACAGAACTGCCAGCTGTAGTGGATGGTGGATTTAAGCAAGTAGGCGCAAATATTCAGCCACGTCTTGATAAGTTAACGGTTGCTACATATAACATTGAAAACTTCTCAGCGAATAAAAAAGAAACAACAGATGAAAAGGTAAAAGCGTTAGCGTATTCTATTAAATACAACTTAAAAATGCCAGATATTATCGGTGTAGAGGAAATGCAAGATAATAACGGATCAATTAATGACGGTACAACAGATGCGTCATTAAGCGCAAAACGTATCATTGATGCAGTGCTAGAAATTCGTGGACCGAAGTATGAGTATGTAGAAATCGCTCCAAACAATAATCAAGACGGAGGAGCACCAGGAGCGAATATTCGCGTCGGCTTCTTCTATAATCCATCACGCGTGAAATTAGCGACGGTACCAAAGTTACTTGATAAAAATGTTGTTCGTATTGGAGACGAAAATCCATTATTTGAAAGTACACGTAAACCGTTAGCGGCAGAATTTACGTTCCAAGGACAAAACATTGTTGTCGTTGCAAATCACTTAAACTCAAAACTAGGAGATGCAACGCCATTTGGAAAAGTGCAGCCGCTCGTATTAAAAAGTGAAGACAAACGAATTCAGTTAGCACAAGAGGTAAATCATTTCGTGCAAGGAATTCAGAAAAAGAATACGAATGCACCAGTTGTCGTGTTAGGTGATATGAACGATTTCGAATTCTCTAAACCACTAAAAACACTAGAGGGAACAATCTTAAAAGATATGTTAAACACAGTGCCAAAAGAGAATCGTTACACGTACATTCACGAAGGAAATGCACAAGTGTTAGATCATATTTTAGTAACAAATAATATCGCACCACACACAATTGTAGATCCAGTGCACTTAAACTCAAATATAATGAAAGAGCACGGACGTGTAAGCGACCATGACCCAGTACTTGCTCAAATTGATTTGAAGAAAGCTTCTTAAAGAAAGGAACGCTTAGGTGACTAAGCGTTCTTTGTTTGCATCGTTATAGAATAGTATAAAGAGATGATTCCTTTTTTTGTAATCTAATGATAAAATTGATTGAATATTTAGTTTTTAATAAGGAGGACAACAATGCAGTTACAAATAAATGGAAAGGTAATGAATCAGTTTGCAATTTTTTTTAGTACGATCATCATGCTTCAGTTTGTAGCGGATATAACAGGACTTACAAGCAATCTAGATATTACGTATAACTTAATACATACAGCAGCTTCTTATATAACATTTAGTTTGGCGGTTATTTTCACTTTAATAGGTGCAAGAAGAGAATTAAGTAAATATGCAATTGTTTCATTATGTTTAGTAATAGCGATTAAAGCGATTTATTTTGTAGCGGTTGTTATTTTATGGGGATTGGCAGGTACACCGTAAGTGAATAGTAAATAAAACCCTAATTTCCAATATAGTAAGGAAATTAGGGTTTTATTATACTTGAAACGCTTTTCTGCACCGCTCTCTTTTTTGCAACCTTCTTCTATATTTTTTTCTATCACGTTTTACTCCTTGTATATACATGATTAAGCTAACGAGGAGGAAGAAGGCACATTGTATTGTCAAAATATATGGTGACATGCCATGCAGCGGCTGCCTTGGATCATATAAATGAATAGGTGCTCCGCCTATTGTAGGGAGTACCGTATTTAGCAGGACGTAAGGAATAGAGGTAGTTGCAAATGGAAATAGAAGCGCCATATAGTCCTTTTGGGACCATGCAGATGCAGCAAGTCCTAAAAGAGCCATCAAACCTGCAAATAAAAAATTAATTCCGATATATACAGCAATGTAAGTGATGGGAGAAGTTTCATATAAGTTTGCGAACATCCCGTTATCATTTATAATGCCTGAACCAGCCGTTGGTACTCCGTCTGGAATGGTTAATTTGCAAAATAATAACGATAAGATGAATGGAAATGTATAAAGAAGTCCGCCGCAAAAAAATGTAACGATATATTTCGTTACTGAATAAGAAAATAAAGAAATTTCTTTACTGACAAACGGTTTAAAACCATCGGACTTATCCGAGTTATAACTTGTACTAAAGGGAAGACTTGCAATAACTGGCATTAATAATAAATAAACATCCATTTCATTTCCACGAAATCCAATCCATTTAATATCCGTCGATATAGGTCCATTCGCAGCGTCTCCTAAATAACGAATTACATAATAATAATGATAAATACAAATAAGAACAAATCCACTAAACATAATAATTAAAGAAACACGATTACAAAAAGCTTGCTTTATATTTAAACGAAGCGCACGCATCATGACTGAAAAAGCCTCCACTATTTTGATAAACTTGTCTATTTTCTATATTACTATTAATTGTAAAGATTTTCTTGTTTTTTTATTTGATTATTTGAAAAAGAGGAATTTTGTTGTTGTGAAGTAAGGTTTAGCTGAAATTAATTTTTCTAAAATATGGTTGACAATTAAGTATTACATTTGTAATCTTAATTATAGATTACAAATGTAATACTTAGGAGTGAAACATACGATGACAAATCAATTACCTAAAATATCTGAAGCGGAATTAGAAATTATGAAAGTACTTTGGTCGAGTTCTCCGCAAACAGCGAATGAAATTATAGAAGAACTGGAAGATGCAATGGACTGGAAACCGAAAACAATCCGCACATTAATTAATCGATTAGTACAAAAGGAAGCCGTTTCTTACCATCAAGATAAAGGGCGTATGTACGCTTATTATCCGTTAGTATCACAACATAATTATTTGCAAGTGGAAACGAAATCTTTACTAAAACGTTTTTGCGGTGCAGCGTTTAAGCCATTACTTGTTAACTTCTTAAAAGAGGAGAAATTATCTTCAGAAGATATTAATGAATTAAAACGCATTTTAGATGAGAAGACAGAGGAGAATAAGAGGAAGGATCGATAAAAATGATAAACACGCTTATAAATGTATACCTTCCTCATTTTTTTGATTGGCTTATAGAAACGTCACTTATGGCTAGCATATTAGTCGGATTTATTTTATGTATAAAAGTTCTATTTAGAAATAAATTAACCCCCCGGTGGCAATATATGCTGTGGATCGTATTAATGATAAGACTCCTTTTACCGTGGTCGCCAGATAGCTCTTATAGCATTTACTCATTACTTTCTTATAGTTCTAGCGTATCGGAAGTTATTCCAAAAAATATGCCGGCTACTGAGAATATAGTGAACATAGAAAGCGACCGAAAAGTGGAATTGGAATCAAATTCTAAAATGGTGACAAAAACTAGCGAACCGGAAGTAAAAGTCAGTTCGGAAAAACAGACTACATTTTCTTTATACAAACTTGCTTTGTATGTGTGGCTAGCTGGGGTAATCATAGTAGCAGCCATCACGTTTCTTACAAATAGACGTTTATATTCTTACATAAAGAAACAACCGGATATTACGGACGAACAGGTCACTACAGTGTTTAATCGCTGTAAGCAGTCTATGAAAATGAAGAAGGCAGTTTCGTTACGTCTAGCGGGAAAGATTGCGAGCCCAACTGTGTTTAGTTTCTTTCGTCCGAAAGTATTACTATCAAAAAAACATATGAAAGTATTAAATAAACAACAATTACAATATGTCTTTTACCATGAGTTAGCTCATATTAAGAGAAACGATGTAGCTGTAAATTGGATTATGTACAGTTTAATCCTATTAAATTGGTTCAATCCGATTCTTTGGTACGCCTATTTTTGTATGCGAGAAGATCAAGAATTAGCCTGTGATGCATATGCACTTACTTTTATAGATAAAGAGGAACAAATTGCATACGGTCATACAATTATTACCCTTCTACAACACTATTCCTATCAAGTACCAAGCCTAGCAAATTTAAGTAGAAATAAACGAACACTAAAAAGGAGAATCGTTATGATTAAAAAGTTTCAAAAGAAATCGTATCGCCTTTCTTTACTTGGAGTGATTGCGATAGCAGCTATAGCAGGCGGATTTTTATTAAATGCAAGGATAACTGAGGGAGATGAAAGACAGGAAGAAAAGATTGTAGAAAAAAAGCAACATAAAGCGGCTTTTGAAGAAGCGATAGAAACAGTATTAGGTACACCAGAGAATGCAAGTAGAGAATGGGGTATGTCGATAAAGTCATATAAAATGAATACAGATTTTTTGTATTTGGCAGAAAAGAATTTTACGAAAGAAGAATTTGAGCAGTATGTTCAATTATTTAAGGAAGCGCAAGAAATTCATAAGAAAGCAATGGTTAAGAAAAATGTGCCTGAGAATTATGATGGAGATACAAAGGAATATAAACCTGAACGCTTGAAGAAAGCTGATCAAGAAAGACTAGCTACTATTGAGAAGACATTAAAGCCGCTTGAAGATAAGCTGGAGAAGTCTTTAACATATACTATAGAAGAAGCAAAAGAACATGTACCGTATCAAATTAAGCAGCCGACTTATATACCAGAAGGTTATGAGCTAAAGAGAGAATGGGCTGACTCATATTTTGGAAGAGATGTAGAATTAGTTATTAAATCAGAATATACAAAAGGGAAATATGGTTTTACGATTTATCAGTCAAGGATGTATATGGATGGTAATGGTAATGGTGGTAAGGATCCACTACACTATATGATGCCTGGAGAAGAGAATTTAGAAAGTTATAGTTTAGACGGGAAAGGAATGGTCTATAATAAATCTTCTCATGGAGAGGGGAAGTTAAGAGGCCTTAAAATGTTTGTACCAGCACAAGGTAAGAATAGTGATTATCAAATTGTCATAGTGAATGATATTTTTACAAGAGATACAAAGATATACGAAGAGATAATCGATGATGAGCTAACTAAGAAAGAAATGGAGAAAATATTACTTTCTATGTCAAAATAATAGACAGTGTTCTTAAACCTTTGGTTTTAAGAACACTGTCTATTTTATTAAATTTCTAGTGGGATCTAGTCAGCAATTATTTACGAATATATTCTAGCTTTCCATACAAGTATACTTTTTGATAAACTATGGACAGTATGATATACACTGACTGGAATTTTTTTATACTGGAAATAATAAAAAGAGAACTTGTATAGAATGTAAGCGTGTGGTAATATCAAAGATGTACTGATTGACTATATTATCCAATTGGTCATTTTTGGAGGTGACAATGTGGCGATAGATCGAAAACGTTCTATTATTGAAGCTGCAACAAAGTCTTTTTCAGCGTTCGGTTATAAAGCAACAACGATGGATCAAGTAGCGAAGTTAGCGAATGTAGGAAAAGGAACGATTTATACTTTTTTCAAAAATAAAGAAGAGCTATTTGGTGAAATTATTTCTAATTTAATTACAGAAATGAAGCAAGTTGCAGAAAGTGCAATTCGTTCAGATGT
The DNA here is from genome assembly GCF_022664295.1 of Bacillus cereus group sp. BfR-BA-01311. Taxonomy (NCBI): domain Bacteria; kingdom Bacillati; phylum Bacillota; class Bacilli; order Caryophanales; family Bacillaceae; genus Bacillus; species Bacillus cereus group sp. BfR-BA-01311. The sequence continues at coordinate 87,624 of NZ_JAKUHC010000010.1, forward strand.
TTCATTTTTTGAAAATGTACATAGAGCATTATATAGCATCTTGGAATTTAGAAAAGAACATCAGCTCATGATTAAATTAATTCAAGAAGAGCGCGATATGGGAACGAAAGAAGTACAAGAAGTTATGCAACAAGTTGATGTGGAAATCGTTTCTGTTATTCAATCGTATTTAAAGATTGCGATTGAAAAAGGTGAAATTAGCAAATGTGATCCAGAAATTACAGCATTTATTATGCTGCGTCTATATGTATCGCTTATTTTTGATTGGGAAAAAAATCACGAACCGCTAGAAAAAGAAAAAATTGCAGAGTTATTTGAACTTTATTTATTAAAAGGATTGTCAAACTAAGATAATCCTTTTAATTTTATAAAAAATGACCAAATGAACAATGCGGTCATATATTTAAGTTAAGGGGGGATATAGAAAAATTATAATCATAATAAGAAAAAGTTGCATAGTAATAAATTCAGGGATAAGGCATATGTATGAACAAGTATAGCCTTTTTGTTTGGGTAAAAATGACTATATGAACATTTTGGTCATTTTATAAAAAGGGGGAGAAATTATGAAAGGGAATCAGTTACTTCGGAAAGAGTTCACGGAAATTATAAAAAGTAAAAAAATATTAATTCCAATTATTGCGGTCTTATTCGTACCGATTTTATATGCAGGGATGTTTTTGTGGGCTTTTTGGGATCCGTATAAACAGTTAGATGACTTACCAGTTGCAGTAGTCAATTTAGATAAAGGCGCAGTATTTGATGGGAAACCAATTGAGGTCGGAAAAGGGCTCGTTGATAATTTAAAAGATAATAAAAGTTTTAAATGGGAGTTCGTAAGTGAAAAAGAAGCGAAGAAAGGAATGGAAGGTAGAAAGTATTACATGTTAGTGCGCATTCCAGATGACTTCTCAAGTAACGCTACAACGTTACTAAAAGACAATCCAAAGCCATTAAACTTAGAGTACATTCCAAACGAAAGTTTAAACTTCTTATCTTCACAAATTGGAGGAACAGCCATTGAAAAGATTAAAACTGAAGTATCAAGCACGTTAACGAAAACATATGCAGAGAAAATGTTCGATTCTATTAAAGACGTCTCAAAAGGATTAGCAGATGGAGCGGAAGGGGCAAGTAAACTACACGACGGATCAAGTGAATTGCATGATGGTTCAAGTAAAGTGACGGATGGCCTTCATACACTTCAAGGGAAATCTGGGGAGATGAAGGATGGAGTTGGTAGGTTAATAGATGGCTCTGGAAAAGTGACAGATGGCCTTTATACGTTGCAAGGAAAATCAGGGGAAATGACAGTTGGTATTAATAAACTGTTAGATGGCTCAGGTCAGGTAACAGATGGCTCAAGTAAAGTAACCAATGGTTTAAATGTATTAAACGGTAAAACAGGAGAAATGAAGAGTGGAATTACTGAACTAGTAAATGGAGCAGGGCAGCTTTACGGTGGTTCTAGTCAAGTTAATAGTGGTTTAAATTTACTTGTTAATAAATCGGGTGAGTTACAAAAAGGGATAGGAAATCTTTCTGATGGATCAGGGCAATTGTATGGTGGTTTAAAAGAATTAGAGGATAAATCTATTGAATTAAATAATGGCTTGAAAAGTGTGTCTGCAGGCTCTAACAAATTAGAAAAAGGTACAGGCGAACTTTCAAGTGGTTTAGAGAAACTAGATGGTACAAAAAATCAATTAGAAGAAGGCGCACAAAAAATTCAGCAAGGTTTGCAAGATTTAAATAATCAAGTACACAGTGTTGTAACGAATCAATCAAATGAACAGAAATCATCCAATACAGTACAGCAAGTAAATGCAGAGATAAATAAAACAGTGGAAAGCGTTGGGCAACTAAAAGAAGATTCGCTATCTAATGTAGAGAATGCAAATCAAATGACAAAAGATGTTGCAGCTTTGAAAGAACAAATCGCAAGTCTCCCACAAGAATATCAAGATAAGTTAGAACCATTTATAGCAAATGTTAAGAAAAGCACAGAGGCAGTTCAAAAGAAATCAACAGAACTTGTAGGGACAACAAATACAGCAAATAAAAATGTATTAGAGTTAAAAAGTGTAATGAGTGAGGAGAGAGAGGGAGCACAAATAAAGGTATCAAGTCCAGAAAATCTAAATGGTTTAGTAGCTGGTATCGAAAAATTAGCAAAAGAGCAAAATAAATTTCTTGCTAATTTCCAAGGATTTGGTCAAGGATTAGGGGTAGCAAAACTTGGAGCAAATAATGTAACAGAGGGAAGTAAAGAATTAAATGTTGGTGTTAGCAAATTGGCTGAAAATGGGCCGAAGCTTGTAAGTGGAGTTAATGAATTGAAAAATGGTGCAGGTAAGCTAAGTGGTGGCTTAGGTGAATTATCTACAGGATCCAATCAATTAATTACAGGTGTAAATCAATTAGCGGATGGCTCTGGAAAAGTGACAAATGGTTTAGAAAAACTAAATGGTGGTTTAGGTGAATTATCTATCGGCGCCAATCAAATGGCAGTGGGGATAAATCAGTTAGCAGGGGGAGCTAGTCAAGTCACAGAAGGCTCCGGCCAAGTAACAACAGGCTTAGGCACATTATCAGGGGGAACAGGTCAACTAGTTGATGGAGTAAACAAGTTAGCAAACGGTTCCGGTCAAGTAACAACAGGCTTAGGCACATTATCAGGAGGAACAGGTCAATTAGTTGATGGAGTAAACAAGTTAGCAAACGGTTCCGGTCAAGTAACAACAGGCTTAGGCACATTATCAAATGGCTCAACCCAGCTAATCGACGGAGTAAATAAACTAGCAGACGGATCAGGAAAAGTAACTGATGGACTAGTGAAAGTAAACGATGGTTCAAGTGAACTTGCAGAGAAACTTGGCGAAGGAGCAGAAAAAACTGGTGAAGTAAAAGGGACGGATAAAACGTATGATATGTTTGCAAGTCCTGTAAAAGTGAAGACGGAGAAAATGGCGGAAGTTCCTAACTACGGAACTGGATTTACGCCGTATTTCCTATCACTCGGTTTATTCGTTGGGGCATTACTATTATCAATCGTATATCCATTACGTGATACAGTAGGAGTTCCAAAATCAGGATTTAGTTGGTTTATTAGTAAGTTCGGTGTTTTACTATCAGTTGGTATTATTCAAGCGATAGTAGCAGATGTTATATTACTGTTCGGATTGGGTGTAGAAGTACAAAGCATTCCATACTTCATACTCTTTAGTATCATTACAAGTTTAGCATTTATCGCATTAATTCAATGTTTAGTAACAGCATTCGGTGATGCAGGCCGTTTTATTGCCATTATCACATTAATTATGCAGCTTACAACGAGTGCCGGAACATTCCCGCTAGAATTGATTCCGAAGTTTTTACAACCATTCAATGCTTGGTTACCGATGACATACTCTGTATCAGGATTGAAAGCAGTCGTATCGAGTGGAGACTTTGACTTCATGTGGCAAAACATAGGAATGCTCATGATCTTTATCGTTATATTATCACTTGGAACGATCGCTTCCTTAACTTTGATGCACAAACGACAATTTAAAAATGTTGCTGAAAATCAATCGGTTGAAGCGTAGATAAAAGCACCTTTTTGGTGCTTTTTTATTTTAATAGAGGGCACATCTTTTCCTTAGTTGATCTATAAATCTTTCTAAAAGCTATAGAAACGAAAGAAAAGGAATTACAACAATTTACAGAGAAACATAGGGTAGAGGAGTTGATATGATGAAAGGCAATCTTACTTATTATTTTATCGTAAATCCGCTAATAATCTTTCTTGTTTATGCCCTTTCACCTATATTGTTTGATAAAGAAGTATATACAAGTATGAAAGATGCATTTGGAATACTTACGTTTTATTATGTGTTAATGGGTGGATATTACTTTATTGATATTTTAAGTGAAAAGATAAAGAAAAAAAGTGATGGAGGACAACAAAATGACTGAAAGTGAAATGAAATTTAGGGATACGACCATTCGTAACTTTTTTGATAAAGAGGACCGTCTAAAATCGATTCCAGGTCAAAAGAAGAAAAAACTAGTATTGTTAGAGCATTTAATTAGCAAGTTAAATGCTGAAAATCAATATACAGAAAAAGAAATTAATACATTTATAAAACAATATCATGATGATTTTTGTACAATTAGACGTGAATTTATTGTACAGGGGTTTATGAATAGAGAGGATAATATGTACTGTATAAACGGGAGAGAAGTTTGGACGAAGTGGGAGGAGTTAAAATAATGAATCAGCGAGGGGATCCCCGCTGATTATAAGCCTGTGCTAGTCTTGCTGTTTCTTTGTAGTAAGTCTATGAACGCTTCAACATTCGAACTTGTAATGTATCCAAGCGTTATATATTCATCTTCATAGTAAAATATTATTTTTCTGTCAAAGATTCTTCTCTTCGTTTCTATGGATAGAATTTTTTCATAATCAAATTCGGCAATGAATGTGTTTTTATATTGGCTAAAAAAGAGAAGTCTTTGATTAGTAGCAAGTAACATGCCAGGATACGGGACTTTATGCGTAATCATATAGCCAGTAAGTGAACATTTTAAAGTAGATAAAATCTTTTCTTCTTTATGTAATAGTTGTTTTGCAGCTGTTAAGATTGGATTCATTGCATACATTCCTTTTATTTTGATGTATGAATATTGTATCAAGAGTAAAAAGATTCTCAATATGTAATATTGCATATTGGCCGTTTTATAGTTGTAATATTATTTTTAAAAAGAAAAAGTACGAGGTGATTCAATGATACGGTTAGTAAAAGAGACTGATGCAGAAGCAATTATGAATATTAGAAAAGAAATTATATTATCGGAAACTACTACAAAATTTTTCATAGTATCCCCAAAGAAGTTAAAGAATGATATGAATGCAGAAAGAGAAAAGATACGGAAAAGTAATGAGAAAGGTAATCTTTATATCGTGTATGAAGTAGATGGGAAGGTAGTTGGCTTTTTACTTTTCAACCGATATGAACTAGAACGGTTACAACACGCAGGCACAATGGGAATGGGGATTAAAGAGGCGTATTGTAATCAAGGCATAGGCACGAAATTAATTGAATTTCTTATTAGTTGGGCGAAAGGGCAGAAAGGTTTAGAAAAAATTTGTTTAGGTGTAGTTTCTGTTAATGATCGGGCAATTAAAGTGTACAAACGTATGGGCTTTGTAGAAGAAGGCAGACAACGAAAGCAAATTAAATATGAAGATGGATCATATGGAGATGACGTATTGATGGGGTTTTATATTGAATGAAACAAAGGAGTTTTCTATTGATAGCACGTGGGATTTTATGAGTAATTGTATAGGCGATGCATACGTTAGTGAAGAGACTGCCAATATTGGCAGTCTCTTTTTAGTGGAAATGTTAACACTTAGCAAACCTTAAGCTCCAATCTTTCTTTCTGACGAAGATGATGAGCAAAATGCATAGAAATAAGTTGAAACCATTCTGCTGCATTTAAGTAACCAAGCCCAGGATGTTCGACTTTACAATCACTTGGAATAGAAGAAAGTGTTGGCTCAATGTCTTTAACAACTGTAATTAATTCTAGCATACGTTTTTGTATTTCTTCTTTATTAGAGGGATTTTCAGGTGTATATCCAGGATGATTTGGTACTTTGATTTGTATATCCGGGAAAGCACCAAGTTTATATACTTTTTCACCCATATCCGTTTTCTTGTTAGTTGCTGATGGTGTTTCAGTTTTACATTTCGCGATTGCATCTAACTGCATATATGTAGAGGCAATTAAATGACTATACATTTGACCGAGGGACCATTCTTCGCTAGACGGCTTCGTCCTAAATTGTTCTATAGAGTACCTTTCTAATTCCTCTATGTAATACGTAGCTAATTCCTCAAATTTCTTCATATTGCTAACTCCTTTTTATGAAAATGTATTTGTTAATACCTACTATAAAGGAGGGCTACTGACAGCATTATGTCAGTAGTGAAATTAAAGTTTTAACATTTTTTTTGCTTCATCACGGATTTTCTCAGAAAGAATTTTTGGCTCAAGTACTTGCACTTGGCTTCCCCAGCTCAATACCCATTGAAACACTTCGTCTATGTTTCTTGATTTCAAAAAGACGTGAAAATCGTTATCTCTATGTTCATATGAATCTATAAAAAAATATCGTGATTCAATAATTTTATGTGCAATATGAGATGGAAACAATAAATGGATTGTAACAGTACGATTGCTTTCAGGCTTATAGTTTTGTAAAGAAAAGTCTTTCGGTTTTGTGAAAAATTCTTGTTCTTGCTGTAACGTATCCATACGATCTAAGCGGAAATTGCGTATTTGTTTTCGAAGTAAACAGTGGGCAACGATGTACCAAATTCCTGAAATATTGACTAAGCCATAAGGATGAACGGTCCGCTTTATTTTTGTAGTTTCTCTCGGTTTCCGATAAGAAAAAGAGATAGCTTGTTCTTTTTGAATAGATTCTTGCAATAGGAGAAGTTGATTTTCTAGTTTTTCTTGTTCAGATTGCTGATGTGAAAATATAGGAGAAAGGAAACGAAAAGTTTCTCGTAATTCCTGGGCTTTCTTTTGTTGATCAGCAGGGAGAACAATTTCAAGTTTCTCTTTTGCTGATCGTGCATGTACAGAAAAAGAAGAAGTGAAAGTTTTCTCGATATAATCACCGCCTAGTAAAAGAGTAACAGCCTCTTCAGGCGTAAGCTGAATGGGGGGCAAGAAATAACCATCCATTAATGAATAACCGTGACCAGGCATTGAATAAATAGGAACACCTGATTCGTTAAGTGCATCCATGTCTCGATAAATAGTCCTTATACTTGTTTCGAATTTTTCAGCTAAGCTTTTTGCTGTAACAGTTTGTCTTCTTTGTAATTCAATTAATATGGCTAATAAACGATCTGTCCGATTCATGAAATATCACCTTCAAATTTTTATAAATATGCTTACTATAAACTTCTAAAAGCAGTATGTTTTCCCCTCCCATTAACAGACTTTTACCTATGTATAATATTAATATAGTAAAATCATAACAACCGATATTGCAGTTTCCAATAATATACTATATAATCAATTTAAGAAAACGTTTTCATGCAAAGGGGGAGAATTTCGTGTCGACTATAGAGGACGTGGCGAAATTAGCGGGGTTATCAAGGACAACGGTTTCTAGGGTGATTAATAATCATCCATATGTTTCAGATGAGAAGAAAAAAAGGGTTCAATTAGCAATGAAGCATTTAGGCTTCGTTCCTAATTCTGCGGCGAGAAGGCTTCGTAAACAAAAAACAGAAACAATTGCGGTGCTCGTTCCAAGGATTACAAATCCTTTCTTCAGTAGATTTATCGAAGCAATCGAGATTGCTGCTTCTGAACATAAATATAAACTGATTATTTGTCAAACAAGATATTTACCGGAAAAAGAGATGGAGTATTTACAATTATTATCTACGAAGCAAGTAGATGGGATTATTCTATGTTCACTAGAAAATCCGTGGGAAGATGTAGAGCCATACTTACAGCACGGTCCAATCGTGTTGTGTAATGAATATATTGAGGAAGCAAATATTCCAACAGTGAAGTTTGATCATGCGCAAGGAGCATACATAGCTGCGAAGCATGTGTTAGATCAAGGATATCGTAATCTTATTTTTTGCCGTGGTAACGAAACCAAAGTCGTTAGCCAGCAGCGAAAAATGGGCTTTTTACGTGCAATAACTGAGAAGAGCCGCCAAGTAGAAGCGATTGACTTTCTTGAAAACGCTTTCTCTTGGGAGGATGGAAAACGAATATTCCATGAAGTATTAAAGGACAAAAAAAATCCTACCGCGATTTTGGCAGGAGGCGATGAGGTAGCAGCTGGAATTATCTCAGAGGCGAAACGCCATAACTGGAGCATTCCAGATGATCTCGCTGTTATCGGTTTTGATAATCAAATATTATCGCAGATTACAGAACCAGGTATTACGACTATTGAACAGCCAATTGATGAAATGGCCCGAAAAGTTGTCGACCTGATGATGGATAAAATCCATACGAAAAATTATCGAAAAAAAGAATTGTATGAGTTTGAACTGGAGCTCTTGGTGAAAGGTTCAACGATGAAGGATAAGATGTTATTAGCCTAGTAGACTATGTCTGCTAGGTTTTTTTATGTTCACAAACTACTATTCTTCGTGAACGCAATCGTCACATTTGTTATGGTATGCTTCGTGTTGCTCATCAATTTCTTTCCCACAGTGCGCACAAGTTTTCGTCGGTAAATTTCTGAAAAACTCCATTGGTTGATCGATCATGTCAATCCCTCCATTTCCATTTCTTACTATCATTGTATTAGTACAAAAAATAAAAGTCAACAACTGTTTTATAACAAAATTGAAAATTAATGAAAAAGTTTAGGAAATGGATTATAGTTAACAATGTAGGATGTAAGTAAAACATGCATTCCTACTCGGTTTTAGAAAGGATGGATACATATGAAAATGACTGTTGTCGGCTTTTGGGGCGGCTTTCCAGAAGCGGGAGAAGCAACGTCGGGGTATTTGTTTGAACACGATGGTTTTCGTTTACTTGTAGACTGTGGTAGTGGTGTACTAGCACAGCTTCAAAAATATATAACACCATCTGATATAGATGCAGTTGTACTATCGCACTATCATCACGATCATGTTGCAGATATTGGGGTATTGCAATATGCGAGATTAATTACGAGCGCGACAACAAGGCAACTACCAGAACTACCAATATACGGTCATACGTTTGATGAGAATGGTTTCCATTCTTTAACACATGAACCGCATACGAAAGGAATCGCGTACAATCCAGAAGAAACACTTCAAATTGGACCGTTCTCGATTTCATTCTTAAAAACTGTTCATCCTGTTACATGCTTTGCGATGCGCATTACAGCAGGTAGTGATATCGTAGTATACAGCGCTGATTCCAGTTATATTCCTGAGTTTATTCCATTCACGAAAGATGCTGATCTTTTCATTTGTGAGTGTAATATGTATGCACATCAAGAGACTGCAAAAGCAGGGCATATGAATAGTACAGAAGTAGCAAGTATTGCAAAAGATGCGAATGTAAAAGAACTTTTATTAACGCACTTACCGCATACAGGCAACCCATCTGATTTAGTAACAGAAGCAAAACAAATTTTCAGTGGCCATATTACGCTAGCGCATAGTGGTTACGTATGGAACTCATGAGGTGATACGATGTTATTTATTGATAATAAAGGAATTACAGATCCTAGAATAAACTTAGCGATCGAAGAATATTGTGTGAAAAATTTAGATATTAACGAAACATATTTACTGTTCTACATTAATGAGCCTTCGATTATCATTGGTAAAAATCAAAACACAGTAGAAGAAATTAATGCAGATTACGTAAAAGAAAAAGGTATTCATGTCGTTCGTCGTCTATCAGGCGGAGGCGCAGTATATCATGATTTAGGAAACTTAAACTTCAGTTTTATTACGAAAGATGATGGAGACAGTTTCAGCAACTTTAAAAAATTCACAGAGCCTGTAACGAAAGCGCTTAGTAAATTAGGTGTAAAGGCAGAACTAAGTGGTCGTAACGACATTTTAGCTGAAGGTAGAAAAATTTCAGGTAACGCGCAGTTCTCAACGAAAGGTCGTATGTTCAGCCACGGTACGTTACTATTTGACTCTGAAATCGATCACGTCGTATCAGCGTTAAAAGTAAAAATGGATAAGATTCAATCAAAAGGTATTAAATCAATCCGTAGCCGCGTTGCGAACATTACAGAGTTCCTAAACGAAGAAATGACGACAGAAGAGTTTAGACAACTTCTTCTAGAAACAATTTTCGAAGGAGAAACAGAAATCCCAACGTACGAATTAACAGAAAATGATTGGAAAGAGATCCATAAACTTTCTGAAGAACGTTACCAAAATTGGGATTGGAACTATGGAAAATCACCGAAGTTCAACTTACAACATTCACACCGCTTCCCAGTTGGACAAGTTGATGTTCGTCTTGAAGTGAAAAAAGGAACAGTAACAGAATGTAAAATTTACGGCGACTTCTTCGGTTCACTAGATGTTCATGATATCGAAGAGCGTCTAACAGGCGTTCAGTTCGATAAAGATGCATTCACTGCAGCTTTAGAAGGCGTAGATATCGCACGCTACTTCGGTAACATTACAACAGAAGATTTCTTACATTTATTCTTCTAAAAATGAGGGAGGCTGCCATAAAGGCAGCCTCTTTCTTTTTGTAGTTTTGTCGATATAATTCCATTTACCACAAAATGTATACTTACAGGACATCTGCCTCTTATAAAGGAATATATATATGAAAAGGAGGCGAATCGAAATGAAAAGAGTAATGTACGTTATATTATTGCTCAGCTTCGTCATCGGAATGACAGCGTGTAACAGTGGATTGCCCTCAAGTCGTACAATTTTGTCTATCGGAAAACCGGCTGAGGATAATGTTATATATTTTACGCATACAGATAACAAACGAAAGATACATGATATACAAGACATGTTTCAAAATAAGAAGTGGAAAAGAAATGAAACATTCAGCACTGTTAATAAAACGCCAGATGTCGTCTTATCAATAGATGAAAACAACAAAGGGTTACCGACGTTATATGTTACGGTGTATTTTCATGAAGATGGAGCGGACGCTCTTAACTTGCACGGCGAGCATACGACGTTAAATAAAGAGGAACTTAATAAACTTAGAGAAAAGATGAATGCATATTATCCTAAAATGATTTCTGGTCTAGTTTCATAAATTACTTACAAATAAAATCCCCGTATTCTTCCAAAGTAAACTAAGAGTAGGTAGTCTGTCTATATGCAGTTAATAGAATATCACTTGCCACTTTAATTTTCTTTTAATATAATTAATTTAGAATTTTTAAATATTCTAAATTTTATAAAGGTGGGGTTTTTGTGAATCTCGTTCAATCTTTGGCTGAAACGGCAAAAAAGAAGGGGGATAAACCGGCTTATATATTTATGGATCAGTCGGTCTCATATGACCAATTAAACAAAATGGTCACAAGGTTTTCTGGCAATTTAGCAGAAATGGGCATTGGAAAAGGGGACAATGTCGCATTAGTTGTTGGGAACTCACCACATTTTTTGGTCGGTTTATACGGAACAATGAAAGCCGGAGCAACTGTTATTCCAGTTAATCCAATTTATACAGCAGACGAAATGCATTATATTTTACAAAATGGAGATGTAAAAACAATCATCGTACTCGACGTCCTTCTACCTGTTATACAATCTCTTACAACAAGACTTCCTTCATTAGAAAACATCATCATATGCGAAACCTCATCAGATTTTAACCATACAGAAACCGAAAAAATGAAAACGTTTACTAGTTTTGTGGGGACTGGAGATACAACTTACGAAGGTCCTGAACTAGATGAAGAAGATGTAGCGGTTATCCTATACACTTCGGGCACAACTGGAAAACCGAAAGGCGCTATGCTTACACATAAAAATTTATATAGTAATGCAAGCGATGTGGCTTCGTATTTACAATATACGGCTGATGACCGTGTTGTTGCGGCACTGCCTATGTTCCATGTATTCTGTTTAACAGTTGCGGTAAATGCACCGATTGTGAACGGGGCAACGATTTTAATGTTACCGAAATTTAGTCCGAAAGAAGTATTCCGTATTTGTCGTACGTACGAACCAACGATCTTTGCTGGCGTACCGACGATGTACAATTATTTATATTTATTTGAAGAAGCAAGCGCAGAAGATGTGAAGACGCTTCGTCTTTGTATTTCCGGTGGTGCATCGATGCCTGTTGCTCTTCTACAAAACTTTGAAAAACGTTTTAATGTTATTGTTTCAGAAGGATACGGTTTATCAGAAGCATCACCAGTTACTTGTTTCAATCCGCTAGATCGTCCTCGTAAACCAGGGTCGATTGGCACAAATATTTGGCATGTAGAAAATAAAATTGTAAATGAACTTGGGGAAGAAGTACCTGTCGGCGCAGTCGGTGAATTAATCGTTCGCGGACCTAACGTTATGAAAGGATACTATAATGCACCAGAAGATACAGCTGCGACATTGAAAGACGGCTGGCTATATACAGGTGACTTGGCGAAAATGGATGAAGAAGGTTACTTCTATATCGTTGATCGTAAAAAAGATATCGTCTTAGTTGGCGGTTATAACGTATACCCTCGTGAAGTAGAAGAAGTATTATATACGCACGAATCAGTAGCGGAAGTTGTCGTAATCGGTGTTCCTGATGAAAACTTAGGAGAAGCTGTGCGAGCGTACGTCGTTTTGAAGCAAGCAAACGTAACAGAAGAAGAACTAATGCATTACTGTACGTTACATTTAGCGAAATATAAAGTGCCGAAAAGCATTGAGTTTTTAATAGAATTACCGAAGAATACGACTGGTAAGTTGTTAAGAAGAGCATTGAGAGAGAAAGCGATGCAAGTGTAATGAAGAAAAGGTCTCCTAAAAGATATTTTAGGAGACCTTTTCTTTGTTTATCGTAATAACTTTTTCTCATATGAAATGTAGTCGGAAGTTTGCATATATAATAGCGGAGCGTGTTCACACAACTATTTGGTACGAGTAGTAATGAAGAGATTCTTCTTACTTTCTTACATAAAATTTTTAATTTTGGATATTTGTATCATATGTTTCTGCGACAAACACAAAGTCTACACGCTCTTTATCAATAAAAATACTTGTTTTAGATGGAAGACCTGTTATGGTAGAAACAATATCAACCTCAACAAGGTCAAATCCTACACGATAAGCATCTTCAATTTCAATTCCACCAGTTAGAAAATGCAATCCATCCCCAAATGACTTAAATACAAATACATTTTCTTTCAAACTTTTATTATCCATTTCAATCCATTCTTCGTTAATATAAATCTTAAATGTTGTGCACTTTGGAACACACTCGATGTGATGTATCCCTTTATAACTATTAAGCGAAAACATATAGGTATGAGTTTCTTTAAAGTTAATATCTATCCCGTATTTAAAAGCAAAGGTTTTATATACCATTTCATAAAACAATGGCATTACAATATCATCCCATGCGTCATAGGCAAAAGCATGAATTGGTATTAGATGAGGATATAAACTTACAATCGCCTTTTGAAAATTAAGTAAGATGGTTGTATCTGTAATTTCTTTTAAAGAATCATCTATTTCATGATCATAATCTTTCGAAATTCTGTTATCAATCATATGACAAACTCCTTACATAGTCTTCTATATATTACGTTTTTCCGCATCATCAGTTACGTTCCTTCTTCAACTAAATTGCAAGTTTAACCGATGATTCCAAAAAGGCCCTTGTCTTATTTTATCAATCGTTAAATGGGGTGGGGATACTACAAGGATTAATGAGATAAGAAATCGTCTTTTCTTTTTTATGATAGATGTATTTATTTTTAAACTTCAATTTAAATCAAAACATTCGCGTGACAGACGGTTCGCAAACGTATCGCTTTGATTATGATGATCAAGGAAATGTTCGTACGTATACAGCCGGAAATGGTTCAGGTTCTACCTTTAACTATGACCATGCGAACAAAATTAAAGATTTAGTAGTAGGTACATCGAGTGGTAATCTTCTATCTGAACGATATGAATATGACCAAGCAGGTAACCGTACGAAGATTAAACATGAAGGTACGGGCGGAAAAGTAACAGAAACAAACTTTGTATATGACCCGATTAACCAATTATTAAATGAAGTATTACCAAACGGAACAAGTAAATCATACACATATGATGGATTTGGAAACCGTACGAGTGTGAAAGTTGTAGAGAATGGAAAAGAAACAAAATCTATAGCGGCAACATTTAATGACGGAAATCAGCTTGTGAAATTCGGAAACGAATCGTTAACGTATGATGCGAATGGAAATCGTACATCTGATGGAAAGTACAAATATACATGGAATGAAGATGACCAACTTGTAGCTATCACAAAACAAGGTGAGAGTAATGCATTCGCAACTTATAAGTATGATGAGGATAATCGTCGTATTGAAAAGAGTGTAAATGGTCAAGTAACACGTTATTTTTATGATGGAGACAGCATTAATCCGTTATATGAGACGGATGGTAGTGGAAATGTTCTTCGTCAATATGTATACTCAACAAGTGGCGCGCGTCTAGCGATGAAATCAAAAGGACAAACGTTATACTACCACTACAACCCTCGTGGTGATGTCATTGCGATGACAGATCAAAATAGAGAAGTTGTAGCAACGTATGAATATGATTCATGGGGTAACGTATTAAAGAGCGACGCAAAAGGTATCGCAGCAGATAATCCATTTGGATATGCGGGATACATGTATGATAAAGAGATTGGCATGTATTATCTAATTGCGCGTTATTATAATCCAGATCATGGTGTGTTCTTATCGGTGGATCCAGATCCGGGTGATGAAGACGATCCGGTTACAATGAATGGGTATACTTATGCGGATAATAATCCGGTTATGATGACGGATCCAGATGGTAAGTGGGCATGGTTAGTACCGGTTGCAATTGCAGGTGGAATGATAGCAGCTAGGTATGGTGCGAAATATGCAATCCGTGCTGGTGTTAAATATGGTAAACAGGCAGGGAAGTGGGTAGGCAACAAGGTAAAGGCAGCTTATAATAATTATAAACACTCTAGGGCTGTGAACAAAGAATTAAAAAATATAGGGAAGCAAACTAATAAAGTACAGCATATTTTAGCTCCAAAGCACAATTGGAATAAAGTTACAAAAAAACCAGGTGATTTTAAATCTGTTTCTAAAGTTATGGGGAAGGTAATGAGGAAAGGAAAGGAAACTCCATATAAAAAATCAAGTTATCAAAGAACTATGAAGGTGAAAGGACAACAAGTAACGGTTACGTATGCTAAAAAGAACGGGAAGATATATATATCAAATGGGTGGGTAAAATAATGAATGATTTGTTAAAAGATGCAATTTATCGAGGAGACATTGGAAATGCGATAGCATATGCAAATAAAATAAGTATTGAGGAATTAGAGGATTTATTAATAGAATGGTCTTTTAATGAACCCAATATTATTATATACACTTTCTTGACTAGTTATTTAGAGAGTCGAAATGATGCTAGATTACATTCACTAGCATCAGATATTTTATGTCATCCACTATGTCATTTAGAGGGGGCATACCTAGCTGCTTTTTATCATGCAAAGAAGTGTATCGAATTGGAGCCTAATAATATGCAATATAGGGAGTTTTTATTGTTTTTTGCTAGTGTTCCAGATGATGTTTTTGAAGAAAAATCAGCTATGAATTGGGCAAAGGATATATTAAAAGATGACCCAAACAATGAGGTAGCTAAAAATTATATTGAAGAAAATTTATGAACAATGGATAGTAAATTCGTTATTTGAATTGTAAATATATGATGTAGAAGAAGTGAAAGAGGAAAAATAAACAGAGAAGTAATTGAAAGAGAGAAGAGCTAAATTAGCCTCTTCTCTCTTTGTGTATACATTAATTTTTATTGATTATAAAATCATAAGAAGAAACGCTATACTATCATTACAACCTTCGTGGTGATGTAGTTACGATGACGAATCAAAACAAAGAAGTTGTAGCAACGTACGAATATGATTCGTGGGGTAACGTATTAAAGAGCGAAGTAAAAGGTATCGCAGCAGATAATCCGTTTGGATATGCGGGATACATGTATGATAAAGAAATTGGCATGTATTAATTGATTGCGCGTTATTATAATCCAGAGCATGGTGTGTTCTTATCGGTGGATCCTGATCCAGGTGATGAAGATGATCCTGTGACACAAAATGTATATACGTATGTAGATAATAATCCAGTAATGTTAATCGATCCAGATGGTAATATACCTGTTGCTCCACTTGTAGTGGCTGGAGCGAGAATGGCTGCCCCTCATGTAGCTCGCTATGCAGCTAAAAAGCTAGGCACTATATATATAGATATACTAGAGGTCGAGGTTTTGAAAAGAAAGTATTAAAAGAGCTTGGATTAGCGAAAAATACTAAAAAGGTAATGGGCCGGATTCCTGATAGTTTATCTAAAGGGAGAATTACAGAAATTAAAGATGTCCGAAAGATATCATATTCCAAGCAGTTTAAACAATATGCGAAGTCAGGTAAGCGGATTGATTTGATAGTTTCTAAACATTCTAAAGTTTCCAAGCCGTTAATAAATGCGATTAACAAATCTGGTGGGAAAATAAAAGTACGCTATGGAAAAAATAAATATTATACTTATAGATAATATTTATAAATTTAAAAAATGGAGGTTTTTATGTCTATACAATTAGATATTTATACGAAGGAAGATATTTCTTCGCATGAATATGCAAAATTTTTCTTTGAAGCAATCGAAAAAATGGGATTGAAATTTACAAAAATGGCACAATATGAACCAATTAATAAAGTATTTACAATTGAACAGGCTTTGAAGATGTGGATGCATGAAGAACCAGGTTGCTATGATTTTGAGTTAGATGAGATGATGGGTACAGCCGGTGGAATGCTTGGGAGAGGAAATGGCTTTTGGTTTAATGTAGCGTGGTGGAAAGATTCTAGGGGGAAGAGTATCAATTATTTAACTATATCGTTCACAAAGAAAATTTTTACTAAATACCAAAAAGAAATACTAAGTTTTTTTGAAGGAGCATTGGTTGAATTTGATGCTATATACGGATATATCAGTGATGAAAAAATGGTAGATAGACAACATATAACAGGAACAATAAAGAATAGAATACTCGGAATATTTGAATATAATTATTTCGGGAAATCATTTGTTGATTTTATAGGGAAGGATAAGCTTCAATCTCTTCCATGGTCTAATTCTTTTCCGCTAAACGAAGGACTATTAACAGTTTTAAATGATAAGAAGGAAGAAGAATTTTTACTGTTAGAACAGCGAACGAAGGAGCTCATTGGATTGGACCTTTTTAATGGGAAATCAAGTGATTATCCAGATGTTTTGAAGGGATAGAAAAAGATTCATGTCTTTTTGAGAACTATTTTTAGAAAGAAGAGCTTATATAAGCTCTTCTTTCTTTGTATATATTAAGGTAGCTTAGTGGTAAAAACATATATGGTGTGTGGGATAATCTTATTAAAAAGTGATGCAAAAAGAATCATGATAGACAAACTTTGTATATGACCCGATCAACCAACTATTAAATGAAGCATTGCCAAACGGAACAAGTAAATCATACACATATGACGGATTTGGTAACCGTACGAGTGTGAAAGTTGTAGAGAATGGAAAAGAAACAAAATCTATAGCGGCAACATTCAATGATGGGAATCAACTTGTAAAATTCGGAAACGAATCTTTAACGTATGACGCGAATGGCAATCGTACATCTGATAGAAAGTTCCGTTAATTACAGAATGAAAGATTATATAATTTTTAACAATGCGCTTAATACGAGCGTAGTTATGATTAGAGAGTTTTGCATGTGTAGAATAACTCCAAAAATATAAGGATATATTCTGAGGGCGTATGATTATATAGTATATTTATTGATTCGAATCTTTAAAAGGAGAGGAAACATGGAGAAAATAATAGGGATTATTCTGATTATAGGTGGTATGATTCCATTAATTTATGCAATGATACAAATCTATCGGCAATGGAAAGAAAAAGGACCTTCTTTTGCCCTTAAATCAATAATTTTCCTAGCCGTAAGCATTTTGCTAGATACTGCAACAACTATTATATTGTGTATAGTAACAGTATTCATTGGTATTTGTTTAATTATCTACACATAATAAGTTCAAGAAGGCTAACTTATCGATTGTTACTAATTGGAGGGATTGAATGAACTTCATTTTACATGGATCTAAATATACAGTTTTGGCTTCCGTTTTTGACTCATTTCAAGGTAGGGAAAAAGAGTTTAATTGGCTTATAACAGACATGGAGATTGTCGCACAGCAGGAAGAGAAACTTATCCGAGATTATCCTAAAATGTCGCATCCAATAGTTTGGATAGCAGGTGAAGATCTTTCAAATCTCGTAAAGAAATATAATCCTCAATTTATTTGGGGCGTACTATCTGCGTTTGATAAATCTATAAACATTGATATTAATAATTTGCTTGTAGAGCCCTATGCAAATGGAAACGAAGGGCTCTGGGTACCAAGTCCAAATATTCAGCACCCTCAAGCAAAACTTGAAATTGTTTGTTGGGATTCCAGTTTGATGTTGTTATTAAGTAACGATATAAATATTGATGATAAATTTAGAAATTACTTTAAAGAAGCTAGGGATTTAAATGGCTATAATTCGGAATTTTGATTTAAATGGAGACAACATTAATCCGTTATACGAAACAGATATGGAAAAGGGAATGGTATGCATACTCTACAAGTAGCGTATTATAAGGTGAAAAGCGGATTCTCTGTGAGGAGAATTAGATTATTATTGATTTATAAAAACAAATAGGAATAGATAAACTTAATATTATTAAATGAGAATAGTGGGATGGAATAGGGATAAATATAACTTTGAGAGAAAAGAAGGTGTATTATGGAGTTTACATTCGAAAAGGTTCAACGTATTGAAGATGCAAATATATACCGTGTTAGTAATATAACTGATATTTATGAAACAGATTTATTTGATGATTATAATCGTAATGTTGATAATTTAAGTTTACTTGTTCAAGAGAGGATTAATCAGTTTATTGTACATGTAGATAAATCTGAGGAAAAAAATGTGAAAGAAGAAATAGAGTCTAAAAACATTTCCTACACAGTTTTTGATTCGGGAAGAAGGAACATTTTCTTTGTTTTTGATTCTATACCAAGGACAGAAGTATCATATATAATCAAGTATTTTTATGGTGTAAGTATAGAAAATACTTTTGCTATTATCAGTTTAGGAAATAGCGTTGGTATTAAACTAGAGGAAATAAATCAAAGTAAATTGATGAAGTGTTTAATGGGAGAATGTGTTGTACCACAAATCGAATTAGTTCCATCATCGGCGTGTGCATTTATTCAATATGATGGTGCGCTTTTAACAATTGCTAGTAATAATTTCGATATTTATGCAACATGAAAATAATAAGAGGTAATTAAATGATTTTTTTAGCGCAAGGAGATACTGGAGATATCCAAAGTTAATTAATATGTATATGTCGCACCACTTATATTTTTCAGAAAAGGTAACTTTAAGAATATAGGAGGATAAAAGATACATGGATAAAGAATATGAAGAACTCATAGTTAGGAGTTTTTTTTAAAAAAAATCCAGGATAGAATTATTTTTGAACTAACTTCACCTAAAAAAAGAGTGAAGGCATTAGGGCGTTTGGCGCATAACCATGACACTATCTTAAATTCTATGTATTTTGAATCTATCCCAAAAAATATGGTGTATGCTGAAGGAATATCAACGCAATTAAAAAAATATGGAGCAAAGGATTCTTGTTACGTAATGTCCCTTATTAGTGAAATTGATGGGAGTTTTATGGGATTAGAATGTGCAATAGAAAAAGTTATTTGGTGTGGTTTACCTTGTTTAATTTCATGCATACCGAGTAAATTATTATATTTTCAAGCTGAGCAGGGGAGCGGCCCACCTGAAAGATATATTCTACGTAAAATTTAAAAGCATATCCCTATAAAAAGATATATAAGGTAGGAGAAAGAGTGGCACCATCAATCCATTATATGAAACAGATGGAAAGCGTTCCCCGCTAAATAAAAGTAATAATTGAAAAGGATGAGTGATTATGAGGTTTTTTTTGAGTGGTGAATTAGAAGGTGACATTGCTGAGGAATTTATAAATATAATTTCAGAAATCGGTAGTGACCTTGAAAAATTAAATAGTAATAATTATGGTAGCGAAGTAGAAGAAATAGCTATAATCCCTATAGTAGTTAACATAACTCCGGAATATGAAGATGCGGGTTTTCATAAAGAAAGAAAGCTCTTGAAAAGGAAGAGTAAAGAAGCAGATTTTAGATTAAGGATTGACTATGAAGCATTTTTATCTGCAGATTATGCTACGAGGAAAATATTGATAATTGGAAATATTGTTCAATCTATTAGACTGTTAGGGGAAAAGGCTACGTCGGACTTTAATGCAATAAAGTTAGAACAAGATATTTTACAAGTTTTTGATATGAAAGAGGGGATATAGTAGATACTCATATCGAAGTATTAAATGAAAATAGTAAGATGAAATGGGAATAAAATAATTATGACCTTGAGAGAAAAGAAGGTGTATTATGGATTTTACATTCGAAAAGGTCCAATATGATAGTGTACTTTTAACAATTGTTAGTTTTTCCCTTCAGGAAAGAATGAAGGGATGTTGGATGTAAATAGTCTGTGAAGGAGAGAATTTAATGTTTCCAATAGGTGAACAGCCACGCATTCTTAAAGATTTGGCTGGAATAAATGAAGATGTACAAGAGTTAGCTATTAGCGGTAAAACAAAGAATATAGAACTATTAGGAGAATTGAAAATTGGGGATTTATGGATTTTCGCAGTAAATCAAACGCAGTTTGATAAAATTATGGAGTATGTTAATCCAGAGATACTCTATATCGATGAAATGAGGGTGGAGAATTTATCGAAACTACAAAAAATGTCTAATTTAAGAAGATTATATTTAGGTTGGAATCCTAAGAATACAGATTTATGGGATTTGAGTTATAATAACAACCTTTCTTATCTATTAATACAAGGTTTCTCTAAATTAGAAGATTTATCGCCAATAAAAGATGGAAAGAAGTTAGAAGGTCTTTTTTTGGGAGGAGCAATAATGAAAACTCTTAATGTAAAAACATTAGATCCAATCGGTGATTTAGTAGAATTAAATGAGTTAACTTTAATGAATATTAAAGTTCAAGATCGTTCTTTAGAGCCATTAATGAATTTGAAAAGACTTAAGAAATTAAATGTATCTAATCAATTCCCTATGGAAGAATACGCTAAATTATCGGTAGTATTACAAAATACAGAATGTGAATTTTTTAAACCATATGTACGCATGGAGTCCACAGAAGGAAAAGATATTATGATGATTGGTAGAAAAAGACCTTTCCTTAATTCGAAGATAGATGCTGAAAAAATAAGGAAATATGAGCAAGAATTTAAGACGGTGCAGGAAGAATTTAGAGATGGAATGAAATGAATGTAGTCCCTAAATAAGGGGCATGTGGAAGGAGTAATGATATGGATGTTTATGAGTTAATTAGTGATGTAGATTCAAAAGAAAAATTATTAGAGTTTTTGTTTCATCTTCAAAAAGATTTCAAAGAAAATCAGGATGAGTGGGAGAATATAACATTAGAGGATTACTTAGAATCAATGGAAGCATGGGTAAATGATTGTGAGGGATCCTACCAAAACAGAGGTGAAGAGATGCCTAAAAATATATCATGGGGCTTTATTGCACAGGTGTTATTGGCGGCAGCTCACTATGAATAAATTTAAATAGATTAATTTATTGAGGTCTAATTTAAAATAAAAGCGAAGAGTCTAAATAGCAGGTGAAGATCTCTCAGATCTCGTAAAGAAATATAATCCTCAATTTATTTGGGGCGTATTATCTGCTTTTGATAAGTCTATAAACATTGATATTAATAACTTGCTTGTAGAATCCTATGCAAATGGAAACGAAGAACTCTGGGTACCAAGTCCAAATATTCAGCATCCCCAAGCAACACTTGAGATTGTTTGTTGGGATTCGTATGTAACGCTTTTTTTAAGTAAAGATGAGGACATCGATGATAAATTTCAAGACTATTTCAAGTCTGTTAAAAAATTGGATTTTTAAATAGGTCGTCCTTGAGTAATAAAATGAATGTATGAATAATAATCTCTTTGATGATTATTGGAATATTAGCTAGTATTTTTGAAAAAGTAGCTTGTAAAATTTCGGAGTGAATTGTTAACTTTTGATGCGATAGGAAATCGCAAATAAATTTATGAAGGAGAATTTAGAGTTGGTAGAGTTTTTTGAATATTTATTAATTTTGGTTTTAAATATGCTAGTAGCATCTATCGTATTTTTACAAGAGTACTGCATAGGTAGTATAAGACTGTCTCATTATAGGAGAATCTTTGCTACGGTCATGGCTATACGTTCATTGGTGAGTATATGGATCATTTACCCTATGACAGCTACTCTGTTAGGGACGCTAAATATTTTAGTGATTCAATCAATTATATTACTTTTCCTTTGGGGGCTTATGCAGTGTGTAAAGAAGTACAGAGGAAAGTGGTATATTACAATGATTGCACTTATTATTTATGGTCTTAGCTGTTATTTTCATATTATGTATGCGAAAACTGTATAGATAATGAGAGGGTATTTGTAGACCTAGTTACATGATAGTAAGAATCTTTAATGAAAATTATAATAAAATGATGTCAAAAGGGAGGCTAAAAGTGCTTATAGAATTTTTAGAATTCATTTCTATCTTGGCTTTAGTAGTTGTATTAACATTAACTGTTATGTTGCAAGATATATTTTTTATAAATATAAATAAACAATATACTGAAACACGTATTGGGGCGATTATTTTTTGTATTCGGATGTTGTTCGGGACATGGGTAGTATTTGTTACAGAAACTACTATAATTGCTGTCTCAAAAGTGACTGCAATTCAATTAATTATTTTACTTCTTTTTTGGGCATGCTCGAAGTATGTACAAAAAAATCGTGAAAATTGGCTAATTACTATAGTTGCTTTTGTTATTTATGGTGTTGGTACATACATGTATATTCAGTTTGCTTTTAGAGGCTATTAATATATCATCAGAAAAGTTAGTGGTTAGAAAGATGCATTTATTAAATGTTTGTATGAAGGAAGAGCGAATATAGGCTCTTTTTTCTTTATATATAGGATAGGACATGTATCTAATCCTCGTGGGATAAATCAAAATAGAGAACGGGAAGGAATTATATGAACAAAAAAGAATTAAAATTAAAGCTACTGCAAGGTCTAATTGAAGATTTTTCTGCTATTTAATATTTAGAGGTCCTAAATATTTTTAGTTGTGGGGATGTAATTACAATAAGTTTTATAGAAACATTGTGTAGATTAAAGTAGTTCTCTTTTGCAGAAAGTAATGTTGTAGATGATGATTTTAGTGTCTGTAAAGGGATAGAATTTGGTAGCTTTATGGATAAGAGGCATTATTCGCATAAAAATAAGAGTTTTAATGGTATACAGGAGGGTATTATAATGAAATTCCCAAAAGATGAAGATGGACAAGTGTTAAATATGTTATACAAGCAAGGGATAGATTTTAATAAAAAACATATAGTAGATTTCTTTATTGCAATTCCTGATCAAGACAATGGGGAAAAAGTACTTGTTAGATTACAAGCATTGGGCTTAAATTGTGAATTAGATTATAATGAAGAATTTGAAGATTGGACATGTACTTGTTCTAAAGAAATGTTCTTAATTTATGAGGATATCGTAGAGATGCAAAAGGAATTGAATAAACTCGGTGAAGAGTTTAGTGGATATACAGATGGTTGGGGTGCATTTGTGTAATAGTGAATTTGATTATCGTGATAAAATAAATTAGATGTAGTAAAGAAACTATTTATGGAAAGAAGGGCTTATATAAGTTCTTCTTTCTTTGTATATATTAAGATATCTTAGTGGTAGAAAGGTATATGATATGTGGGCGGGGGGCTACCGGTAAAAGCCCGATTGGTAAGGACTAATTAAAGTTTCACTTTATATAGGTTTTGAGAGAGTAAGATATAAGATATATTGTTTGTAGCGGAAATCTTGAATGAAGGGAGCGTGTGATAATTGGCAATGACGGATGAACAATTCGAGAATTATCTTGTTATGTGTTATGACAAATTAGAAAGTAAACAGCAAAAATTCATTTCGGATTATAATATCTATAACTTTGATGAGTATTGGTATGATCAAGATCGATGTATATTACAGTTTAAAAAAAATGATCAAGTATTACTTGAATTTAGTGTTGTTTTTATAGGTTCTTGGTCTGAAAAGAGTAACAGTTGGATGTGGTCCTGGTCTAATGAGAATGCGGCTGATTATGCAAGAAGTAAGTCTAACTGTTTGAAAGGTTTACAAAAGATTACAGGAAGTGAGGTTTTTATAAATCCACTTTTTGAATGCGATCAAGAAATGGCGTATGAGCTAGCAGCCTTTTCCATTGAATATTTAGATGCAGAAGGAATGTATATGGCACCAGGTGAGAGAAGTGATATATTTATGGCTGTTATGTCACCGCGTGCATTGTGAGTAGAGGATATTAAAAATATAGATAAGGTAGAATGAAAAAGGAGTACAGTTTAATAAATTAATAAAAGGTATCATAGGTCCCCGATGCATGGTGATAAATTTAAAGGAGTGAATTATATTGCTTGAAGTAAAGTTTTACGATTGGAAAAAAAAACGTCCTAAAAAACATTATTTGCTTGTACATGAAATTAGAATTTTTGAGCTAATTTTCTCAAAGAAAGTTAGCGAGTTTGAGATGGGATTAAGAGAGATTGAAAAAGTAACTGTCTTTTGTTTAGCTAACGAAAACACTGATATTTCATATGAAGTGAATAGAGCTTTGGGTGAAATTCGTATATATGTTCCATATGATTTTATGGACTTTTTAGCATTAAATTCAGTTGAAGAGAAATATAAAGAGTTTTGCAAATTAGTACGCCAATATGTTGTCCTTGGACTTGAAGAAAACTCTACTCTTTCATCATCTGTTGTTAAAGGGTATATAGAGGAATCTTTAGATGAAATTGTGAAGCAAAACTATGAAGGAATATTTTTAGTTGGGAAGACACCTAAGAAAAGCCCAAGCCGTAAGAAGATAGCGATATTAAAAGGAATTCATCGTGTTAAAGGTTTCCAGCTACGATGTGAAGTGTATGATGAAAAGGGATTAAAGATTCGAGATCAACTATTGGTAGAAGAGGTAGGGAATGAAATGGTGTATGCAAGATTTTTGGGTACATTAAAATGGGAAAGTGAAAATCTAATAGTAGTTCAATCTAAATCCAGTAGTTGGAAAGAAGAAATCTATCTTTAATAACAAGGTTGTATAGTAGAAAGAGGGTTGTAGAGCATAAATGAATTTTTTTCGAAAAAATAAATTAAGTGACATTCAGAAAAAATACTATGAACATTTTGGAGAGCCGATTCAATTTGTTAATTATTATAGCCGCGGATCGGTTATGTATTTTCAAACGGATGATACGCTTTATTATGTTAATTTACTGAATGTATGAGGTGATAAATGTGAATGAACGTTTAAAGAAAATTGCAATGTTAAGAGAAAAGGTAGAGGAAAAGGCTACTAGAGAAAAGTTTTTAATGTTATGTCCGTCTATAAAAGAATTTCAGATTATTAGCGGGAAGAAAATTGCTTCATTAGTAAACATTTTAATTGATGAAACACCGAATCCTATCAAAGTTATGAGTGAATTAAATGCTGAACAAGTTATCAATGAAATAAAAGAATTTGAACGTGAATTAACTAGTTTATTGTCTAAGAAGATTATTGTATGGTATGCACTTGAAAATTGGGACTTTGGTGTGCAATTAGAATTAGAAGATTTCATGTTATATACAAAAGAAGTATTACATTTCATTGGATATGACGATGCTCAAAGAGGATTAATTTATTCTAGCCTTATTGTAGTAGATGAAGCAATGAGAAGTGCTTTTTCTTTTCTAAAGAATGAGTATAATGTCGAGATAGTACTATGGAAAGAAAGCTGAGTGTATTAGAGTGTTTTAAAACAAATTGGATGAATGGTTGAATTTATTATTAGAAGAAGTGGTGCGTGGTTTAGTGTGATAGAAAGAAAAAGAGAGTCTTCAAGGGATATGTATAAGAGAGTAAAGGAGAGAAAATATGTCTTTTTATAAAGAGGAAATAAAAGGGGATAAATTGATTATAAGTGATGAAAGCATTGATATTTTAATGGATGCTTTTCAAAATAAAGGTGAAGAGATGCCTAAAAATATATCATGGAATTTCATAGCGACGGTATTACTCGCGGGATCTTATTATGAATAAGTAAAAAAACGAAGAGTTTAAATAGCCCTTCGTTTTTTTTACTTTATTTTTTCTCTACTAACTTTTTATTCTTCCAATCTAGTGTGAACAATTTATTAAATGTTTTTTGATCAACGTCTTTTACGTTGTTTCCAACCCAGTTTGCAGTTCCGAATGTGAAGCCTGGACGAAGTTGGTAGTCATCGGCGTGTTTTGTATAAGCGACTTGTAAGTTAGATTGATCTGTATTTTTTTCAGAGATAACAACAGCAATCATACCAGGAGAGAAACCGCTATTTGTTAATGCTGGAAGTTGATCCATCGGTATTAAATTACCTTTTGCATCAGATTCATATAGGTATGTGCGAGAGTACATGAAAAGTTGGTTTCCATATAAAGAATGATAGGAGTCACGTGTGTAAATACCCCAGTTTTGATTGTTATATCCGTTAAAGAATACGTTCCATTTTACGTTTTTGTTCGTTTGGTCAATTAAATTTGTTTTATAACTAGTTTGTTTATAGCTTACAGAGTCAGACCAAGTGACTTGACCAGTTGCACCAGCTTCACCGCTAGGTCCATTAGGCGTTACAGAAGCTTTAACAGAGCCACCAAGTTGATAAGATACGCTAGATGTTACAGTCGTTTCTTCTACAGCATTTGTAGGCGCTACGTTAAAGAAACGAGCGCTGTTATCTTGAAGGTTAAATGCAACATCATATTGTGAAGGATAACGTAATGTTGCACTAGCACCAGGGATTGGGTAGTTATCAATAGGTGCATCACTTATAGTAGGATTTGCTTTTAGAAAACTACCAGTTGTATTAATAACGGCAATCTGTTTATCAGCGCTCGGGTCATCGATAAAAGTTACCTTTAAAGACATTGTCATATTATCAGCTTGATCATTATTAAATGTATTATAGCTCGTATGTGTTTTTGCATTTTGCCCGATATCTGTTACAACTTGTGACGTCGTTTGAGCGTAAGCAGCAGGTGTTGAAAGAGTTACAGCGCTACTAGCAAAAACAGCGGATAATGCTAAACATTTTAAGTAGGTTTTAGAACGTTTCATACAATCACTTCCTTTTATCTTTGTCGATATATGTCGTATTACATTTATATCGTAACATGAAAATAAGACGTAATGGATGGTTATGCATAATTGCATAGATGAGTTTTGAAGGATAACGATAATAGCATTTTATCAATCCTTATTAAGAAAATTGATGCGGTTTTATTTTATCCCCCTATTTGCTGGGTAGTATGACCCCCACCTCAAAATGCAGCGAAAGCAAAGAAGTTAGGTGGGGGATGAATAAATCCCCACTGATTAAAGTTTCATTTCATATATTCCTCCTAATCAACTCTCCAACTTGCGTCGCAACAAACGCAACATCACTATCAATTTCATCCAACACGTAAGACTCTAAAATGCCCATTACAGCTGTTCCTAAAAATTTTAAGACAATATGTTTATCAATGTTCTTATTCTGAAGATTGAAGCGCTTAATATTTACGTTATAAGTGCATAACAAGTTATAATAAAAGAAATCAATAAGGAGGCTGGCTGTGAAGAATCTTCGTTATCTCAATATATTTACCATATTAATTATATACACACTACTTATGTTTTACATCGGCTGGAACGGATGGGTTTGGCTTCATGCGGTATTTGGCTGGGAATCTTGGGGATATTATGCTTTCATAGTCGCATTTATTTCATATGCGTACATTCTCGTGCAAGTGTTTAAGTTTTTGCCATTTCTGCGAACGATAGGTTCGATTTGGTTTGCGGTCATACAATATGCGCTTATGTTGTTGCCATTAGCTGATATTATGGTCTTTCTTTTACAGTTTTCAGTAGAGAAAGAAGCGGCAATTATTTGGACAGGGGCGGCTGTGATAGTTGCATTTATCTTTATCTTTGCGTATGGAGTATTTAATGCGTATAGTCCGGTAGTAAGAAAGTACGAGGTGCACATACCGAAAAAGGTAGAGGGGCGTAAAAGTTTACGCATTGCGATGGCTTCTGATATGCATTTCGGTAAACTGTCTGGCGTTTCGCATTTAAAAAGACTTGTTCGTCATGTAAATGAGATGGAACCTGATATTATTTTACTGCCAGGTGATATTATCGATGATCATCCAGGTGTGTTCATTCAAAAGAATATGGGACCAATCATGAAACAAATGAAAGCTCCATTAGGCGTATATGGCGTTTTAGGAAACCATGAATATTACGGCAGAGCAGTTCCAGAGTTTTTACAAGAGATGGATAAGATTGATATTCGTATTCTTTTAGATGAAGTAATTACAATTGAAGATGACTTTTATCTCATTGGAAGAAGAGATAAAACAGAGCGAGATCGCCAAAGCTTTGAACAATTAATGAGTACGGTAGATAAATCGATGCCTGTTATCGCAATGGATCACCAGCCATTTGAATTGAAACAAGCAGCAGCGGCAGGTGTAGATTTATTATTATCCGGTCATACGCACCGCGGACAAATGGCGCCCAATCATATTGTAACGAGAAGAATGTACGAGCTAGACTGGGGATACGCACAAAAAGGTGCGTTCCACGCAATTGTTTCTTCTGGATTTGGATTTTGGGGACCCCCGCTTAGACTTGGTAGTAGGTCGGAGATTGTGCAGGTAGAAGTTACGTTTGAATAGGGGTTATGAAATAGAGAGTTGATGGCTCTCTATTTTTTTTAATAAAAACAAATAAAAATAAATATTTATGTTGGTGCTAATTTCATAAAAGAGATACGATTATAAGACTCGATTAAAATAAAGGGGGATTGTAAGTGATCATATCAGATGTACTATACGGAGAATTTGAAGTGGATCAAGTAGTAGAAGAATTAATTTCAAGTAAGTCTATGCAAAGACTAAAGGGAATTCATCAAAATGGCGCAAGTTACTTAGTGAACGAGAAATGGAATGTAACGCGCTTTGATCATTCAGTTGGTGTTATGTTATTAGTTAAAAAACTAGGTGGTTCAGTAGAAGAACAGATCGCTAGTTTACTGCATGACGTATCGCATACTGCCTTTTCCCACGTGATTGATTACGTTTTTGATAATGAAGATGAAAGTTATCATGAAGAGATATTTAGTTCTGTTGTGAAAAACTCAGAAATTCCAGCGATCCTTGCGAAGCATGGTTATAACTATGAAGATATTTTATTAGATGATTCGAAGTGGACATTACTGGAAAGGTCAGCGCCCGAATTATGTGCAGATCGAGTGGATTATACGTTACGAGATATGTATACATACGGATATATTTCTTTAGAAGAGGTTCATAGATTTTTAGAGGATATTATCGCAGTAGAGGGGAAAATGGTCCTTCAAAGTATCGAAATGGCAGAGTGGTTTACAGAAACGTATTACAAAGAAGTAATCGATTTCTTTATGAAACCAATGAATATTTACGGAAATGATATGTTAGTGAAAACGTTAAAGTTAGCTCTTCATAAAAAGGTTATTCATGCAGGTGATTTCCTTCTTGAAGATGCTGAGCTTATTTCGAAATTGCAGCAATGTAATGATTCAGAAGTCCATGCTTTATTAAGAAAAGTTCATCCCAATGTAAAAGTAAAAGAAGATAGAGACGATTACGATTTGTATCAGAAAAATAAAGTCCGTCTTATTGATCCTCCGTTACTTCGTGAAGGTGAAGTTATTCCAGCATCTGTTGTGTCAGAAAACATAAGACAGATGAGTGATATTGCTTATGAAAAAGCGGTGAGAGGGATGTATGTGAAAGTGATTTCGAATTAAAAAAGAAGTAGCGCATCGTTTTTAGAGCGCTACTTCTTTTTTATTAATGATCAAACCAATTCCAAATCTCAATATCTCCAAGAGTCGCATAACGTACGTGCGGGGAGTTTTGTAATTTTAATAACTCTTTCGATGGGCCAGTAATAACAATTCCGTATACTTTTACACCGTTGTCCTTTACATATTGATAACGTTTATCTAAGTTTAGTTCTTTCTCAGAAAGCGCTGCTATTTTGCTTACCGTTTTTTTATGGATAGAAAGGACGCGCATCATTTCGGTTACTTTGTCTTCTTGCGTTTTCTGCCCGTCAGTTTCATTATCGAGGAATCTTACATGTTCTGGAAACCCTATAGCTTCTCCGCCATGTAGGATATAGTCATCTACATTTTTTCTTTCTTGTCCTGTATCTAAAGCGTACCATAAAGGAGTTGGAGGGAGTTCTTGTGCCTCGAATGTGCTATATAAAAGCGGTTCTAATTCTTTTAAAGTGTAAGCTTTATCAAAAGAAATTGCTACTTCTGCAACGGTTCCATCATGTACTTTTGCAAGTGTATCCCATACTTTTTTTGATGAATCCTTTAAATAATCACCCTGCTCTGTTTTTGGATGAACAAAGAAGAGTTTTGGTTGATAGAACGGATTCATCCAAGTTCGCTTCGTAACATCTACAGATGATAAGAAGCTTTTTGTTTCTATTGTACCGAGGGGCATTTCTTTTTTACCGACGGTTCGTACTAAATCAAATTGGCTATTCGTACGGAAAAAAGCTTCTACACTTGTTCCGCCTCCCATAACACGGCTATTTGGGATCGTTGCTTCAAGTGCAAGCGAAGGAACCTCTCTAATTTCTTCTCCTTTATAATAGTCAATATGGACGAGCATTCGGTAAAATGTTTCTTGCATGAGATCTTCCGCATAGTGGGAATCTCCGGTTAGGGAGAGAAGATAGCGAAATAAATCTTGCATATGCTCTGAGTAAATTTCTTCTAATGATTGTTTACGTTTCACTACATTTCCCTCCCTTCATACATAACAACGAAATACATATAAAAAAGTTACAATTTTTTATGGAATTATAGTAAAAAACGTCAAGAATTGGATTGCGTTCTCTTTTATCATAATACATATAAGGCGGGTGAACAGAGATGGAAAGCTATGAAACACAAATTCAAAGGTCAATTGATTATATTGAGGAAGATGTAATGGAAAAACAAACGCTGCGTAATTTAGCGCGGGTTGCAGGTTTTTCTGAGTCTCATTTTCATCGTGTATTTCAGGCGTTAGTAGGTGATACGGTAATGGAGTATGTTCGAAAGAGGAGGTTAGCCCGGGCAGCTTATCAACTTTCTCATACGGATGAAAAAGTTATTGATATCGCGTTTGAACATGGCTTTCAATCTCACGAAACGTTCACGAGAGCCTTTAAAAAATTATTTCAAATGACACCGAGTGAATATCGAAAACAAGAAATCGAAACACCGATGTATTACAGAGTAAATGTAAAGCAAAGAAAATTAAATCCGTATTTAGGAGGCATACAAATGGAATATCGTATTGTAAATAAACCAGAATTTTTAGTGGCGGGTTATGAACTGAAGACGACAAGTAAAGAAGGGAAAAACCATCAAGACATTCCAGCATTTTGGCAAGAATATTTACAAAAAGATCTTGGAACGACGATTCCGAATCGTAAAGATACGAGCCAATGGGTAGAGCTTGGATTATGTACTGATTTTAATTTAGAAACAGGAGACTTCACTTATATTATCGGAATGGAAGTTACAGACTTTGAAAATGTACCAAATGAAATTGCAAAGCGTACTTTCCCGGCAGCAACATATGCAGTATTTACAACGCCGAAAGTTCCTCATGAAGAAATGGTATCGTCTATCCACCAAACTTGGAATGCAGTATTCTCAGAATGGTTTCCGCATTCAGGCTATGAACATTGCGGCGTTACAGAGTTTGAATTATACGATGAGCGTTGCCACGAAGATAAGAGTGAGTTTGCACAAGTAGAGCTTTGGATACCGGTGAAGAAAAAATAATAGGGTAAGAGCGAATCATTGGGAGATGGTTCGCTTTTTTTATAAGTGGATTGTTAAATTTGTATTGTTTTATCTGTAATACATATGAAAATGGTAAAATAAAATAGCAATTAAATATTGCGGGTGGAAGGTTATGCCC
Source organism: Bacillus cereus group sp. BfR-BA-01311 (assembly GCF_022664295.1). NCBI lineage: Bacteria > Bacillati > Bacillota > Bacilli > Caryophanales > Bacillaceae > Bacillus > Bacillus cereus group sp. BfR-BA-01311. The sequence goes on from NZ_JAKUHC010000010.1 coordinate 119,675, forward strand.
TTTCTTCATTTTGTGAAGAAAGGAGGTGTAATCGTATGGAATTTCTTTTGCAAATTTTGTTGGAAATTACAAAAACTATAGCTAGAGAAGGTATAGTTTTTGGATTTAAGAAATTAACGGCAAAAAAGCGCAAAAAGAAGACCACCCGTCTGCCTGCGAAGCGTGGGAAGTCTTCTAAGCGCAAATAAGCTTTAGTTGCAACCTTCCACCTTGCGGTAATTAGTTGCAGTGACGGGGTGTTGGAAGCACCTCGTCTACTTCATTTTATGCAAAACTTAGTTAGTTTATACTTCTATTTATAGTATAACAGTTTAGAAATGTATTTGTTAATAGTTTTATTTTTACTTTTACTTTGTATAGTAGGGAAGCATGTTAGTATTGTCGGTTTTTGTCGGTAAGTCGATATATCTAGAAAATCGCTGATATAATTCGAGTTGCGCTGATATATTCAAAAAATCGCCGATATAATTTCATATACCTCTAAAACACCTCAAAAAAAACGATCCACATAATTTCAATTACAGTAAAATCATCCTAGAAAAGAAAAAAGACGCCACATAGCGTCTTTCCTACGAACGAAACGGAAATACAAGAATAATCGTCGTTCCTTTTCCGAGTGTACTATCAACGGAAATTGTTCCGTTATGAGCATGAACGAGCTGTTTTGTAATGGCTAGGCCAAGTCCAGTTCCGATGTTGCTTTCTTCTGTGTTTGTTCCGCGGTAATATCGTTCAAATAGAAGTTCTTTCGTTTTTTCATCCATTCCTTTTCCGTCATCTGAAATGGAGAGTGTAAAGGAATTAGCGTTTTGTGATAATTTTACGATGACAGTAGTTGTTTCGTTATTATGTTTTACAGCATTTACGAGTAAGTTTTCGATAATACGCTGGAACCATTTTTCTTCAATGAAATATTGAATTTTATTTGAGCTCGGTACGAATTCAATATTTTGATTTTGGAGTGTTGGATTGTTAATAAATTGCAATAACACTTTTTGAACGAACTGATTGATTTCAACGTTTACGTGTTGGGCAGGAAGGCTGTTATTTTTTAATTGATACGTTAAGCTTAAATCATCAATTAATGTCGTCATATATTGAGATTTCTCTTTCATAACACTACCAAATTGCTGAATATCACAATCAGTCCAGTTATATTGATTCGATTCGAGTAATAATGCGTAGCCATATATAGAGCTAAGTGGTGTTTTTAAGTCGTGTGTTAGACCGGTAATCCATTCTTCTCGTGTTTGCTGGAGGACTTGCCTCATCGCATCATTTTTTTTGAGTGTAATAGAAAGGTGTTCTAGTGAACTTGTTACATCTCTAAACAAACGGAATGACCATTTTTCTTTACCAGATCGCCGGAACCTGACGGGTTTTCCTTTTTTACTAATAGGTTCTTCATACTTTCCACCAGCGATATTTTTAAGCCAGCGCATCGCATGTAATAACGGTTTCCCGAATTTATTACCGTACCAAATAGAAAGAATGACTAAATAAACAAATACGATAAGAAGGATTAATCCGCATCCGATGAGAAACTTCTTAGTAAATACATCTTCAATTTCGTCACCTGGATAGTAGTGCTCATTTTTTGCAGTTACAACGAGAAGGTTGCCACTATTTGCATCGTAAAAGCTAGACGTATTTTCTTTATGATTCCACGGTTCTTTTTCATTAAGGGCGATTTGTATTGCTGAAAATGTTTTTTTCTTTCCAGCTGGATAGGCAAAAACCTCTTCGCCATTTTGATTAAATATTTGAAGTGCTGCTTTTTCTTTAGACAGTAACTGTTTTTCTTGATCTGTTAATGTGAACGAATCCATCGTTAAAGAGGAGTGATCCTTTTGAATTGCTGTCAGTAACGCATTGCTTTTTAACATACCACCATAAATAACAAGTACTTTCTTTTCTTCTAATTCAATTTCCCAATATGTAAATTTATAATTACTTTCGATATGATGTTGTATATATGCGACTAAAGATGTCTTCGTATAAGCATTCGGAACATCATTTGGTGTATTAAAGTGGTAGAGGATTTTTCCGTTTTCATCTACAACTTGGAGCCAATCATTTTTCTCCTTTATTAAATCTTGCACTTCAGATTGTAACGAAATATGCCCATCTTCTGAAGAGATGTATCTTGAAATTGTAAAACTATCAGAATCTGGAATGTTAAGTTCGTATAAAGTACTAGTAAGAAGAAAAATTAAATAAGTAAAAGCAGCAACTACAGCGATAAGTAATGTAACTAAAACAAAAACGTGTTGCATGATAAATTGAATAATAAGTCGTTTATTAAAATTCATATCGTCACCCTACTTTGTAACGAACTTATAACCAAGCCCGCGAACGGTTTTTATATATTCTGGTTTACTTGGATCATGTTCAATTTTTTCACGTAGTTTTCGAATGTGGACCATAACAGTGTTGTCATCGCCATTATAGGCAGGTGCTCCCCAAACTTTTTCGTATATTTCCTCTTTCGAAAATACGTAGTTCGGATTCTCGCAAAAGAAGAGTAGTAGTTGAAAGAGTTGAGCGGAGCATTCGACAATGTGCCCATCTACTGTTAGTTCTGCAGAGTGCTGATCAATTTCAAATCTTCCAAATGAAATCGAGTGTGATTTTTGTTCGTGTGGTACGGTTTGTTTCATATGTCTCCGAAGCTGTGCTTTCATGCGTGCTACTACTTCTAATGGATTAAATGGTTTCGTAATATAATCATCTGCACCGTATGAAAATCCGGATATTTTATCTAAATCAGATGCTTTTGCTGATAGGAAGAAAATTGGACAATCTGTTTGTTGGCGAATGATTGGACAAATATCAAAACCAGATTGTCCAGGAAGCATTACATCTAAAATAATTAAATCGTAATTGTTTTGCTTAGTTAGAGATAAAGCCATTTCAGCTGATGTTGCAGTTGTAATATGAGAAAAGCCTTCTTTTTCAAGAATGGTAGTTAGTAATTGTAAAATTGCTGTTTCATCATCAACGAGTAAAATATTTGCTTGGTACATAAACATCCCTCCTAATTTTCTCGAATATCATATCATCATTTTGTAACTTATGGAATTTTTAAGGAAATTTTAAGGTTTTCTTTCGCAAAAAATTAAGAATCAAATGATATGATAAAAGTAACATAGGGGAGGAGATGAGTGTGAACCCGTTTCAAGTGATGCGAGCTAGATATTTTTTAATTGTATTTGCACTATTAATTTTAATAGCGAGAAGTAGTGGCGATTTGCTAACAAGTATATTTCATATACAAAATTCTTCTTTTATAAATATCCTTATATTCTATATCCTTCCGATGGTATGGATTTCTTATGAGTATAGAAAGCACCACATTTCATTTTCATTATTTGTTAATAAAAATGAAACATTTAACTTGGTACAAGTTTTATACATTACGGTTATGTTATGCATGTTTAGTTACGGGTATCTTATTTTGTATATGTATAGTTTTGCATGGATTACACCGGACTTTATTATGAACGCCCTGCATGAACCAATTGTAGATAGTACTGGGGGATATGTATCTCAAGTCATTAGGGTCGTATTCATCGCACCAATTATTGGGGAATTTGTTTTTCGCGGATTTTTACTTCAACGTTTTGCAACAAAATGGGGAACGAGCATAGCGACCATCGTTGTAGCAATATTGTTTGCGTTGTTACATGTTGATTTCCTCGGTGCAGCCATATTCAGCATCGTATTGTCAATCGTATATATTCGTACGAAAAGTTTACTCATGCCAATTGCAATACATATGTTAAACAATGCATTTGTAATAGGTGCGTCTTTTCTAATAAGTAGAGAAAAAATTATGAGTTTTGCCGATTTCTCAAATTATACGACATTCTTTCCTGGACTTCTTATTTTTATAACAGGATTAAACTTAGTACTTATCTTTTTATTTGTTAATCGTAAATATTGGAGTAAAGAAGTGCCAGTTATATATGCAGAGCAGGAAAAGAGCTTTTCAGATGTAGTCGGGAGTAAATAAGATGAAGAAGACGGTTGAAAAAATATTAAAAGACATTATAGATTCTACGTCTATTACAGATATGTGTGATAAAAGCGTTTGTCATTGGCTTCAACCTGTAGTAGATACGATTGTGTTTCCAGAGTATTACGTATTTTCTAGTACTCATTTAAAAGAAAATATTATTTCTCTTCTTATTGTGTTCGGGGTTTTACTAATATTTGGTCTAATTGTAGAAGAAATGATGAAGCGCATCTTCAAAAAGAATGAAGAAAAGTATATGTGGATTCATAAAGTATTCGAGAAAGTAATGGTGGCTTTCCTTTTGTTTTATGGTATGAAAACAATCATTTACTTTATAGCTTTGAAACATCATTAATTCGAAATTTGAAAGGGATGTATAAAATTATATGAATGAAACGATATCATCAAATAAGTTTTTTTATTTGATTTTACTTAGTCTAGTGTTAATAACGACAGTGAATGTTATTTTGCGCTGGGAGGAAGCTTACTTTTTCATGTATTTAGCGCTCCATTTGTTGGGGATTTTATGTATAAGTGGTGGAGTCGTTACTGAAAAAAAGAATGAAGAAAGCGTTAACTATATGTGTGTGATCGGTCTTGTTTTACTTTTAGCTGTACAGGGTATTATGAAATATAGTTCTTTCTCTTTACAAGATTTTAGTTTATTAATAGATGTACTTCCTTAAAGAGGCTTTTTATGTTATCTAAAAAGCAAGTAGGGTACGTGCTGGTTTGTAAGTGCGATTCTTATTCCGGATTATGAACCGAAGAAAGTGTTTAAAGATAGGTAAAACTCTTCTTATGTAGAAGAGTTTTTTTATGTAAATAAAAAGATCCAGAGCAATTCACATAATAAGCTTGTTCTAATTTAGCGTGTACGAACTTACAATAATAATAGACAGGCAGCATAGAGGAGGGAATAGCGTGAGGAAGGTTATCGGTTGGTCGCTTTTTTTGTACGTTGGATTTGCGTTACTTATATATTGGTATTTATTTGGATGGAATCATGAACTTATTCCGGACATGTATAAGGGAACGAGTGCAGATCCAGAAACGTTTATGAGTGCTAGAGAGCTTACGCTAAGCCAAGATTATTCGCGCGTGAAAAATTTACTATACTTTTTAGCGACGCCTCTTGAATGGATTATTTTATTATTTGTACTTGTGCTAGGTATTTCAAGAAAGTTTGAGAAATGGTCGAAGGAAACGACTAAAATAAGTGTTTTGCAAGTTGCGATTTATTTCTTTTATTTATCATTATTGACAACAGTGCTTGCCTTACCGATGCAATGGATTGGCCGGAAAGTGTCCGTTGATTACGGCATTTCAACGCAAAGTACACAAAGCTGGATAAAAGATCATGTTATCGGTTTTTGGGAAAGTTATGCGACTATGTTAATCGTAGTTACCGTTCTATTATGGCTTATCCGAAAATTTCCGAAGAGATGGTGGCTAGCAGGATGGGCGCTCTCTGTTCCATTTACAATCTTTTTAACATTCATACAGCCTGTCGTTATTGATCCACTGTATAACGACTTCTCGACGCTGAAAAATAAAGAATTAGAAACGAAAATTTTAGCGATAGCAGACAAAGCGGACATTCCTGCTAAACACGTATATGAAGTAAATATGTCAGAAAAAACGAATGCATTAAATGCTTACGTAACAGGAATTGGCCCTAACGCCCGTATTGTAATGTGGGATACAACGCTTAAGCAGTTAAAAGATAAAGAGATTTTATTTATCATGGCTCATGAAATGGGACATTATGTTATGAAGCATATATATTTTGGCGTTGCAAGTTATGTGTTGCTATCGTTTATAGGTATGTTTTTAATTAGTCGTATTATAAATATGTGTATTCGCAAATGGGGAGATACATTGCAAATTTCAAAAGTAGCATGTTTCTCCATTTTACCTTTATTTTTCTTAATTTCTTCTGTACTCTCATTTGCAGTACAACCAGCAACAAACTACGTTTCACGTATAGAAGAAAGAGCGGCAGATCAATATGCTTTAAATATGACGAAGGACGGAAAATCTGGTGTGAAAACTTTTCAATATTTATCAAAAACGAGTTTAAGCCAAGTGAATCCGCCTGCGTTAGTGAAATTTTTCTTATACACGCACCCACCAATTTTTGAAAGAATTCATACGTTTGAACAATATGAGAAACAAAGAAAAAAGGAGTAGCTATTATGCTACTTTTTTTTATAGAGATATAAGTTTCATATTGGGAATATTTATCATTGCTTTTTATTGCGATTTTGTAAATAATAAGCTATAAAATTCTAAAAATCTATATATAAAGGAATAAAGGTGAAAAAATGTATTTTTTACAAAATTTAAAAGTGAAATATAAATTATTAGCGCTTATTTCATTAGCAGTTTTAGGTATGGTAATTATAAGCAGTGTAGCAATTCATTCTATTAATAAGATTAAGCACGATACAGAGGTTGTAGTAGATGATTATCAATATTCTGCAATTTTATTAGAAGGAATGCTTCGTACACAAAATTCACTAGAATATAACTTATTAGAGTTAATTACGGCATCACAAAATGAAGTGGCAAATAAAGAGGGAATAATTAATAATATTGAAAAGGATCTTAAAAAATATGATTCTTTATTAAAAGAATATGATGATGGTTTTAATTTAAGTAAGCAAGAGGATGAACTGTTTCAGAAGATGAAGAAATCTTTACCAAGTTATAAAGATACATATAAGAAATTATTTGAAAAGGCGAAGGCAACAAACGAGCCGCAAATGGTAAATGAATTTCAGAAGGAATTAAAACCGAAGGGAATAGAGTTAGCTGGTTATGCAGTGGATCTAGAATCGTATGTTTCAAATTTAGCTGACCAAGTATTTAAAGATTCGCAAAAAATGATTGATCGTTCCGTTATTACCTTTATCATTCTTGTAGTAGTTACTACAATCGTTATATGTATAGTAAGTTATATTATTAGCAAGCTTATAGTTGCTCCTTTACAAACGGTTAGTCGTATGATGGAAAGAGCGAAAGAAGGAGATTTAACTGTACATGGTAATTATACTGCTAAGGATGAATTAGGTGTATTAGTAAGTAATTTTAATGAGATGATTGCAGGGCTAAGAACAAATATGCAAGAAGTAGAGAATAATATTCAGCTTCTATTTCAACATGCAGACGGAGTAGTATCTGCATCAGAAGTATCTAGTAGTGCAGCGAAAAAAATCACTATGGATATTGAAGAAGTCGCAAATGGTGCAGAGAGTCAAATGCAAGCAATGGAACAAACTGCGGGTGCGATGGAAGAGTTGACACAAGGAATGCAGAGTATAGTCAATACATCATCCTCTGTAAATGAATTATCTGCTCAATCAGCATTAGATGCAGAGAGTGGTAACAAATTAATGAAACAAATGATTCAACAGATGGATACAATCCAAAATTCGGTACATAGCGGTGTGAAACAAGTAGAGACTATGAAAGAACAATCAGAAGAAATTGTTAAAATCATTGATGTTATGCAAGGTATTACCTCCCAGATTAACTTATTAGCATTAAACGCCGCAATTGAGGCTGCACGTGCTGGTGAAAGTGGTAGAGGATTTGCAATTGTGGCAGATGAAGTGCGGAAATTAGCAGAACAATCTAGTGATTCTGCAAAACAAATTGAGAATCTTATTACTCAAGTTATGGGAACAACGAACCATACAGTACATATGATGGGGAAAGTAGATAATGAGGTACAGGCAGGTACACAAGTAGTAATGCATACAGAAAAAGTATTTGGAACAATTACAGAAAAAGTACAGCAAGTATCTGAGCAAATTCAAACGGTATCTATGTCTACAGATGAAATTGCAGCGAGTAGTGAGGAAATCTCGGCTTCTGCAGAAGACATGGCTCAAATTTCTCAAAGATCATCTGACCGAACTGATAGGGTAAAAGAGTCTATTCAACAGCAAGAAAAATCTGTTCAAGAGATTTCGGTTTCAATTGAACATATGCATAACGCAGCAGGAAAACTAAAACAAATAGTTGCCCAATTTACTCTTCAAAAGTAGTAGCATATTTGAGTGTTAATAAAGATAAAAAATCATCCTCTTTTAAGAAAAAAGGATGATTTTTTTATCTCGTTATTTGCTGGGCAGTAAGACCCCCACCTCAAAATTCAGCGAAAAATGCTACCCCTGAAATATAAACCATGAATATAGTAGCCTATCTCCTTTAGGTGCCAATAAAGGGAAGTTGTAAAGTGAAAAGGAGTTTATAAAGAGATTGTAGAATGTTTTAGTATATAACACCTTAGATGTGACAACTTCCTTTTTGAAAAAGAAAGAAGGGAGTATAAAGCAGAAAGGTAGTGGAAATATTTCTTCTAGAAGATTTACATTTTATCTTACATTCACCAAAAAATAATACTCCTGAAACAATGAAGTTCATTTTATTTGAATGAAATAGGGAGAGAGGACAATGAAGAAAAAAATATTGGGTGTAATGATGATTGCGACAATGGCAGGAGGTATATTTGCAGGGACGAATGTGACGCCTGTAAAAGCGGAAGAGTATCCACAAATGATTGTGTTTGAAGATGTTCCATACGGATTTTGGGCATATGATGCTATTATGGACTTAGCATATCATAAAATTATATTAGGGTATGGAAACGGGAAGTATGGTGTTGGCGATCTTATAACACGTGAACAAGTAGCTGGGACTATTTACAGAACACTTGAGATAAAAGAAGAAGGGCCAGTAGCGAATCCATATAAAGATGTTTCTGATAGTACAACAACTTTTAAAAAGGAAATTTTGGCGTTAACAAAACGTGGTGTTTTTTCAGGGGATGGCCAAGGGAATTTTAGGCCGAAAGCACCAATCTCTAGAGCGGAAATGGCTGTCATTTTAAAACGAGCATTTCATTTTGAAACGAAACAAAAACATACATTTAAAGATATTCCAAAAGGCCACTGGGCAGAAGATGCAATTAGTGCGTTACAATCTAATAATGTTGTGAGAGGAACTGGGAATGACATGTATGAATTAAATCGCCCTGTACCTAGAGAACAATATGCTCAGTTTATTAATAATGCGATTATTAATTATCATTTGAAAGAGGATTGGAAGTAGAGTGAAATATGAAAGCACAAATAGAAATATTTGTGCTTTTTTGTTTGTTTAAAAAAGAATTATTATTCGTATTTATGTATTTTTATGGTTATACACAAGCTTTATAATCAACCCGATGAAAAAGACATGATGTTTAATATGATTCACAAAACCGTCACGAAATGTGTCGAAAAATATATTGTCACTATACCATTTATTCTGTATATTTTTAAAAAAACATATACATATTGGGGAGATAATTTGATGAGCAAAAAATTATTAAAAACAGCTACAGCATTAACAATTATGGGTGGGGTGTTATTCTCAGCAGAGAGTAACAGTGTAAAAGCGGAAAGTGCACCGTTGCAAAAAACAAATACAATTGTATTTAAAGATGTACCACAAGGGCATTGGGCATATGAGGCAATTCATGAATTAGCGGAACAAGAAATTATTTTGGGATATGGCGATGGAATATTCGGTTTTGGGGATAATGTAACACGTGAGCAAGTTGCAGCTTTAATTTACCGTGTGTTTGATATAGAAGAACAAGATGAATATGAAAACCCATATGGAGATATTGATGAAAATTCAACAAGCTTTATCGAGGAGATATTGGCTTTAACGGAAATGGGAATTTTCCAGGGAGACGAGAATGGAAACTTTAGACCGAAGGCGACGTTAACGCGTGCGGAAATGGCACAAGTTCTTACGAATGCTTTTGACTTACAGGCAAAGGGATCTCATAACTTTAATGACGTTTCAGCAAATTCATGGGCAACGAATGCAATTAGTGCAGTACAAACAAATGGTATTACAATGGGAATCGGAGAAGGTAAATTCGGTCCGTCTATGAAGGTAACGAGAGAACAATACGCACAGTTTTTACATAGAGCAATATTGCATGATATGGAACAAGGGCAGTAATAAAGTTTAACTAGTCAAAGTGAAATTTAAAAATAATACAAAAAGGTCGTTGTTGTATAACAGCGGCCTTTTTTGTATGAAATAAAGCGCGAAAGAATGGCGTTTTGAAAAAAAAATGAAATGAATTTTCAAAAAAAACTTCCTTTTCTGAAGATTTGTTATATAATATAAAACATGAAATCAAATCTGTTATAAAACAGTTTAAGAAGGGGATGCTAATATGTCGACGCAAACTTCACGGGTTACACTCGTTGGAGAAATGTTACCAGCGTACAACGAAATATTGACACCTGAGGTGCTTAGTTTTTTGAAGGAACTACATGAGAATTTTAATGAGCGCCGCATAGAACTTTTACAAAAACGTGTAGAAAAACAAAAGAGAATTGATGCAGGGGAGTTTCCGAAGTTTCTAGAAGAAACAAAACACATACGTGAAGCGGATTGGACAATTGCCAAGCTGCCAAAAGACTTAGAGGATCGTCGCGTAGAGATTACTGGACCGGTAGATAGAAAGATGGTCATTAACGCTTTAAATTCAGGAGCGCATCTTTTTATGGCGGATTTTGAAGATTCGAATGCACCAACTTGGGAAAACGCAGTTGAAGGTCAAATCAATTTACGAGATGCAGTAAAGGGAACGATTTCATATGAAAATGATAAAGGGAAAGAATATAGATTAAATGAGAAAACAGCTGTACTCATTGTACGTCCAAGAGGATGGCATTTAGAGGAAAAGCATATGCAAGTTGATGGGAAAAATATGTCGGGTAGTTTAGTAGATTTCGGCTTGTACTTTTTCCATAATGCGAAAGCTCTTTTAGCGAAAGGGAGCGGCCCATACTTTTACTTACCGAAAATGGAAAGTTATTTAGAAGCGAGATTATGGAATGATGTATTCGTATTTGCTCAAAAATATATCGGCATTCCAAATGGAACGATTAAAGCAACTGTGTTACTGGAAACGATTCACGCTTCGTTTGAAATGGATGAAATTTTGTATGAGCTAAAAGATCATTCTGCTGGCTTAAACTGCGGAAGATGGGATTATATTTTTAGCTTTTTAAAGAGTTTCCGTAATCATAATAAATTCTTACTACCAGATAGAGCACAAGTCACGATGACGGCGCCATTTATGCGTTCGTATTCTTTGAAAGTAATTCAAACATGTCACCGCCGTAATGCACCAGCAATTGGAGGAATGGCAGCACAAATTCCGATTAAAAATAATCCAGAAGCAAATGAAGCAGCTTTTGAAAAAGTGCGTGCTGATAAGGAACGCGAAGCTTTAGACGGTCATGACGGGACTTGGGTTGCCCACCCTGGACTTGTACCGGTTGCAATGGAAGTGTTTAATCACATTATGAAAACACCAAATCAAATTTTTAGAAAACGTGAAGAAATATGTGTAACAGAAAACGATTTACTAGAGGTACCGGTGGGAACGATTACAGAAGAGGGCCTTCGCATGAATATTAGCGTAGGTATTCAATATATTGCATCTTGGTTAAGCGGACGGGGAGCAGCACCCATTTATAACTTAATGGAAGATGCGGCAACAGCTGAAATTTCAAGAGCACAAGTATGGCAATGGATTCGTCATGAAGGTGGAAAACTAAATGATGGTCGTAATATTACGTTTGAATTAATGGAAGAGCTAAAAGAAGAAGAATTAGCAAAAATAGAAAGAGAGATTGGTAAGGAAGCCTTTAAGAAAGGAAGATTCCAAGAGGCGACAACGTTGTTTACAAATCTCGTTCGGAATGATGAATTCGTACCATTTTTAACATTACCGGGTTATGAAATTTTATAAAAAATGAAAAGGGGATGGAACAAATGAAAAACGAAAGAATCGAGAAGTTACAAGAAAGCTGGGAATTAGATGAGCGTTGGAAAGGGATCACACGTCCATATTCGGCAGAAGATGTAATTCGCCTGCGCGGGTCAATTGATATTGAACACACGTTAGCGCGTCGCGGCGCTGAGAAGCTTTGGACATCGCTTCATACAGAAGACTATATTAACGCACTTGGCGCATTAACAGGAAACCAAGCGATGCAACAAGTAAAAGCTGGGTTAAAAGCGATTTACTTAAGTGGTTGGCAAGTAGCAGCTGATGCAAACCTTTCTGGACATATGTATCCAGACCAAAGTTTATATCCAGCGAACAGCGTACCTGCTGTAGTAAAACGAATTAATCAAACGCTTCAACGTGCGGATCAAATTCAGCATATGGAAGGAAGCGATGATACAGACTATTTCGTACCGATTGTAGCAGATGCAGAAGCTGGATTTGGTGGGCAATTAAATGTATTCGAACTGATGAAAGGTATGATTGAAGCAGGTGCATCAGGTGTGCATTTTGAAGATCAATTATCTTCAGAGAAAAAATGTGGCCATTTAGGTGGAAAAGTACTACTACCAACGCAAACAGCAGTACGCAATTTAATTTCTGCACGCCTTGCAGCAGATGTAATGGGAGTGCCGACAATTATCGTTGCAAGAACAGATGCGGATGCAGCTGATTTAATTACGAGCGATATCGATCCTGTTGATAAAGCATTTATTACAGGAGAAAGAACACCAGAAGGGTTTTACCGTACGAATGCAGGTCTTGATCAAGCAATTGCGCGCGGTTTAGCGTATGCACCGTACGCAGATCTCGTTTGGTGTGAAACGTCAGAACCAAATTTAGAAGATGCAAAACGATTTGCGGACGCAATTCATAAGGAGCATCCAGGGAAGCTACTTGCATATAACTGCTCACCTTCATTCAACTGGAAACAAAAACTAGATGAAAAAACAATTGCAAGCTTCCAAAAGGAAATCGCATCTTACGGTTACAAGTTCCAATTCGTAACACTTGCTGGATTCCATTCATTAAATTACGGTATGTTTGAACTAGCACGTGGCTATAAAGAGCGCGGCATGGCAGCATACTCTGAACTACAACAAGCAGAATTCGCAGCTGAAAAACATGGCTACTCTGCAACACGTCATCAACGCGAAGTAGGAACAGGTTACTTTGATGAAGTAGCACAAGTGATTACAGGCGGAACTTCATCAACGACAGCGTTAAAAGGGTCTACGGAAGAAGCACAGTTTACGAAATAAAAGGAAGGGGCACCTTTTTGAAAGGTGCCCCTTATTATTTTTCGCACGATTCGAGAGTAAATAAAAATATATCGACGATTTTTTCGATATATCTATCATAACTTAAAATATATCAACGATTTTTCAAATATATCGACGATTCGACAAAGGATATCGACTTACCGACAAAAAAGACAATATGATCAAATCCACTCAGCTCCATGATCACGAATAAACTTCATATCTTTTTCATAATGCTCTAAATGTCCTTCATCAATCATTCTTTGGAAATTCAAGTCGCCTTCTTGCGCTTTTCGTTTCATATATGTACATAACCCTTCTAATCGAAGCGACACCATTCTTAAGTAATCTTCATCCATATTTTTATCATAGGACTGAACGAACAAATTCATCCTCTCTTTAATGCGATCTGCATGTTGCGATGAGTCATAATGAACGGCTTTACCGGATTCTGTATAATACACTCTACTTAAAGGCACACAAGTATAGAGTGTATAAGCGATATCCCATAGTCTTGGACCAGGAGCAGCAACATCGAAATCAATAATCCCTACTGGCTTCTCATTATTAAAAATAATGTTATATATGGCAAAATCATTGTGACATAAAACCTCAATGTTATTTGGAGTATGATCCATCGGTTTCCAATCATCTAATAACGGAAAATCACTTACAGCATCATGGTAAAGGCGGAGCATCTTTGCTATTTCTTTTAATACATCATTAGATCGCATATATTCTTTTAAAGGATAATTGCCAGCTTCTCCTTCAATAAAGGATAAAATCTCTCTATCCTTTTCATCTACACCTAAAAACTTTGGAGCATAATGAAATCCTTTGTTTTCTAAATGTTGCAATAGCTTATGAATCTTTTCACTGCCTGGCTTTAACTCTCGCCGAACAGTATTTTCAGAACGATATACGCTTGAGACGTTTCCCCCTGTTAGTCTTTCTTCTTTAGCGTAGTTTGACATGTGAAAATTCCCCCTGTAATTAAAAAATCCAATTCCAAATAGTGAATAGACCAATAACGGCAGAAAAGAGAAGGAAAGCAAGCAATGCTAGACAGCCAAAAGGAACTAGCTTATCTTGCCATGTTTCTTTATACTCATAAATTAACTCCTCTGCTACTTTCTTCTGCACTGAAGATAAAGATTGATCTTTATACAAACCTTTTATATGGTTAGAATCGCCTTTAAACTTTAAAGCACGTGCAATATGATGAGGACTATTTCCCATTGATTTTTCAAATAATAAACATGATTCATGCATAATGTCTGTTTTATGCTCCTCTAGATACCAGTAACGTCCAGCCATTTCCGGATATTGTAATTTATAATAAATATCTCCGAGTTGCTTTCGAAGATGTAATTCATTTGGGTATGTAAAGATGAGGCCATGCAATCTATCTCTTGCTTTTCCAAGATTATTATTTTCAATATCCTCTTCAATTCTTTTTAATGTTTTTCTAGGAATTTTATTGGTCATAAACTCCTCCTTATTTGGAATAGAGATAATTATATTTTATAAGAAATACTAAAAATTAGAAATTCTATTTTCGAAAAAGATTGTACATTTTATTTTAATGTGCTATGATGATGTCAGTTGAATAGTTAAATTAAGCAATCCATATGTTATCAAGTGCTGAAAACGAACGAGAAAAAGTATGTGAGAACTAGTTTATGTTTCGTATTTGATAATGTGTGGATTCTTTTTTTAGACAGGAAGACTAAAAAAATTAAATTTGTATTTTCTTAGGAGGAAATAATTATGGCAGTAACAGGACAAGTAAAATGGTTTAACAACGAAAAAGGCTTCGGTTTCATCGAAGTTCCAGGCGAAAACGACGTATTCGTACACTTCTCTGCAATCGAAACTGAAGGTTTCAAATCTCTAGAAGAAGGCCAAAAAGTTAGCTTCGAAATCGAAGAAGGTAACCGTGGACCTCAAGCTAAAAACGTAATCAAACTATAATTTTATAGTTGATGATGGAAAAAAGGATGGCTAATGCCATCCTTTTTTTTGTTGTGGGGAAAGTTTTTTCAGAGCCTGTTTTTATATCTAAATCTCTTTTTCTATGTTACAACGGGTGAAAAATTATCTGGAATGCGTATTAGTTTCTATAGAGGAATTAGTTCAGCAAGAGCATTTACTGCGTATGATAGTAAATAACTATAAATTTGTATTCTCTGTTGAAATGGGGAAATCTTTTCCAGATAGACCTTGAGTAACATCTTTTTTGTTAGTGTTGTTGTTGGAATTTTGTACGTTTTGAGACGATGTTTCTAACAGTTGTTCTTGTTCCTTACTAGGGGTATTCAGAGCATCTGAGGGGATGCTATTAACCTGCTGGCTTAAGAGATTTTCTTTGTCCATAGTATACAGCTCCTTTTTGGAATTCGATAAAAAGCAATGTAATTATAAATAGCTACTTATATATATTGTGTTTTTGAATGACATTATATACAAAACTTATATTACAAAGTTAACTAATTAACGAATTGTTAGTGATGGATAAAGATGTACAAATTTGAAGTGTTTAATAAAAATTAAAAGCGGGTAACAAGTACCAATACTCTTTCTCATGTTTTATATAAGGACCATATTACAAATCAAAAAAGATGTAGGGAACCTTGGGAGAAAATATAGTTGTTTTTTAGGGAGAAGAATAAATAAAATGATGCTACAAATGTAAAAAGGCATTCCATAAAGGAAGGCCTTTTATTGTTCTTGTCCTGATTTTTTCTTCTCACGTTTTTTACATTCTGGACATTTTGATTTACGAAACGGTTTAGCAAAGAATAGCAGAATGAAAAATAAACCGAATATAATACTAGCTGAGTTTTTCACGATAATGACGCTACTATTTTTCATTTGAATCGATGGTTGGATCTCTTTTTCCTCCATAGTGGCCCTCCATATATTGGATTTACATTTTAATTATAGCAAAGTTAATTGTTTTCATGATGTGAAAATAGGAAGGGATAATAAATATTTATAGGTAGTATAAATGCTGTTTTTATAACTTTAAAATTAAATAATCACTATATAGTGATTTTATTATTTAACAAATGTTTGATAAATGATAAAAAAATGTAAAAAAGCGGAACTTGTAAGCTATTTCTTTTTCATAGATGCTAAAATTATATATGCAGCTGCTAATATAAATGGAAAAAAGGAGATAATGGAGTATGGAAAGTAAAGTGGAACGCTATGTCGAAAATTATGTTGTAACGAAAAATACGATGGCCTTACTTCCTGTTATTCTAAGTGAAAAGAAAATTGTTACGCGAGTCGTTGAAATGAATGATTCTTTTTTCGTATTTCAAAAACCTCTAGATATTATAGAAAGAAGTTGCCGCAAGCATGGCTCTAGTTTCTTAGGCAGAAAAGAAGGAACGAAAGAGTTAACTCATATTACACATAAAGCACCGATTGCGATTAGTCCAGCAGATCAACTTTATTTTTTCCCTACCTATTCTTACTCTAGAAAAGAGTGTGCTTGGTTGTCTCATTTTTATATTGAAAGTAATAAAGAATTAAAAGATGGAAATCTTATTATT
This sequence comes from Bacillus cereus group sp. BfR-BA-01311, assembly GCF_022664295.1. NCBI lineage: Bacteria > Bacillati > Bacillota > Bacilli > Caryophanales > Bacillaceae > Bacillus > Bacillus cereus group sp. BfR-BA-01311. The sequence goes on from NZ_JAKUHC010000010.1 coordinate 136,394, forward strand.
AGATTTATAAATGGCTTTGCTGTGAAATTAGAGATATCAAAAACTAGTTTTGAAAATCAACAAAATCGTACAGCGAAATTACGTACTGAATATGAAGATCGTAGGAAAAAACAAGGGAATCCTTGTTTTAAAGAGGTTGATAAAAAAGAGGAATCAACATTAAGACCCGCTTATGAGAGTGTGTATTTTGTGAAGGAAGGCGAAGTGTGAAAGGATGGGGGAATCCCCATTCTTTTTTGTTTATCCTGTTATTTGTGGGCAGTAAGACCCCCGCCTCAAAATTCAGCGAAAGCAAAGAAGTTAAGCGGGGGATCAACAAAATCCCCACTGATTAAAGTTTTACTTTATCAGTCTTTGTAGGTAAGGCGATATATTAGAAAAACCGAGTTGTAATTGTTATATTTAGAAAATCACCATTGTAATTTCATTTACCGAAAAAATCAAAAAAACAATCTAAATAACAAAACGAATGACACGTCCTGTCGAATATTGATAGATTATCATAGCTAAATAATGAAGGAATTCTTATGAAAGATATGGAAACTTTAATAAATACATCTCCATATGTCGTATCTACCATTTCCTCTTTCATATAAGCAATGATACAGTAGGGATAGTATTTAGAGTAAAGGGGTAAAGTGTAGAATGGATTTTCAGACAATCAAAGAGTATTTTTCACCAGAAAATATGGATCATATTGTTGAGAGTTATAAAGCGTTCGGACCACTTCTTGGTATTGGTTTACCGATGATAGAGGCGTTGATTCCAGCATTACCGCTTATCGTATTTGTACTGGCGAATGCTGTTGCATTTGGCTTTTGGCTCGGTTTTCTTTATTCATGGCTTGGATCAGTAATGGGTGCATTACTTGTCTTTTTCATCATCCGCCATTTTGGTCGCAGTCGTTTCTTTTCGTTTGTAAATAAGCATGAGAGAGTACGAAAAGCAATGGGGTGGATTGAAAGGAAAGGATTCGCACCGATTTTTGTTATATTTTGTTTTCCGTTTACACCGTCAGCGCTCATAAATGTTGTCGCTGGTTTATCCCGAATTAGTGTAAAACAGTTTGGTCTAGCGTTAGCATTCGGAAAACTTGTGATGATTTTTATTTTAACGTATATCGGTCATGATTTAATGTCATTTATTCATAATCCGGTGAAATCAGTTATTGTAGCGATTGGTATTTTTATTTTATGGTATGTCGGTAAGAAAATCGAAGTAAAGTTAGAACTACATTAAGAATAGTCTTCTTTGTAAAGGAAAGCTTCAGTATTAAAGGATAAGGGGAGAAGCAGATGAAGAAAACTTTGAAAAAAGAAGGCATGGAGTGGATACGAACAATTTTAATTGGTGTATTATTAGCTGTATTTTTTCGAACGTTTTTCTTTTCAACGTATGTTGTAGAGGGGAAGTCAATGATGCCGACATTGCAAGATGGTAATATGCTCGTTGTAAATAAGGTGAGTTATCAAGTGGGGGACTTGAATAGGTTTGATGTTGTTGTATTTCATGCGAACAAAAAAGAGGACTACGTAAAACGAATTATCGGTTTACCTGGGGATCATATTGAATATAAGCATGATAAACTATATATAAACGGACAATTCGTGGATGAACCTTATCTAGAGAAATATAAGAAAGAGATAAATGGACGACAACTAACAGGTGACTTTACGCTAGAAGAGTTAACGAAGGAAAAAACGGTGCCACCTGGATATATTTTTGTAGTAGGTGATAACCGCCTCGGGAGCTGGGATAGTAGACATTTTGGTTTTGTAAAAGCTGATACAGTTGTCGGTAAAGTTGATTTACGATATTGGCCAATTCAAGAGGTGCAAACGAATTTTTCAAAAGGTTGATATAATAGGTAGAAGTATAGAAAAGGCAAACTACTCCGTTTGTCTTTTTTCGTGTCCTATAATACAATTATAGTAGCAAACTAACGTTCGTTATGTAAGTGAAAGGTGGGGTTACATGTCACTTCGATTTGTGATTGGTAGAGCGGGAAGTGGAAAAAGTACACTTTGTTTACGCGAAGTGCAAGAAGAGTTAAAACAACGCCCGAGAGGGAAAACAATATTATATCTTGTGCCAGAACAGATGACATTCCAGACGCAGCAGGCGTTAATTGGAAGTGAGGATGTAAGAGGTTCTATTCGGGCACAAGTTTTTAGTTTTTCACGATTAGCGTGGAAGGTACTGCAAGAAGTTGGCGGAGCGAGTCGTCTTCATATTGATGAAGCTGGTGTACATATGTTACTCCGTAAAATTGTAGAGTCTCGTAAAGATGGATTATCGGTGTTCCAAAAAGCAGCGGAGCAAAACGGTTTCTTTGAACATCTTGGTAGTATGATTGCAGAGTTTAAACGTTACAATGTAACGCCATCTAACGTATATGAAATGTGGCAACAATTAGATGCGCATAGTAGCAGTGCCGAACAAAAGTTACTAGCGAATAAAGTGTATGATTTACAGCTGTTATACGATGATTTTGAACGTGCTTTAATTGGAAAATATTTAGATTCAGAAGACTACCTGCAATTGCTAGTGGAAAAGCTTCCGCAGTCTGAATATGTAAATGGTGCGGAAATTTATATAGACGGATTTCATTCATTCTCCCCGCAAGAGTTAGAGATTGTAAGACAGCTTATGATTTGCGGAGCGAGAGTTACGATCACGTTAACGATAGATGAAAAAACGTTAGCGCAGCCAGTAAATGAACTCGATTTATTTTATGAAACGACGTTAACGTATGAAAAAATAAAACAAGTAGCGCGTGAAGAGAAAATAGAAATTGAAAAAACAATTCCACTTATGGAACAGCCGCGTTTTCATTCTCCGGCATTAGCGCATTTAGAAGCTCATTATGAAGCGCGTCCGAATGAAAAATTTAACGGTGAAGCGAGTGTAACGATTAGTACAGCTGCGAATTTACGAGCGGAGGTAGAAGGTGTTGCTCGTGAAATTCGTAAACTTGTTGCGGATGAAAAATACCGTTACCGAGATATTGCAGTGCTTCTTCGTAATGGGGAAAGTTATTACGATGTGATGCGAACGTTATTTACAGATTACAATATCCCGCACTTCATCGATGAAAAGCGCCCAATGTCACACCACCCATTGGTAGAATGTATTCGTTCTGCACTCGAGATTATTAGTGGGAATTGGCGTTATGATGCGGTGTTTCGCTGCGTGAAAACAGAGCTTTTATATCCATTAGACGTAAGAAAAGAAGCGATGCGTGAAGAAATGGATGAATTTGAAAATTACTGTTTAGCGTACGGTGTACAAGGAAAGAGATGGACTGCTGAAGATCCATGGATGTATCGCCGTTATCGTTCTCTTGATGATACGAACGGGATGATTACAGACAGTGAACGTGAAATGGAAGAGAAAATAAATAGGCTACGTGACGTTGTAAGAACACCTGTTATTCGCATGCAAAAAAGGTTAAAGCGTGCAGGAACAGTTATGCAAATGTGTGAAGCAGTTTACTTGTTTTTAGAAGAACTGGATGTTCCGAAAAAACTAGAAGAATTACGTATACGTGCAGAAGAAAGTGGAGATTTCTTATTTGCGACAGATCATGAACAAGTATGGGAAGAAGTAATGAGCCTTCTTGATACGTTTGTAGAGATGCTTGGTGAAGAGAAAATGTCTCTTTCTATGTTTACGGACGTTATGTCGACTGGTCTTGAGGCGCTTCAATTTGCTAACATTCCGCCGTCATTAGACCAAGTGTTAATTGCTAATATTGATCACTCCAGGTTATCTAACGTGAAAGCAACGTTTATTATAGGTGTAAATGAGGGTGTTATTCCAGCAGCACCTATGGATGAAGGTATGCTTTCTGATGAGGAAAGAGAAGTTCTTGGTGCGGCAGGGATTGAATTAGCGCCAACGACGAGACAAACTTTGTTAGAAGAACAGTTCGTTATGTATCAAATGGTAACGAGAGCATCTGAGAAGTTATACATTTCATGCCCGCTTGCAGATGAAGAAGGAAAGACGTTACTTGCGTCTAGCTTTATTAAGAAAATAAAAAGAATGTTCCCTAATGTGAAAGATTCATTTATTACGAATGACGTAAATGATTTATCACGTTCAGAACAAATTTCATATGTAGCAACGCCAGAAGTAACGTTATCTTACGTTATGCAGCAACTACAAACGTGGAAGCGATACGGATTTGAAGGGAATTTAGACTTTTGGTGGGACGTATATAATTTCTACGTAACTTCAGATGAATGGAAACAAAAAAGTAGCCGCGTCTTATCAAGTTTATTCTATCGAAATCGTGCGAAGAAACTAAGTACAGCAGTAAGTAGAGATTTATACGGAGATATAATTAAAGGAAGCGTCTCTCGTATGGAACTATTTAATCGTTGTGCATACGCTCATTTTGCGCAGCACGGTTTATCGCTTAGAGAGCGTGATATTTTCAAGCTTGATGCGCCAGACATCGGCGAATTATTCCATGCGGCATTAAAGAAAATTGCGGACAAGTTATTGCGTGAAAACCGCACTTGGGCGGATTTATCCATAAAAGAGTGTGAGCATCTTTCTGTTTTAGTAATAGAAGAAATTGCGCCGTTATTACAACGACAAATTTTATTAAGTTCAAACCGTCATTTCTATTTAAAACAAAAACTACAACAAATCATTTTCCGTACGTCAATCATTCTTCGTGAACATGCGAAGTCAAGCGGATTCGTACCAGTTGATTTAGAGGTGCCGTTCGGTATGGGAGGTACAGGGTCACTTCCGCCGATGGAATTCTCATTACCAAATGGTGTAAAGATGGAAGTAGTCGGCCGTATTGACCGTGTTGATAAGGCAGAAGATGAAAACGGGACGTTCTTACGTATTATTGATTATAAATCAAGTTCAAAAGCGTTAGATTTAACGGAAGTGTATTACGGATTAGCACTTCAAATGTTAACGTATTTAGATGTTGTTACTTCGAATGCACAGACGTGGATGAAAAAAGGCCACGCAGCATCACCAGCTGGTGTATTGTATTTCCATATTCATAACCCAATCGTTGAGATGAAAGGTGACGCAACGGAAGCTGAAATTGAAAAAGAAATTTTAAAGAAATTTAAAATGAAAGGACTCGTATTAGGAGATGCTGACGTTGTTCGTTTAATGGATAACAAACTTTCAACCGGAAGCTCAGATATTATTTCTGCTGGTCTGAAAAAAGACGGTAGCTTTAGTGCGCGTTCAAGTATTGCAAGTGAGCAAGAGTTTAACGTACTGCAAAAATACGTACACCATACGTTTGAAAACATCGGGAAAGACATTACAGAAGGTGTTATCGATATTGCTCCTTATAAAATGGGGAATAAAGCGGCATGTACGTTCTGTAACTTCAAATCTGTTTGTCAGTTTGATGAGTCACTGGAAGATAATCAGTTCCGATCGTTAAAAGATATGAAAGATAGCGAAGCGATGGAGAAAATAAGAGAGGAGGTTGGCGGAGAATGATAGAAAATTGGCCTAAAAAACCAGAAGGTAGTCAATGGACAGATGACCAGTGGAAAGCTGTTGTAGCTAACGGACGTGATATTTTAGTTGCTGCTGCAGCTGGATCAGGTAAAACAGCAGTATTAGTTGAACGTATTATTAAAAAGATTATTAATGAAGAGAATCCAGTCGATGTCGACCGCCTGCTCGTTGTAACATTTACGAATGCAGCAGCGCAAGAGATGAAAAACCGAATCGGGGAAGCGTTAGAAAAGGTATTAATTGATGAACCAGGCTCTCAACACGTAAGAAAGCAGCTGAGCCTATTAAATAAAGCTTCCATTTCAACAATTCACTCATTCTGTTTACAAGTAATTAGAGGATATTACTACATGCTTGATGTTGATCCTCGTTTCCGTATTGCGAATCAAACAGAAAATGAATTGTTAAAAGAAGAAGTGCTAGATGACATATTAGAAGAAGAGTACGGAATCGAAGATAATACAATCTTCTTTGAACTTGTTGATCGTTATACGAGTGACCGTAGTGATGATGACTTACAACGTATGATTTTAGCGCTTCATACAGAATCAAGAGCGCATCCAAATCCGGAAAAATGGCTTGATAAATTAGTAGAAGCATATGACGTAGAAGGAAAGACAATTGAAGATTTAGTATATGCTTCTTATTTATTAGAAGATGTGAAATTCCAGCTTGAAACAGCGGAACAGCATATTCGTAAGGCAACTGAACTCGCAATGCTTCCTGACGGTCCAGCGCCTCGCATTGAAACCCTGCAAGCAGATGTAGCATTACTTGGAACGCTATCATCAGCTGCTCGTGAGTCGTGGACAAGTGTGTATGAAGCGATGCAAAACGTATCGTGGCAAACGTTAAAGCGTATTAAGAAAAGTGATTACAATGAAGATGTTGTAAAACAAGTAGACTCTCTTCGTAATAAAGCGAAAGATGAAGTGAAGAAATTACAAGAAGAGTTATTTAGCCGCAAACCTGAAAGTTTCTTACGAGATTTTCAAGATATGCACCCAGTATTAGAAAAGCTTGTTCAACTTGTAAAAGTATTTACAGAGCGTTTCCAAGCGATGAAGCGAGATAAAGGAATGGTCGATTTCACAGATTTAGAGCATTTCTGTTTACAAATTTTAAGTGAACAAAGTGAAAATGGTGAAATGAATCCGTCAGCAGTGGCACTCCAATATCGTAATAAATTTGCTGAAGTATTAGTCGATGAATATCAAGACACGAACTTTGTACAGGAATCCATTATTAAATTCGTAACGAAAGATTCTGAGAGTGAAGGAAACTTGTTCATGGTTGGTGACGTAAAGCAGTCGATTTATCGTTTCCGACTAGCCGAGCCAGGACTATTCCTAGGAAAATATAAACGCTTCACACAAGAAGGATTGGGCGGCGGAATGAAGATTGACTTAGCGAAAAACTTCCGTAGTCGTCATGAAGTACTAGCAGGTACGAACTTTATTTTTAAACAAATTATGGGCGAAGAAGTTGGGGAAATTGACTACGATGCTGACGCTGAACTAAAGCTAGGTGCTACCTATCCAGAAGGTGAAGATGTAGCAGCAGAATTATTATGTATTCAGCAAACGGAAGAAGAAGTAATAGACGGTGAAGAAGGTGCAGAAGTCGAAAAAGCACAGCTTGAAGCTCGCCTTATGGCGCAGCGCATTAAAGCGATGGTTGATTCCGGTTATGAAGTGTATGACCGTAAAAATGATAGTATGCGTCCGGTGCAATATCGCGATTTCGTTATTTTACTTCGCTCCATGCCGTGGGCCCCGCAAATTATGGAAGAGTTAAAATTACAAGGAATTCCAGTATACGCTGACCTCGCGACTGGTTATTTTGAAGCGACGGAAGTAAATATTATGATGAACGTATTCCGCGTTATTGATAATCCGATGCAAGATATTCCGCTTGCCGCTGTACTTCGTTCCCCAATCGTTGGATTGAGCGATGAAGAACTTGCAACGCTTCGTGCTCATGGAAAGAAAGGCTCGTTTTATGAAGTAATGAGCTCATTCTTAAAAGGGGCACCGCTTGAAGAGGAGCAAGAACTTCATGATAAATTAGAGTGGTTTTATAACTTACTGCAAGGATGGCGTGAATTCGCCCGTCAACAATCACTTTCTGATTTAATTTGGAAAGTGTACGGTGAGACAGGTTATTACGACTTCGTTGGCGGTTTACCAGCTGGAAAGCAAAGGCAGGCAAACTTACGCGTACTATATGACCGCGCAAGACAATATGAAGCAACATCATTTAGAGGATTATTCCGCTTCTTACGTTTTATTGAACGTATTTTAGAACGCGGTGATGATATGGGTACGGCGAGGGCCCTCGGTGAACAAGAAGACGTTGTTCGCATTATGACGATTCATAAAAGTAAAGGGCTAGAGTTCCCGGTCGTATTTGTAGCTGGACTTGGTCGTCGTTTTAATACACAAGACTTAATGAAACGTTTCTTATTGCATAAAGATTTCGGTTTCGGTTCGCAATTTATCGATCCGCGTAAACGAATTAAATATACAACATTATCACAGCTTGCGATTAAGCGTAAAATGAAAATGGAATTAATTGCGGAAGAAATGCGCGTACTATACGTAGCATTGACGCGTGCGAAAGAGAAGTTAATTTTAATCGGAACAGTTAAGGATGCAAATAAGGAAATGGAAAAATGGCTTGATGCGAGGGAACATAGTGAATGGTTATTACCAGATCACATACGTGCCGGAGCGTCTTGTTATTTAGACTGGATTGCACCTTCATTATATAGACACCGTGATAGTGAAATGCTTCTTGAATTAGGACAAGGAAGCATTCCGGATGAAATTTACGGATATGACACTAGCTGGAAAGTAGAAGTTGTGGACGGTAACACACTACTTGCACCAGAGCCAGTTCAAGAAGAGAAACAAGAATTGTTAGAAGCGCTTCGTGAGAAAAAGGCTGTTCCCCTGCAAAGTGAACGGAAAGAAGAAGTGTACGACAGATTAATGTGGAAGTACGGATATGAGGATGCGACATCTCATCGTGCGAAGCAATCTGTTACAGAAATAAAGAGAAATTATCAATCTGAAGAAGGTAGCGATAACGCCTTTATTAAAAAACTACGTGCACCAATTAAAACACGCCCGCGCTTTATGGAGAAAAAAGGGTTAACGTACGCAGAGCGCGGAACAGCAGTCCATGCCGTTATGCAGCATGTTGATTTGAAGAAGCCGATTACGGTTGAAGTTCTTCAAGAGCAAATTGCTGGAATGGTAAATAAGGAATTATTAACATTCGAGCAGGCGGAAGAAATAGCGATTGAAAAAGTAATTTCATTCTTTGACAGTGACTTAGGTAAAAGGGTATTAGCGGCGAAAAGTGTTGAGCGTGAAGTACCATTTACGATGATGCTTGCAGCAGAAGAAGCATATCAAGATTGGCAAGGGAAGAGTGAAGAAACGATTCTTGTCCAAGGGGTTATCGACTGCATGATTGAAGAGGAAGATGGCATTACGTTAATCGACTTTAAAACAGATACGATTGAAGGGAAATTCCCAGGCGGATTCGAACAAGCGAAACCAATTTTAGAAGATCGATATAAAGTGCAGCTTTCGTTATATGCAAAAGCACTGGAGAAAAGCTTACAACATCCTGTAAAAGAGAAATGTTTATACTTCTTTGATGGGAATCACGTTGTAAATATTGAAGAATAGAGGGGCTTGTAAATGGTAACGGAAAAAACGTTAAGAACTTGTGAACAGGGACACGAGTACTATAAAAGTAGCGATTGTCCAACTTGCCCAGTCTGTGAGAAAGAGAGAAAACCAAAAGAAGGTTTTCTCTCTCTTCTTTCAGCGCCAGCAAGAAGGGCATTAGAGCACCGTGGAATTCAAACTGTAGAAGAACTCTCAAAATATAGTGAAAAAGAAATTTTAAAACTGCATGGTATGGGACCTGCGTCTTTGCCGAAGCTTAGGAAGGCTTTGGAGGAGAGTGGGTTATCATTTAAATAAAATGAAATAGTGCCTCTTCACTACTTACTTGTTTATACCACTATTTGTGGACTGTAAAGCTCTTGCTTATTAAAATTTCATTTTAATAATTTTGAATTAGATAAAAGAAAAAAGTAGGAGAATATCTCCTACTTTTTTTACGCTGTTCCAATCTGATCTTGATCTGCCACATCAGAATCAAATGTATTCGTTGCACTAACACCGTTAAACGTATTCACGACAAACCCAACATTGGAAGCTCCAGATCCGTTATAGGCTTTCGTGTTTTCTTTCGGAGATACGTTATAAAAATCTCCTAAGTTGAAAGAGCCGTTACTGTTTTGCACGACGAGATTTCCTACAACCGAAGGCATACCATCCACCTACTTTACTAAGCTTTTTAATTACTATATGAATTATTGTGCTGAAGGTTCATCCGTAATATATTGGCGGATTTGTATAATACGAGAGTTATTAAAACCATAATCAACATTTCCAATTTGAAAGCAACCAGAATTTAAAAGTGTCCGCAATTCAACGTTATTCACTTCAATAAAAGGGCATTCATTTACAATATTTAATTTTACATCTGTCGTTCGTTTTGGAATTGTAATGTGTTCATCTGTAAAGATTTCAAAAGCATCAAAGCTACCTTCTCCCCGTATATAACAAGGAATTTCACGGTGGACGGCAATAGCTCTACTTTTTAATTCCATTTGATTGGCATCTCCAACTTGAAATACGGCAGCAATCCCTAACGAAACAATAGAAACATTTTGGACAATAGACACATGATGCAACATAATTTTTCAGTCTCCTTAACCTGGAGTAGGAGGGACATCTGTTACTAATGGTACAAATGGACCCTCTGTAACTGTTTCAAATGGTGTATCGAGAATAGAAGATAGAATGAGGAGATTTGCATCTCCAATTAAAAAGAGTGCGGACGACGATACACCGTTCATTTTAATCTGTCCGACTTTTAACTCACGGTTTACAACGTTAAGGTTCATACATACTTACTCCTTTCGGAAATTTCCCGGTATGTGCTGAATAAAGGAGAGAAAGGCTTTGTCAATATCTTGTTTCATTGCCTGAATAATGATATCTCGTAAATAATCTGGATCTGTTGAAATACCTTCATATGATTGCGCTTGTGATAAATAATAAGGGAGTCGATGCTCCATCTGTTTTTTTATGTCATCCACCATCATTTGTCGATACATTTCATCAAGCGGTGTTCTCTCTTCTTGTTCAAAATGGAGAATACGATTATATGCTTCTTCATCTAAGTATCGATGCATTTCTTGGAGGATACCTTGATAAAAGTCTGGGTTTGTTTCGGTTTCAGGGTTTACCTTCAATGTTTCTGTATCCACTTGAAAATCTTCAATTTGTTGTCCTTTTGCTGAAAATGGGTTTAAACCAATATTTAAAGTACCATTTAAATTTTCGACTTTTAATTGATCGAATTTGTATTCCACTTTTCCTACAGAAGAGGAGGGGCGATTTTTTAATTCGTTAAGCTCTTCTTGGAGTTGGCGCACTTGATCTTCTAAATTTAGGATGGCTGCTTGTTGTGTTTGAAGAGCTTGTTGAAGTTGGTGTAAGTAAGTATATATATCTTGATTCATTTGTGAAACCTCCTTTTCAATAGGGAGGGTAAAAATATTCCTGCTATATATTTATGACAAGGATGTCTTAAGAAGAACTAGTTGATGGTTTGATAGAAATAATTTGTCCTTTTGCCTGTAATGGGCGAAGCGGTTCCGTAAATCCGCCCGTATTTGAAAATTTAGATAGGGCTTTAATACTTCCGGCAGTACCAATTTGGAACACAGAAGAGGTTGTAATGCTATCAATTTTAATACTGTTGATGATGATACTTTGGTTTACATAAAAATTCAATGCAATTGCCTCCTTTAAGTTGAGCCAATTATCGCTTGATCGATTACATCTGAATCGTTGACAGTCGTTGCACTTTGATAATTGTAGACAGAAACATTATCTCCAACGTTGAAAGAGCCGGCCCCGGCGAAAGCACGTGAGTAACTAATAGGCCTAATCGCAAATACATCTCCAATATGAAAAATACCACTTGATCCAATATTGACGATACGAATATGTCCGACCATAGCTGGCATACAAAACACCCTTCGTTTTTAAAATTTTCTTTTCTACTATTGTATGGGCGTTTCCAATAAAATGTGTATTTTTTTGAAATAAAAGAAACACACGCATTATTGCGTGTGTGTTTTGAACGTTTGATTAGGGTGTAAATCCGTATGTACATGACAAATTACATTTAAGAGCCTGTCCAGTTCTTGGCTACAATCCACTGTTTTTTGAGAAGTCATTCCATAGCGTTCAGCAAAATAAATCATTTTTTCACGTTTTTTTTCAATCGCTTGCTCAAACATTGAAATCGGCTCCATCTCTAAATGAAATTTTTAGTATATATGTAGTACATATTATACAAAAACTTCATAAAAAAGAAATGCATTCGCTAAAAAAAGTAAAATTTCTACATTTTATGCCAAATGATAAAGGGGTAACGAATAAGGGATGAGAAGAATATTGTAAAAATTAGCGTGCATGAGAAGGTTTTTTTCTTGCGGATGCGAATACAATTAAAGGGTATGAGTTTTAGGATGGAGAGTGGAAATATTGCGTTTTGTAACGGCGAAGAAAGAAGAAAAGGTATTTGTAGGTATTGTAGATGAAGAAGAAGAAAAGGTATTACACTTAAGAGAAGCGCAAAGACAAAAAGGGGAAAAGGTTACAATCCCTATTACAATGTTAGAGTGTATTGAAAGAGGGACTGAATGCTTTGAGAAAGTATGTGAAATTGTAAATTGGGCAAAAGAGAACGGGGAAGCGGCGTATTATCCGTTAACAGAGGTGAAAATATTAGCGCCGATTCCAAGGCCAAGAAAGAATATTTTGTGCGTTGGAAAAAACTATCGTGAGCATGCGGTAGAAATGGGCGGAGTAGAGTCTATTCCAGAAAATATAATGATCTTTACGAAAGCGCCAACAACAGTTATTGGCATAAATGAGCAAATTAATGGTCACCCTCATGCAACGGACGAACTAGATTATGAAGGAGAATTAGCTATCATTATTGGTAAGCGAGGGAAGCAAATAAAAAAAGAAAAAGCGCTTGAGCATGTTTTTGGTTATACGATTATCAATGATGTAACAGCTCGAGACATTCAAAGAAAACATAAACAGTTTTTCCTTGGGAAAAGCTTCGATACATTTTGTCCGATGGGACCGTATTTAATTCATAAATCGGTGGTTAATGCGCCGAATGCATTACACATTGAAACGGTAGTAAATGGAGAAGTAAGGCAAACTTCTAACACAAATAAAATGATTTTTTCAATAGAAGAAATTATTTCAACGATAAGTAAAGGAATGACTTTAGAACCAGGCGATATTATCGCAACAGGAACGCCGGCTGGTGTCGGAAAAGGTTTTACACCACCGAAGTTTTTACATGCTGGTGATGAAGTGGTCATTACAGTAGAAGGAATTGGTACTTTACGAAATGTAGTGAAATAAAGAAAAGAGCTATCTTGTTAAAAGATAGCTCTTTTTTTATGGCCTTGGGTTATAGAGGTAATCGATAACGGCAAAAGTGTAAAGACCAATGAATGCAAGTGTACAAATGCCAAATAGTATAACCGTAAGTGCGCTTTTTTCTCGTCCAAAACCAATGATAGTAAGAATAACAGCAGTCCAAAATGATGCTTTCAGTAGTGTGAGTGTAGTAGGAGTTGAGTAATGAAGCCATGTTGTGGAAAGTAGGAAACCAAAGAATGTAACTAAAATAAAAGCTGTAGCTAAATAGTTAATATGTTTACCATATCTTAATAGCATGTCGCACCTCCTTTACGATTTTAAAATACAGAAAATTACAATTTCATCTTAATATAAATGAATATAAAAAGAAAGAGGTTGTCCCAACATGTCGGACAACCTCTCTATCATTACGATAATACAGCTTTAATTTTTTGGAATGCCCACTCTAAATCTTCTTCAGAGATTACTAGAGGTGGTGCGATACGAATTACATTTTCGTGTGTTTCTTTACATAATAGACCAGCTGCTTTTAGTTGTTCACAGTAAGGACGAGCTGGCTCGTTTAATTCGATACCGATGAATAAACCTTTACCACGAACTTCAGTGATCATTGGGTTATCAATCTCTTTTAATTGCCCAACTAATTTTTCACCTAATTGAAGAGAACGCTCTGTTAATTTTTCTTCTTCTAACACTTCAAGAGCCGCGATAGAAACAGCACATGCAAGTGGATTACCACCGAATGTAGAACCGTGAGAACCTGGCTCAAATACACCTAAAATGTCGCGGTTTGCTGCTACGCAAGAGATTGGGAACACACCGCCGCCAAGTGCTTTACCAAGTATGTACATGTCAGGAGTTACATTGTCCCAGTCACAAGCAAATACTTTACCAGTACGGCCTAAGCCAGTTTGGATTTCATCTGCTACAAATAAAACGTTTTCTTTTTTACATACTTCAAAAGCTTCTTTTAAGTAACCAGCTGGTGGGATATTAATTCCTGCTTCACCTTGAATTGGCTCTAAAATGAATGCTGCTGTGTTTGGTGTAATTGCGGCTTTTAATGCTTCTAAATCACCGTAAGGAATTACAACGATGCCAGGAAGCATTGGACCGAATCCACGCTTGTACTCTTCATTTGAAGACATAGAAACAGAACCCATTGTACGTCCGTGGAAGTTATCTTCACAAACGATGATTTCAGCACGGTTTGCTTCCACTTTCTTCACATCATAAGCCCAGCGACGAACTGTTTTAATTGCAGTTTCAACAGCTTCAGCACCTGTATTCATTGGAAGTACCATTTCTTTATTAGTTAGTTTCGCAACTTTTTCGTACCAAGGACCTAATTGATCGCTATGGAAAGCACGAGAAGTTAACGTAACACGATTAGCTTGGTCAATTAAAGCGTTAATAATTTTCGGGTGACGATGACCTTGGTTTACTGCAGAATATGCACTTAATAAGTCCATATAGCGGTTTCCTTCAGGATCTTCTACCCAAACACCTTCTGCTTTAGAAATAACGATTGGAAGTGGGTGATAGTTATTTGCTCCGTATGTGTCTGTAAGTTCGATAATATCCTTAGTTTGAATCATGATTGTTCCCCCTTTTGTTATTACAAGAAGTTTGTAAATACTCTAAATATTATAGCATTTAAATGTAAAAAAGCGAAACATTTCCTGAAAATAAATGAACATGTTATCATATAGAGTGAAAAAGTGTGAAAAGAGGAGGTAAGGGATACGATGGTACATATGCATATTACAGCATGGGCGTTAGGTTTAATTTTATTCTTCGTTGCGTATTCACTTTATTCAGCAGGAAGAAAAGGGAAAGGTGTACATATGGGGCTTCGCCTAATGTATATCATTATTATTGTGACAGGCTTCATGTTGTACATGAGTATTGTGAAGACAGCAACAGGTAGCATGCACATGTGGTATGGCTTGAAAATGTTAGCTGGTATTTTAGTTATCGGTGGAATGGAAATGGTTCTTGTGAAAATGAGCAAAAACAAACCAACAGGGGCGGTTTGGGGCTTATTTATTGTTGCGCTAGTAGCAGTATTTTACCTTGGGCTGAAATTACCGATTGGCTGGAAAGTATTCTAATAAAAAATAAAGCCACCTTATAATCTCAAAGACTTGGGAGATTATAAGGTGGTTTTTTACTTTATCCCGTAAACATCAGATTGGTGAAGGCTAATAATCAGTGGGCTCCCCCACTGATTAAAGTTTCACTTTATGTCGCATCGATATGCAACTCTTCTCCATTTACTTTCGTAAAACGGAACATATTTTTATTTGACGTAGTGTGACGGACGAAATGGTGCTGCAGTGTACAGATCATTTCTTCGTTATCAAACAAAAGAATATTTACTCCTTCGCGTGACTCCTCTTGCGGTAAGAAAGATAAATAATTATGACAATACATGCAATCATATAAAGAGTAGTGAAGTGATTGCAATGATTCTGTTAATAATGTGAAGACAGAGTCAGGTAATTCCTCCAGCCATTCATTATAGCTAAGAAGTAACTTTTTTCGAATACGTATCATTTCACCGTTTTGCAAATGGTGTTGCTCGTTGGCGATTTGTAATACATCTTGTTCATAGAAACGGGCTGGTAGCCAATTGTTATTATACAAAATTTCAAACCCATCTTCGGCAATATCTTCTAATAAAAACGCTTCATCATTTTCATCATCAAAGAATACCCACTCATTGTTTATATATTCTACATTACCGACTGTATGAGCACGGGGCTGATTATATAAAATATGTTTACGTTGTATCATACACGATTTCTCCTTTATGAAAAGTAGTTATTCCTGTTATAGACAGTTCGTGCATTCTTTATAACTAGACACATATAGACATAGGTGGGCATACAATAAAACACGTTTTACTGAGTGAAAATGCTATTCCATATGTGGATAGTAGGTTATCGTCAAGTTTTTCATTTTTTTAATCCGCACTCTTAGGGTGGGGATTACTGCACGTTCAAGAAAAGAAATAAGATGGAAGGATGATTTATATGTGCGGGATTACAGGATGGGTGGATTATAAACGCTCATTAGAAGGAGAAAGAGATGTCGTTACGAAGATGGCTGAGACGTTAGCGAAACGGGGGCCGGATGATAATAAAGTTTGGATTAAAGGAAATGTCGCATTTGGGCATAAGCGGTTAATCGTTGTGGATCCTGAGGGCGGTAAACAGCCGATGACTTGTTTAAAAGATGAAACGAATTACGCCATTTGCTATAACGGTGAACTTTATAACACAGAAGACATTCGAAAGGAATTATTAAGAAGAGGATATACGTTCAAAGGTCATTCTGATACAGAAGTATTATTAGCTTCTTATATTGAATGGAAAGAAGAATGTGTCGATCATTTAAACGGTATATATGCGTTTGCAGTATGGGACGAACAGAAAGAACAAGTATTTATTGCGAGAGATCGATTAGGTGTAAAGCCACTTTTTTATAAATATGATAGCGGACGCTTACTATTTGGTTCGGAGTTAAAAGCGATATTGTCGCATCCAGATGTGAAGGCGGAAGTAACGTTAGAAGGATTATCAGAAATATTCGGGCTCGGACCGTCAAGAACGCCTGGCCACGGTATTTATGCTGGTATAAAAGAATTGCGTCCAGGTCATGCGATGACATTTTCAAAGAACGGTTTATGTATATGGAGATATTGGAATGTAGAAAGTAAAAAACATGAAGACTCTTTTGAAGAAACAGTAGAGAAAACGCGCTTTTTATTACAAGATGCTATTACAAGACAGCTTGTTTCTGATGTACCACTATGTACTTTTTTATCGGGTGGTGTAGATTCGAGCGCTATTACAGCTATTGCAGCGAAAGAATATGAGAGATCGGGAAAAGGGCAATTACACACGTATTCTATTGATTACGAAGATAATGACAAATACTTTAAAGCGAATGCATTCCAGCCAAATTCAGATGCTCCGTTTATTAATTTAATGACTGAGACATTTCAAACAACCCATCATCGCTGCGTCATTTCGAATGAAAAATTAGCAGAGTATTTAACTGAAGCAGTACTCGTTCGTGATTTGCCTGGTATGGCAGATATCGATTCGTCATTATTATGGTTTTGCCGAGAAATTAAACAAGATTTTGTCGTTGGCTTATCTGGAGAATGTGCAGATGAAATATTTGGTGGATATCCGTGGTTTTATAGAGAAGATGATTTACAATCGAGTGCATTTCCGTGGATGCGTTCTACAGAGGCACGTGAACAACTTCTAAAAAAAGAATGGAGAAATAAATTAAATTTACAACAATATGTACAAAGGCGCTATGAAGAGTCGATTCAAGAAGTTCCTATTTTAGAGGGGGAAAGTCCGCTAGAAGCAAAAAGACGCCAATTATTTTATTTAAATATGGTATGGTTTATGACAACATTATTAGACAGAAAAGACCGCATGAGTATGGGGGCGAGCTTAGAAGTACGTGTTCCATTTGCAGATCATCGTCTTGTCGAATATGCGTGGAATATTCCTTGGGAAATGAAAATGTATAAAAACCGCGAAAAAGGTCTATTACGTAAAGCGTTAGAAGGTGTACTTCCACATGACATCTTATATAGAAAGAAGAGTCC
This sequence comes from Bacillus cereus group sp. BfR-BA-01311, assembly GCF_022664295.1. Classification (NCBI taxonomy): domain Bacteria; kingdom Bacillati; phylum Bacillota; class Bacilli; order Caryophanales; family Bacillaceae; genus Bacillus; species Bacillus cereus group sp. BfR-BA-01311. The sequence goes on from NZ_JAKUHC010000010.1 coordinate 154,109, forward strand.
TTATCCGAAAACGCATAATCCACACTATACAAAAGCAGTAACAGTATGGCTTCAAAGTTTATTAACGGATAAAGGTTCAATTTTACACGAACTGTTTGATAAAGAGCAGTTGAGCGGATTGATTCAGTCTGGCGGCAGTGCATTTCAAACACCATGGTTTGGTCAATTGATGACTGGGCCACAGCTTTTAGCTCATTTAGCACAGATTCACATTTGGTTTAAAGAATATGGGGTAAATATTAAGGAATAAGGGAAAAGCGACTTACAATTATGTAAGTCGCTTTTTATTAAAGAAATTTTCATATAAAATTCAAAATCACCTTATAAATAATATTTAATTAGAATTATTATTTTGACGTATTTATTATTACTTGTTATAATTGGAAACGAATGTTCTGAAAAGTATTCTCATTTATAAAATTGAGGTGTTATATAGATGACAAAGAAAAAAATAGGTTTACTCGTAATGGCGTATGGAACACCAGAATCATTAGACGATGTAGAGGCGTATTATACACATATCCGTCACGGGCGTAAGCCATCAGAAGAAGCGCTTGAAGATTTAATTGAGCGCTATAAAGCGATTGGTGGAATTTCGCCGCTTGCAAAAATTACGAAAGAACAGGCGCATAAATTAACAGATTCAATGAATAATATATTTACAGAGTATGAATTTACTTGTTACTTAGGTTTAAAACATATAGCTCCATTTATAGAAGATGCTGTAGAAGAAATGAAGCGTGATGGGATTGAGCAAACGATTAGTATCGTATTAGCGCCGCATTATTCTACATTTAGCATTAAAGCGTATAATGACCGTGCTATTCGTCTTTCAAAAGAAATCGGTGGTCCTGTTATTGAACCAATTGAACAATGGTACGATGAACCGAAGTTTATTTCGTATTGGGCAGATCAAATAAAAGAAACATTTACAAAAATTGAAGATAAAGAGAAAGCGGTCGTAATTTTTTCAGCGCATAGTTTACCAGAAAAAATTATTGCAGCAGGAGACCCTTATGTAGAACAACTAAAGCATACGGCAGATTTAATTGCAGAAGCTGCAAATATTCAAAACTATACAATCGGTTGGCAAAGTGCTGGGAATACTCCAGATCCGTGGATTGGTCCAGATGTGCAAGATTTAACGAAAGATTTATATGAAGAGCATGGGTACGAATCTTTCATATATTGCCCAGTTGGTTTTGTAGCGGAGCATTTAGAAGTTTTATATGACAACGATTATGAATGTAAAGTTGTAACGGATGAATTAAATGCCAAATATTTTAGACCAAATATGCCGAATGTGCAATCTGCATTTATCGACTGTTTGGCTGAAATTGTTTCCAAGAAAGTGAAGGAAATAGTTGACAAAGATATAGTTTTGAATAATAATTAGTTTATAATAATTTTAAATAAATAATAATTACTATGAAAGAAAGAGGAGGATCCCCCTAGATGAATCCAAATAATCGCTTAACAACAAACCAAGGTGCTCCAGTTGGAGACAACCAAAATTCTCGTACAGCTGGTCGTCGTGGACCAGTATTATTAGAAGACTATCATTTAGTAGAAAAACTTGCACACTTTGATCGTGAACGTATCCCGGAACGTGTTGTGCATGCGCGTGGTGCAGGTGCTCACGGTGTATTCGTAACGAAAAATAGTATGAAGCAATATACGAAAGCTGCATTTTTACAAAATGAAGGAACTGAAACACCTGTGTTTGTTCGTTTTTCAACGGTTATTCATGGTCAAGGTTCTCCTGAAACAGCACGTGATCCACGTGGGTTCGCTGTTAAATTTTATACAGAAGAAGGAAACTATGATATCGTAGGTAATCATTTACCGGTCTTCTTCATTCGTGATGCAATTAAATTCCCTGATATGGTGCATTCTTTAAAACCAGCACCTGATACAAATATTCAAACACCAGATCGTTACTGGGATTTCATGACGTTAAGTCCAGAATCTACACATATGATGACATGGGTATTTTCTGATTACGGTACACCAGCAAGTTATCGTGAAATGGAAGGTTTCGGCGTCCATTCATTTAAATGGATTAATGAAGAAGGTAAAATTGTTTATATTAAATATCACTGGAAACCACAGCAAGGTGTACGTAACTTAAATGCAAAAGAAGTGCAAGAAGTACAAGGAAAAGACTTTAACCATGCAACTCGTGATTTATTCGATGCAATCGAAAAAGGGAATTATCCAAAGTGGGATTTACACGTACAAGTGATGCAACTAGAAGAAACGGATTCTTTAGATTTCGATCCGTTAGATCCAACGAAAGTTTGGCCAGAAGATCGTTTCCCGTTAATGGAAGTAGGGACAATGACGTTAAATCGTAACCCGAAAAACTTCTTTGCGGAAGTAGAACAAGTGGCGTTCTCTCCAAGTGCAACTGTAAATGGTATTGAACCATCTGAAGATAAATTATTACAAGGTCGTTTATTCTCTTATCCAGATACACAGCGTTATCGCCTTGGTGCAAACTACTTACAAATTCCTGTAAACTGCCCATATGCAGCTGTTCATAACCAACAACGTGATGGTGCGATGCAAATAAATCAAAACCCATCTACAATCAACTACGAACCGAGCCGTCATGCTGAAAATCCAGTTGAAGACCCAGCTTACCGCGATTCAACTATGAAAGTAGAAGGCTATGTATCTCGTGAAAAAATTGACAAACCAAATGACTTCAAACAAGCAGGTGAGCGTTACCGTTCATTCTCTAAAGAAGAGCAAGGCAACTTAATTGCAAACTTAACAAATGACTTAAAAGACGTAAATGAACGCACGAAATTACTAGCTGTTTGTAACTTCTTCCGTGCAGATCAAGAATACGGTATGCGTTTAGCGCAGGCATTAAATGTTGATATTACGCAATATGTAGGAAATGCTCCGAAATAAATCGGAAAAGACGACTGGGTTTCGGTCGTCTTTTTTATGTGTAAAGTTAAACGCGGGTATTCTTCAGTTTCGTTATGTCGGAATTTGTTGGTAAATCGATATCTTGTGTCGAAACGTTGATATATTGAAAGGAACAATCGATATATTTGAAAAATCGTTGATATATCCAAAAAACCGTTAATATATTTTCAATTATACTAGGTGGGGTATGTTGCCCGGTGCGCAAAAAAGAGATGCAATCTATTACTAATAGATTGCATCTCTTTTTTAGTTCACTCGCTCAGTATACTCATAAGCTTTCTCCCCATGCATCGAAATATCAAGTCCCATATGTTCCTCGTGCTCATCTACCCGGACAGGGAGGAAGAAGTTGATTGCTTTAATAATGGCATACGTCATTATAATTGTGAACGCATATGTTGCGCCGATCGCTACAAGTTGTTTCAACAGCAGCGAGGCGTTTCCGTAAAATAATCCGTTAGCGCCATCGCCGTTTACGGCAGTAGTTGCAAATAATCCTGTCGCAATACCGCCCCAAGTTCCACCGATGCCGTGACATCCGAATGCATCGAGTGTATCGTCGTATCCGAATTTTGTTTTTAAGAAAAAGACCGCTCCGAAGCATAATACGCCGCCAATTGCTCCGATAAGAAGAGCTGAGAAAGGTGTAACGAACCCGCAAGCTGGTGTAATAGCGACTAGACCGGAAACGGCGCCACAAGCAGCTCCCATCGCAGTCGGTTTTGATTGGAAGAACCACTCTGAAAGCATCCAAGTTAATGCTGAGGCAGCAGCAGCTATATTTGTATTAATAAATGCAGTTAAAGCTACATCATTTAAAGATAATGCGCTTCCGACGTTAAAACCGAACCAGCCAAACCATAATAAGCCTGCGCCTAACATTGTAAATGGCAAATGGTGAGGAGAAGAACCATTTATGTTTTTTCGTTTTCCAAGGAAAATAGCTAATACAAGACCAGCAACTCCGGAAGTGATGTGAACGACGTTTCCGCCAGCGAAGTCTAGTGCACCAAGTTCCCTTAGCCACCCGCCGACGCCCCATACCCAATGAGCGACAGGATTGTAAACAATCGTTGTCCATAGAAGGATAAAAATAAGAAAGGCAGAAAATCGCATTCTTTCAGCAAATGCACCTGAAATTAAAGCTGGAGTTAAAATGGCGAACATGAGTTGAAACATCATGAATAAATTGTGAGGAATAGTAGATGAGTAGTCTGGATTTGGTGCGTAGGTAACTCCGTTTAGACCGAACCAATCAAGTGTACCGATAAGCCCGTGCCAATCTGGTCCGAATGATAAAGAATAACCGATAACAATCCATTGAATCGAAACGATAGCCATTGCACTATAACTATGCATCGTTGTACTGAGTACATTTTTGCTGCGAACCATACCTCCATAAAAAAGTGCCAATCCTGGTGTCATCAACATGACCATTACTGTCGTCACAAACATAAAAACTGTATCTCCCATATTCATGAGCTCTCCTCCTATAATGTTAGAAAAAATAACATCGTTTTGTTATGTTTCATATCATATTCGAAAATCAACTAAAAATCAACTAAAAATTCAGAAAAATATATACATGATGTTAGAAAATGTAACATAGATTATTTTGTGAGGATTGAAATCGACATATGCGTTTCTCTCGGATAATTGGTATAATATTCTTACAATTAAAAACTTGGGGGATGCGTGTGGGAAAAATACGGACTAGGAAACTATTCATTTGTTTTTGTTTAGCTTTTGTTTTGTTTGTACCAATACATACTTTTGCAGACGAAAAAAGAGAGTGGAAAGATGAAGTTATATACTCCATTATGATTGATCGCTTCAATAATGGAGAACTGAAAAATGACAAACAATTAGAAGTTGGTAATTTAGAAGGGTATCAAGGCGGAGATATAAGAGGAATTATAAAAAGGTTGGATTACATAAAAGAAATGGGTTTTACTACCGTTATGCTTTCGCCGCTTTTTGAAAGTGGAAAGTACGATGGATTAGACGTGCGAAATTTTAAAAAGGTAAATGAACATTTCGGGACAGACAATGATGTGAAAGAACTTGTAAAAGAAGCTCATGCAAAAGGAATGAAAGTTGTATTTCAATTTCCGCTTGGAGAAAACGAACAACAGGTAATTGACGCAATGAAATGGTGGATAAAAGAAGTTGATTTAGACGGAAGTTATGTTATACATAGTGAAAAAAAGCCGCGTTTCTTTTGGGATAACGCGCAAAAAGATATGCAAGTGATAAAGAAAGATTTTCGTATTATGACAAAGGAGGATAGCGAATACAACGAAAAAATAGTAGAATCGTTTTCCAAAGCGGATGTATCGGTGAAATCGTTATACGATGTGAGTAAAAAAGAAGGGGAATTTGTTACGTTTTTAGATGATCAAGAAACAAAAAGATATGCACGTATTGCAAAAGAAAATATGTATTATCCGCCATCACGTTTAAAGTTGGCGCTTACTTATTTGTTAACATCACCTGGGATTCCGAATTTTTATTACGGAACTGAAATTGCATTAGATGGAGGAAGTGTACCCGATAATAGACGATTAATGGATTTTAAGTCAGACGAAAAGTTTATGCAACACATAACAAAACTAGGTGAACTTAGGCAGGCGAGACCGTCTTTACGACGCGGTACGTTTGAGCTTCTGTATGATAAGAGCGGGATGAGCATACTAAAACGAAAATATAAAGATGAAGTAACTTTAGTAGCAATTAATAATACGAAAGAAACACAAAAAGTCTCCTTACCTGCAAGTGCAATTGGTGAAAAACAAGAGTTAAGAGGATTGTTACAGGATGAAATTATAAGAGAAGAAAACGGAAAATTTTATCTCGTTTTAAAACGTGAAGAATCAAATGTGTATAAAGTTAACGGAGAAACAGGTGTGAATTGGTTATTTATCTCCTTAATAATCGGTGTGAATGTATTATTTATTGCGTTTCTAATTGCAGTTAAAAGGAAGCGTAGATGAGATGAGAAATTACTCGCTCTATGTTCATGTCTTCTTATTGTATTTGTAAGTTTGTTCGGCGGGGCAATAGTGTTATTCTGTTGATATGAAATTTCTTAAGAGAAACGATGTGAGAATGAAAACGTCCCTAGTGAGAGGAGGGCCAGGTTAGGAAGAGGATTTTCTTCCTAACCTGTTTTTTGTGTTAGCACCGATAGGGAAGAATCTTTGAAGCAATCAATAATTGCAACTATATTAATTTTACATTACATTAAAAGTTAGAGAATACTCTTATACTAATACAGTGCTAAATAGTAGGTGGGAAAATGGAGTTTTACGATTTGGGTATTACCATTAAAGAGCTTAGAATTAAAAAAATATATTACAATCCGAATTATGTCATGGAATATGTTCACAAAGTCAAATTAGCAAAATAGAAAAAGGTGTGATTTATCCATCTAGTATATTATTATATCAATTATCAGAAAGACTTGGTATTGACCCAAATAATATATTTGCATTAACTCAAAATAAAAAATTAAAATATATAGAAAATGTAAAATGCGTAATAAAAGATTGCTTAAAGCAAAAACAATATAAAGAACTTTATGAAATAGTAAAAAAAGAGAAGAACTTAAATAATTTTCAAACAAAAGAAGATAAACAATTTCTAATATGGCATGAAGCAATTGCTATATTTATGGTGGATAAATCAATAAAAACTGCTTTAGATTTTTTAAATAATGCATTAAAACTGACTTTAACTAATTCTGATTTTTTATCAGAAAGAGAAATAGATATTATGCAAACAATGGCTATATTTTATGCGGAAAATAAAGAATATGAAAAAAGTATTAATATATTAAAAAGATGTTTAACTAATTTTAATAAGTTAGATTTTCCTAGAGATAAAGAAATTAAATTGAAAATTATTTTTAATTTAGCAAAAATTTTAGGTCATGCAAATCAACATGAAGAGGCAGTAAAATACAATGATATGGGTATTAAACTAGCTATTAATCTAAATACTTTATATTTACTAGGTGAATTATACTATGGAAAAGCTTGGAATTTATTGAAACTTAAACAACCTAATGAAGAAGATGTTGCAAATAACATGAAAAAAGCATTATTTATATTTGAACTAACAGAAAAAGAAAATCTGATAAAAATGGTTAAAGAAAAATATTTTGAAAACCAAAATGAAAAAAGCCACTCATAATTCATTTGGGAATTACTTGAAATATAATAAAACCTACAGGGGAAATCCCTGTAGGTTTTATACTTATAAACTTGTTTCTAAAATATTAGTGCTTAATATAAATTTTTGAATAAGAGTTTACTTAGCGCTTTAGCGTACTTTTTTATTTTGAAGCCTGCATCTTTATTAAAGATGTATGCTTCTTTTTAAATCCATCCGAATATTATTGGTTCAAGTCGGAGGAAGGTACTTTGGGGTGTCTTTTCTTTAGATCTTTATCATTAACTATTTAATGTTTTTTAAATGATTACATGACATATTTTTTTTGTACCAAGCTTTGTTGATACAGTTAGATTTATCCGTTAGTGTATTCGTATTATTAGAACATCCTACAGTATTTAGGGAGAATGTGGCTAATAAAAACCATAATATTAATTTCTTCAAAAAACCACTTCTAACTCTTTTTTAATTAACATTTTTTAAGTTCCTTATTAATTTTACATTACATTAAAGGTTGGGAAATATTCTTATACTCATAAATTGTTACGTTTTGGCGGGGGGAGGAATTATGAGTTACAGCGATTTTTAAGATGACTTTGGTCTAGGGTGTAGTTACTAAGAAAAGTAATTCAAATCGAAGGGGGAAACGTCTTGAGGTGTCTTTTTCTTATTTTCAATAAGGTCTGCTAAATACATGTATAAAACAAATTCTACAATAAGGCCTAGTTTAATCATGCGCTCACTTGTAAAGTATGCGTATGGTTAGACTCTGTTCACTTAGCAATTTTCACCGCATATACCTTTTTCTATAGTTTGTTCTCGTAATATTGTCTCTACAAGACAAAAAAGAAAACTCCTCTAATTAAGAGGAGTTTTCTTTTTAGCGGTAGTTAATGAACTGTACGTCGATTGGTAAATCAGCGCTACGAACAGCTGCGATTACTGCTTGTAAGTCATCACGGCTTTTTGCTGTAACACGTACTTGATCATCTTGTACTTGTGTTTTTACTTTTAATTTCATTTCTTTAATGATGTTGTTAATTTTTTTCGCGTTATCTTTATCGATACCTTGTTGAAGTGTTGCGCGTTGGCGAACAGTGTTGCCAGTTGCAGCTTCAACTTTTCCATAATCTAAGTTCTTAATTGGAACGTTACGTTTTACAAGTTTAGAGATAAGAACGTCTTTTACTTGCTCTAATTTAAACTCGTCATCAGAAGTTAAAACAAGTACTTCTTTTTCTAATTTAATATCACTTTTACTTCCTTTAAAGTCATATCGGTTTTGGATTTCTTTTAATGCGATATTAATTGCGTTTGTTACTTCAGGTAATTCTACTTTCGAAACGATGTCAAAAGAACTATCTTTTGCCATAGTTAGCACCTCCAAATAAATTTCTAATCTTGTTATGTACTGTACATACTAAAGTATAGCTGAAAACGAGTCTAGACTTAAGTGTTTTCGTACTTATATTCATGTAACCTCATTTTATTATAGTGAATTTTGGGCAGTTGGACAAATACAGGAAAAATCATGTTATAATTAACTTTTGTTTGGAATGATAAAAAAGATAATTTTATATATATAGAAGGGAATTAAAAAATATGTATTTGCAAATAGGATCGATTGAACAGGTAACTGTTTTACGCGAAACAGAAATCGGATATATGGTTGGGAATGAAGAAGAAGAAATTTTCCTACATAAAAACGAAGTAGCTGGAGAAATTGAAGAAGGCGATACGATTGATGTATTCTTATACCTTGATCACCAAAATCGTATTTCAGCAACAATGAAGGAACCAATTATTACAACTTATGACTGGAACTGGGTAAAGGTTGTAGAAGTTATTCCGAGTTTAGGTGTGTTTGTTGATATTGGTGTGTCAAAAGATATACTAATTCCAGCTGATGAGTTCCCGATTTATATGCCAGTATGGCCAGAAGTAGGCGACGAATTATATTGTACGTTAAAATTAACGAATCGTGATCGTTTAATTGCTCTTCCGGCAAGAGACAGTGATATGCAAGAAATTATCGTAGATGCAACGCCATCTATGCGTAATAAAAACGTAAATGGACGTGTATATCGTTCGCTTCAAGTCGGTTCATTCGTACTAACTGATGAGCATTTCCGTGCTTTCTTACACCATACAGAAAGAAAAGAACAAGTCCGCATCGGTCAGCGTGTAACAGGACGTATTATTGACGTAAAAGATGACGGTACAATTAACATTTCACTTCTTCCTCGTAAAGAAGAAGGAATGGAAGACGATGCTGCAGTAATTTATGCATATATGGAAGAACGAGGCGGAGCAATGCCGTTTTGGGATAAGAGCCATCCGGAAGATATTAAAGAACGCTTTAACATGAGTAAAGCTGCATTTAAGCGCGCACTTGGTAAGTTGATGAAAGAAGAAAAGGTTTACCAAGAAGAAGGCTGGACGTACTTTAAGAAATAAAGTAAATGAAAAAAGAACTATTCTTTCTCTGAATTTTTAAGAGAAGGGATAGTTCTTTTTATTTTTAATAATGTATTCGCTCTATAAGGTAGATATTGTGAAAGAAGTAGGCAGGATGGAAACTAAAGTTATAGAAGAGGTATGTTATAAAGTTTTAAAAATATATGGTTAATTATTATATAGTTTTTTAAGTGAGATTTTGATTGTAGTATTTCTTATGTGATTCATTAAAAAGGCTAAAAGAATATAAGAGATTTATCGCAGTGTTTGTACTGCCTATCCTGCTATTTGCCGGGCAGTAAGATCATCACTGATTAAAGTTTCATTTTATGTATAAAATTGTGATAGCTTTTACACTGTGTTTTGAATTTTTACAACGCTGACAGTATTAAAAATATAAAATAATTAGGATGATTATATGCATATTTGGACACTGACAAATTGGCAGAAATATTATAATTTAGAAGACAAGAGCCACCGTACAGGATTAAGATTAAAGTTTGATAAAGATGTTGATCCTGAGGTAAGAAGAGCAATTAAAGAATTTTGTAAATGGTTACGACAAGAGTATTATTTCCCTATTAGAGTACCGATATATATGAAATCCGCATGTAAAATTAAAGCGATGGATGGAGAGCTAGTCTATGGAACTTTCTTTGAGCCATTTAATCGAAATGATGAGCCATATATTCGTATTTCAACAGGTGATTATTATGAAATGTTAAAAAAAATGGAAAAGATGATGCATTAGGATATTATCTGGTTACTATTGCTCATGAGCTGACCCATTATTTCCAATGGATTAATGATATTAATTTAACTAAAATTGGATATGAAAGGCAAGCTACTACCTATTCGGGATATATTATTGATGAATATAAAGAAACGAGAGAACACCCTTAATGTTTAAATTGAGAAAAAGGCACTCAGCGGAATCAATGATTGGAAGTACGATGATAGTAAGTAGGGACATAACTTTATGTCCTTACTTACTTATATAGGACGAGATAAATCAACTTGTTGCCTTAATGAGCAAAGGTGAAAAGAACGTAAACGGACAAGTAACCCGTTATACGAAACAGAAGGAAACGGAAAAGTCCTTCGTCAGTACGTTTACAACAAAGACGGTGTCCGCCTAGCAATGACCGACAAAGATGGACAAATAGTCGCAAGCTATGAATATGACGCATGGGGTAACGTCTTAAAGAGCGAAGCAAAAGGAATCGCAGCAGACAATCCGTTTGGATATGCAGGATAGATGTATGATAAAGAAATTGGCATGTATTACTTGATTGCGAGATACTATAATCCGGAGCATGGTGTGTTTTTATCGGTGGATCCTGATCCGGGTGATGAAGATGATCCTGTGACGCAGAATGGGTATACGTATGGTGATAATAATCCAGTGATGATGGTGGATCCAGATGGGCATTGGGTGTGGTTTGCAGTAAATGCTGGTTTTGCAGCTTATGATGGCTATAAAGCTTATAAATCAGGAAAGGGTTGGAAAGGGGTAGCAAAAGCTGCAGCTATAGGCGCAATTGGCGGAGGAAAATTAAAACTAACAAAAACAATTACAAAACCGGTTTATTTTACAAAGTTATTAGGAAAAAATGCAAGAGCGCATAAATCAAGAATTAATACGGATTTGCCAGGTGGAAAAGCTGTTGCAAAAAGTATTTTTAGACATTATACAAAAGGGCAAAAGGTGATAAATCATAGAAAAGGAAATTCAGTTAGAAGACATACTAAAGACAATCGAATTCAAATTAGAATGGTAAAACGTAAAGATGGCACGTGGAAAGTTAATTTAGATATTAAAAGAAAAAGAATATACGAAGATATTCATTTTTAAGTATATAATACTGAAATTTTAATTAGGAGTGAAGAAGATTGATAGGAATGCCACATTATATAGTTCCGGTGCAAGTTCATCCAAAAGCTATAGATGCTTTAATGAAAGAAGCGGAGATCAAGATATTAAGTTTAACACCTATAATGCAAAAAGATGATAATACTATAATCAGTTCAGAAATAGCCATTCAACTAAAAGATAATTTATATTTAAATGTTTCTGTTGCTAGGTCAGAGATGAAATTTGAAGATGAAGTAGAGCACCTTCAGGTAATAGTGGAAAGAAATGTTCCCAATATAACCGATGGAAATCCTAAAAATATACTAGTTTTCGAAAAGTTTTTGAGGATAAGGGGAAATGTTCAGTGTGAACTATTAGTGGAAGAAGAAAAATATACAGATTTATCTTCAAAGAAAGTACTCTATACTTCCGAATGTGGAACAGGTATATTATTAAAAAATGATGAGGAAACTGTCTTAATAACTTGTAATGAATTTTGTACAATTTTAGTAACAAAAGATCAAGAAATAATTAATGATATATTAAATAAGCGTTATAATTTTACTAGATTAAAAGGATGAAATGAAAAATAAGGGAATGTAAATAAATCTGTACTATTTGTAAAGGACATATATTTAACAAAGGAATCCAGTTTGTCAAGTTTGGAAATAAATCGTTAATGTTTCGGGATGCATTTTTTATTTTAAATAATTCATTTTTTCATTAGCATTATAAAATAAAGAAAAAATTAGAAATAGTGATGGAAGATTAAAAAGCACGATCTTATTTTTAAATAAGGTCGTGCTTCCTTTTAATTCTCCTGCTCACGCGTAAGAGTAAACGTATCTTTCAAATCACTATCATTTATTTTAATATTTGCCTTTTTTAATTCCTCTTGTAACAATTTTTTGCTGAATACAGGATCAGCAGTACGTTCTTCCTCTAAGTTTTTGCGAATAGAGTCTTTCACTTCATCATAAGGCTTTAAAGCTTTTTTATCAGTTAATTTAATAACGTGATAACCGTTTGATGATTTTACGGGATTGCTAATTTGTCCAACATTTAGTTTGTAGGCAGCGGTTTCGAATTCAGGAGCCATTGTACCTGAATTGAAGTATCCAAGGTCTCCACCTTTATCTTTTGATAGCAGATCTTGTGATTCTTGTTTTGCTAATTCTTCAAATGAAGCACCAGCATCTAGTTTACTCTTTATTTCTTTCGCTTCATTTTCGTCACTTACTAAAATGTGACTCGCTTTAATTTCTGGCTTATAGTGGTCTTTTACGTCTTTTTCTGTAATGCTTTTCTTAATCGCTTCATTCATAGCAAGTTTGAACTTAATTTGATTTTTGAAATCCTCTTCATCTTTTAAACCATAATTTTCTAATACTTTTTTGAATTGATCTCCATATTGTTTTTTTACTTTTTCTACTTCTTTATTTACCTCTTCATCAGGTACTTTATATTTTTTTGTGATGACGTCTTGTGCCATCATTTCGTATAGCATGTCTTTTCCGTAACGATCTTTCAATTGTTTTTCGAAGTTATCCTTTGTAATGGTGGAGTCTGTTGCTGTAGCGACTGTAGCTGAGCCATTCTTTTGTCCGCAAGCAGATAGCATCAATATACTTATTAGTGCAGTAATAATGAAAATATGTTTCCCTCTCATGCCAACACCTCATCCGAATATGTTATCGCTATTGTAGAATATAGAAGTGAACATGAAGTGAATTTTTAATGTTTTTTCCTTTAAAATGTAAAAAAGTACATCAACATAATTGTTGATGTACGATGGAATCAAAGGTGATCGGTCTTTTTAGAGTATGCACGTTTACCTTGCTGAATATTTTTTTGCTCTTGCTCATTTTTTTGTGTGCGTTTTGCGTTATTATCACGTGCTTTTTTGTCATTATCACTCGTATGTGGCATATGTATCAACTCCATTTCTAAACGTTGTACGTTTATCATTTCCTTTTTCGTAAAGACTATGTATAGCGGTGCATTTATGAAGGGTAAAGGTGGATTCGAAATGGATTTGAAGTTGAATTATACTGAACTTATAAAGAAGTTAATCGTTGTAATCATCGCAGGTTTATTAAACGCGATTGGGATGAATTTATTTTTAACGCCAGCAAAAGTGTATGCGAGCGGCTTTGCTGGATTGTCTCAATTATTATCACAAATATTAGGTGATTTTTTATCGATTCACATATCTACGGGAGTATTGTTTAGCTTATTTAATATTCCTGTCGTTATTTTAGCGTGGAAAAAGGTTGGAAAGGCCTTCACCTTTTTTAGTTTTCTTTGTGTTATATTTATGACTTTGTTTCTAGAAATCATCCCTGTTAGAGCGGTTTCGAATGATATCATATTAAATGCGATTTTTGGCGGGATTATTTCGGCAATTGGAGTAGGGATTGCTTTAAAGTGGGGTGCTTCTACAGGTGGATTAGATATTATCGCCATGATTTTATCAAAAATAAAAGATAAGCCTGTCGGTACATACTTTTTCTTTTTTAATGCAATTATCATTATCGCTGCTGGCTATGTATATGGATGGGAAAAAGCGTTATATACGCTAGTGACTTTATATGTATCAACGAGAATTATTGATGCAATTCATACTCGTCATGTAAAGATTACAGCATTAATTGTTACGAAGAATGGGGCAGACGTAAGAAAGGCGATTCACTCGCGATTAGTAAGAGGGATTACAACGATACCAGCAACAGGTGCTTATACAAATGAAAATAAAGAAATGTTAATGATGGTTATTACCCGTTATGAGTTATACGAATTAGAGAGGATTATTAAACAAGTGGACCCAGGTGCATTTACAAATATACTGCAAACAGTTGGGGTATTCGGATTGTTTCGGAAAGATTAAAGAGGACCAAAGTTGGTCATCTCCCTGTCAAGTAGACAGTAATAAAAAGAGTATTATGCCACGGCCTTTTCCCGATATTCTATCGGGGAAAGGCCGTGAAGTTTTTCTTGGAACCTTTCTGTAT
>NZ_JAKUHC010000011.1:0-131274 GCF_022664295.1 Bacillus cereus group sp. BfR-BA-01311
TACAGAAAGGTTCCAAGAAAAACTTCACGGCCTTTCCCCGATAGAATATCGGGAAAAGGCCGTGGCATAATACTCTTTTTATTACTGTCTACTTGACAGGGAGATGACCAAACCGCGTCCTCTTTTTTATTGGTGATTTTGTTGAAATTGACTCAATAAAATAATATCAAATATTATTTTACTTTAAAATAGTATAATATTAAAATTTACAAATAAGATACATTCGTCTTATTATTTTAATATATTTTTTACAAATATCCATATAGTATTGAAAAAACAGAGAAGGGGAAACTTCTCTGTTTACTTTTGTATGTTTTTTTCAACTTGTTCTCGAACTGTTTGAATGTAATTCATTTTATGATCCCAGCACTCTTGGCTTAAATCGACAGGGTATTCTTCAGGGTTTAAAGTTCGCATATATTCTTCCCAAAATAGAGAGAGGCTCTGTTCATTATATTTTTGAATATCTAATATACTTGGTAGTTCATATGTTCTTTCACCGTTAACGAAAATGTCTTTATGCAGTTCACGGGCTTCAAAGTTTGTTACGAATTTACTTATATATGTGTGAACTGGATGGAACATTTTTAAGCGCTCTTCTTTTCCTGGTTCTTCAGAATCTAACGCAATATAATCGCCTTCTGCATGATCGTTAACCCGATTGATAATACGATAAATTCGTTTCAGTCCTGGAGTGGTAATTTTTTCAGGGTTAGATGAAATTTTAATTGTATCATTTAATTTTCCGTCAGTATCTTCAATCGCAACGAGTTTGTAAACAGCCCCCAATGCAGGTTGCTCAAAGGACGTAATTAATTTCGTTCCAACGCCCCATACGTCAATTTTTGCTCCTTGAGATTTAAGGTGCATAATTGTGTATTCATCTAAATCGCTAGAAGCGATAATTTTTGTATTTGTAAACCCTGCTTCATCTAGTAGTTTTCGTGCCTTTTTCGATAAATAAGCCATATCACCACTATCAAGACGTATGCCATAGAAATCAATACGATCCCCAAATTCTTTTGCAACACGAATCGCATTTGGAACACCAGATTTCAATGTGTCATATGTATCAACGAGAAAGACGCACTTTTTATGAGTTTCAGCGTATTTTTTAAACGCGACGTATTCATCGCGATATGCTTGAACGAAAGAGTGAGCGTGTGTGCCAGCTACAGGAATCCCAAAGCGTTTCCCAGCACGAACGTTGCTTGTAGAGGAGAAACCACCAATAAAGGCAGCACGCGTCCCCCAAAGGGCAGCATCGAACTCATGGGCACGTCTTGTGCCGAACTCTAAAAGCTCATCATTACTTGCAGCATGTTTCATACGTGCTGCTTTTGTGGCAATTAATGTTTGGTAATTCACAATATTTAAGAGGGCAGTCTCAATAATTTGTGCTTCACCAAGTGGTGCATCAACACGTAATAAAGGCTGGTTATTAAATACAACTTCACCTTCTTGCATACTGCGAATCGTCCCAGTGAATTTCATATTTTGTAAATAATGAAGGAATTCTTCTTCGAATTGTAATTCTGCTAAGTAAGCGATATCGCTTTCAGTAAAACTGAAATTTTCTATGTACTCTACAATTTTCTCAAGGCCAGCAAAAACAGCGTAGCCGTTCTCAAATGGAAGCTTTCGAAAATATAAATCAAAAACAGAACGGCGATTATGAATACCATCTTTCCAATATGTATAAGCCATGTTGATTTGATATAGGTCTGTATGTAAGGCATAACTATCGTCTTTATAATGAGTCATCGCGAGAACACCTCCATAATTTGGTTATAGTATACCAATTTTTCACTATTCGTAGCAAAGAAGAGATATTGATGTGAAGTCAAGAGAGAAAAAAATGAAATTATGCATATTTTTTAGAAAATTTATATTTATCAATTTATATTTCTCCAAATTTTATGTATTATTAGAGTAATGGGGGTAATGAGAATGGAGGAGGACAATGCAACAAACATTAGAAAAAATAGGCAAACAAGTCTTTTATAAACGGCTCCAGCAAAAAATGACACAAGAAGAATTATGTCAGGGCATTTGTTCTGTCTCATACTTAAGTAAGATCGAAAATGGAAAGATCGAAGCATCAGAAGAAATTCTACAATTGCTCTGCACAAGACTAGAAATTGCCGTGACGGATTTGAGAGATGTAGAAGAAGATGTGAAGGGGAAGCTAGATGAATGGTTAAATGCACTAGTTCATTTAGACAAGCAACAAGTAGAACGTATATATGAAGAGTTGCAAGGTGAAATGAAGCATGTGTTGGATTTTGAAATTATAAATTATTATAAACTGCTGTATACACGTTATTTAATTATGAAAAGGGATATTTCTGCACTCGAAGAAGAATTAGATAAGTTGAAGAAGGTATATAAAAAATATTCTCCATTTCAGAAGTTGTTATATATGTATAGTAGAGGATTATTGTGCTGTTTACAGTATAGATGGAAGGATGGGCTAGATTACTTATTAAAAACAGAAGTAATGGCCAAAGAACAAGGGTATCATGAAACAGGCTTGTATTATAATATAGCGCTTGCATATACTCATTTAGATATTCATCATCTTGCAATTCATTTTGTAAATATGGCATTAGAAGGATTTCGTAGTGAATATAAGTTTAGAAACATAATTAATTGCCAAATCCTTATTGCGGTAAGTTATACAGAAAAAGGTCAGTATGAAGAAGCTTTAAAAATGTATGAGAGTATATTGAGAGAGGCCACATCTTTTGCTGATAAGGATGTACTATTAGCTATTACTTTAAGTAATATGGGAAGTATCTATTATAAAAAAGGTAAATATCAGCAAGCGAAAAAATATTATTTAGATAGTCTACAACTTCAAAAACAAATAGATTTAAACTATTTAGATACAATATACGAAATGGCATTAGTATGCATTAAATTAGAAGAATTGGAAGAGGCAAGGACATTAATTGATAAGGGAATTGATGCAGCAAAACAGGAAGAGAGATTTAATGCAAAATTATATTTGCTTTTAATGCTTAGATATAAATATTTTGAAGAAGCAAAAGATTATAAAGCATTTTTGGAAAATGAGGCTATCCCGTTGTATAAATCTGCAGGAAATAAAATAGAATTAAAGAAAGTATACGTTGAACTAGCAGAACATTTTTCCAGTTTATCGAGATTTGAAGAAAGTAATCGATATTATAGGTTAGTTATTGATTTAATGAATGATAATAAGGAGGAATAAACATGAAAAAGATGGTATTTGGAGTATTGGCGTTTATATTGACTCTTACAGTTGCTGGAGGAATACATCAATATAGCAGTAAACCTGATATTGTTGGTCAACAAGCTAAAACTGTTGAACAAGTTAATTTATAATCTCCACCCTTTCCAATCGGAAAGGGTTTTTTCAATATTTGTTCCTCAAAATTCTACAAAACTTGAGAAAATAATTATTTGAATTTTTAGTATATTAATAGTGGAAACATAATGCTAATATGAAACTACTCTTTTTCAAAAAATAATTTATTAGGGGGAAGGTTCATGAAAAAGAAAAGTTTAGCGTTAGTATTAGCGACAGGAATGGCAGTTACAACGTTTGGAGGGACAGGCTCTGCATTTGCGGATTCTAAAAATGTACTCTCTACGAAGAAGTACAATGAGACAGTACAGTCACCTGAGTTTATTTCTGGTGATCTAACTGGAGCGACTGGTAAGAAAGCAGAATCTGTTGTGTTTGATTATTTAAACGCAGCAAAAGGTGATTACAAGCTAGGGGAAAAGAGTGCGCAAGATTCTTTCAAAGTGAAACAAGTGAAGAAAGATGCTGTAACTGATTCAACAGTAGTACGTATGCAACAAGTTTACGAAGGAGTGCCTGTATGGGGTTCTACTCAAGTGGCTCACGTAAGTAAAGACGGTTCTTTAAAAGTATTGTCTGGAACAGTTGCACCTGATTTAGACAAAAAGGAAAAGTTGAAAAATAAAAATAAGATTGAAGGCGCAAAAGCAATTGAAATCGCGCAGCAAGATTTAGGGGTAACACCGAAATATGAGGTAGAACCAAAAGCGGACTTATATGTATATCAAAATGGTGAAGAAACAACATATGCATACGTTGTAAATCTAAACTTCTTAGATCCAAGTCCAGGAAACTACTACTATTTCATTGAAGCAGACAGCGGTAAAGTATTAAATAAATATAATAAATTGGATCATGTAACAAATGAAGATAAATCACCAGTTAAGCAAGAGGCACCTAAACAAGAAGCGAAACCGGCTGTAAAGCCTGTAACAGGAACAAATGCAGTGGGTACGGGTAAAGGTGTATTAGGAGATACGAAGTCACTTAATACAACGTTATCTGCATCTTCTTACTACTTACAAGATAATACGCGCGGAGCAACGATTTTCACATATGATGCGAAAAATCGTACTACATTACCAGGAACTCTATGGGTAGATGCAGATAATGTTTTCAATGCAGCGTATGATGCAGCGGCAGTAGATGCTCATTACTATGCAGGTAAAACATATGACTATTATAAAGCTACATTTAATAGAAACTCTATTAATGATGCAGGAGCACCATTGAAATCAACAGTTCATTACGGAAGTAAGTATAATAATGCATTCTGGAACGGCTCACAAATGGTATACGGAGATGGTGATGGTGTAACGTTCACTTCATTATCTGGTGGAATTGATGTAATTGGCCACGAATTAACGCATGCTGTTACAGAGTATAGCTCAGATTTAATTTATCAAAATGAATCAGGGGCATTAAATGAAGCGATTTCAGATGTTTTTGGTACATTAGTAGAGTATTATGATAACCGTAACCCAGATTGGGAAATTGGTGAAGATATTTATACTCCTGGTAAAGTTGGAGATGCACTTCGCTCTATGAGTGATCCAACGAAATATGGTGATCCAGACCACTACTCTAAGCGTTATACTGGTACTAGTGACAATGGTGGCGTTCATACAAACAGCGGTATTATTAACAAAGCAGCTTATTTATTAGCGAATGGTGGTACGCATTACGGTGTTACTGTGAATGGAATTGGTAAAGATAAAGTAGGAGCGATCTATTATCGTGCAAATACGCAATATTTCACTCAATCTACTACTTTTAGTCAAGCACGTGCTGGATTAGTACAAGCTGCAGCGGATTTATATGGTGCTAGCTCTGCAGAAGTAGCAGCAGTTAAGCAATCATATAGTGCTGTTGGTGTAAACTAAGATTTTAAGAGATTATTATTAATAAAATACCTCAAAAATAAAGAAGGAGCCTATGCTCCTTCTTTATTTTTTTCTCCATTTTTTCCACAAATAATATAATCCGATACAACCTGCAATTGTCACAATCCACTTTGCTTCATTTGTTCCGTTCATGACATGATAGGCAGAATATACTTCGATTAACAATGCCGGTATTTTCCCTATTGTGCTGGCAATACTGAAGGAGAGTAATGACATCTTACCTAGAGCTGCAAATAAAGTCACGATACTTGATGGGATGAAAGGTATCAATCGAAACGATAGAACGAGTAGAAAGGCCTCTCTACCTTCTACATAAAGAAGACGCTCTACCTTTGGATACTTATTTACTTTATCGTGAGTGAACTTTTGAAGGCCCATGCGGTAAATATAAAACGAGATAATAGCCCCTAATGCTTCGCCTACGATCGAAATAACAGTACCATTTGTTACGCCAAAAAGCTGTATATTAATGGCGGTTAAAAAAATACTAGGGATAAAACCTAAAAGACTAATGATGATGTTAATTAAGATACTAAGTGGAATTGCGATTGAATAGTATTCTGTTAAGAAATTTTGAATCGTTTCAGCCATTGTTTAAAATCCTTTATCTTTTTTTGCATTACACCACATTTCGTTTGTATAGGCAAGGGTAAATTTACATAATGTAGAAAAACGTTGATAAGAAGGTATCTTTATACCTTATATGGGTATTGGGTATATGAAAATAGGGGTATTTTAAAATATTTTTAAAAATACTATAAAAACCTTTGTATAAAAGAGTTTTATAGTTATGTTATCTGTGATTTTATCTGGGAAATAATCGAAAAATATAGGGGGTATATATTATAAAAGGCAAAAATAGAGGGTTGATGAAATTGCTGGGGTAAATATGGAAAAATAGATGAAAAAAATGAAAACTGATAGATTTTTTCGTTGTGAAATTGACTTTTAGTGAAGTTGCGATAATAATCATGGAAGAGGTGATATGATGAAACGAATAAGTAGTCTTTTCTTCAGTAGTTTATTGGCATTAATGCTGATCTTAAGTGGATGTGCAGGAAAAGAACAAAAAACAGAGAAACAGACAGGGAATCAAGCTACATCGGTAGAAAAAATTAGTGATAATATTTTAGATGAAATGGAAGGACCACCTAAAAATGGTCATACGATTGAAAGACATGTAGGCAAGTCAGAAGAGGATTTGAAGAATCGCTTGAAGACAGATAAAGTGTCAGCCGCAAGTACATACTATGATAAAGAAACAGCGACGAAAGCTGTAAAAGATAGCTTGAAGCAACATGACAAGGAAATTCAAGATTGGTTAAAAAATTCTAAAGAGGCTCGTCTCGTATTAAATACAACTCATTCATTTCCTGTTGGAAAAACGGTAATAAAGAAAAATATGAGTGTAAAAGACAAGTTAGTAAAAACTGTTACTGTTTTAGCAAGAGATAAGTCAGGAGAATTAGGGTTTAAGATTATTACTTCTTATCCATCTGATAAATAAGAAGGGGGAGTACATTATGTATACGACATTACAATACTTTCTTAAATCGTACTGTACGTTAAGTATTCATGAGGATGAAATAGTAAGCGTGATGGAAGAGTTTATTGAACAAGAAGACGAAGAAATTGTTTTGAAATTACGTGATGAATTAATAAATATGAAGAAAAAGAACGCGTGGGAAGAGGCGTGTGTATTAGCTGCGAAGCAAGGAAATCGTATGTGGTCTTTAGAAGAAACGAAAGACCATCTTGAAACTTTTTTACTATTACTGCAAAAGAAAAAGGCGTGATTTAATCACGCCTTTTTCTTTATGCTATTCGGTTGATAGTATCTATTCTTTTGGAGCGCTTTTATATACGCTTTTTGAAATTTGTCCATTTGATATTACTTCCCCGTTTTGTGTTACTTTTTTATACGTAACCGCTGTGATTTTATCACTAGTTCTACTAATTACTTGAGAAGAAACTTCAACATTTTTACCAGTATTTGTGCCGAAAATGCGTGTAGTAATACTACCTCCATTTGAAAATGCTTGAATATAAATATGATTGCCTGTATTATTTTTAAATTTTAAATCTGGACCATAATCTGCTACTGCTGCATCTTGCCCAAGTGGTAAATAATTTACTGGCATAGAATGATTGCTTCGAGAAACAATGCCTAAATCTGCCCTTAAAGCTGCACTGTATAATGTACTACTGACTTGGCAAACTCCTCCGCCTGCACTTTGTATTACTTTACCTTGTGAATATACTGCTGCAGATTTATAACCATGTGCAGCATCAGTTACGCCAACGCGACCGTTAAAACTAAATGTTTCATCAGGTGCGACAATAACCCCACTTAAAGTATTAGCTGACTTATTTACGTTAAATGATTGATTTCCGTTACGGCCAGCCATTGGAGTAGAATATTCAGCAATGACTTCTTTAATACCCATTTTCTGTATGTCTTCTGTAGAACGTTCTGGTTTTATGAATGTAACTGGTAATGTAACATCTGATTTACCAGTAGTAATAGCTTCATTTGTTAAACCGCTTAGTTTCCCTTTATCAATTTTTTCTCCGTTTTGGCTTTGACTAATATTTACTGTTGAGCCTTCAATACTTAATTCTGCGTTAACAGGATTTTTTAATGTTTCATTATATTTATCTTTTATAAAGGTTTCATAAGCTGTTGCATTTAATTGTGGTGTTAATTTATAGTCACGTTTTAATTCACCGTTTTCAGCTTGCTTACGCATTTTATAACGATTCATTACGTTTCCTTCTTGTTCTTTGAAGATTTTGTCAATAATATCTTTCTCTTTATAATTTATCCCTAAATCTTTCCATGTGTAAGTTTGTTTATCGTTTTGGAATATGTAGGTAAGGGATTTTTGATCTAACTCAGTTACCTTTTGATTAATAATTGCTTGAATATCCTTTTTATTTTTTCCGTCGAGAGAAATACCTTCAAATGTAGTATTTGGTAATGCAGTAGTATCTAATTGATTATTTAATTTGGATACATATTGATATCCCCCAACACCGCCTACACAAAGTAATATGCCCCCAGCAATTGCAGAACCAATCAGTATTTTACTTAGCTTCATTTATTTCCCCCCAGAAATTTATGTATAAATATATGTATTACATTTTTTGTATAAAAATGATGAAAATAACATTATGTACGTACTAGTATACTATTATTTTCACTGTGTGTGTAATGTTTTCATAAAAAATGTTACACCGCTGTAATAATTGTCACTTCTTGTCACAATGTGTATGAAAAATATGTTGAAAAATATAATAAAAAGGCTGTCTAGAAAGATCTAGCAGCCTTTTTATTATAATTTTTTATGTTCATTTTTATTCGTAACACCGAGATGTTTTTGAAGGGTAGTTGAAATAGTATCGACGCTTTTTTCATTTGGAACGTAATAATAAATACCACCTATATATTTATCTGTACCCTCTACTTGCATTTTTTCCATTTTTAAATTTGAATCCATTGAATTTTTTGTAATTGTCATCATATCATCAAAAGTTAAATTAGTTTTTAAATCTTTATCGACAGCGTCTAGTAGGCCACCGATTTTATTAATGGAATTAAGAGATAGTGCCTTTTCAGCAATGGCCTCTAATACAAGCTGTTGACGTTGACCACGCATATAATCACTATCGATATGACGAGTTCTAGCTAGTGCTAGTGCCTCTTCTCCATTTAAATGTTGACGTCCTTTTTTTAGATGAATGGCATCTGCTTCATCTTTACTATTTTGCTCTGTGAACTCAACTGGAACGTCTACAGTAATACCACCAAGAGAATCAACAATTTTAATAAAGGATTTAAAATTGAATTTTACATAGTAGTCAACTGGAACATCTAAAAAGTTCTCTACCGTATCAATTGTGCTGTCTACACCACCGAATACGTGCGCATGTGTGATTTTATCGTATTTATCACGTGATTTAATGTAGACGCGTGAGTCACGTGGAATGCTTACAAGTTTAACGGATTTATCGTTTTTATTAATTGTTGCAAGTAATAACGCATCTGTTCGAGTTGCTTTTCCATAACCTTTTTCCCTAATATCACTTTCATCAACACCCATAATTAGTACGGAAATATTGTCGGTCATAGGTTTAACAGCTTTTTCACGTTTACTGGACTTATCTCCTCGACCTAGTTCAGCATAAGCATTATTTAAGACGGACTTTGCTTTACTGTATATATGGAAGGAGTAGCCTCCTGCTCCAAGTGCTACAATTAGTAATGGAATAAGAAGGAACCAAAGTAGGCGTTTTTTCTTTGAGCGTCCCTTTTTGGCTCGCGTATTGTTGTTCGTGTCGGATTTCATCATTTTTTCTCCTTTAAAACTATCAAAGTGTATACATTTAGAAGTGTATTCAAACACATAAAAAATATTTTACGCTAAATAAAAGCGATTGTACATGTATAAAAAATAGATGTCTTGATTATTTATAAGACACCTATTCGTTATTGTATACAAAAGATAGGGATAAGAAAATGATAAAATTTTACCTAATTACAACATAATGCTTACGATAATTGCAGATAAAATACTAACGAGAGTAGCTCCATATAGTAATTTAAGGCCAAACCTCGCAACAACGTTTCCTTGTTCTTCATTTAGTCCTTTTACCGCACCTGAAATAATACCAATGGAAGAAAAATTGGCAAAAGATACAAGGAAAACAGAAATAATACCAACTGTACGGGGAGAAAGGCTATTAGAAATTTTACTAAGGTCCATCATTGCGACAAATTCATTCGTTACAAGCTTCGTTGCCATAATGCTGCCAGCCGCGACAATTTCAGAACTGGGTACACCGATAAGGAATGCGATAGGTGCAAATACATAGCCGATTAATTGTTGGAACGTAATACCGAATATAATGAGGAACAGGTCATTAATACAACTAATTAATGCGACGAATCCGATGAGCATAGCGCCGACAACAATGGCTACACGAAAACCATCAAGAATGTATTCTCCAAGCATTTCAAAAAAGCTTTGTTTTTCACCTTTGATTTCTAAAATATCTTCGTCATCTTTAACGTCGTAAGGGTTAATGATGAGTATGATAATAAAACCGCTAAATAAATTGAGAACGAGTGCAGTTACTACATATTTAGGTTCAATCATTGTCATATAGGCACCTACGATAGACATAGATACGGTTGACATAGCAGAGGCACAAAGTGTATAAAGACGGTGTTTTGGAATTTGAGCTAATTGTTTTTTCACTGTAATAAAAACTTCTGATTGGCCGACAATGGCAGAGGCGATAGCGTTGTAAGATTCTAATTTACCAAGACCATTTATTTTACTAAGAAAGTACCCGATCCAACGAATAAAAAATGGTAGTATTTTGAAATGTTGTAATATACCAATTAAAACAGAAATAAAGACGATTGGTAATAATACAGTAAGGAAAAATGGCATTTCACCTTTATTTGCAAGACCACCAAATACGAAATTTATTCCATCAGCAGCATACTCGAGTAGCTTGGTAAACAAACTGGAAATGATTCTAATAAGTATGAGGCCGATTTCTGTATTTAATAGTAAATAGGTTAAAATTAACTGTATAATAAGCATGATAAAAATTGGTTTAAATTTAATATGCTTCTTATTATTGCTAGCAATATAAGCGAGCAAGAAAACAACAATTAGTCCGACGAAAAAAGTAATGAATTTCATGGTAAGCCCCCTAAAAGAGATATTCTGCTATATATGTTTTTCATTTCAAGGGAGAATATGCATCTTTGGTAAAGAAAGGAATAGAGAGAGCATGAATATATGTAGAGTGCATCACGTTGCAATTATTTGTTCGAATTATGAGATGTCAAAGGATTTTTATACTAGGATATTAGGGTTTAAAGAGATAAATGAAGTATATAGAAAGGAACGAGATTCTTATAAATTAGATTTATGTGTAGGAGAAGAGTATCAAATCGAATTATTTTCATTTCCAAATCCGCCTGAGCGCAAAAGTTTTCCAGAAGCAGCCGGTCTTAGACATTTAGCATTTGCTGTTACAAATATAGAAGAAGCTGTGAAGCATTTAAACCAATGTGGTGTTGAGACGGAACCGATCCGTATTGATGAAATAACGGGGAAGAAATTCGTCTTTTTCCAAGACCCTGATGCTTTACCTTTAGAATTGTATGAGGTTTGAAAATTGGTGGATTTTATATAGAGTTGCTGTCCAATAATTGAAGAAACTAAAGTGAAACTTCTTTTTAAAAGGAGGTGTAACTTTAGCTAAGAAAGCTAAAGAGCATATGTGGATATTTTAAAATTATTGATGGTAGTCATTCTTATTGGGTTAACAGCATTTTTTGTGGCTGTTGAATTTGCAATTATTAAGGTACGTAGCAGTCGTATTGATCAACTCGTTAGCGAAAAAAGACGAGGTGCACTGGCAGCTAAAAAGGTAACTTCAAATTTAGATGAATATTTATCGGCCTGTCAGCTAGGTATTACAATTACTGCTTTAGGGCTTGGGTGGTTAGGGGAACCAACCATTAAACATTTACTCGAGCCGTTGTTTTTAAAATTAAAATTCTCACCTGCAATTTCCAGTACAGTTTCATTTATTATTGCCTTTGCAGTAATTACATTTTTACATGTTGTCATTGGGGAACTTGCTCCAAAGACATTTGCTATACAAAAAGCAGAACAAGTTAGCTTATTGTTATCGAAACCACTTATTTATTTTTACCGAGTTATGTATCCGTTTATTTGGGCTTTGAATGGTTCAGCGAGGGTTGTAACTGGTTTATTCGGATTACATCCAGCTTCTGAACATGAAGTAGCTCATTCAGAAGAAGAATTAAGGTTAATTTTATCTGAGAGCTATGAGAGCGGAGAGATTAACCAAAGGGAATTTAAATATGTAAATAATATTTTTGAATTTGATAATAGAGTAGCAAAAGAAATTATGGTACCTCGTACGGAAGTTGTAGGCTTATATGAGGACGAACCATTTGAAACACATATTAAAATAATCGCGCAAGAAAAGTATACGAGATATCCTGTATTTGGTGAAGATAAAGATGAAATTATTGGGATGGTTAATGTAAAAGATTTATTTATTCGTTATATGGATGGTAATCGGGATGAGGAGTGCTCGATTATGCCATATACAAGACCAGTTATTGAAGTGCTAGAAAATATTCCAATTCATGATTTACTATTACAAATGCAAAGAAAACACATTCCATTAGCTGTATTGTATGATGAATATGGTGGTACAGCTGGGATTGTTACACTAGAAGATATTTTAGAAGAAATTGTTGGAGAAATTCGAGATGAATACGATGAAGATGAGAATCCTCCTATAGAGCATGTAAGTGAAGGTTATAAAATCGTAGAGGGAAAAGTGCTTATTAGTGAAGTAAATGATTTGCTTGGCATACATTTAATTGCTGATGATGTAGATACAATTGGTGGCTGGATTATGGTACAAAAACAAATCGTTGCTGAAGGAGATATTATTGAGAAACACGGTTTTTATTTTAAAGTCCTTGAAAAGGATATGCATCAAATTAAACGAGTGGAAATAAGGAAAGTAGAAGAATGATTTTCTATAAACTTTAATAAAAAGGATATACAGAAAAATAAATGTTTGCGCTTTCAAAAAAGGTACTATATAGTGAAGGTGGATACTGAAAAATTCTTCTGAATGATACTCGTGTTTTTAGAGGGCGGATTTTTTGGATAAGGATTTAGAATGAAAAAGTATAGGTGATAAAAATGATAGCAACGAAGGATATACGTATAGAAAAAGATTTTTTAGGTGAAAAAGAAGTACCAAGTGTAGCTTATTATGGTGTACAAACATTACGTGCCGTAGAAAACTTCCCAATTACAGGATATCGCATTCATCCATCACTCATTACAGCAATGGCAATTGTGAAAAAAGCGGCGGCGCTTGCGAATATAGATACTGGTTACTTAGCTAAAGACATTGGACATGAAATTGCAGAAGCAGCGCAAGAAATTGTTGATGGAAAGTTTCATGATCAATTTATCGTGGACCCTATTCAAGGTGGAGCCGGAACTTCTATTAATATGAATACAAATGAAGTAATTGCGAATAGAGCGTTAGAACGTATGGGATATGAAAAAGGGGCGTATGCGAAAATTAGCCCAAACACTCATGTGAACATGGCCCAATCAACGAACGATGCGTTTCCAACAGGGATTCATATTGCAACTCTTATGATGTTAGAAAAGCTTCTTATTACAATGGAAGAGCTTCATTCTGCTTTTCGTAAAAAAGCAAAAGAGTTTGATCACGTTATTAAAATGGGACGCACACATTTACAAGATGCAGTTCCAATTCGCCTTGGACAAGAATTTGAAGCGTATAGCCGAGTGCTTGCGCGTGATATAAAAAGAATTAAACAGTCTCGTCAACATTTATATGAAGTGAATATGGGCGCGACAGCTGTTGGTACAGGATTAAATGCAAATCCTACGTATATTGAACAAGTGGTAAAACATTTAAGAACGTTTAGTGGATTCCCACTTGTTGGTGCAGAGCATTTAGTTGATGCAACGCAAAATACAGATGCATACACAGAAGTATCTGCAGCACTTAAAGTATGTATGATGAACATGTCTAAAATTGCAAACGATCTTCGTATTATGGCGTCTGGTCCACGTGTTGGGTTAGCTGAAATTCAATTGCCAGCACGTCAGCCAGGTTCATCGATTATGCCAGGAAAAGTAAATCCAGTTATGGCAGAAGTGATTAACCAAGTCGCATTCCAAGTAATCGGAAACGATCATACAATTTGCTTAGCATCAGAAGCAGGACAATTAGAGTTAAACGTAATGGAGCCTGTGCTTGTATTTAATTTAATTCAATCTATTAGTATTATGAATAATGGATTCCGTGTATTCCGTGAATATTGTATTGAAGGAATTACGGCAAATGAAGAATTGCTGAAGCAATATGTTGAGAAAAGTGTTGGAATTATTACAGCAGTTAATCCTCATATTGGTTATGAAGTAGCATCTCGTATTGCACGTGAAGCAATTGAAACAGGGAAATCTGTTAGGGAGTTATGTTTAGAACATGGTGTACTGACGGAAGAGGAATTGGATATTATTTTAGATCCATTCGAAATGACTCACCCAGAAATTGCTGGAGCTTCTTTATTAAAAAATAAAAAAATGTAATGTGAAAAACACCGATCCACTTGGATCGGTGTTTTATTTTTAAAAGATATTAAATACAGCGTTTAATTGAAGTAAGCTAATAACAGCTAAGAAGATTAAACTGTATTTCATTGCTGTTTTAAATAGAGCAGATTCTTTACCAACTAGTCCAACTGCGGCACAAGCAACTGCTACAGATTGTGGTGAAACCATTTTTGCCATTGTACCACCTACTACGTTTAAGGCAACAAGTGTAGAAGGAACGATATTTAACTGGTCTGCTGTTACTGCTTGAAGTGGTGCGAATAAAGAACCACTTGAAACTACTGAACCTGTAATGAATACGCCAATCCATCCTAAGATTGGAGAAAGAACTGGGAATGCATTACCAGTAGAAGAAAATGCAAGTCCAAGTGTAGATGACATACCAGAGTAGTTTTCTACGTAAGCTAAAGCGATAACGCTACAAATTGTATATACTGGAGCTTTTAATTCTTTCATTGTTTCAATCATTAATTCTTTAACCATTTTACCTTTTACGCGGTAAACGATAAGTGAAACGATAATTGCTAGTACAATCGCAGTAGTTGTAGAAGAGAATACATCAAATTTGAAAACAGCTGCGAAAGGTGTATCAGCTTTTGTAATTGGTGTAGTTTTCATAACAGCATTATGAAGACCAGGGAACTGAATGTTAAATACTAAGTTTGCTAACGCACCATCTGGAGCAAATAAAGCTTTAATCGGTTTTAAGTTAAAGATTGTTACAAATGCAGTTAAGAATACGAATGGAGACCAAGCGTATAAAATTTGATTGAATGTATGTGATGCTTTAGTTTCTTGTTTTTCTTCTTTAGTAGAAGATTTTGGTTGCCAAACACGTAAGAATAATGCAAGAGCAATCATACTTACAACTGCTGCGAAAATATTAGTAAGTTCTGCACCTAAGAAGTAAGTCACAGCGAATTGAGTAATAGCGAAAGAAACACCACTTACAAGAATACCTTGCCAAGTTTCTTTAATACCTTTAATTCCATCGACCATTGAAACAAGTAAGAAAGGTAAAATAATACTAATGAAAGGTAAAATAAGAACAGTTTGACGACCAATAGTTAATGCGTCAAGTTGAGTTAATTGTGCTGGCACTGTAACTGGAATACCCATAGCACCCATAGCACCACCAGCAATATTAGCTACTAAACAAATACCTGCTGCTTTTAATGGATTAAAGCCCATACCTACAAGTAGTGCGGCTGTAATAGCAACTGGAACCCCTAGACCAGCTGCACCTTCTAAGAAAGCACCGAAAGAATAAGCGATTAATAATACTTGTAAACGTTGATCATTTGTAATGCTTGAAATACTATCGCGAATAATATTGAATTGCTCTGTTTTAACAGTTAATTTGTAAAGGAAAATTGCGGCGATAACGATAGTACAAATTGGATAAAATCCAGATAAAACACCGAATCCAGCAGATGCTACAGCTACTGTTGCTGGCATTTTATAAACAAATATTGCAAGGATAATAGCGACAATCACACTATAAAGACCAGCCATGTAACTTTTCATTTTGAATCCCATTAAACAAATGATGAAACAAAAGATTGGAAGTGCTGCGATTAGTGCAGATAACCAAATATTGTTTAATGGGTCATAAATTTGTGTCCAAGTACTCATAATAATGACAACTCCTATCTATTATATGTGAAGAAATTCACATTATTTGTGAAACTATTCACAATCAACTTACATGCTTAGTATATTCTCCTTCAACACTATTGTCAACGTAAAAAAGTATAATTATTCCATAATAGTGTTAAAAGAAAAGCTTTGTTCATAAAGTAGACAAAAAACACACTCAAATGAATTTAAGTGTGCTGTATAAACTATTTGCATATTATTTTGCTTATTCAGCTGGCATGTTTCCTATAAGTGTATATTAGATGCCATCTTTTATATCGAGTATAAAGTTTGATATATGAACTGATCTGTCCTATTTGATCTAGTGTGAGGGAGGATTGGTGAGTGGATTTAAATAGGAAGTTTTGCACAACAGTCCAACCGCTTGCAATACGAATAAAAAATTAGAAACAAATTTTTAATATCACATCATCTCTTTTTACTGAAAATTCCTTTTAGCGTAACAAAGAGGTTAATTATAGTTCAACTACATTACGATAGGTTATCAATTATAGACGGTATTTTACAATACCGTTACTGTGCATTTCAATGAGGTGAAAATATAACAAAAAGCCTGATAAAACAACGTTTGCAAGCAAAGTATTCGTAGGCCATTATTTTGCTTTTTCGTTATATCATATAGTATAATATTCAAAATCAGCAAGGATTTTTTCCTGAATTTTTGCTGATAAAGATGGAAAAATTTTTCGGCTTTATAGGTTGATAAAGTTATGTCGTAACAGGAAATATAAGAACAGATATATAAATAAATAAATAAAAAGAACATAAAAACGCAAATAAAAACGAAAATGAGGGGAACTTTATGAGCCAAAATCAATTCGAATGTCGTATTTCAGAAGAAGATGTACAAATGTTAAGAGCGTTAGCTCACCCACTTCGTCTACGTCTAGTAATGGAACTTATGCAAAGAGGAACATGTAATGTAACACAACTACAGGAAGTATTAGAAATTCCGCAATCAACGGTTTCACAACATTTAACGAAGTTAAAGCAAAATAAAGTAGTACGCTTTGAAAGACGAGGATTAGAAGTGTATTATCAAATCCATAATGATAAAGTAAGTGCGGTAGTAAAAACATTATTTTCTTAAAATTTGAATATTATGGAAAAAGACGTATGGAATATACGTCTTTTTTTATTTGTCAGAAAGGTAGCGAGAGAGTAAATATTAGCATGTGAGGAAGAAATGACTATCAATCAACATGCTGCCTTACGGAATATATTCTAAAAGGAAAAGAAAAAATAGAAAGGAGTGTAGTAAGCAAAAGGAGGGACAGTAGTATGGATGTGAAACGTGTGAAACAAATTTTATCTTCTTCAAGTAGAATTGACGTTACATATGAGGGCGTACCAGTATGGATTGAGAGCTGTGATGAGCAGAAGGGGAGTGCTCAAGTGTATGATGTATCTAATCCTGGTGAGAGCGTTCATGTGGACGTGACAGCTTTAGAGGAGAAATAATAAAAAAGACGCTTCTAATTTTAGAAGCGTCTTTTTGTTATTCCATCATACTTGCAACTTTTTTAGAGCATAGAAGAAGTACAAATCCTAAGACGATAACGATAATCCCGATACTTGCAAATACTTCAAGGTATCCTAATGATTGTGTAAAGGAAGCAAGTTTACCAGCTAACCAGTTAGCCATACCTGAACCAGCTAACCATACACCCATTAATAATGATGCTAATTTAACAGGTGCAATTGCACTTACCATAGATAATCCGATTGGTGATAAGAATAGTTCTCCAATTGTATGGAACATATAAGTGATAACGATGAATAATAAGTTTGCTTTAACAGTTATATCAGCTTCACTACTTCCGGTTTTTAGAACCGCTAATGTTAAAACCAGGTAACCTATACCTAGTAAAATCATACCAAATGCCATTTTTGTTGGTATTTTTAAATCGCCACGCTTTGATTTAGAAAGTTTTAACCATAGCATAGATACGAATGGTGCAAGGAGTACGATGAACGCTGGATTAACGGATTGGAACCAAGATGTTGGCACTTCCCATCCGAAAATTGTACGATCAACAAATTTATCTGTATAAAGTGTTAAAGAACTACCAGCTTGTTCAAAGCCTGCCCAGAAGAATACTACGAAACAAGTTAAAATTACAATTGCCCAAGTGCGATTTTTTTCTTGTTTTGTTAAAGGTTTCTTTTCAATTGTAGGTTGATTTTTTGATTTTTTACCGACAACTGTTGTTCCAGCTTTACCAAGGTAGCGAGGAGCTAATAAGTTGAAAACAATTTGCCCAACAATCATACCGATACAAGCTGCTAAGAATCCGTATTTATATCCCATAACCATAACGCCATCAACGCTTGTTTTAAAGAAGTCTTCTGCTAAAAATCCACAAATAAGTGGAGCAAAGAAAGCACCTACGTTAATACCCATATAGAAGATAGTAAATGCACTGTCACGACGTGAATCATTTTCATCATACAATTCACCTAACAGTGTAGAAATATTTGGTTTAAAGAATCCATTACCAATAACTAATAATATTAATCCAAGGAAAAGTCCTGTTTTTGTGTTCATTGAGAATAGTACAAAGTTACCGATTGCCATAATAATTCCGCCGAGAGTAATGGCATGACGTCTTGTAATGTAATGATCAGTTAGCCATCCGCCAAGAATTGGCATGAAATATACTGCTGCTGTAAAATAACCGTATAATTGCACTGCAAATGCCTTATCAAATCCTAACCCGCCACTAACCGCAGCAGTTGTTAAATAAAGAACTAAAAGGCCACGCATTCCATAATAACTAAATCTTTCCCACATTTCTGTTAAGAACAACAAGTACAACCCTGGTGGATGTTTTTTTGGTGATTGTTGCTCTCCAGCTTTGTCTAATTTTAAAGCTGCATCCATTTTTGTTTCCCCCTAATCCTGTATAACGGATATTTATGTAATCATTTTAATTTACAAAATATTTAGAAGTCAATAGAATTATATGGAAATAGAAAGAAAATTTCTAAAAAAGTTCTATTTTTCTTCGACCGTTACTGTATTTTGCCCTGAAAACGAGATGATAAGCGTTTTCAAATGTAATAATTGAATTCTAAAAGAAAATAAAATAGTGATTAATCAGAAAATTTAGATTAAAACATTTATTCTGATATAAAGAAAATATATTCTATTTACTTTCTCAATATAACATATTGGGAATAAAAATACAAAACGAAATAATGTGACATTTAAGTGAATTGAAAAATAACCAGCTCCACAGAAGGGAGCTGGTTAAGGAAATATTATTTAACAAAGCGTTTTTCGATGTCATCTAGTAATAGGTTAGCAGCAATTACACCGCCAGCTGTATTCCAAATAACATCGTCGACTTTGTATGCTTTACCATTCTTTACGGCATTTAAATTTTTAAATAGAGGATCGTTTATATATTCTTTTTCTAGTTCAGATCCTTTTTTCTCATTTCCTTTATCGAATGTGAAGTAGAATAATACGTCACCATCCATAGCAGAAATACGCTCTTTAGATACGTTACGCTCTGCAAAATCATCTTTGTTTTGATCTCCAGGACGTTTAAATCCAAGTTCTTTTAAAATAACACCAGAGAATGTATCGCCATGATAAATACGAACATCACCAGGCATGAAACGAACCATAGAGATTTCTTGATTTACTTTATCGCCAAGTTTGCCTTTTAAATCTTTCATACGTGATTCGTAATCAGCTACAACTTTTTGACCTTCTTTTTCTTTATTTAATGCTTTTGCATAAAATTTGAAGTTATCTTTCCATTCACCACGTAATGTTTCTGAGAACACAGTAGGTGCAATTGCTTTTAATTGTTCGTACACTTTTTCGTGACGCATTTTGTTACCGATAATTAAGTCTGGTTTTAAAGAAGCGATTGTTTCAACGTTAACTTGTCCTTCATCACCAACAACTTTTACATCTTTCATTTTATCCTTAATATGTGGATACCATGGGTCACCAGTCCAAGACTTTACAGCACCAACTGGTTTCACACCTAATTCAAGTAAAGCTTCAGTTCCTTCATTTGTTAAGATAACTACACGTTTTGGATTAGCAGGAACTTCTGTTTTACCCATTGCATGTTCTACAGTAACCACTTCTTTTTTATTATCTTCTTTTGTAGATTCTTCTTTGTTATTTGATTTTCCACAAGCGCTTAAAAGCATTGAAAATGCTAGTAAAAATACAAATACTGTAAACGATTTCTTCCGCATGAAATTCATTATGTACCCCCTATATGTTGAGAATATTTTTCAATAGCAAGCATGATATTAAGCCTTTATCTTTTAATTGTCAATACATATGGGTGAAAATAATTCTCATTTCCGTTGACAATGAGAATTAAGTTGAAATACACTAACAACGTATCATTATACATTGAAGGGGAAACGCTGCATGTTATTAAAAACAAATCGAGCAAAATGGATTGGATTATTTGTTGGAATCATTGCAGTCGTTATTTGTATTTGGGGAAGTATTATTTTCGGATATACAAATACGAGTTGGAAACTAGCATTGGATGCTTTTTTCCATTTTAACGGTTCCAATGAACATATTATTATTCAAAATGTACGTCTGCCTAGGGCGTTAATTGCAGCTAGTGTTGGTGCTAGTTTAGCCATTGCTGGTTGTCTTATGCAAACTTTAACGAAGAATCCACTTGCTTCTCCAGATTTTATTGGATTAAATTCAGGTGCTGCGTTCTTTATAGTTGTAGCAATTGTAATCTTTTCAGTAACATCATTATTAGCTTTCACATGGATTGCTTTTTTAGGAGCGGCGGTTGCAGCTGTACTTGTATTTGCTTCTAGTTCTTTAGGAAAAGAAGGGACTACTCCTCTTAAGTTAACGTTAGCAGGGGTCGCAATTAGTGCGTTATTTTCATCATTAACACAAGGATTACTTGTGTTAAATGAAAAAGCACTTGAAGAGGTATTATTTTGGCTTGCTGGATCTGTGCAAGGGAGAAAGTTAGAAATTTTACAATCTGTATTCCCATATTTATTAATAGGATGGATTGCATCTCTTATGATGGCAGGGAAAGTAAATACATTGATGATGGGAGAAGACGTCGCGAAAGGACTTGGACAACGAACAATTTTAATGAAATCATTCGTGTTACTTATTATTGTACTGTTGTCTGGTGGTTCAGTTGCGGTTGCTGGCCCAATTGGATTTATTGGAATTATTACTCCGCATTTTGCGAGATTTCTTGTTGGAGTTGACCACAGATGGAGAGTGCCTTATAGCGGATTGTTAGGTGCAATACTACTAATATTGGCTGATATAGCAGCAAGATATGTCATTATGCCACAAGAAGTACCAGTAGGAGTTATGACAGCATTTATTGGAGCTCCATTCTTTATTTATATTGCACGTAAGAGAGGGCTTAGCAAATGAAGAAATATATTCCGTTTCGTATAGGAAAAGGTGAGCTCTCGTTTTTAATGTATAAACGAGCTTGTCTCGTCTTGTTAAGTTTACTAGTTGTTTTAATAGGATTATTCTTTGCGAGCGCAGGTATGGGGGACATGAAAATTGCTCCTTATGACGTATGGCAAGCAATTACTGGAAATGGCGATGCGATGTCAAATATGGTTGTAAATAAGTTTCGTATGCCACGTATTTTAATTGCTATCCTCGTAGGAATTGCGCTTGCAGTAGCGGGCTGTATTTTACAAGGGCTTGTTCGAAATCCACTTGCTTCTCCTGATATCATCGGGATTACGGGCGGGGCAAGTGTTGCAGTTGTATTATTTTTAGCGCTATTTAGTGATAAAAATAATGCGCTAACTGTAAGCATTCATTATATGCCGTTAGCAGCTTTTGCAGGAGCAACGATTGTAGCGGTTTTTGTATACTTATTTGCATGGAAAAATGATGGATTATCACCAATTATTCTCGTTTTAATTGGTGTTGGATTTTGGGCATTAACGAAGGCGGCAACAACATTATTTATGTTGTTAGCACCAATTTATCAAGCGAGCCAAGCGAATGTATGGATTACGGGTACCGTTTATGGATCTTCTTGGCAAAATGTTATGGTACTTGCACCGTGGGTTCTCATTTTAACGGTAATATCATTTATAGCTGCTAGACATTTAAATGCGCAAGAGCTAGGGGATGATATTGCGGTAGGACTTGGTGTTCCTTTAACGAAGTCACGCGTATTCATGTTATTACTTAGTACGGCTTTAATTGGGGGAGCAGTTGCCTTCGCCGGAGGGATTGGATTTGTCGGTTTAATGGCACCTCATATTTCACGAAGGCTAGTTGGTTCTTTATACGGTGCATTGCTCCCAGTTGCAGCTATTGTCGGTGCAATTCTAGTACTTGCTGCAGATTTAATAGGGCGTACAATTTTCACACCACTTGAAATTCCAGCAGGGGTATTTACATCAGCGATTGGTGCACCTTATTTTATTTATTTACTTTATAAAAGTCGGAATTCATAAAGGGAGATGAATATGCAAAAAGCATTGGAGACGAAACGCTTGACGTTGTCTTATGGTGAAACAATTATTATTGATGAGTTGAATTTAGAAATTCCAAAAGGTGAAATTACAATCTTTATCGGTTCCAACGGTTGCGGGAAATCAACTTTATTACGTTCACTAGCTAGATTATTAAAGCCAACAACTGGTGACATTTTGTTAGATAATCAAGCTATTCAAAGTATGCAAACGAAGCAAATTGCTCGTCAAATGGCAATTTTACCGCAAGGACCGCAAGCACCAGAAGGGCTTACAGTATTGCAACTTGTAAAACAAGGACGCTATCCATATCAAACATGGCTGAAACAGTGGTCAGAAAAAGATGAGGAAATGGTACAGAAGGCACTTGCAGCAACAGGTATGACAGAATTTGCTGAGCGTGATGTGCATGCTCTTTCAGGTGGGCAGCGTCAACGTGCTTGGATCGCAATGACACTTGCACAAGATACAGATATCATTTTACTGGATGAGCCAACTACATACTTAGATATGACTCACCAAATTGAAGTGCTAGATTTATTATTCGAATTAAATGAAACAGAACAAAGAACAATTGTTATGGTATTACATGATCTGAATTTAGCATGCCGCTATGCAGATAACATTGTAGCAATTCAAGATAAACAAATATATGCACAAGGTAAACCTGAAGAAGTGGTAGATGAGAAACTAGTACGTGATGTATTCCGAATGGAGTGTCAAATTAGTACGGATCCGTTGTTTGGAACACCGCTTTGTATCCCTCACGGAAGAGGAAGACGTGTAGTTAAAGAAGTTGCTCAGGCAATGAGATAAAAAAACGATGAGTGATTCATCGTTTTTTTTATTTGGTACAAGAAAATAAGAGGAAGAGAGGAATACGTAAGCGACGTTTATACTCTTCTTCATCTTGAAAATAGGTTGGATTTGGTGTAGCTTCTTTTAATGATGTAATGGTAAATCCGGCTTGCTGTAATAATGTGAAATACTCTTCCGTTGTACGATGATATTTAATAACTTCTTGCTCAATCCATGGTTCAACCCGTTTGCCTAGTTTAAAGTAATCATCGACGAGCCAACTCGTTCTTTTACCACTTGTTTGTAAGCTTTCAAATGAAGAAGTAATAACGGGATGTTGAACGCTAAAGGTAAAGGTGCCATTTGTTTTTAAAGTTTGAAATACATTTTTAAAAATAGTATCAAGATGTTCAATATAATGTAAGGCGAGTCTAGATGTTACTAAATCAAAAGTGGAAGAGGGGTAGGTATAATCTTTGAGGTTTAAAAAATGAACAGATCCATTTTTATTTTCTAGTTGTTTTTTAGCTTTTTCATACATAAGTTCGGAGCCTTCAATGCCGGTGTAAGAGTAGCATCCCTTCTCTAATAATTCCGCGCCAAACTTAGCATCACCACAGCCTAAATCGAGAATTTGTGTTCCTTGTACATGACCAATGAGCTGAAAGAATACTGGTTTTTCAATGGATTCATTTGGGCTATTTTCTCGGTATCTTCGTTTCATATATTGTTCGAAAAATGCTGTGTTATTGTATACATCAGATTCTGTAAATGCCATGTTTGAAACCTCCCGAAATATTTTTTTAATTCTATCAAATATGAAAAGTAAATGATAGATTTATTGTAATGAATCATATATAATCTAGAATTGTAA
Organism: Bacillus cereus group sp. BfR-BA-01311; assembly: GCF_022664295.1. Taxonomy (NCBI): domain Bacteria; kingdom Bacillati; phylum Bacillota; class Bacilli; order Caryophanales; family Bacillaceae; genus Bacillus; species Bacillus cereus group sp. BfR-BA-01311. The sequence continues at coordinate 24,304 of NZ_JAKUHC010000011.1, forward strand.
GCGGTTACTTTAAACTATTTTTCTATAATAAATTCTGAAAACGTGTTAAGCTAGTAGAGGGATTATTAGAACTATTAAGACAATAATCCGCTTACATGAACGATGGGAGGCTTCACGATGTCTAGTAAAACACTTGCGAAATTTTTAGAAGAAAATTTAGAGGATTTAAAATCAAAGGGGCTTTATAACGTAATTGATCCGCTTGAGAGTTCAAATGGACCGATCATTACAATTGGCGGAAAAGAATATATTAACTTATCTTCAAACAACTATCTGGGATTAGCAACAGATAGCCGTTTGCAAGAAGCAGCAATTGGTGCTATTCATAAGTACGGTGTTGGAGCAGGGGCTGTTCGTACAATTAACGGTACTTTAGATTTGCATATTAAGTTAGAAGAAACAATTGCAAAGTTTAAACATACAGAAGCAGCAATTGCTTATCAATCAGGATTTAACTGTAATATGGCAGCGATTTCAGCTGTTATGGATAAAAATGATGCGATTCTTTCAGACGAATTAAATCATGCATCTATTATTGACGGTAGTCGTCTATCAAAAGCAAAAATTATTGTTTATAAACATTCTGATATGGAAGATTTACGCCAAAAAGCAATCGCGGCGAAAGAATCAGGTCTTTACAATAAATTAATGGTAATTACAGACGGTGTCTTTTCGATGGATGGAGATGTTGCAAAACTACCAGAAATTGTTGAGATTGCAGAAGAGTTAGATTTAATGACATACGTAGATGATGCACACGGTTCAGGTGTACTTGGAAAAGGTGCAGGAACTGTAAAGCACTTCGGTCTTTCTGATAAAGTTGATTTCCAAATTGGTACATTATCAAAAGCAATTGGGGTAATTGGTGGATATGTAGCAGGGAAACAAAACTTAATTGACTGGTTAAAAGTTCGTTCACGTCCATTCTTATTCTCTACAGCATTAACACCAGCTGATGCAGCAGCTTGCATGAGATCAATTGAAATCTTAATGGAAAGCACAGAGTTACACGATCGCTTATGGGAAAATGGCCGCTACTTGAAACAAGGATTAAAAGAACTTGGCTTTAACATTGGGGAAAGTGAAACGCCAATTACACCTTGTATTATTGGGGACGAAGTATTAACACAAGAATTTAGTAAACGTCTAAATGAAGAAGGTGTATACGCAAAATCTATCGTGTTCCCAACTGTAGCAAAAGGAACAGGGCGCGTTCGTAATATGCCTACAGCAGCTCATACGAAAGAAATGTTAGATGAAGCAATTCATAAGTATGAAAAAGTAGGAAAAGAAATGGGCATCATTTAAGTAACGACATCTTTTGAATAGCTTGCAAATGAGGAGTGGGGAAAATGAAAAAAATTCTAGTAACCGGTTCTTTAGGGCAAATTGGTTCTGAACTAGTAATGAAACTTCGTGATGTATACGGCGCATCAAATGTTATTGCAACAGATATTCGTGAAACAGATAGTGAAGTAGTAACGTCTGGTCCATTTGAAACGTTAGATGTAACAGATGGACAAAAACTACATGATATCGCAAAGCGTAATGAAGTAGATACAATTATTCATTTAGCAGCTTTACTTTCAGCAACAGCAGAAAAAAATCCGTTATTTGCATGGAATTTAAATATGGGTGGACTTGTAAATGCTCTAGAAGCAGCTCGTGAATTAAACTGTAAGTTCTTCACGCCAAGTTCTATCGGTGCATTCGGTCCATCGACGCCGAAAGATAATACACCGCAAGATACAATTCAGCGTCCTACTACGATGTATGGGGTAAACAAAGTAGCAGGAGAATTACTGTGTGATTATTATCATCAAAAATTTGGCGTAGATACGCGCGGTGTCCGTTTCCCAGGTTTAATTTCTTACGTAGCTCCTCCAGGAGGCGGAACGACTGATTATGCAGTTGAAATTTATTATGAGGCGATTAAAAAAGGTGCATACACCTCATACATTGCTGAAGGAACGTACATGGACATGATGTATATGCCTGATGCTTTACAAGCGATCATTTCATTAATGGAAGCTGATCCAAGTAAGCTAGTGCATAGAAATGCATTTAATATTACAGCAATGAGCTTCGAGCCAGAGCAAATTGCAGCGTCAATTCGTAAACACATTCCGACGTTTACAATGGATTATGCAGTAGATCCAGCTCGTCAAACAATCGCTGATAGCTGGCCAAACTCTATTGACGCAACAGCAGCAATGAAAGAGTGGGGCTTTAAAGCAGAATACGATTTAGACAAAATGACAACTGACATGCTGACTAAGTTAAAAAAAAAGCTCACAGCTGAGTTAGTGATGAATTAATAGGAAGAGTCGATTCTTAGGAATCGGCTCTTCATCATTTTTGAAGGGAGAGAAGTCTAATGCAAAGAGTTGATGTCGTATATGCACTAATACATGACGAAGAAACAGATAAAATATTAATGGTACATAATGTAGAACAAAACGTTTGGTCATTGCCAGGTGGGGCTGTGGAAAAAGGTGAAATATTAGAGGAAGCACTAATAAGAGAAGTGAAAGAAGAGACAGGTTTAACTGCTACGTTAGGTGGACTTGTTGCGATCAATGAAAAATTCTTTGAAGAATCAGGGAATCATGCGCTATTTTTTACATTCCGAGCGAATGTAGAAAAAGGTGAACTTATTGCGGAAGATGAAGGTGAAATTTCTGCAGTAGAGTGGGTGGATCGAACAATTGCGAATGAGCGCTTCCCATACTATGACGGAGGATTTGAATATTTGTTAGAAGTAGCCATTCCATACAAGTTTCAACCAGAAACAAAGTAATTGAACGAAAAAACAGGAGCCACAAGGCTCCTATTTTCTATTCAATCGTCTTCAGTAATAATTTTTTCAGTAATGGTTTAATCTTCAGTCGTAAATCTTCAGCGTGATTTGCAACTAAGAAGTGATGGTTATAAATGTTTTTCATCAATTGATAAGTTGCTTCTTTCGCTTCGCCTTCTTCGATGAAGATACCGATTACTTCCATACCACTTTTACGCGCGAGTTTAACAGCTTCATGCGTATCTAAAATTCCGTCTTGTTGATAGTCTAGCGCAGAAGGCTCACCGTCTGTGAAGACTAGTAAGAATTTATGTTTCTCAGGTCTTTTGGCAAGCTTTTCAGAAACGATACGAATAATATATCCGTCGCGGTTATCTTCTTCTTCACGAAGTTGCATAATTTCTGGACCAACGTTTGGTAACGTTGAGTTTTTATAATTTACAACTTCATGGATAACGTTCGGCTTATCTTCAGGTTTAGCGCTAGAGGCATCTTCCCAAAATCCGCTAATAGCGTGCGGGATTTTTAAAGATTTTAAAGCTTCATGGAATAGTACAACACTCTTCTTCGTTTCTTCCATTTTGTTATACATAGAACCAGAACAGTCAACTAACAGTTGGAATGCAACGTCGAGCTCTTGTGATTCTTGCCCTTTTTTATAAAACATGCGAGGCTGCTTTTCAGTATAAATACGAAGGAATTTCTTACGAAGTCTTCCGTAATATTTATCACTATTTGCATTCGTTTTATTTTCAATCGTTTTTTCGATAATTTTCTTTAATTCTTTTACATCTTTATTAACGACTGATTTGATAGCTTGGTAATCCTTTTTCTCATCAGGATTTGGTTTACGTGCTTCTTTAAATGTATGAGAAGCGCCAGTGTTATATTTACCATATGCACCATCATTTTGACTAGAAGCGTGTGAAGCCCTTGCTTCTTCTGTATCAGCGCCATCAAAGTTGGATTGTGTACTTTTTTGAGAAGTACCTTGTACAGAACCAAGTGCTTGGTCGCCATCTTCTGATTCACGAGCAGTATCGCCCATCATGTTTGTTTTTGTTCCGCTTTCTAATTCAAAGCGTAAAAAGTTCTCGTTTTCGTTATTTTTATTTTCACGATGCCATGTGGAGAAACTTTCATCCATTTTGTTTTTATTTTCATCGTCATCTATAAGCTGCGTATCATCATTTGCTAAATCTTCGACGCGACAGTTCTTTTCGTCTGCAAGAACAGATAAATAAAGCGGTGCATGTCCGAAATAGTTGTTAAGCATATCACTTTCAAGAAGCTCCTCTAAGCGGTAGCGAATTTTCTCAACGATATACATAATATCTTCCGTATTACGAGCTTGGAATGTTTCATGCAAAATAGCTTCAATTTGTTCGAAATATTCATTATTAAACATTTCATATTTATCGCTCGTTAATGAAAGATAGCATAGGCAAAATAGACGATCACCGTGATAGTTACGAACGCGATTGATTTCATTTTGTGAGCTAAAGTAATTGCGATACATTTCTTTTCTTCTTTTAAAAACATGCTTCGTGCCAGGACGTAAGTTCTTTACAATTTCCTCAACGCGTAAATCTTCTAATAGAACAAATAATTGTGTTAAAAACTTTTTTAGGGGCGATTCTTGCAATTCAATCGCATAAGAACGAATTAAAGTCATGTCCGAGTAATGTTTATTACCAAGTGCTTTTAAGAACACTTCGCTTTTTAATCCGATTACTGTATCTTCTTCTTTTCGATCATCCCAAAAGTGACTAATGACAACTTTCTTTTCAATTTCGTCGTAGTATGCTTTATAGCCATATTCAAGATAGGCATCGTCTTCTTTTAGAAGGGCATACATTAAGTTTTCCATTTGTAGAAACAGCGACGCATCAATTTTTTTGTCACTAAAAATTTGTCTCATAAATTATCCCTCAAAGAAATAACTTTCTGCTAATTCACGGACAGTCATTTGTTCTGTTTCATCATTAAGTTTTGCAATTATGCTTCGTTCAATCGCTCGCATAACAGGAATATATACACCTAAATCACATGCGTCGATAATGCCACGAATACTTGCCGCTTCTTCACTTACACGTCCATCGCGAGCTAAAGGCATAAGGTCGCTTGCAAAGGCAACGAACTTTTCAATTGTTGCAACATCTTTTAATTTTGATTCTGCTAATAATAATTCTTTTAATGTATCACCTTGAATGTAAGGAACTTCAATAATAACGAAACGGTTTTTTAACGCTTCGTTTAGTTCACTTGTTCCAACGTAACCTTCGTTAATCGCAGCAATTACACGGTATTCGTCATCACCGTATACAACCTCTTGTGTAAATGGGTTTGTGATCATTTTACGGTAATCTAATGCGCCGTGAAGAAGTGGTAACGTTTCAGGTTTTGCCATATTGATTTCGTCAATATATAGGAAGTGACCGTTCTTCATTGCTTTCATAAGAGGACCGTTAACGAATGAAACTTCAGATGCACCATCTTTCGTTTGTAGTGTGTTGTATCCTAAAATACCCTCTACATCTAAGTCGACAGAGCAGTTAATGCTATGCATTGGTTTTTGGAATAAAGAAGAAAGAGTTTCCGCTAGTACTGTTTTACCACTACCAGTCGGTCCTTTTAATAGAATGTTCTTGCCAAGAAGAAGTGCTGTAATCGCATCTTCAATAATGCTATTATCAGACGCTTTATATATTTTCGTTCCGATTAAATGTGCGTTTTCACCAGCTTCTTGCTTATTCTTTTCATGAATCGTAGAAAGCTGTTGTTTTAAATCAGCATGTATATGAAATTGTTCTAACATGTATTTCCCACCTAACATTATTTTCATAAAGTAATACATCTTATGATAACTTGTTTTAATATGGTATGCAAAGAAAAGGAAGGAGGATAAAGGGAAAAGAAAAAGCAATCAAGATGAAGTTGATTGCCTACAGTAAAGGAGAAATGAGCCTCATGAAAGACTCCAATATGCGTTTTTTTATACTTCTTTTTTGGAAAGAGTTCCATTTAATTTCAGTTGAATGTTTAAAATCTTCTTCAAAATCACGTTTAATATCGTGAACTGTTTTTGATTCATAAAGTACACTAATAATTTCGTAATTCAATTCAAAGCTACGTACATCCATGTTCGCTGTTCCAATAGTTGCAATTGTATCATCAACGAGTACAATTTTTGCATGCATAAAACCATCTTTATAACTGTAAATAGAAGCACCAGCTTTTAAAAGCGGAGTGAAATAGGATTGAGATGCTTGATCACTAATGATGCTATCACTTTTACCTGGATATAAAATCCGTACATCTATTCCGGCAATTGCACTTAAGCGTAATAATGTTAAAGTTTCTTGATCTGGAATAAAGTAGGGTGTAGCGATCCAAATGGATTTTTTTGCAGAGCCCATAACAGCTAATAATGTATTACGAATACTTTTATCATCGGAGCTTGGTCCGCTTGCTACGATTTGAACAGCACCTTCTGCATTTGAAATCTCTTTACCTGGGAAGTATTGTCTATTCATGAATTGATCCCAGGAATAAGTATTTAAACCACTAGAGGCATAGAGCCAGTCTTCTAGAAAGATTGCTTGTAATTTATATAATGCTTTTCCTTCTATTTTTAAATGACTATCACGCCAAACAGGAAATTTCTTGGAACGGCCAAGATATTCATCACCGACATTGAGTCCTCCGGTAAAACCAATTTCGCCATCTACAATAACAATTTTTCGATGGTTACGATAATTGACAGTTTCAAGTAACCAAGCTGAAAAAATAGGGTCAAATTCTACAATTTCAATCCCAGCTTCTTTCATAGGTTGCAAAAATCGTCGTCTTAACGTATTACTTCCAAGGCCATCATAAAGGAAGCGTACAATAACACCATCTTTTGCTTTTTGTATTAAAGCATCTCGAACTTTTGTACCAATTTCATCAGATTTATAAATGTAGTATTGAATATGTATATGATGTTTTGCTTGCCCTATAGCTCGCAAAATTTCTGAAAATGTTTGATCTCCGTTTGTTAAAAGTTTTGTAGTTGTTTTATCTGCAGCAGGACCGCCTCCAAATTTTTGTATGACTTCTGTTAAATGTATGGAACGTTCATTTAGTGGGACTGTGAGTAATAACTCTAGTCTTCTTCCTTCTAATATTTCACGGAATAATTTTCTTTGTTCTTCTGAACGATGGAGATGTTTTTTTCTTCTCCAGCGGCTGCGCCCGAAAATAGCGTATAATAGCACACCTATAATAGGAAGAAGTGCTAATACTAAAAACCATGCTAATGTACTTTGTGGAGATCTATTTTCTATAAAAATAACGAATGAAATTCCTACGATTGTGATGGACCATAGAGCACCGACAAATGTATATAACGAGATATACGATGTATTTAATAGGAACAGAACGATAGATACAATTGTAAATATTAATAGTAATTGAACGATGGGCTTCTTCATTTCTATATAATTCCCCTAATCTTTTTTCAATATAGACTTCTTAAATAGAAGATGTAATATGACATCTTTATTATAAGGTGTTTTGCTTTTTTTACAAAATATAGACATTTCACCTATACTTTCCGCATTTGTCCTACATACAGTGTACTATCCCATTTTTTATCCCACTCTTAACGCATATGAAAATGAAAAAATCGAAAAGGAGCGGAGAAACATGAATTATATAGAAAATAATGGATTGTATTATCGAAATCATCATGGAGGACACAATCATGGTGGACATCATCACCATGGAGGACACAATCACTATGATCACCATCATCATCACGGAGGCGGATGGGGCTGGGGTGGTGGTAGTTCATGGGGAGGCGGATTTTTCCCTGGAAGCTTTGCAGGAGGAGTGTTAGGCGGACTGACAGCTGGTGCATTAACAGGTGCAACAAGTGGAGGGTATTATCCGGCTCCATATCCAGTAGCTTATCCGTCGCCATACCCTGTAACGTATCCAATGCCATACCCAGGTTATCAGCAAATACCATATTCGTATTAAACTAAAAAAGAGGCTATCCTCTTTTTTAGTTTAATACGGTATTTATTTATAAAATACTTCCAAAATTAAGGTGAAAATATGTTAATATTTTGTTATTGTAATTCAAAAACATATACATTGATGTAGAGTTTTATATTATTATTCGTGAATAGTTATGTAGTATGTTCTAATTTCTATTTCGTTATTAAAAACAAAGAGATCAGATGTGAGTGGTATTAGTTGGAAACAAGGCTTGCATAGAGCCACTTAAAGGGATTGCAGTATAATAAGGTACGAAATAATTAGGGAGATGAGAAGCTACTATTTATAATTAGAACGGTATAATATTGCTTTTTATTACAAATAATATTATGTTATTTTAATCGGTCTATTCAAAAAGATAATTTATGTAATGGGCTAGTATTAGAAAATGAAATATCTCTATTTCTATGAAGAGAAACAGGTTGTGTTTTAGTCAGATAGAAGCAAGGAGAGATGCGCATGCTAGAACAGAGAGGTCATGCATTATATGACTCTTCATTGCGAGATTTAAAGTTAGCATTAGATGAGTCTTCAATTGTTGCAATTACAGATCGAAAAGGTCTTATTACATATGTAAATGATAAATTTTGTGAAATCTCTAAATACAAAAGAGAAGAATTAATTGGAAAAGATCACCGTATTTTAAATTCAGGACATCATCCAAAAACCTTTTTTCAAGACTTATGGAAACGTATTTTGAATGGGAAAGTATGGACAGGTGAGATTCGGAATCGAGCAAAAGATGGTACATATTATTGGGTCAAAACAACAATTGTTCCATTTTTAAATGAAAAAGGAGAGCCATACCAGTTTATCGCAATTCGAAATGATATTAGTAGTAGAAAAGAAGCGGAACATAGATTGCGGCTAAGTGAAAGTCGTTATAGGGAACTTGCCTATCATGATGCTTTAACGAGTTTGCCTAACCGTTTACAATTAATAACGACCGTTAACGAATTGATTGCAGATAAAAAAGAATTTGGTATGATTTACTTTGATTTGGACCGTTTTAAATTAGTAAATGATACATTAGGTCATATGATAGGGGATTTACTTTTAAGTGAAGTTGCTTCAAGGTTGCATTATGTACTAGGAGAGAAAGATGTTCTGGCTAGGCTAGGTGGCGACGAATTTGTGCTGTTAACAAAAAATCATAGACAAGAGGATATGAGTCAGTTAGCGACATCTGTGTTGTCATGTTTTCAGGCACCATTTATGCTGGAAGGCCATGAAGTATACATTTCAGCTAGTCTAGGACTTTGTTCTTATCCACAAGACGGACAAGATGTGGAAACGTTATTGAAAAACTCTGACTTAGCTATGTATAGTGCAAAAGAACAGGGGAGAAACGCTGCGTGTTTCTTTACAGATGAGCTACGCGCGAAAATAAATCGTAGAATGAAAGTTGAGTTTGCTTTGCAAAAGGCAATTCGTGATGAAGAGTTAGATGTAGCATTGCAGCCTATTATTGATTTGAAAACGAAGAGATATTCTGGTATAGAAGCTCTAGTACGTTGTATGACAGAAGACGGACCTATTTCACCAAGCGAATTTATCCCTGTAGCTGAAGAGTCTGGACTAATTATAAAACTAGGAGACTGGGTATTAGAAAAATCATGTCGCTTGTTTAAAACATTGCCGAATTATCAAGAAGGACTAAAGTTATCTGTGAATTTATCTATACAACAATTAATGCAGAAACGTTTTATTTTATCAGTACGTAGCATTTTAAAGAGAACTGGTTTTCCTCCGAACCGTTTAATATTAGAAATAACGGAAAGTATTGCAGTCCGCCATTTTGATTATATTATTGCTACATTACAAGAATTAAGAAATATGGGTGTTTTAATTGCTTTGGATGATTTCGGAACTGGCTATTCTTCCTTATATTATTTAAAACAACTACCACTGGATATTGTAAAAATTGATCGTAATTTTATTCGTGAATTTCATTATGATCACGCACAACCAGAACGAACGATTGTAAAATCCGTTATTGAAATTGCTCATAGTTTAAATTTAGCAGTAGTTGCTGAAGGAGTAGAAACAGTAGAGCAAGAGAGTTTGTTACAATCAATGAGCTGTGATTATGTACAGGGATTTTATTATGCGAAACCTTTATCTGTAGGAGAACTAAAAGAAAAGTTAATTACAGATTTTTAATAAAAAAGAGAAGCCAGCAGCTTCTCTTTATTTAATCCGTTTTTTGTGAGTCTTTCATTAGTACTGGATAAAGAATAAGACCTAATACGAACAATCCAATTCCTAAGAAGAACGTTTTTAAATCAGCAGTTCCCGTTTTGATAACCCAAATGGAGTATACCAACGCCAATGTAGTAATGATTCCATCTTTTACTCGAGATCCTGGCAGTATATCATACGTTTCTCCTGTAATAACTAATTTTAATTGGTACAAGGTAGAAACAAGGTATGGAATTAAATAGGCTAATGTTGCTACGACGATAGCGAAACTATACGCTTCTGAAACAGTACCAGAAATCGTTGAAAATAAGAAAATTTGCGTCATTACATTTGTAATCAATAATGATTTTGCAGGACTACCTTTTTTATTTGTTTTCCCGAAAAACTTAGGGAAAAGTCCATTTTTTGCTGCCTGGTAAGGTACCTCTGAACTAACAACAATCCAGCCAACTGTAGATCCAAATAAAGATATAAGAGCGAGTAAAGCCATTATATATGCACCTTTATTTCCAATTGCTAAATTTAATGCGTCTACTAATGGTTTTTGAGACTCTTTTAAAGCATCTTGCGGAAGAGCTCCCATTGTAAGTAAAGTAATTGACATGTAAATAAGAAGAGCGATAATTAATCCGAAAATCGTAGCTTTTTTTACATCGCGCTGTGATTTTGCACGATTAGAAAGCATAACTGCTGATTCAATACCGATAAATGCCCAGAGTGTTGCAATAGCAGCTGAATTGATTTGTCCACCTAATGAGATTGATTGTCCTGCTTCATTCATAAAGGTTTGACCGTCTCCGAAATTAGAGGCGTTGAAAATGAATAATGTAATTACAATAAACATTGTAAATCCAATAATTTTTGCAATGGTAGCAAGTAGATTCATATTTCCAGCTCGATCAATATTTTGAGAAAGAATATATTGAATTCCCCAAAGCATAAGGCTACATACGAGGAAAGTTAATCCTTTTCCGAGTTCCAGTGAAAATCCATTTATTGAAAAAAGAATTTGCTTACTTTGTAAAACTGGAAAGAATGTTGATAAATATCCAGCAAAGGAAATAATAACAGATGCTGTTGCAGCCCAGTTAGCAGCCCAATATCCCCATGCCATACTATATCCTGCAACTTTACCAGCTTTTTTTGAAGGAAACATCGCTTGAGCATAGCTTTGTGGTCCAGCTTTTAATTCTGGTTTCCGAATCGCTAAATTTCCAAATACAAGTGCAATCATAAATACGCCAAGGCCTGTAATACTCCATGCGAGTGTAGAACCCATTGGCCCTGATACTTGTGCTAAATTTGCTGGAAGCATAAATACGCCACCGCCAACCATATTCCCGATAACAAATGCTGTTAAAACCCATAATCCCCATTTTTTCGTTTCCATTTTTGTTAACTCCTTTGTAGTAAGTTTTGCTTAAACATCATTTTTTACTAGCTTTTTGACAATAAAAAAAGAGCCATGTAGATAAAAAAATACCTACATGGCTCTTTCGCCAAAGCGTAGGTACAACGGGAATAACCCTTGTACCTACGCGTAATTTTTCCGCTAGGTTTCAAGGGTTACGTATGATGATGATGTTTTTGTGCAAATGTAACTACAGTTGTTGTATAAGTAAGCATAGTTCTTTGCTCCCTTTCTCCTCTGATTTTGAAGTTAGTATACTACATGTTTTTTTGAATGAAAAGAAAAATATAAAAATTTTTATAAAAATACGTTTTAAAGATTAAATATTTACCTATATTTTTCTTGTACTGGAAAATAAGTGAGAGATTGGCAGAAGAGTGAAGCATGTTATAATACATATAGAATTAGAAGGTGACAAGGGGCTATTGTAGATGATGAGTAAGTATGAACAAATTTATACAGAAATCAGTAAATCTATTGATAATAAACAATTAAAAGAGGGATGCAAAATCCCATCAGAAACAGAATTAATGAAGCAGTATGAGGCAAGCCGAGGCACGGTAAGAAAAGCTGTAGATTTACTGCAAGAGCGTGGATATGTGCAAAAAATTCATGGAAAAGGTGTTTTTGTTTTAAAGCGAAAAAATATTGAATTTAATTTTGGCGGTATTGTAAGTTTCCAAGAAGAAAATGAACGTTTAGGACGTCATTGTATTACGGAAGTTGTGGAAATGGACAAAGAAAAAGCCACAAAAGACATTGCGAAATTATTAAATGTAAAAGAAAAAACAGAGATTGACCATATTAAACGTGTACGAAATATTGATGGAGAAAAAGTAATTTTAGATATAAATCATTTTGTATCTGAGTTTATTCCAGGATTAACGAAAGAAATTGCAACTGCATCGATTTATAAATACATCGAGAAAGAGCTTGGGCTACATATTAGTTATTCGCAGAGGGTAATAGAAGTACAGCCATGTACAGAGGATGACAGAAAGTATTTAGATTTAAATGGAACAGACTATGTTGTCGTTGTGAAAAACTTTACACATTTGTATGATGGAAGTCAGTTTGAATATACAGAATCACGCCACCGTTTAGATATTTTTCACTTTTCGGATGTGGCACGCAGGAAGTAAAGAGGTGGAACAAAATATTGTTTCATCTCTTTTTTTTATAAAAAAAACACAAACTCGTATATACGAGTGTTGACTAACTTATATATACGAGTTAATATGTAATTGTAAACGGTATCAAAAAAAGAAAAGAGGGACGGGAATATGGGGAAAGACTATCGTAAAACAGCAGAGGAAGTGTTGCAGTATATTGGTGGGAAAGACAATATTGAACAAGCTGCACATTGTGTGACGAGGCTCCGTATCGCTTTAAAAGATGAAAGTAAAATAGATAATGATAAATTACAGTCTGTTTCATTAGTGAAAGGAGCGTTTCATAACGCTGGTATATTTCAAGTTGTAATTGGTCCAGGGGATGTAGATCGTGTTTACGCTGAATTGATAACGCTTGCAGGTATGAAAGAATCGACTGTAGCGGACGTAAAAGACTCTGGAAATCAGAAGTTAAATCCAGCTCAAAAGTTTGTAAAAATATTTTCGGATGTATTTATGCCGATATTACCAGCGATCGTAACAGCTGGTTTACTAATGGGTATTAACAATCTATTAGGCGCAAAGGACTTATTTTTTGATGGGAAAAATTTATTAGATGTTTATCCAAACTTAGGCGGGCTTTGGGATTTAATTAATATGATGGCCAATACAGCATTCGTATTCTTACCAGCACTTGTCGGTTGGTCAGCAACGAAGCGTTTTGGTGGTAGTCCAATACTAGGGATTGTTATGGGATTAATGCTTGTGCACCCGGCCTTATTAAACGCTTGGGACTATGGAAAAGCAGCGACTGGTTTAGAGGGTCAAAAGATTGAGTACTTCAATATTTTAGGACTATTCCAAATTGAGAAGGTAGGATATCAAGGACAAATTTTACCTGTTTTAGTAGCAGCATTTGTATTAAGTAAAGTGGAAATTTTCTTAAAGAAACATGTACCAAATGCAATTCAATTATTAGTTGTACCAATTACAACAATCGTTGTGACAGGTGTGTTAGCACTAGGAATTATCGGTCCGGTTACACGTCATATTGGAGATTTATTAACAGTAGGATTAGTAGGTGTATATGAAACAGTACCAGTAGTTGGAGCAGTATTATTTGGAGCGTTATATGCACCGCTTGTAATTACAGGTATGCATCATATGTTTATTGCAATTGATTTACAATTGATTGCACAACATGGCGGGACATTTATTTGGCCGATGATCGCTCTTTCTAACATTGCGCAAGGTAGTGCGGCACTTGCGATGTTCTGGATTTCTAAAAATCAAAATGATAAAAGTATGGCATCAACATCAGCCATTTCAGCATACTTCGGTATTACAGAACCAGCGATGTTTGGGGTGAATTTACGAAATAAGTTCCCGTTCTATGCAGCGATTATAGGATCTGCTGTGGCAGCGATATTCATTACATTAAATGGTGTATTAGCGCCTGCTATCGGAATTGGCGGATTGCCAGCATTTATTTCTATCATTCCGAAATCGATTCCAATGTTTATTGTAGGAATGATTATTGCAGTTGTAATCCCGTTTACTTTAACATGGTTATTTGCAAAAAGAGTCAAACAGAAGTAGGAGGAAGTTAAACATGAAGGATTGGCATAAAAGTGTAGTCTATCAAATTTATCCGAAGAGCTTTAATAGTTATTACAATAGAGAAACCGGGGATATAAAAGGTGTTACAGAGAAACTAGATTATTTAAAAGAACTCGGAGTGGATTATATATGGTTAACACCGATATACCAATCACCACAAAATGATAATGGATATGATGTAAGTGATTACTACAGCATTGATCCATCTTACGGAACGATGGAAGAGTTTGAAGAACTTTTAGCAGAAGCGAAAGTACGTAACATTGAGATTATGCTTGATATTGTTGTAAATCATAGTTCGACTGAACATAAGTGGTTTAAAGAAGCGAAGGAAGATAAAAATAGTCCATATCGTAATTACTATATTTGGCGTGATGAAAAAAATAATTGGCAGTCTAAGTTTGGTGGATCTGCTTGGAAATATGATGAGAAGACGGAGCAATATTATTTACATTTATTTGATGAAACACAAGCTGATTTAAATTGGGAAAATGAAAAACTTCGTGAAGAAGTATATGATATGATGCGTTTTTGGCTGGATAAAGGAGTAACAGGATTCCGATTAGATGTCATTAACTTAATTTCAAAAGACCAATGTTTCTTAAACGATGAAGGTAGTACTGCGACAAGTGATGGACGCAAGTATTATACAGATGGTCCGCGTGTTCATGAATATTTACAAGAGATGAACCGAAATGTTTTTGCAGGAAAAGATGTAATTACAGTTGGAGAAATGTCATCTACGACAATTGATAATTGTATTAAATATTCTAATCCTGAGCGTAATGAATTAAGCATGACGTTTAGTTTCCATCATTTAAAAGTAGATTATCCGAATGGTGATAAGTGGACGAAAGCAGAGTTTGATTTTATTAAATTAAAAGAGATTATGTCTAGCTGGCAAATTGAAATGCAAAAGGGCGGAGGATGGAATGCGTTATTTTGGTGTAATCATGACCAGCCTCGCATCGTGTCACGCTTTGGTGATGATGGAAAGTACCGAAACGAATCTGCAAAAATGTTAGCGACAGCCATGCACATGCTGCAAGGAACGCCTTATATTTATCAAGGGGAAGAAATCGGTATGACGAATCCTAAATTTGAGTCCATCGAGCAATATCGTGATGTGGAATCGTTAAATATATACGATATAAAGCTAAAAGAAGGGCTATCAAAAGAAGAGATTATCGGGATTTTAAAGCAAAAATCTCGTGACAACTCTCGCACTCCGATGCAGTGGAATGAAGAGATGAACAGTGGTTTTACAACAAGTACACCTTGGATTTCAGCGGCTGAAAACTTTAAAGAAATAAACGTAGAGAAGGCATTAGAAGATAAAGAGTCCGTATTTTATCATTATAAAAAGTTAATAGAACTTAGGAAAACGTATGATGTAATTACAGAAGGAGAATATGCTATTTTGGATAAAAATGATCCTAAGATTTGGGCATATACTCGTACTACAGAAAGTGAAGTGCTGCTTGTTATAAATAACTTCTATGGAGAAGAAATAACGTACTCTGTACCAGCGCACGTTCAATTAGATGGAATGAAACAAGAAATACTACTGTCGAATTATAAAGATGCTAGCAAGGATATTACAAAACTTAGCTTAAGACCATATGAATCAATTGTGTATCGATATACGAAATAAAAGGTTGTATGCCGCATGGGCATACAACCTTTTATTTTAGGACACCACTGTACAAAATGTTTACCTCTACCTCAGGTTTGAATTTTACTTTTGCATAATCTTTATTCCAATTTTTCTTCTTCCATAAGTCAGGGTGATAGGCGATAAGGTGTCTGCCGATACCGAAAGCATCACAGTTTGCTTTTTGTAACTTTTTTGTTATCTTTTTAGCTTCTTTCGTAAGTTGTGTAGACAATTCTTTATTTAGTTTTTTTCTTTCATCCATTTTGTAAAGATTATCTCTCGGAGCTTCAAGCACTATAACTTTTAGTTGGAGCTTAATGTGAGCATAAACATTTCCTTTTTTATCTGTTGTTATTTTTAAGTCGCGTTTTAACTTTCGATTGCTAATTTCCATTGTTAAATAATCAGATGTTTTCTCTGATTCATCGCTAGTAAGCTTTTGGGTTATACGGGCACTTGTTCCCATTTTTCCAGTTAATAATACGAATAAAACAGATTGTTTCAAAGGTAAATGCCCAGTTAATTTATCATTATTAAATAAAGCTAGACCGTTTGTAATCACTTCTTTTCCTTTTATTTTTATAGAAGGGAGGGTAAAGTCTTTACCGGGATCTAACATTTTTGTAGCAGCTGCTTCTAAAGTTTCTTTTGGAAACACACTCATATCTTCTAAACTTTTCACTTTTTTCTTTAGAAAATCTCCAATTAGTAAATTTCCTACTTTCTTTTTTTCTAGTATCTCGGATGTTTCACCATCTACTGCAATAAGTTTTACTAAAGCAGTTGGGTTTGTTGGGTCCCGAAAGCTGACATCTAAATAAGGTAATATACCTTTTTTTAGGATTTTGGTTCCGAGTAATTGAACGCCATATTTAAAATAGCGAATATTCCCAGTCACATTTTTTTTTAGGGCATCGCTTGTATCCCTTATGTTATGCCCGTTTGCTGAATGTATTTCATTTTCGAATGAAGATTGCTCGCCGCTTGAACTTTTTACGAGTTCAAGCGTTTGCTGAAGTTTATTCTCTTCCGTAATATCATAACCAATGCTATAAGCTAATCTGGCTTCTCTTAATGGCTCTTGATCCCAACAGCCAGAAAGGAGGGAACTAGTACATAATATAAAAAGTAATTTAACTCTTTTTTGGAACATACTGTTCTCCTTTCTTATTTCTTATTACTGAATAAAGTAGAAATAAAAGAGGGAGGACAACGATGAAAATATACGTGAACTTATCAGTGAAAGTTGAAATTACTTTTAATTCTTCAGGTGTATCTATAAATAAGGCTACACTAAAAGCAATAATACCGACGATTGGAACAGCTTTTTTATGATTAGCAAGATTGAATATATGCCCAACTCCGATTGAAGCAGCGCAATAATAACTAGCAATAGAAGCCACAACTGTTATCATCCATATTGGTATGAATAGTAAATCCGTCCGGTCTATAATCCCGATATGTAAGGAGCGTAATAAGTAAGCAACTGGTTCTGGAATAAGCTCGATTTGTTTTGGGCTAAATACGATATAGCAAATCCAAACAGTAAAAGTATAAAAAAGAGTTACAAATCCGTTAGCGATAGAAATTGCCTTCAGTTTTGCCACAGAACTCCCGTTTACTTTTGGGAAAGCGATAAGAATAATTTCAAAACCATACATGGCTGTAATTGTTTCCTTGGATGCTTGAATTATATTCCACCAGCCGGCTTCTGTAATGGGAAAAATATAAGAGAAATCAGCTCGGGAAAGCCCTAGGGCAATTAAAAGAGCCATGGGCAAAATGAGAATAGAAGCCATGACATAAAATCGTACGATGACTTTAAATGTATTATAGGCTATATAGCAGCAAGCTATCGTAAATAGTAAGAGAATTGCGTACCAAGGGGTCGCTTGCAAAACCCACACTTTAATGACATTACAAGCATTTAACATAACTGTCATACCGATAAGAGTAAAATAAAAAACATAAGCAAAGCCTAATAGTTTTCCAAACTTATTACCAAATAGCATACAAACACTTTCATACATATCTGCATCCGGGAATCGTTTTAAGAAAAGCCACATTAGTAAAATAATAAGCTGAATCGCAAGCCCGGCGATGAGCGCGGAAATCCATCCACCACCTTTTGCTATTGGGTGAAGACGGTTAGGTAGAGATAGTATACCGACCCCAATTTGGCATTGAATAACGAAAAAGGTAAATTGAACAAGTGAAATTTTACTTTGCGTGTTTGTCACCGTCCTCATCCTCTCTCGTTACATGTTGGCGCTGCATTTTTTTCGGTTTTGGATCATGTGGTCGTTCCCAAAATGACCAAATTGGTAGTCTTACAAAAGAATCTTTCATATCTTTAATCCGCATTGGTGCAACAGGAGAAAGATATGGTGTATGAAAAGAATGAAGCTGACATAGGTGAACGAAAGTTATAATTAGACCGAATGATATTCCTACATATCCAAATATGGCAGCAAGGAGCATTAATGGAAAACGAAGAATTCGAACAGCTGAACTCATATCGTTTGATGGAACGAGAAAAGATGAGATGGCAGTTAAAGCTACAACGATAATCATCGTATAAGAAACAAGTCCGGCTTTTACAATTGCATCACCAATTACTAAACCGCCTACAATACCGATTGTTTGTCCAACTCTGCTTGGCAAACGAATACCAGCTTCCCGTAATAACTCGAAAATTAGCTCCATTAAGAGAGCTTCAAAAATAGGAGGAAGTGGTACTTTCTCTAATGAAGCTTTAATTGTATACACAAGTTCAAGCGGCAATACATCAGGATGAAAGGCTACGGTTGCGATATATATAGCTGGTAAGAGAAAAGCAATCAAGAAACTCACTAAGCGAATCATTCGGACGAAAGAACCGACAATCCAGCGGTTATTATAATCGTCTGGTGATTGATAGAAGGCAAATAATGTAACAGGAACGATAAGCGCTGTTGGATCTCCATCAGATAAAATAGCAACTCGTCCTTCCATTAAATTTGCTGCGACTCTATCTGGACGCTCTGTATTTAATTGCTGCGGAAATGGTGAGAAAGACGTATCCTCTATAAATTCTTGTATATATCCTGGAGGCATAAGTGCATCTGTCTTAATCGTTTCTAACCTTCTTTTTACTTCTGTAACTAAATCGTCATTCGCTATGTTTTGCATATAAGCAATTGCCACTTTCGTATGCATTTCTTCACCAAGTGTGAAATATTTAATGACGACATGTGGACTTTTTATGAGTTTGCGAATGGAAGCTAAATTGGTTGCTAAGTCTTCTACAAAACCAGTATGCGGTCCACGGACAATTCCTTCATTATCAGGTTCTGCTATATCTCTCTTTAAGGATAGAGCTGTTTCGAAAATACAAAAACTGTCGACGTGTTCATGAAAATATAAGGATTTACCTTGTAATAAAAGCTGCATACCATAATTTAAATTCGTTTCTTTTTTCATATTTAATGTAGAAAAAGCTTTATCTATAGCTAAGTCTGACCGTGTCAATAAAGGCTCAAGAGCTAACTGATGAATTAGATTTGGATCTGCTAAAGATTCGATATATAAGATTATTCCTTTTCCGTTTTGAAAAGGGAGATTTAATTTTTTTATATCATCAGAATGAGAAAGTTTATTTTCAATGTAATTAATGTTCTCCGGAAGTGATGGAAACATATGCTTTTGTTTTTTACTCTCTTGTTGTTCTTTTTTCTCTGTCATAATTTCCACCTCTTTTAAAGTGCAACTGTTTCTGTTAATTTTTGTCGTTTATGAGAAATTTATGCTTGAATTATTTTTTTTAAAGAGGATTGAAAGTTACGTTATATTGTCTTTTGTGCATTATTCAATTTCATAGCAGTACTTCTAACATTTGTGTCGAATTAAGAAGATATATAGGAGGGATATATATGGAAATAGCTGTAGAACGTGTTTTTACGAAAGAGATTTTAAAAAGAGCAGCGGGTTTGTTTCATGTAACCGTAGAAGAAAAGCCACTTGGAGATTTTGAGAATTATATTTTTAAGGCGAAGGGTGATAATGATGAAGGTTACGTATTACGTTTAACACATTCTTCTCATCGTTCTAAACAAGAGGTAGAGGCTGAACTAGATTTTTTACGATATGTTGCGGAGAATGGGGCAAAGGTAGCAGGACCTCTTTATTCAACGTCTCGAAATCTCGTAGAAGAAATCGTAGCAGAGGATGGAACGTTCTTTTTCGCGTCTTTATTTACATATGCAAAAGGCGAGCAAGTAAAAGAGGAAGGATCACCTTATTGGGGAGATGCTTATTTTGAAGCATGGGGAAAAGCGATTGGGCAACTGCATCGCCTAACAATGAACTATCCTAAAACGAATCATCGTGATACGTGGGAAGAAGACGAAAGTGGGATTATTAATGAATTAGAAGATGATCAAGTGAAAAAGATTGCAGCGGTATTAATGGATGAAATAAAAAGTCTTCCAATTGAAAGAGAAACATTTGGCCTTATGCACGGTGACATTCATCCAGGTAATTTTCATTATGATGGTAAAGAGCTAACAATCTTTGATTTTGATGATGCGGCTTATAATTACTTTATACATGATTTAGCGATGGTTCTATACTACTCTGTTCTATTTAAACCGTGGACAGCGGAAGAGAAGACAGACTTTGCCCGTAAACAGCTACAAGTGTTACGGAAAGGCTATGAGTATGAGCACAGACTGGCGGATAGTTGGTATGAATCATTACCACTATTTTTACGTTTGCGTGACATAGGTCTATACGGCACACTCCAAAAGAAGTTTAAGGGGAAAGATATGCCAGATAACTTCCAAAAATTATCTGAAGAATTATATGAAAGAATTATAAGCGAAGAAGCAATTGTGAATATATAATACATTTTGTTCAAAACAAAGTATACAAAATAAATGTATACTTTGTTTTTTTATACAAAAATATGTTTGTTTTATTAAAATAATATTGTCATAGATTCGGTATACATTTATAATTTTTATATATTCTGAATATTCTTGATAAAAAGGAGGGGGAATATTGGAAGCTTTCGTAAATTGGTTAAATAATATTGTTTGGAGTCCAGCACTTGTTTATTTATGTTTAGGAGTAGGTTTATATTTTTCCATTCGAACGAAGTTTTTACAAGTAAGGCATGTAGGAGAGATGGTGAAGCTGACATTTCAAGGTGAAAAATCAGAGGCTGGTGTTTCTTCATTCCAAGCGTTAGCACTTTCTTTATCAGGGCGCGTTGGGACAGGGAATATCGCTGGGGTAGCTACAGCGGTTGCCTTCGGTGGACCAGGGGCTGTATTTTGGATGTGGGCAGTAGCCTTTTTAGGAGCAGGTTCTGCTTATGTAGAATCGACATTAGCACAAATATATAAGACGAAACACCAAGGACAGTTCCGAGGTGGTCCTGCTTATTACATCGAAAAAGGTTTAGGAGTTAAATGGTATGCTTTAGTATTCGTTGCAGCGACAATTCTTGCAACAGGGCTTTTACTACCAGGTGTGCAAGCAAATAGTATTGCTGTAAGTTTAGAAACAGCTTTTGGAATTAACACTACATTATCAGGGGCTTTATTAGTTGTTGTATTAGCTCTTATCATCTTCGGTGGAGTAAAGCGAATCGTTAACGTTGCACAAGTTGTCGTACCGTTTATGGCAGTTGGTTATATTTTAGTAGCTTGTGTTATTGTCGCTATGAATATTGAAAAATTGCCAGAAGCATTTATGTTAATTATAAGAAGTGCTTTTGCATTAGAAGCGGCTTTCGGTGGTATTATCGGTTTAGCAATTTCTTGGGGAGTAAAGCGTGGTATTTATTCCAATGAAGCAGGGCAAGGAACTGGACCACATGCAGCAGCAGCAGCTGAAGTATCACATCCAGCTAAGCAAGGCTTAGTGCAAGCATTTTCCGTTTACATTGATACATTATTTGTTTGTTCAGCAACAGCATTTATGATGATTATTACAGGCATGTATAACGTATTTGATGCAAGCGGAAAAAACTTTATCGTAAATAAATTAAATGGTGCACAGCCAGGACCGGGATATACACAGGCAGCAGTAGAATCTGTTTTCCCTGGATTTGGAAACGGTTTCGTTGCAATCTCGTTACTATTCTTTGCATTTACAACAATTATGGCATATTACTACATTGCAGAAACGAATATAGCGTACTTAAATCGTGATAAAGATCGTCCTTGGTTGTCTATGGTATTAAAATTTGTATTCTTAGGAGCTGTATTCTACGGCTGTATAAAAACAGCAGCAACGGCTTGGGCTTTAGGCGATATTGGGGTAGGAATTATGGCATGGGTAAATATCATTGCGATTTTACTATTACAAAAACCTGCATTAGTCGCATTAAAGGATTATGAAAAACAGAAAAAAGAAGGAAAAGATCCAGTATTCGATCCAGGGCCATTAGGAATTAAAAATGCTGATTTTTGGGAGCATGAATACGGGAAAGATAAGAAAGAAGAAGTATCTTAACAGAATAGAAATGAAGAAGCAAAGGGGAAACTCTTTGCTTTTTTTTATGGACAAATTGAAGCTAAAAGTTATTTTTGGGACTATTTTTGAATATAAAAAGAATGTACATGCATTGTTAGGGGAAGGGGGAGTATGTTGATAGAATTTCGTAATGTAAATAAATATTATGGTAACTTTCAAGTTTTGAAAAATATTAATGTGCAAGTGAAAAAAGGCGAAGTGGTAGTAGTTGTGGGGCCTTCAGGATCAGGAAAAAGTACATTGCTTCGATGTATAAATCAATTAGAGGCAATTACAGAGGGAGAATTAATTGTACAAAATACAGAGGTACACAATAAAAAAACGGACATGAATGAATTGCGGCGAAATATTGGGATGGTCTTTCAACATTTTTATTTATATCCACATAAAACGGTTCTTCAAAATATTACATTAGCACCTATTAAAGTAAATAAAGTTTCCAAAGAAGAAGCAGAGAAAACAGCAATGTTTTATTTAGAGAAAGTAGGAATTCCAGAGAAGGCTAACGTATATCCACATCAATTATCCGGAGGACAACAGCAACGGGTGGCAATTGCTAGAGGACTTGCAATGCAGCCGGAAATTATGCTATTCGATGAGCCTACGTCTGCTCTTGATCCAGAGATGATTGGAGAGGTACTTGATGTTATGAAAGCACTGGCTAAAGAAGGGATGACAATGGTCGTTGTCACGCATGAAATGGGATTTGCTAGAGAGGTAGCAGATAGGATCTTATTTATGGATGATGGTCAAATTATTGAAGATACAACACCGGCGAACTTTTTTGCAAACCCTGAACAAGAAAGAGCTCGTTTATTTTTAAGTCGGGTGCTAAATCATTAGAGGAGGAATTTCATGCTTAAAATGAAAAAGTTATTTACTTTAATCGTATTTTCATGTTTATTCGTGCTTGTTGTTGCTGGATGCGGAAGTAAGAAAGATGAGGCAAAGGAAACAAATACGAAGCAAGGCGGGGCTGCTGAGCAAATTAAGAAACGAGGGAAATTAGTAGTTGGGGTGAAGAATGATACGAATTTATTTGGATTGAAAAATCCTTCAACAGGGCAGGTAGAAGGATTCGATGTTGATGTCGCGAAGGCACTGGCGAAAAAGATTCTTGGAGATGAAAAGAAGCTAGAGCTGAAAGAAGTAACGTCTAAAACACGTATTCCAATGCTGAAAAATGGTGATATTGATGCAATTATTGCAACAATGACAATTACGGAAGAACGCAAAAAAGAAGTGGATTTTTCAGATGTATATTTTAAAGCAGGACAATCGTTACTTGTGAAAAAAGGAAGCAATATTAAGAGCGTCGATGATATAAAACAAGGCGTTAAAGTATTAGCTGTAAAAGGATCAACATCTACAAATAACATTCGTCAAAAGTCACCAGAAGCGACTGTATTAGAGTTTGAAAATTATAGTGAGGCATTTACAGCGTTAAAGGCAGGTAAAGGTGATGTGTTAACGACAGATAATGCGATCCTTTACGGAATGGCAAAACAAGATTCTAATTATGAAGTAGTAGGAAAAATTTTCACAGATGAACCGTATGGAATTGCAGTGCAAAAAGGGGCAGATGATTTAACGAAAGAGATTAATACTTTAATTAAAGACATGAAAGCAAGCGGGGAGTATGACAAATTATATGAGAAGTGGGTTGGACAAAAACCAGAAAAGTAGATAGTAAAAGTGAGAGGATGAGAGTACTCATCCTCTTCTTGTAAAGAAAGAGGGGAGAATATGTGCCTGATTTTTCTATATTAACGAATAACATTGATATGTATTTAGAAGGGTTTAAATATACAGTTATGTCTAGTGTAATTGCATTGATAGGTAGTTTTATTTTAGGAGTAATTTTGGCAGTAATGCGTATTGCACCTATTCGCATTTTAAATTGGATAGGATCAGCTTTTGTGGAGTTTGTAAGAAATATTCCACTTGTATTAATTGCATTTATATTCTATTTTGCTTTACCTGTAATAGGAATTACTTTAAATGGTTTTGTAGCAGGAACAGTTACGCTTACGGTATATACGGCAGCTTTTATTGCAGAAGTAATTCGCGCTGGTATTTTATCAGTTGCGAAAGGGCAGATGGAAGCTGCTCGCTCTTCAGGGCTAACGTATGTGCAGGCGATGTATTATGTTGTCTTACCCCAAGCAGTGAAAATTGTAATTCCCCCTTTAGGAAACCAGTTTCTCAATTTAGTTAAAAACTCTTCAATACTTGGAATTATTGCTGGTGCTGATTTAATGTATCAAGGAGATTTAATTTCAACGAAGACGTTTGTTACGTTTGATGTTTATATATTTGTCGGGATGTTTTATTTAATATTAACAATTCCGCTCAGTATGCTAGTGCGTTATTTAGAAAAACGCTTGGCAAAGGAGGCGGTGTAAATGGATTTCAAGGGAGCAATTACAGGAGATCATATTCTATTTTTATTAAAAGGATTACTTATAACATTAGAGGTAGCGCTCATAGCAATTGTACTTAGTTTTATTATTGGAAGTGTAATCGGTATATTGCGCTACACGAAAATACCTGTCGTCTCACAAGTATTAGGAGTTATAGTTGAAGTGATTCGAAACTTACCACTACTGTTAATTATATTTTTCACGTATTTTGCACTTCCAGAAGCAGGCTTGAAATTAGAAATTATAACAGCTGCAATTGTTGCTTTAACAATATTTGAGGCAGCAATGATATCTGAAATTGTTAGAAGTGGTCTATTGTCTATTGAAAAAGGGCAGGTTGAAGCTGCAAGATCTTCGGGATTAACGTATGTTCAAGCGCTTTGGCATATTATTTTGCCACAAGCATTAAGGAGAATGGTTCCGCCGCTTGTCAGTCAATTTATTTCATTGCTGAAGGATACGTCGCTAGCGGTTGTTATATCACTCCCTGAGCTTATGCATAATGCTCAAATTATTAGCGGGCAAAATGTGAATTACATGATTCCGACGTTTATAGTAGTAGCTTGTATGTACTTTATCGTAAATTATAGTTTATCAATTTTATCGAGAAGATTAGAACTCCGTTGACTCTTACAATATATGTAAGGGTTTTTCCTTGTTTCTCCTTATTTTCCTCTAAATAGAATCTAAATCTTGCAATAATTCGATTTTTATATTGTTTTATCAGAAAAGTTTTAATTTTATATAGAAAATGTAATCGCTTTCGTGTATATTTTTATTATCAGAAAATTTTAACAGGATATAGGGGTATGGTAGGGGGAGGATTTAGATGCAGCAACCAACGAATGAGAAATTACATCGTACGATGAAGAGTAGACATTTATTTATGATCGCACTTGGTGGTGTAATCGGAACTGGTTTCTTCTTAGGTTCAGGTTACACCATTAATCAGGCTGGACCAGGGGGAGCCATCCTTTCATATTTAGTAGGCGGATTTATTATGTATTTAACAATGCTTTGTCTTGGAGAGTTAACGGTAGCGATGCCGGTTTCAGGATCTTTCCAAAAGTATGCGACGAAGTTTATTGGACCAGGAACGGGCTTTATGATTGGCTGGTTATACTGGCTCGGCTGGGCAGTAACAGTGGGTCTAGAATTAACGTCAATCGGTTTAATGATGAAAAGATGGTTTCCAAATGTTGATGTTTGGGTATGGTGCCTTGTATTCGGCGTTATTTTATATGCTTCAAACGCAATTTCGGCGAAAAGTTATGCTGAATTAGAATTTTGGTTCTCTAGTATTAAAGTAATTACAATTCTTGCATTTGTTGTGCTTGGTGGTAGTGCATTATTAGGATTTATATCATATGACGGAAAAGAAGCAGCACCTCTTTTCTCTAACTTTGTAAGCGATGGTGGACTTTTCCCGAATGGACTAGCTGCCGTATTACTTACAATGATTACAGTTAACTTCTCGTTCCAAGGAACAGAGTTAATCGGAATTGCAGCGGGAGAAAGTGAAAATCCAGAAAAAACAATTCCACGTGCGATTCGTAATACAGTATGGCGCATTATGTTATTCTTCATTTTAACAATGACGATTTTAGTAGGATTAATTTCTTGGAAAGAAGCAGGCGTAATTGAAAGTCCATTCGTAGTCGTATTTGATAAAATTGGTATTCCATACGCAGCTGATATTATGAACTTCGTTATTATTACTGCGTTATTATCTGTAGCGAACTCTGGATTATATGCAGCGACGCGTATACTATGGTCACTTGCAAATGAGGGAATGGCACCAACTTCCTTCCAGAAAGTAAATAAGCGTGGTATTCCAATTACAGCGCTAGTCGTAACGATTGCGGTAGCTGGATTATCTCTATTCACAAGTTTCCTTGCAGAAGATACAGTATACATGTATTTATTATCGATAGCTGGTTTATCGGCTGTTTCAAGTTGGATCATTATTGCTCTATCGCAACTTCGCTTTAGAAGTCAGTATATAAAAGGCGGAGGAAAGTTAGAGGACTTAAAGTATAGAACACCACTATACCCAATTGTCCCGATTTTAGCCTTAATTACAAATAGCATTGTTGTTATTAGTTTAGCGTTTATTCCTGAACAAAGAATGGCGTTATACTGTGGTATTCCATTTATCATTTTCTGCTATATATATTATTATATTAGTAAGAAACGGCAGAAACCGATGAAAGTGGAGATGGAAAAAACAAATGAAACTAACAATCAAACATGATGATATAGAAGCAGATTTATCGTATGGTCAATTAGCGATTGGAAAAGAAAACGGGTATTCACCGTTACAATTACTCATTTCTTCTATCGCAGGATGTAGTGCAATTGTCTTTCGAACAATTTTAGAAAAGAAACGTATTACATATGATACGTTTACAATCGAAACTGAAATTGGTAGAAGTGAAGCTTTATCGAAGCCAGTTGAAAGTGTTCATTTGCACTATAAAATTAAAGCAGAAAACATTACAGAAGAGCAGCTGGACAAGGCGCTGCAACTTGCAGTGAAAAATTGTACGATTGTTCAATCTGTAAAAGATAGTATAAAGGTTACGGAAACAATTGAATTAATAAAGTGAAACTGTAATCAGTGGGAGTGTTTATCCCCCACTGATTACTAGTGGAACCAATCAGGCTTTTACGGGCAGTTGATCTCCTATTTCACTTCTTTGCTTTACAGCAGAATTTTGAGATAGGGATCTTACTGCCCGTTAATGCGGGATAAAATGAAACATAAAAACGTGAGAATACGGCTCTCACGTTTTTATGTTTTTAATAAAGGGAGAAAGTATGATGGAATGTTTAGGTTGTAAATTAGCAAATGAAGAGGAGAAAATATATAAAATATATGAAGATGACTATGTAACATGTTTTTTAGATCATGAACCTTTCTATACAGGACATACTTTAATTGTGCCAAAGCAACATGTTGTAGAAGTAGACGAATTAGATGATGTTGTAGCAAAATCCATTATGGATGCTTCTAAGCTGATTGCAAAAGCGATTAAGGTATTATATAAACCTGACGGAATTACGATTTGTCAAAATGGTGGAATCTTTAATGAACTTACGCACTATCATATGCATGTTGTACCGAGATATAAAGAGCGTTCATTTGCTGAGTTTTATATGGTACAATCGGGAGAAAAACAGAATCATAACTTTGAAGAGACAAAGCATTTGTTAAAAGAAGCGATAGAGCAAATAATACATATTGAAAAGGTGTAAAAGAATTTTTCTTAGAGATACAGTCAGGAAAATTCTAATATTAAAAAGCCCAATTTCTCAGTTAAAATAGAGAAATTGGGCTTTTATTTATTCTATTATTAAATTTTATCTATAAAAAGATTTTACAGTGTCACAAAGTATAGCGCTCATTCGTTATATAGAGTGAGAGGAGGAATTATATGAAAGTTACAAACAACGATTATGAAAAGATGGAAGAGCTATATGAGTTGTATGAACAAAAGATTTATTATGTAGCGTATTCTATTTTAAATAATATTCAGCAGGCTGAAGATTCGGTTCAAGAGACGTTTATTACTCTTTATAAGAACTTGGAAAAGCTCCATAGCTTGAGTACTGAAGAGCTTAAACGCTACATTTTGAGGGTTGCGAAAAACAAGGCGATTGATAGCTACCGGAAAAATAGACGACATGAAACATTTTTAGAAGAATATGAAAGAGAATCAACAGAAACAGTAGATGAAAATATTGAAGAGTGGGAAAAACGTGTAATGTCCGAGTTTCAAATTGATGCATTGTTAAAAGAGTTAAATGAGTCTAATAGACAGGTGTTTAAGTATAAAGTCTTCTATAACTTAACGTATCAAGAAATTTCAAGTGTCATGGGGATAACGGAGGCCAATGTCCGCAAGCAGTTTGAGCGTGCTCGAAAACGAGTCCAAAATATGATAGGAGGTATACAACATGACGAATTCAAAGAACTCCAAAGAAATATATGAACTTGCTGAAAAAATTGCTTTAGATGATTTTGATAAACTCGAAGAACAACATGAATTTTCACATACATATACGCGCAAAAAGAAATTGTTTATGGAAGAAATGAAGCTGAGAGGCGAGCGACCACAGAAAAAGCGTAAAAGACATCGTATGTTAATCGCTGCTGCCTGTTTATTAATTGGTATGCCAACAACTGTTTTTGGTGCAGTAAAAGTCTATAATATGATTGTTCAAAAACAAAATTACGAAGTAAATGTTTCCTTAACAAATAAGGATTCGAAAAAGAGTGATCAGTGGTATAAGTTGAAGATTGGTAAATTGCCAGAAAATATGGAAGCGATTGATGACTCTGCTATGAAATATTCATTTAAAGATAACTACGCAAAGGGTGGATTTTCATTCATTCTTTGGAGAGTAGGAAAAGATTCGAATTTTAAAACACTGTACTCAAAAAGCTACGAAGAGAAAGAGATAAATGGCAAGAAAGCAGTGATTGTCAATAAAGAAAATGGAAACAACAATTTAGCGTTTAACAGAGAGGTCTTTCTCTTTTTTGAGAAAGAGGGGATCATGTTACAAAGTTATATTGGAAACGATATAAACGAAGAACAAATGGTGGATGTGTTAGGGAACATTTCCTTTGAGCCTACCTCAAAAGAAAAGGCATCACATATAACAGATTATGATAAAAAGTATTTTAGCGAAGAAAGTAAGCCTAAAAAAACTAAAGTGATTCCTTTGAAAAAAGATAGTAAACGACTATTTCATATAGGACAAAAGGTTCCAGTAACGATTATCATGGATAACAGTAAAATTGAATATATGATAGAAAAAGTTGAAGTTTTTGATTCAATCAAAGATTTTAAGCAAGAAAACTTTAATGAAACGGGATTAGAGAGACTAAGCGAGAATCAAGCTTTGGATCCAGTAGGACAATTGATACCATACAGACGGGATGAATATAAATTTGGAAATGGTAAAGATTCGATTGATCAATTAGTAGAGTCAAAATTAATTCAGCCTAAATTTGTCTACTTGACAACAACAGTGAAAAATATAGGTAAACAGAAAACAAAAGAAATCTATATGCATCCATCCATACAAGTGCTTAAAAGTAAGGGGAATGTATGGAATTACGCTGAAAGAGCTGGAATTACGGAAAAAAATATTATGACGGGCGAAGTTGATTATTTAGAACCTCACGGAGACGGGAAAAGCTTTTATAATATTGGCAGTATCACACCAGGACAAACGGTAAAGGTTAACTTAGGTTATTTTGTAGATGAGGATAAACTAGATTCAATCTTCCTGGATGCTTTCCATTACAGTGGGTCTAGTGGCACTGAGAATATGAATGAGAAAAACCGTTGGTGGTTCGATATTCGTCAACAGTCAAAATAATAGAGACAAATCGACGAAAAAAGCTGCTTATATTTAGCAGCTTTTTTCGTCTTCATACATATGTAAAATTTCTTTCGCACGTATACGTAAACCATCTATCAATTCTTTCGGTTCTAACACTTTTGCATCTTTTCCAAGCCTATAAAATAAAGGCGTAATAAAATTAATTTCACCTTTATCAATTGTTGAATGTATATATCCTGTTCCGTCCTCATTTACTACAACGAATTCTTCAAGGTAAGGCACGCTTTTACATTGGCGCACACCTTCTGTCGTTAATAAAACATGTAACTGGATAGGAATGTTTATGACGTTAGAGCTAGAGTCAAACCATTCTTCTAAATTCATGAACGTACTTTCACTTTCTTCTGTTGATAATATAGAAAGAATACGATCAACGCGATACAGTAATACTTTTTTTCTACTGAAGTCATAGGATGGTAAGTACCATAGCCCGTCATGAGCATATACACCGATAGGATGAACATGTTTTGTTTTTATCCCCGATTTAGATTCATATTGAAATTGTAAATTTTTATTTTCAATAGCCGCGGTTAATACTTCGTTTAAAAGAGGGGTATCAATTGTACGCTTCGGATTCCAAAAAGCGATATAAGAACGTATTTTATCAACTTTCGTTTTCGCATCATGTTGTAGGGAGCTATACAGTTTATGTGTAACGGAATTGATTTCTGTGTTAAAAGGCAAGTCTCGATAGTAACTTAAAGATTGAAAAGCAAAAAAGATGGAGACTGCTTCTTCTTCCGTAAATAAGATAGGTGGAATGACTCTATTCGTTAATACTTTATAGCCGCCGTTACGACCTTGTTCTGCGTAAATGGGCAACCCCATATCACTTAAATCTAAAATGTATCTATGGACAGTACGAACGGAGATATTAAATTCATCAGCTATTTCTTGCGCTGTAAATGTCTTTTTGGCAGAAGCAAATATAAGAATATCTAATAAGCGTTTAGCTTTTGACAAATGTATCACCTTTTTTCTTTTTAACATGACATAAATTGTCGTGTTTTATTGTTAGTATATTGTTTACATCATATGTTATCAAGATGATTATCAAGATGAGATGCAAGGAGGAAAAGATATGTCACGTGAAATAGTTTTATTTATTGCGGCGAGCTTAGATGGATATATTGCGAAAGAAAATGATGATTTAGAGTGGTTAATGGAAACCGAAGGAGAGGGAGATAACGGTTATACAGAAATGTATGAAACGATTGATACAATAATTATGGGAAAACGAACGTATGATTATGTAGTAGAGCATACAGAAACATTTCCGTACTTAGATAAAGCATGTTATGTTTTTTCTCGTTCAGAAAAAGGCTCAGACGGAAACGTGGAGTTTGTAAATGAAGATGTAGTGGAGTTTACGAAAAGGCTAAAAGCACAAGAAGGATCTAAAATATGGATGGTTGGTGGAGGAAGTTTATTGAAAGAGTTTTTTAAGAATAATCTAATTGATGAATATGTTGTTACGATTACACCACATATATTAGGTTCTGGAGTTCCGTTATTTCAAGACAAGAATCCAGAAATTAATTTAACTTTAACGGATACGAAACGTTTTGGGGAATTTGTAAATTTATATTATAAAGTAAAATGATAAAGTGAAACTTTAATCAGTGGGGGTTTTGTTCATCTCCCACTGATTATTAGTTGAACCAATCGGGCTTTTACGGGCAGTTGATCCCCCACCTAACTTCTTTGCTTCCGCTGAATTTTGATGTAGGGGTCTTACTGCCCGTTAATGCGGGATAAAGAAACACTACTACTGATGGTAGTCGTGTTTCTTTACAGATGGTAATGAAATGATAAAACAAGATCCATGATCAACTTCACTCGTGACAGTAATCGTCCCGCCGTGTAGCTCTACAATTTCTTTCACGATAGATAGTCCTAAACCAGTTCCACCTGTAGCTCGTGATCTTGCTTTATCAACTCGATAAAAGCGTTCGAAAATGTGAGGGAGGTCTTCAAGCGGAATACCTTCGCCTTCATCTTCAATTGCAATGGAAATATGTTTATGTTCTTCTGTAACAGAAATGTTTATATGAGAATGCTCTTTTGAATGTCTATAAGCGTTATTTAAAATATTCACAACAACTTGTTCGAATCGTTGTTCATCTAAGTTTACTAGCAGTGTAGGAGGACAAGAGAAAGAAACTTTAATGTACCTTTCTTTATACATGGCGTTTACTTTTTCACATATACGCGTAAGGAAGGTGTGTAAATGCACTTCCTTTACTTGAATAGAAAAGTTATGTTGTTCCATTTGTGCAAGTGAAAATAAATCTTGAACTAAGTTTGTAATGTAATCAGACTCATCTTTTATAATTGATAAATATCGCAAACGTTGTTCAGAAGGGGTGCTTTCTTTTAAAGCAATGTCAGCATAACCTCTTACGTATGTTAACGGTGTTCGTAATTCGTGAGCAACACTTGCTAGAAATTCACTTCGCTCTGTTTTCATATAATGTAGATCATTTGCGAGCGTCTGAATAGATGATGCTAGTTCACCAATTTCATCATTTCGAGTAGTTGTTAATGAAACAGATAAATCACCTTTACTCATTTTTTCAGTGGCATGTTTCATGTGTAACAATGGTTTTGTTAATAATCGAGATAATAGGAAAATTGTGATGACTGTGAGTAGAAACGTGATGGCACCAGCAATAATGAATTGTTTCGTTAATCCATTAACTAACTTTTCAATTGATTCTGTTCCAAGAAACATGTACACATAGCCTTCATGTTTTCCATCTACTACAATGGGGCTAACTGTACATATATAATTAGATGTTTTCCAATGATTTTCTATAATCGCTCCATTATGGTCTGTTCGAGTTTGCATTTTACTAATATGATCGTTTATAGTCGTGTTTATTTCGTTAGATTTAGCTAGTATTTCTTTATTTGCATTTGTAATAACGACAGTTGTTTCAGCTTCAGATTCCATTAATGCTACGTGAGAGATGGTTTGCTCATCGTAATATTTTTCAAGTACATCTCGATGACTATTTCCTCGCTTTAATAAAGCTGTCATTTCTTCATTTACTCTAGTGTTTACAAGACTATAATAGAGCAAAATAAAGAGAACACTTTCAATTAAAAGTGTAACAATCAAAAAATAAAATCCGAATTGAATTGAAATTCGTTTCATCGTTTTGCCCCTTACTGTTCAGTATTAATCCATCGATAACCTACTCCATACACGGTTTTTAAATGATGATCAATAGGGAAATTTGCTTTTCGCAATTTATCACGTAAATTACGAATATGTGAATCGACTGTGCGATCTTCTGTATTTGTGTTTAACCCCCAAATTCGTTCGATGAGCTGATCACGGTTTAATACGTAGTTCACATGGCGTAAAAATAATCCGAGTAAAGAAAATTCAATTGGTGTGAGAAGGAGTTCTTCATTATGGACAGAAACGAAGTGTTTTGTTTCATCCCATACAATACCGTGATATTGGATTTGTTTATGTTCATTTGTACGTCTTAAAACAGCTTCAATTCTTGCGAAAAGTTCTTCTTCATGGAAAGGTTTCGTTACGTAATCATCGGCTCCAAGTTTTAATCCTTGAACGACATCTACTGTTTGATCACGAGCTGTAACCATAATAATAGGAATGTTACTAAAAGATCGGATTTTTTTGCACGTTTCCCATCCGTCCATCTTTGGCATCATAATATCGAGTAAAACAAATTTAAAGTTTCGATTTTCTATATGTAAAATAGCTTCTTCTCCTGAAGTCGCACATACGCAGTTATATCCAATTGGGGTAAGATAAAGCGTTAATAATTCAAGCATTCTCGGTTCATCGTCTACGAGCAGTATATCAATCATAGAGAGCCCTCCATATTTATAATCGTTACTTAAAGTGTAATGCAAAATCATGAAGAAATGGTGCAGATTATGATGTGTCTGCATAATTTCTTCAGAATTGCTTGTTATTGTGGAGTTGAAATTACATTTTAGGTAATCATATTGGCTCAAAAATGATTAATACGGAGGCGGTATAATGAAAAAAATGACCCGAATTTTTGGGATAACAATAATTACAGCAGTTGGTCTTGCTGCATGCGGACAAACGAATACAGACCATAAAAACCATGAATCTACAAAAGAGAAAAAAACAGAGCAAAAGAAAATGAAAATGAATCAGGAGGTAACGGCGCCAAAAGAAATGAACGAAGGGGCATCGTATGATTTATTAACGACAAGTTTAAAAAATGTGACGAGGTTAAATACAAATGATCCCCTGCAAATGGCAGTGTTAACTTCGCAAACGATATGGCCGGCAACCCATAAAGAGAACCAGCCGGGTGCTGTTATTTTAGTACCAGCAAGCGAGTGGCAATTAGGTATTGCGAGTGCAGACCTTATTCATCATCCGAATAACGGGCCGATTTTATTTATAGAAAAAGAAAAGATACCGGAAATGACGTTAAAAGAAATAAAACGATTAAATCCAATCGGAACGAAAGATGGAACACAAATTATGGTGATGGGGGATGTAGGTACTAGCGCGCTTGAACAATTAAAAGGTTATAAAGTAAAACAAATAAAAGAAACGGACCCAGCTATATTTGCGAAAGATGTTGATAAGGAGTATGCCGATATAACAGGAAGCTACCCAAATAGTGTTATTATCGGTTCATCTGCAGAAGAAGGACGTTTATATACAACACCCGCTGTAAATTGGATTTCTCATATGCCGGAACCACTACTCTATACAGAAAAGAATAAAGTGCCAGAAGCGACAATAGAGGCATTAAAGATGAGAAAAGATAAAGCAAATATATATGTATTAGGGCCAGAAAAAATTGTTTCAAAAGAAGTAGAAAAAGAGTTAAGCAAATACGGGAAAGTAACGCGTATTAGTGGAGAGACCCCTACAGAGAACTCGATTGCGTTCGCTAAATTTAAAGATGAAAAAACAAAATTTGGCTGGGGATTCACAAAACCTGGTCACGGTGTGTCATTTGTTTCAAGCAAAACACCAGATTTAGCAGTTGCTGGGGCACCTTTTTCACATATGGGTAAACACGCACCTGTTGTATTATTAGAAGAAGGTAAAGCTTCACAACCAGTGTATGACTTCCTTGCTACTATTCAGCCGAAGTTTAAAGATGATCCAACACTTGGACCATATAATCATGGCTTCTTATTAGGAAGTACGAGTGATATTTCATTTGAAACACAAGGAATACTAGATGAGAGGTTAGAAATTGTTCAGGAAAGTGGTCAAGGACACGGTGGACATTAATGAAATGAGAAAAGATGCTACTGATATAGCGTCTTTTTTTATTTTCCTCGACAAAATATGACAAAAAAGTTGTAACTGTTTCTGTTATGATAGTTTCGAAAATCTTACATTTTACATAATCGGAGGAAAAAGAATGTATAAAAAATTGGGTACTATTGCTTTAACAGGTGCACTTGCTTTTAGTTTATCTGCTTGTGGTGAAACTGAAGTTAAAGAAGAGAGTAAAAACGATGCTCCTAAACAGGCTGAAAAGAAAGATAAAAAGGAAAAAGCTGAAAGCAAGATTTATAAAATTGGAGATACTGTAGAAGTTAATGGTCTACAACTTACTTTCAGTTCAGCTAAATTCGTTGAGCCTAACGAATACGTAAAAGCTGAAAAAGGGAAAGTACTAGAAATCGCTTTTAACGCTAAAAATAATGGCAAAAAAGATATATATTTTGGAACTTCTGAATTAAAAATTGCTGATACTAACGGCAACCAATTCAAAGAGTACTTTGGTGGGGAAAATACGTTTATAAATGAAAATATTGCGCCAGGTAACCAAATTACAAACAAAATGTTATTTGATGTACCAGAAGGCGATAAGTTTGTTGGTACATTTAAACCTACATTTACATTTGACGAGAAATCAGTGAAATTTGAATTTGAAGTTGCTAAATAAGGAGAGATTGAAATGAAAAGAACAGCTGAATTTGTATTAGGTCTTATTGGAGGTATTTTTGGTATTATTTGTGCATTTGTTGCTTTATTGATCGGCGGTATGGGAGCTGCTTTTGAAGCTGATGGAGCAAATACTGTTATTGGTTTAGGTTGGGGAGCTGTGGCTCTATCAATCTTAGGAATTGTTGGATCTGTTATGGTAAGAAGTAAAGCGAAGGTTGGCGGTATTATGATGACTGTGGCTGCTATCGGTGGATTTATTTGTATTTCTATAATTTACTTATTACCAGGCGTATTACTATTAATCGGTGGGTTAATGGGTATATTCCGTAAGGATAAAGCAACTGTATCTGCATAAAATGAGCACTCGAAAGAGTGCTCTTACTATTTTCATTAAATTAGTATAAACTCCTCTAACCCTAAACTATCCAAACTAAACCTCATATATGAAGTGGAAATATCTATAGAACTTTAAATGAACTAAATTACATGTGCATTTTTCATCCATCCAAACAAAGTTTTCTTCATTTGACATACTGTAGAATCCGAAATCATTGTACGTTAAATCAACAATAGGTGATAGTATATTTAAAGTTTCCTAAAAAAGAAGCTACGAAGGTAACATCATTTTTAGGAAACTTTTACATAGCAAAAAATCTTCTACTCGTTATATAATAGCTTTCGTGCAGTCGGCTAGATTTTCTTATGGAGAAAATCAAATTATAAAGGAGTAGAGGAGTGATATTTTGTTTCAAACGATAAAAAATGACTGGTTTTCTAATGTGAAAGGGGACGTGTTATCAGGAATTGTCGTTGCTTTAGCGTTAATCCCTGAAGCGATAGCCTTCTCTGTTATTGCAGGCGTGGATCCGACAGTTGGACTATACGCAGCCTTTTGTATTGCAGTTACCATTTCATTTGTTGGCGGAAGAACTGGAATGATTTCAGCTGCAACAGGTGCAATGGCATTATTAATGGTAACGCTTGTTAAAGATCATGGTTTGCAATATTTATTTGCTACAACAATATTAACAGGTATTGTCCAGATTATTTTTGGCGTGTTCAAACTGAGCTCATTTATGAAGTTTGTTCCGAAATCTGTTATGAGTGGTTTTTTAAATTCACTTGGAATTTTAGTTTTTACAGCGCAATTGCCACATTTTAAAAATGCAACTTGGCAAATGTATGCACTCGTTGTATTAGGACTTGCAATTATATATTTATTTCCACGTATTACAACGGCTGTACCTTCTACGCTTATTTCAATTATTATTGTGACGAGTATTGCACTTATGAGCGGATTACAGTTGAAAACAGTAGGAGATATGGGAAGCCTGCCGAAAGAATTACCGTTCTTTAGTATTCCTGACGTGCCTTTTACACTTGAGACATTAGGGATTATTTTACCTTATGCAGTTATGCTTGCAATTATCGGTTTACTAGAATCATTATTAACAGCTTCAGTTTTAGATGATATGACGCATACGGAAAGTAATAAGCATAAAGAGGCACGCGGACAAGGGATCGCAAACATTGTTGCTGGTTTCTTCGGAGGAATGGCAGGTTGTGCAATGATCGGTCAATCTGTTATTAATATTAAATCAGGTGGACGAGGTCGCCTATCAACATTTGTAGCGGGCGGATTTTTAATCGTATTACTATTCGTTTTAGGAGATTATGTCGTTCATATTCCGATGGCAGCTTTAGTTGCAGTTATGATTATGGTTTCAATCGGAACGTTTGATTGGAACTCTGTAGCAACGATTCATAAAGTGCCAAAAGGGAACGCATTCGTCATGATCGTAACAGTCGTGGTCGTTCTTATCACTCATAATTTGGGATTAGGTGTAATTATCGGAACAGTAATTAGTGCGGTTTTATTTGCATTCAATATGGCAAAGATTCACGTGAAACATTTATATATTGAAAATAAGAAAATATACGAAATTCACGGTCAACTCTTCTTTGCATCTACAGCAGATTTTATAAATGCTTTTTCATTGGATGAAGATATAAAAGAAATCGAAATGAACTTTACTCATGCGCACGTATGGGATGATTCGGCAGTGGCATCAATTGATAAAGTTATTATGAAATATGAACAAAGTGGCGTGAAAGTAAGTATAACAGGATTAAATGAACGTAGCTCAAAACTTGTTGCAAATTTAGCTACTTATAATAAAAGAATTGCTAGTTAAAAGCCTCCTTTTTAGGGGGCTTTATTATATAATACGAGTAGGATAACGAAAAGGGGATTCAGCATATGTACAAACAAATTATATTAGCATGTGACGGTTCTGAACATGCACTTCGAGCAGCGGAACATGCAACATATATTGCAAAATGTAGCGAAGAAACAAATGTTGAAGTTGTGTACGTAGTAGATAATAGAACGGCAAAATCAGATATTATACAAGGTCAAACAGATTTAGAAACAATATCAGCTAGTCGAAAAGATAAATTAAAAGAGATTGAAGGTTTATTAAAGAAAGAGAACATTTCTTATACAATTACGATATTACATGGTGATCCTGGAGATACAATTGTTCAATATGTGAATACAGGAGATATAGATCTTGTCATTGCTGGAAGTAGAGGGCTCAATACACTGCAAGAAATGGTGCTGGGAAGTGTAAGTCATAAAATAGCAAAGCGTGTGAAATGTCCAGTGATGATTGTAAAATGAAATAGAATGTAACGAAGACCTTAGTATAACTGAGGTCTTTTTTTATGTATAAATGACTCTTATTTGTGGAAATACTAGATATATAAGTTGAAAAGATGTTAACTTACAAATTTGTAAGTTAGTTGTTAGAGAAATCGATGTTATGAAATTTTTCCCATTGGTAAAATAAAAGTATCAAAGGGGAGATAGGGAGGATGGAAGTAATGAAATCATTTCAAAATTTGTCATATAGCCAAGGTGTCAGTCTTATTTGTTTAGGGGGATTTGCTGCATCTGTTACGTTAGCCGTTTTAATAAAGGTGTTTCATCAAATTTTTTAATCTTATAGTAGGGAAGGAATGGGTTGTTATCATTAGTAGGAACAGCAATGAAAATAAAAAATAGCTCTTAGCATGTATGTAAATGCTAAGAGCTATTTTTATGCTTGTTATATATTATTTAAGCTTGTTTTGATTTTACTGACCCTGTATTTAAAGTAAGAGCAAGGAAGAACATTGCAAGTACGCAAGATGCAAGTAATAAGATGAATCCGCCATCCCATCCGAATGCATCTACGATAAAGCCCATAGCTGCACTAGCGAAAGCTGCTCCGCCTAAGTAACCGAAGAATCCAGTTAAGCCTGCTGCAGTTCCAGCAGCTTTCTTTGGTGCTAAATCTAGAGCGTGTAGACCAATTAACATAACCGGTCCGTAAATTAAAAATCCAATTGCGACAAGTGCGATACTATCAACCATTGGATTACCAGGAGGGTTTAACCAGTAAACAAGAACTGCGATAAATACACCAACCATAAATAGAATACCAGCAGGTGCACGACGTCCTTTAAATAGTTTATCACTCATCCATCCGCAAAGAAGTGTACCTGGAATACCGGCCCATTCATATAGAGCGTAAGCAGTACGTGAGCTACTATGAGTAAAGCTTTTTTCTTCTACTAAATAAGTAGGAGCCCAGTCTACAACGCCGTAACGTACGAAATATACGAAAACGTTCGCAATAGCGATGTACCATAAAAACTTATTGTTTAATACGTATTTAAATAAAATTTCCTTTACTGAAAGTTCGCGTTCGCGATCTTTTACTTTTTCATCTGGTGGATATTCCCCAGTATGTTCTTCAATAGAAGGTAGTCCACAAGATTGAGGTGTATCTTTCATCGTAATTAATACATAAATACCAACTAAAATTGAAAGAATACCTGGGAAGTAAAAAATACTTTTCCAGTCATCTGCGAAGAAGTATAAGCCTAATGTTACAAGGGAAGGCATAAGCGCTCCGCCAACATTATGAGCGACGTTCCAAATAGACATTTTTGTACCACGTTCGCTAATAGAGAACCAGTGAACCATCGTACGACCACAAGGAGGCCATCCCATACCTTGTACCCATCCATTTA
Organism: Bacillus cereus group sp. BfR-BA-01311; assembly: GCF_022664295.1. Classification (NCBI taxonomy): domain Bacteria; kingdom Bacillati; phylum Bacillota; class Bacilli; order Caryophanales; family Bacillaceae; genus Bacillus; species Bacillus cereus group sp. BfR-BA-01311. The sequence goes on from NZ_JAKUHC010000011.1 coordinate 64,533, forward strand.
AAAACTGAAGTACAAACATAAGTATAATGCTCGTTGTAATGAAAGAAAATGAGCCGAAAATAATATTAATGATACCTGATAAAAATAGCCCAGCTGCTAAAAAGTAGCGAGGATTACAACGATCGGATACGATACCCATAAGAAATTTACTTAATCCGTAAGCAATAGAAACTGCTGAAAGGATAACCCCAAGTTCCCCTTTACTAAAGCCTTGCTCGATTAAGTATGGCATTGCTAGTGAAAAGTTTTTTCGAACAAAGTAGTAGCCTGCATAACCGATGAAGATACCTAAGAATACTTGTAAACGTAATTTACGGTATTCGCTATCAACGCGATCAGCTGGTAAGCGTTCCGCGTGGGGCGCAGGTTTAAATAATTGTGTGAAAAACATAAAATGAAAATCCTCCCCTAATTAATTCGAAGCGTTTTAAGACAGAGAATATAAAAAGGCCATGAAATATAAAAAAGTTTCCTTTTTTATGATTCATAGCCGTGTACTCCGTTTCTCCGTGACTGTCAATATTAACTTCGTCGAAAATTATACAACTTTGTGACAAAAATGTAAACGTTTTTATGAATAAAAGTATTGACGGATTTTGTTCGCGGGATTAATATTTAAATACGTTAAATATTTTATTGTTTAAATAAGAGGTGGATAACATGCCAAATGATATGACGCATATCGATAAAATTCAAGCTCTTGCCTTTTCGATTGGAAAGAAAATGCAGACGGAGTTATTAGAACAAATGCAAGCAACAGGACTTACACCACCGCAGTTTTATATTTTAAAGATTTTAGATCATTATGGGGCTTCAAGAGCGACAACATTAGCAAAAAAGATGTATGTGAAGCCTAGCGCGATTACAGTGATGATTGATCGTCTAATCGATCAAGAACTTGTAGAACGCTATCACGACAAAGATGACCGTCGTGTTGTCATCATCGAGTTAACGAAAAAGGGGAAAGCTAGAGTAGAAGAGGCAATGACAGCTCGCAACGAGCATATTGCAAAATACTTTTCACATTTAGAGTTGCAAGAAAGAGAAGATTTATTACGTCTCTTTGAGAAGTTAGAAACCATTATTTGCGGGACACAAGAGAAAAAAGAGAATAACTAAGAGGAATTGAGGAGATTACATGGAGCAACAAGAAAATCAAAATAGAAAGTTGTTGTTAATCGGTTTAGTAATCGCGATGCTATTTGCTGCATTAGATGGAACAATTGTTGGTACAGCAATGCCACGTATCGTCGGTGACCTAGGCGGATTAAGTTTAATGACATGGTTAACAACAGCTTATATGTTAACATCAACGACAGTTGTACCAATTGCAGGTAAATTAGCGGATTTACTTGGTCGTCGTAACGTATATATAACAGGGCTAGTTATTTTCATGATTGGTTCGGCGTTATGTGGTATGGCGAATGGTATGACAGAATTAATTATTTTCCGTGGTATTCAAGGTCTTGGTGGCGGTATTATGATGCCAATGGCTATGATTATTATTGGAGATATGTTCACGGGAAAAGAACGTGCGAAATGGCAAGGTATTTTTGGTGCGTTATACGGTCTTGCTTCTGTAATTGGACCGCAAGTTGGTGGTTGGATTGTAGATGCAGTGAACTGGAGATGGGTATTCTACATTAACTTACCGGTTGGTATTTTAGCAACAATCTTTATTGCAATGGGATTAAAATCACATAAACAAACAGGACCAATTAAAATTGATATCGCTGGAATCTTTACGATGATTCTAGGTGTTGTAAGTTTATTACTTGCGCTAACGTTTGGCGGAAAAGATTATGCATGGGATTCTTGGCAAATTATCGGTTTATTCGCACTAGCTGTAATTGGTATCGTTAGCTTTGTTATTGTTGAAACGAAAGCTGAAGAGCCGATTTTACCAATGCATTTCTTTAAAAATCGCACATTTACAATACTGAATGCGATTGGATTCTTTATGAGTATTGGAATGTTCGGCGCGATTATGTTCGTACCATTCTTCATGCAAGGTATTGTAGGAGTAAGTGCTGCTGAATCAGGAACAATTATGACTCCAATGATGATTACAATGATTGTAATGAGTATTATCGGTGGGCAACTTGTATTAAAAGTTGGTGTAAAACCACAAATTATCGCGGGTATGCTTATTATGGCCGGTGGTTTTTGGTTATTAACAACGATGGATATGCACACAACGAAGCTTACAGCTACTTCTTATATGATGGTTATCGGTTTAGGAATGGGTCTTGTAATGCCGACATTAACATTAGCGTTACAAGAAAGCTTCCCGAAAAAAGACCTTGGTGTCGTAACGTCATCAAGTCAGTTCTTCCGTCAAATTGGTGGAACATTTGGTATTACAATTTTAGGATCAATTATGAATAACACTTCAGGTACAACGTTAACAAATAAATTAGTACCTGTATTAGATACATTCCCGAAAGAAGCGGGACAAATGGTAACGAAATTTAAAGATATGATTCACACAGATCCACAAGGTTTATATTCGATGCTATTTAGCCCAGAGGCATTAAAACAAATGCCAGAAGCGTTTGCTAACAGCATTGTACCTATTTTGAAAAACTCTTTAGTAGACTCGCTTCATACTGTATTCTTAACAGGATTAGTATTTATCGTAGTAGGTGCCATCTTTACGATTTTCTTACAAAAAATTAAACTATCAGATCGTAAAAAAGATGCTGAAGAGCCTGCTGTTGAAGAAAAAGAAAAAACTGTATCATACTCGTAATGAAGAAGCATCGCCTTATGGCGGTGCTTTTTTGAGTATAACCTTAAAAGCTTTTTAGTGAGAAATGATTGACGTATTTTTAGAAATACGTTATATTATTTTCTGTAAACGGTTACATGAAACGAGGAGAAAAGAGAATGAGTACGATTAAAGACGTTGCGAAATTAGCGGGAGTATCTGTTGCGACCGTTTCCAGAGTTCTAAATAAAAATGGATATGTTCATGAAGATACATTAAAAAAGGTAGAGCGTGCAATAGAGATGTTAGATTATAAGCCTAGTACAGTAGCGCGTTCACTGTATAATAAAAAGTCTCGTTTAATTGGCTTAGTTGTTCCGAATATCGTGAATCCGTTCTTTCCAGAAGTTGCACGTGCCGTAGAAGATGTAGCACATAAACAAGGTTACACAGTTGTTCTTTGTAACTCTGATGAAAGTTTAGAAAAAGAGAAACAATACATTGATGTACTTAGACAAAATAATGTAGATGGATTTATTGTAGCAACGAATCCACAAAATAGTGTTAATTACATGAATTTATCTGTTCCGGTTGTTGCGATTGACCGTATGTTTAATGAGCGTATTCCTACTGTATATGCAGATAACTATGCAGGAAGTCAGGCTGCGACAAAGTTGTTACTAGATAAAGGATGTAAACATATTGCACATATTCGCGGACCACGTGATGTGAGTACTGCAAATGAACGTTTTGAAGGTTTTGTAGACGTTATTACGCAAAATAATCTTTCGTATATGATTGCGGAGAGTACGTTTGAGCCAGCAAATAGTGAGCGTGTAGCGATGGAATTATTAGAAGAATACCCGCATATTGATGGTATTGTTGCTGGGAATGATTTAATTGCGATTGGTATTGTAAAGGCTGCACTTCAAAAGGGGATTGCCATTCCAGATGATTTACAAATTATCGGATTTGATGGCATTTCTTTAACGGAAATGATGTATCCATCTATTACAACAGTTGCACAACCGATATATGAAATGGGGAAAATTGCAACAGAGTTGTTGTTAGAGCAAATGGAAGGAAATACATTAGAAGAGAAACACTATCGTTTGCCAATTGAAATTATAGAACGAAATACAACGAAGTAAGGAGATGAAACAGATGCCAAATATTGCAGTAGTAGGAAGCATTTCAATGGACTTAGTGGCTGTTTCAAAAAAACGGCCGAAAGCAGGAGAAACAGTAATTGGTGAAGCGTTTCATACAATCCCAGGAGGGAAAGGGGCAAACCAAGCAGTTGCTGCAGCTAGGTTAGGAGCAAATGTAGCAATGGTTGGAGCGGTAGGAAATGATGATTATGGAACAGTAGTTAGAAAAAATTTAGAGAACGAACGCATTTTTATCGATTATGTGGTACCGGTTACAGATAGAACGACAGGAATTGCTCATATCGTTTTAGCAGAAGAAGATAACAGTATTGTTGTCGTACAAGGGGCAAATGCTCTTGTAAATAAGTCAGTTGTAGATCGCTCCAAAGACCTTCTTGTAAAAGCGGATATGGTTGTTCTTCAACTAGAAATTCCACTTGAAACAGTAAAATATGTATTGGCTATTTGTGAGGAACATAATATTCCTGTTATGTTGAATCCAGCGCCAGCACAAGTTTTATCAGAAGAAATTTTAGAAAAAGCAACTTATATTACGCCAAATGAACATGAGTGCCGCATCGTATTAGATGATTTTACATCACCAATTGAAGATTTATTGGCGAAGTATCCAAATAAATTATTGATGACAGAAGGTTCTAACGGTGTTCGTTTCCATAATGGAACAGAGATTGTACATGTTCCTAGCATTGCTGTTGATGTAGTGGATACAACTGGAGCTGGTGATACATTTAATGGTGCGTTAGCAGTTGCACTTTCTGAAGGAGAGACACTTCAAAAAGCAATTCGTTTCGCGAATATTGCCGGTGGTCTTTCTGTAACGAAACTTGGGGCACAGGGCGGTATGCCAACGAGAGATCGAGTACGTGAAGTGCAGGTGATTGTTGGATGAAAAAGCATGGTGTATTAAACAGTGAAATCGCGGCAGTCCTTGCTTCACTTGGGCATACAGATACGGTTGTAATTGCTGATTGCGGTTTACCAATTCCTGACGGAGTAAAACGAATTGATTTAGCTGTTGAGATTGGAAAACCGAGTTTTTTAGAGGTGTTACAAGTTGTAGCTGATGATATGGCAATCGAAAAAGTGACGTTAGCAGAAGAAGTCATTATAAATAATGCGGAAGTAAATAAAGAGATCGAACGGAAATTAATAGAGCCAGCATTTGAGTATGTATCTCATGAACAATTTAAAGAGAATACAAAGAAAGCGAAGGCAATTATTCGTACAGGCGAGGCTACGCCTTATGCAAATGTAATTTTACATGCAGGCGTGATTTTTTAATAAAGGGAAGTGATGGGAATGCATATTGAAATGAAAAACATTTCAAAGGCGTTCAATGGCAATCCTGTTTTGAAGAATGCACAGTTTATGATTGAAACAGGAGAAGTCCATGCATTGATGGGGGAAAATGGAGCGGGTAAATCAACGCTCATGAAGATTTTAACAGGTGTATACAAAAAAGATGGTGGGACAATCAAGATTGATGGGCAAGAGCGCACCTTTAAAAATGCGAAAGAAGCTGAAGAGTACGGCATCGCATTTATACATCAAGAACTAAACATATTGCCGAATTTAACAGTAGCTGAAAATATGTTTCTCGGTAAAGAGTTAATGTATGGGAAAACAGGTATTTTACGCACTCGACAAATGAACGCGATTGCGCAGCAGCAACTAGCAGAGCTAGGGCTGCATGTAAGAGGCGCTATGTTAGCAGAGGAATTATCGGTTGGACAACAGCAAATTATCGAAATTGCGAAAGCATTAATGACAAACGCGAGCGTTATTATTATGGATGAACCTACTGCGGCACTGACGGATCGTGAAATCGAAACGCTCTTTACAGTAATCAATAAGTTACGTAAAGAAGGTGTTTCATTCGTGTACATTTCGCATCGTATGGAAGAGATTTTCTCAATATGTGATGCTATTACGATTTTGCGTGATGGAGAATACGTAGGAAAGAGATTAATTCCAGAAACATCATTTGATGAAGTAGTGAGTATGATGGTGGGGCGCAGCATTGGTGAACGTTACCCAGAGCGAAATAGTCAAATTGGTGATGTCATTTTTGAAATGCGTAATGGAACGAAGAAAGGGAAATTTGAAAATGTTTCGTTTCAAGTGAGGAAAGGTGAAATCCTTGGTGTAGCTGGTTTGATGGGGGCTGGTCGCACTGATATTATGAAAGCGATATTTGGTTATGAACCTTTAGACTCTGGACAAATTTTTATAAATGGACAAGAAGTAAAGATTGATAGTCCAATAGATGCAATTAGACAAAGAATTGCTTTCATTACAGAAGATAGAAAGTCTGAAGGATTAGTGTTAGATTTTTCAATTCGAGAAAATTTAGCTTTACCGAATTTAGAAAATCTTTCAAAGGGAAGTGTTCTAAGCAATGAGCTAGAACAACAGTTTACAGAGGATATGATGAAGCTTCTTAATGTGAAAGCATCTAGCGGAGAGCAGGCAGTGAAATCTCTTTCTGGTGGAAATCAGCAAAAGATTGTAATCGCAAAATGGCTAGGCATTCATCCGCAATTACTCATTTTAGATGAGCCAACAAGAGGTGTCGATGTTGGAGCGAAAAAAGAAATTTACTCTATTATGAATAAGCTTACAGAGCAAGGCGATGCCGTTATTATGGTATCATCTGAGCTTCCGGAAGTTTTAGGGATGAGTGATCGAGTTCTTGTTATTCATGAAGGAAAAGTCGGCGGAATTTTAGGGAAAGATGAGGCATCACAAGAGTCTATTATGGCACTAGCTACAGGGGGAGAGTAAGGATGGCTAAGAAGGGGAATGTATTACAACAACTCGGTTCTTTAATCGGTTTAGTATTAATTATCGTCGTAATTACAACTTTAAATCCAGCGTTCATTGAAATTCCAAATTTATTTAATATACTGCGTCAAGTATCGATTAATGCGCTTATTGCATTTGGAATGACCTTCGTAATTTTAACAGGGGGTATTGACTTATCGGTAGGTTCTATTTTAGCATTATCAAGTGCACTTGTTGCTGGAATGATGGCAAGTGGCATGGATCCGTTCCTTGCAATGGCAGTTGGACTATTAGCAGGTCTTGTAATGGGAATTGTAAACGGTATCATCATTGCGAAAGGAAAAGTAGCTCCATTTATTGCAACTTTAGCAACAATGACTATTTTTCGTGGGTTGACGCTTGTTTATATGGACGGACGTCCGATCACTGGTCTTGGTGATCATTTAATGTTCCAAATGTTTGGTCGCGGTTATTTTCTTGGTATTCCGGTACCCGCTGTTACAATGATGATCGCTTTCGCAGTACTGTACTTCATTTTGAAGAAAACGACATTTGGTCGCCGTACATTTGCAATTGGTGGAAATGAAGAAGCAGCAGCACTATCAGGTATTAATGTTACGAGAATTAAAGTAATGATTTACGGTCTTTCCGGAATTTTGGCAGCGCTTGCAGGTATTGTCTTAACATCACGATTAGATTCTGCACAGCCGACTGCAGGTACTTCTTATGAATTAGATGCAATTGCAGCAGTTGTATTAGGTGGAACAAGTCTTTCTGGGGGAAGAGGATGGATTGTTGGTACATTCATCGGTGTACTTATTATCGGCGTACTAAATAACGGTTTAAATTTATTAGGTGTATCTTCTTTCTTCCAACAAGTTGTAAAAGGACTTGTAATCTTATTAGCTGTATTAATTGATCGTAGAAAAGAAGCGTAATGGAGGGACAGTTCATGAAGAAATGGTTACTTATACTCGTTGCATGTATTATGGTCATTACTGCTGGTTGTTCAATGGAACCGCCAGAATGGGCAAAGGATTCTAGCGATAAAGGTCGAAATAAAACTATTAAAGTTGGATTCTCTGTTTCAACTTTAAATAATCCCTTCTTTGTAACTTTGAAAAAGGGGGCAGAAAAGAAAGCGAAAGATAGTGGCATCGAATTGATTGCTGTTGATGCGCAAAATGATGCAGCAAAGCAAACGAACGATGTCGAAGATTTAATTCAAAAGGGTGTCGATGTAGTTGTTATTAATCCGACCGATTCAGATGCTGTTGCTTCAGCAGTAAGTGCAGCAAACGCAGCAAATGTTCCTGTTATTACAGTAGACCGCGTTGCGAATTCAGGTAAGGTTGTTTCTCACATTGCATCTAATAATATCGAAGGTGGTCAAATGGCTAGTGATTACATTCGTGAATTAGTCGGCGAAGGAGCAAACGTTGCTGAGTTAGAAGGAATCCCTGGATCGTCTGCTGCTCGTGAACGTGGGAAAGGATTCCATAACGTAGCCGATAAGTCTTTAAAAGTAGTTGCCAAACAAGCGGCTGATTTTGATAGAGCGAAAGGATTATCTGTTATGGAAAACATTTTGCAAGCAAATAGCGATATTAAAGCCGTGTTTGCTCATAACGACGAGATGGCATTAGGTGCACTTGAAGCATTGAAGTCTGCTGGAAAAACAGATGTAGTAGTTGTTGGATTTGATGCAACAGAAGATGCTGTGAAAGCGGTTAACGATGGGCGTATGGCTGCAACAGTCGCTCAAAAACCAGAATTAATCGGAGAGAAGGCGATGCAAACAGCAAAAGAGATAACACAAGGTAAAAAAGTGGACAAATCTATTCCGATTGAATTAGAGCTTATTAAGAAAAATAAATAAATATAAAATGAAAATTAGGAAGGAAGAACAACAAATGAAATTCTTTATTGATACAGCAAACATTAACGAAATTAAAGAGGCAAATGAATTAGGCGTATTAGCTGGAGTAACGACAAATCCATCACTTGTAGCAAAAGAAGGCGTAGATTTCCACGAGCGCATTCGTGAAATTTGCAACGTTGTAGAAGGACCTGTAAGTGCAGAAGTAATTAGCTTAGAAGCTGATAAAATGATTGAAGAAGGAAAAGAATTAGCGAAGATTGCTCCAAACGTTGTTGTAAAAGTTCCAATGACAACAGAAGGTTTAAAAGCAGTAAAAGCGTTCTCTGATTTAGGAATTCGTACAAACGTTACATTAGTATTCTCAGCAGTTCAAGCATTACTTGCTGCTCGTGCTGGTGCAACGTACGTTTCACCATTCTTAGGTCGTTTAGATGATATCGGTCATAACGGTATGGATTTAATTCGTCAAATCGCAGAAATCTTTGCAATTCATGGTATCGAAACAGAAATCATCGCAGCATCTGTACGTCACAGCGTTCACGTAACTGACGCAGCATTAAACGGTGCACATATTGCAACAATCCCAGCAAACGTAATTGCTTCATTAGTGAAGCACCCATTAACAGATCAAGGAATTGAGAAATTCTTAGCTGATTGGGAAAAAACACAAGAGAAATAATAGAAAAGCAAGAATCCTAGTTTAATTGACTAGGATTCTTTTTTATTTAAAAGAATTTTCATGCAATTTTGCATATTGTCTTTTAAATTTGTTATATAAGATATTTAATATATATCACATAACTCTTTATTTTTAATATTTCGACATAAAGTGAAACTTTAATCAGTGGGGGCTTTGTTCATCCCCCCACTGATTATTAATTGAACCAAGGGATAAAAAGATAGAGGGTCTGACCAGAAAACTGGAGGGCATGATTCTATAACAAAAAGCTTAATGTTTATAGAATTATGTCTTTTTATATAGGGAGGGTAGTAAACAGAGATTTGGACAAAAATGCACCGATTTATCTGAATTTTAAGTTTTATAAAGGGGAGAAATGGAATGAGAAGAAAAGCACCATTTAAAGTGTTGTCATCATTAGCAATTGCGGCAATTATCGGATGTACATCTGTAATGAGTGCTCCGTTAGCATATGCAGAAACGGTAGCAAAAGAGAAAGATAGTGTATCTACAACACCAATTGATTACAATTTAATTCAAGAAGATCGTTTAGCGGAAGCTCTGAAAGAAAGAGGAACAATTAATCCAGCATCTTCTAAAGAAGAGACGAAAAAAGCTGTTGAGCAATATATTGAAAAGAAACAAGGAGATCAGGCGAATAAAGAAATTCTTCCAGATGCTCACTCACAAGAAACATCTGATTTCACAAAAAAAGTAAAAGAGAAAAAGATGGAAGAAAAGGAAAATGTAAAAAAGGCTGAAAAAAATGTTAGCCTTGAGCAAAAGCCAGAACCAAATAAAAAGCAATTGAATGGGCAAGTTCCAACTTCAAAAGCAAAGCAAGCTCCATATAAGGGATCTGTTCGATCGGATAAAGTATTAGTGTTACTCGTTGAATTTAGTGATTATAAACATAATAATATTGATCAAACACCAGGTTATATGTATTCGAAAGACTTTAGTAGAGAACATTATCAAAAGATGTTGTTCGGTAATGAGCCGTATACTTTATTTGATGGTTCAAAAGTAAAAACGTTTAAACAATACTATGAAGAGCAGTCTGGTGGTAGTTATACGACAGATGGATATGTAACGGAGTGGCTAACTGTTCCAGGAAAAGCATCTGATTATGGAGCTGATGGTAGCAGTGGTCACGATAATAAAGGTCCAAAGGGTGCACGTGATTTAGTGAAAGAAGCTTTGCATGCAGCTGCTGAGAAAGGACTAGATTTATCTCAGTTTGATCAATTTGATAGATATGATACAAACGGGGACGGGAATCAAAATGAACCTGACGGTGTAATTGATCATTTAATGGTAATCCATGCTGGTGTTGGTCAAGAAGCTGGTGGCGGTAAATTAGGTGATGATGCGATCTGGTCACATCGTTCAAAATTAGCAGTAGATCCAGTAGCGATTGAAGGTACGAAATCAAAGGTAGATTACTTTGGTGGTAAAGTAGCAGCACATGATTACACAATTGAACCAGAAGATGGAGCTGTAGGTGTGTTTGCACATGAATTTGGACATGATCTTGGATTACCAGATGAATATGACACGAAATATACTGGAAATGGTTCACCAGTCGAAGCTTGGTCATTAATGAGTGGAGGTAGTTGGACAGGGAAAATCGCAGGAACAGAGCCGACTAGTTTTTCACCACAAAATAAAGACTTCTTACAAAAGAATATGGGTGGCAACTGGGCAAAAATATTAGAAGTAGATTACGATAAAATTAAGAGTGGTGTGGGAGTTCCTACCTATATTGATCAAAGTGTTACGAAATCAAATCGTCCAGGCGTTGTACGTGTTAACTTACCAGGTAAAAGTGTTGAAACGATTAAACCGGAGTTTGGAAAGCATGCATATTATAGTACAAGAGGCGATGATATGCATACAACGTTAGAGACACCATTCTTTGATTTAACAAAGGGAACAAATGCAAAATTCGATTATAAAGCAAATTATGAGTTAGAAGCAGAGTGCGATTTCGTCGAAGTACATGCAGTAACAGAAGATGGAACGAAAACATTAATTGATAGACTTGGGGAAAAAGTAGTCCAAGGAGATAAAGATACAACAGATGGGAAATGGATTGATAAATCATATGATTTAAGTCAATTTAAAGGCAAAAAAGTGAAACTACAATTCGACTATATTACAGATCCGGCTGTAACATATAAAGGTTTTGCGATGGACAATGTAAATGTAACTGTTGATGGACAAGTTGTATTTTCTGATGATGCAGAAGGACAGTCTAAAATGAATTTAAATGGTTTTGTTGTTTCTGATGGGACAGAGAAGAAAGCTCATTATTACTACTTAGAGTGGAGAAATTATGCGGGATCAGATAATGGTTTAAAAGCAGGAAAAGGTCCAGTGTATAATACAGGTCTTGTCGTTTGGTATGCAGATGATAGTTTCAAAGATAACTGGGTTGGGGTGCATCCAGGTGAAGGATTCCTTGGTGTTGTAGATTCTCATCCAGAAGCGCTAGTTGGTAATTTAAACGGAAAACCAGCATACGGTAATACAGGCATGCAAATTGCAGATGCAGCATTTTCATTTGATAAAACACCAGCATGGAGTGTAAATTCATTAACACGTGGTCAGTTTAACTATTCTGGATTACAAGGTGTTACAACTTTTGATGATTCAAAAGTATATAGTAACAAGCAAATTGCAGACGCAGGAAGAAAAGTTCCAAACCTTGGACTTAAATTCCAAGTTGTTGGACAGGCAGAAGATAAATCGGCAGGCGCTGTTTGGATTAAACGTTAATAACATAAAAGCACATTCTTCATATGAAGAGTGTGCTTTTTAATTTGTACAGTAAGTTATTATTTTAGTTTATCCCGCATTAACGGTCAGTAAGATCCCCACCTCAAAATTCAGTGGAAGTAAAGAAGTTAGTTGTGAGATCAACTGCCCGTAAAAGCCCGATTGGTTCAACTAATAATCAGTGGGGAGGAACAAAACCCCCACTGATTAAAGTTTCACTTTATGTAATACAAGTGTTTATTCATGTGTACTGTATCAAATTATGTGGGGAAAGGAAATATTTCCGAGGAAATTGTCGAAGTATCGTCAGTATTTATAAACTTTCTGTTTAAAAGAAGAGATGTATTATTGCCTTTACGGCTCAATTTATTTACATTGTTATTTGGTTATACACAAAAGTAATATATTGGGCAAAAAGAGTTCTATTCGATAGGGCTCTTTGGTTTTGTATTTGATATACAAATATTAACCTCGATTGTTTGGAAATGTATCTTCTTGTTTAGCGTCAGTTGGACTTTAACTGCAGTTTTTGTTTTTCGTTTATATGAAGAGCGAGATGAGCCATTACCTTTTATATTTAAATTAATTGGCATTATTCCAACGCTTCCATTGTATTATGGATTATATAAATATGCATTTTAAAAAAGACAACGATGGATTATCCCATCATTGTCTTTTTTACTTTGCTTCTTACATAAATCATCCCAGCAAATGTTAATAAAAATGCTGTCCCGATAATGAAGCTGATGCTAGGTGATGCTCCGATTGCGCCGACTGTAAAGGAGCCAGCAACAACTCCTAATGAGAAGAAGGCATAAAATAATCCGAATGCCTTTCCGCGATTATCGTCTGTAGTATTTTCAACAAGTAAAGCGTTAATAGACGGAAAGAGGATTGCGAATCCAATTCCATAAATCATCATTACGATAAAGAGCATACCTTTTGTAGCAAATAATCCGAGTAAAGATAATGCGAATGCCATAACTGCAATTCCGATTAGCATTAGTTTCGAACGATTAAATCGATCATAAATACGATTTGTTGGAAGCAAGAAGAAGAGGATAGCAGTTATACCAAATACACTTAACATCATGCCTGTTGTAGATGCTTTAAGCGCTAATGCCTCAACTTTTACTGGTAACATATAAGTGACAATTCCTTGTGAAAACATTAATGTGAAAGCACCAATATATGCTTGTAATAACGGTTCTGATTTTAAAAGTTCAACCATATCTTCTTTGTTCATCATTTGCGTTCTTGATGTATCTTTTCTTGATACGTTATTTGGTAAGAAGAATAGAGATACGATCGTACCAAGAGCCATTAAAATAGAAATAGTAATGAAGACCCACTCTACGCCAGCTGTTGCTTTCATAATACCGCTGAAAGCAGGTCCTACGATTGCGGCTGTTCCAACAGCAGCACCAGATAGAGCCATTGCTTTTCCTTGTCTTTTTGCATTTGTTTGTTTTGATAAAAATGTAAAGGCAGCAGGAATTAAAAAGCCATCACTAAATCCATGCATAAAGCGCACAACTAATAGTTGTTCACCACTTTGAACAACGGTGTATAACAAGACTATGAAACTCGTAATTCCCATGCTTATATAAAGGATTTTTTTTGCACCAAATTTATCGACAGCGGCTCCAGCAATAATATTACCGATCATATTAGCGAATGAGTACATACCGACAACTAGCCCGATAATAAGAGGAGTTCCTCCAAGGCTTTGAGCGAAAGTACTCATAATAGGTAATTGTGAAAATGTATCTAAAAATGCCACGATAACGATAAAGTAAATAAAATATTTCAAGCGATATTCACCTCTCCTATGCTATTATGGCACAATGCTAATTTCACCTGCAATGAAATTGAATTAACAGATGTGGAAAAAAGTACAAAGTGACAAAATATTGAACTTTATTTGTAAAAACTTAGTGGGGATGTGATTGTTTTTTTGAAATATATGGATAGAAGTATTATAATAGAATTGTAAACTTCACCAGGTTAAGTATATACATAGAGAGGGATGTATAAAATGAAAGCACTACTTTGGCATAATCAACGTGATGTACGAGTAGAAGAAGTACCAGAACCAACAGTAAAACCAGGAACAGTGAAAATCAAAGTTAAATGGTGTGGTATTTGTGGGACAGACTTGCATGAATATTTAGCAGGGCCTATTTTTATTCCAACAGAAGAACATCCATTAACACATGTGAAAGCACCTGTTATTTTAGGTCATGAGTTTAGTGGTGAGGTAATAGAGATTGGTGAAGGAGTTACATCTCATAAAGTGGGAGACCGCGTTGTTGTAGAGCCAATTTATTCTTGTGGTAAATGTGAAGCTTGTAAACATGGACATTACAATGTTTGTGAACAACTTGTTTTCCACGGTCTTGGCGGAGAAGGCGGCGGTTTCTCTGAATATACAGTAGTACCAGAAGATATGGTTCATCACATTCCAGATGAAATGACGTATGAACAAGGTGCGCTTGTAGAACCAGCAGCAGTAGCAGTTCATGCAGTACGTCAAAGTAAATTAAAAGAAGGGGAAGCTGTAGCGGTATTTGGTTGCGGTCCAATTGGACTTCTTGTTATCCAAGCAGCTAAAGCAGCAGGAGCAACTCCTGTTATTGCAGTTGAACTTTCTAAAGAACGTCAAGAGTTAGCGAAATTAGCAGGTGCGGATTATGTATTAAATCCAGCAACTCAAGATGTGTTAGCTGAAATTCGTAACTTAACAAATGGTTTAGGTGTAAATGTTAGCTTTGAAGTAACAGGTGTTGAAGTTGTACTACGCCAAGCGATTGAAAGTACAAGCTTCGAAGGACAAACTGTAATTGTTAGTGTATGGGAAAAAGACGCAACAATTACTCCAAATAACTTAGTATTAAAAGAAAAAGAAGTTATTGGTATTTTAGGATACCGTCACATCTTCCCAGCTGTTATTAAATTGATTAGCTCCGGTCAAATTCAAGCAGAGAAATTAATTACGAAAAAAATTACAGTGGATCAAGTTGTTGAAGAAGGATTTGAAGCACTTGTAAAAGATAAAACACAAGTGAAAATTCTTGTTTCACCTAAATAAGATAGAATCGAATAGAGTAGCCCTTTTCTAGAAATAGAAGAGGGCTACTTTTTTTCTATACTGAAAGGTGATAGACTTTCCTTTGACTCAATGTATTTTTGTTTGGAAGGGAGAATCTAATGCTTTCATTTTTGTTAACTTTAAAGCGAATGTTAAGAGCCTGTTTACGAGCGTGGAAAGATAAAGAATTTCAAGTATTATTTGTATTAACAATTTTGACTTTAATATCGGGTACGATTTTTTATAGTACAGTTGAAGGATTACGTCCTATTGACGCTTTATATTTTAGTGTGGTCACGTTGACGACTGTCGGTGATGGGAATTTTAGTCCGCAAACTGATTTCGGAAAGATATTTACAATCTTATACATATTTATTGGGATTGGACTAGTGTTTGGATTTATTCATAAGTTAGCAGTTAATGTACAATTGCCAAGTATATTATCGAATAGAAAAAAAGAGTAAAGCATTCAGATGCTTTACTTTTTTTTTACATTAGTTTAGACAAGCCTTAATAATAGTTTATTAAAATGAAAGTGTATTCATTCATTATATTCACTGTGTATAAAGTTATAATGATATGAACATTTGCATATTTTAATTTATTGATAGAAATTTCATGAAAGGTGGGATATTCTAGTCATAGGTTAACCGGATGACATCATAGGATCCTAACAAAATGTTTACAATAATTCAATTATAAAATGGAGGATTTTATATGAAAAAGAAAGTACTTGCTTTAGCGGCAGCTATTACATTAGTTGCTCCATTACAAAGTGTTGCATTTGCTCATGAAAATGATGGGGGACAGAGATTTGGAGTTATTCCGCGCTGGTCTGCTGAAGATAAACATAAAGAAGGCGTGAATTCTCATTTATGGATTGTAAACCGTGCAATTGATATTATGTCTCGTAATACAACACTTGTAAAACAAGATCGAGTTGCACTATTAAATGAATGGCGTACTGAGTTAGAGAACGGTATTTATGCTGCTGACTATGAAAATCCTTATTATGATAATAGCACATTTGCTTCACATTTCTATGACCCTGACAATGGGAAAACTTATATTCCATATGCAAAGCAGGCAAAGGAAACAGGAGCTAAATATTTTAAATTAGCTGGTGAGTCTTATAAAAATAAAGATATGAAACAAGCGTTCTTCTATTTAGGATTATCTCTTCATTATTTAGGGGATGTAAACCAACCGATGCATGCGGCAAACTTTACGAATCTATCGTATCCACAAGGATTCCATTCTAAATATGAAAACTTTGTAGATACGATAAAAGATAATTATAAAGTAACGGATGGAAATGGATATTGGAACTGGAAAGGTACGAATCCAGAAGATTGGATTCATGGAGCGGCAGTAGTTGCGAAACAAGATTACGCTGGCATTGTAAATGATAATACGAAAGATTGGTTCGTGAGAGCTGCTGTATCACAAGAATATGCAGATAAATGGCGCGCTGAAGTTACACCAATGACAGGTAAGCGTTTAATGGATGCACAACGTGTTACTGCTGGATATATTCAGCTTTGGTTTGATACGTACGGAAATCGTTAAGTATTTAAAAAAGGTCAAATCTCAGAATAGAGTATTTGGCCTTTTTATCACTATACAATACATGGAGGTATGAAACGTGAAAGGTAAATTGCTAAAAGGTGTACTTAGCTTAGGTGTTGGTTTAGGAGCTTTATATAGCGGAACGTCAGCTCAAGCAGAAGTGTCTACAAATCAAAATGATACATTAAAAGTGATGACGCATAATGTATATATGCTATCAACAAACTTATATCCGAACTGGGGACAAACTGAGCGTGCTGATTTAATCGGGGCGGCAGATTATATAAAGAATCAAGATGTAGTTATATTAAATGAAGTGTTTGATAATAGCGCTTCAGATCGTTTATTAGGGAATTTGAAGAAAGAATATCCAAATCAAACAGCAGTATTAGGTCGTAGTAGTGGAAGTGAATGGGATAAAACGTTAGGAAACTATTCATCTTCAACTCCTGAAGATGGTGGCGTTGCGATTGTGAGCAAATGGCCAATCGCTGAAAAGATTCAATATGTATTTGCAAAAGGATGCGGGCCAGATAATTTATCGAATAAAGGATTTGTATACACGAAAATTAAGAAAAATGATCGTTTCGTTCACGTGATTGGGACGCATTTGCAGGCTGAAGATAGTATGTGCGGAAAAACTTCACCAGCATCTGTACGTACGAACCAATTAAAAGAAATTCAAGATTTTATTAAAAATAAAAATATACCAAATAATGAGTATGTGTTAATTGGTGGTGATATGAACGTAAATAAGATAAATGCAGAGAACAATAATGATTCAGAGTATGCATCTATGTTTAAAACATTGAACGCTTCTGTACCATCTTATACTGGACATACAGCGACTTGGGATGCAACGACAAACAGTATTGCAAAATATAATTTCCCTGATAGTCCTGCCGAATATTTAGATTATATTATTGCAAGCAAAGACCATGCGAACCCATCGTATATAGAGAATAAGGTGTTACAGCCGAAATCTCCACAATGGACTGTTACATCATGGTTCCAAAAATATATGTATAATGATTACTCTGATCATTATCCAGTAGAGGCGACTATTTCTATGAAGTAGTTTCAAAAAGTTTCTTCGTAAAGAAGAAACTTTTTTTATTTGCAAACAGGAAAATCATACTTTCTTTCCAATATGTATAAGACATATTGAAAAGAGGAGAGAAAAATGTGGATCGAGGAATTTTTAAAGAAGTTCCATTACCGTGTGCATTTTTGGATGAAGTGGCTTTAGATAGAAATATTCAATCGATTATAGAGTTAAGTGGAAATAAGAAGATTCGTATAGCGAGTAAATCGTTACGTTCTGTTCCGATTATGCAAAAGATTTTAGCTGCAAATGATCGATTTCAAGGTATTATGTGCTTTTCACCTAGAGAGGTTTTATTTTTAATAGAACAAGGATTTAATGATTTATTGCTCGGATATCCTGCTTATGATGAAAGAGCTTTGTGTGAAATTAGTTTGCTAACAAAGAAAGGTTTCATTATAACTTGTATGGTGGATTGTGAAGAGCATATTGTGTATTTAGAAAAAATTGCTGAGAAATCTAAAGGATGTTTTCGTGTTTGTTTGGATATTGATATGAGTAGTCGTTTCTTTCAATTTCATTTTGGTGTACAAAGATCCCCAGTAAAAAATGTGCAGGATGCGTTGAAAGTAGTAGAAAAGGTGAGAAGGTCATCATATTTAATGTTAGATGGTGTGATGGGTTATGAAGCTCAAATTGCTGGGGTGGGAGACCATATACCGAATCAATGGCTGAAAAGTAAAGTGATTTCGTATTTAAAGCAGAAATCAGTGCTAGAAGTGAAAGAAAGAAGAGAACATATTGTAAAAGCAATACAAAAACTTGGTATTGAGCTAAGGTTTGTAAATGGAGGCGGAACAGGAAGCATAAAAACAACTGAGAAAGATAATTCAGTTTCAGAGATTACAATAGGTTCTGCTTTTTATTCTCCGAAGCTGTTTGATTATTATAAAGAGGTGAAATTTCATCCAGCGGTCGGATTTGCTTTACCAGTTGTGCGTAAACCAGTCCCGTTTATTTACACTTGCCTAGGTGGTGGGTATATTGCTTCAGGAGCAGTTGGAAAAGATAAAGAGCCTGAAGTTTGGAGACCGAAGGGTGCAAAACTATTAGCTTTAGAAGGTGCTGGCGAGGTACAAACGCCAATTTTTTATAGCGGCGAGGAACGAGTGGATATAGGAGAGTCCATTTTGTTTCGTCATAGTAAGGCTGGTGAATTATGTGAGCGCTTTCCTTTTTTGTATCGTGTTAAAAAAGGAGAGATTGTTGGGGAGTATTCAACATATCGGGGGGATGGCCAATGCTTTCTATAAAGGGGAAAAAGTGGAGAAATTGGACAGGGAATGTAGAAGGAACGCCGCATTATACGATGTATCCAGAAAGTATACAAGATGTAGTAGAAGTTGTGGGGCTTGCGCGAAAAAAGGGAAAGAAAATTCGTGTTGTCGGTTCAGGACACTCGTTTACCCCCCTTGTGCAAACGGAAGAAGTTTTAGTTTCTTTAGATGAATTGAAGGGTATTGTGAATATTGATGCAGAGAAGATGGTTGCTGAAGTATGGGCAGGAACAAAGTTATATGATTTAGGGAAGTTACTTGAGGAAAAAGGCTATGCGCAAGAAAATTTAGGGGATATTGATTCACAATCTATTGCAGGAGCGATTAGTACGGGGACTCATGGAACGGGTATTACCTTTGGGAGTTTATCAACACAAGTTATAGAGATTACGGCAGTTCTATCTAATGGTGAGAGTATAGTTTGTTCGGAAACTGAGAACGTAGAATATTGGAGAGCGTTTCAGTTGTCACTTGGAATGTTAGGTATCATTGTAAAGATAAAATTAAAGGTTATTCCAGCGTATTCACTCGTTTATGAAAGTGAAAAACAGTCATTATCCACTGTAATGAACAAACTAGAAGAATATAAGAAGCATCGTCATTTTGAATTTTTCGTTTTTCCTTATTCTGATGAAGTACAAGTAAAACTTACGAACGAAACAACGAATACAGGCAGTGATTTGAAATGGCATAAATTAAAGGTGGAGTTACTTGAAAATAGGATGTTCTCTTTACTATCTAAAGGGTGTAAATGGTTTCCTTCTATAAGTAAAGGAGTGAGTCGATTATCAGCTAAAGCTGTACCAAACACAAAAATAATTGGCCCGAGCTATGAAGTATTTGCTACATCACGTACGGTACCATTTTATGAAATGGAGTATAGCATTCCTTCAAAGTATATGAGGACGGTTGTAGAAGAAATCTCAAATCTTATTGAAAAGAAAAAGTATAAGGTGCACTTCCCGATCGAATGCCGCTATGTGAAAGGTGATGATATATGGCTTAGTCCAGCCTATGGAAGAGATTCAGCGTATATCGCTGTTCATATGTATAAAGGTATGAAATATGCTGCTTACTTTGGCGAAGTGGAAAAAATTTTTCTGAAGTATGAAGGGCGTCCGCATTGGGGGAAAATGCATACATTATCGTATGAGCAATTACAAGATATATATCCAGAGTTTCATTCGTTTTTACAGGCGAGGAAGTCTCTAGATGAACTTGGAATGTTTTTTAATCCTTATGCAGAAAAGTTATTTATCCCGCTATTTGCCGGGCAGTAAGACCCCCACTGATTAAATTTTCACATTATGTATATAAAAAAGCTGACAAATAATTATTTGTCAGCTTTTTTTAGTGTAATTGCATTTCTTGTATGACTAATATGTTCATAAAATAGTAGTTTATCACGGCTAAATACATGCAGTAAAACATGAATAATGAATAGGCCGTTAATGATAAATAGGAATAACAATGTAACGAGTAATACTAAAGGTTCTGTATGATTTAACATAGAGCTACTAGAAAGAATATAATTGATTCCGCCTAACGCAAAATAAAATATACCGTAGCGAATAAATAGTTCTTTTAATGTAATACGATCTGATTTTCCTTTCAGATGAATGCGAAGCAATGCTTTCCCAATTGTTTTTCCATTTGTAAAGTATGGAATAAGAATAAAATAAATAAGGATTGAACACGTAATGAAAATGAGTTCATACATATTCGTGTAAGATTGCATATTAGAAACGAAGAAAGAATTTCCTTTGTTTTTAACGACAGGTACGACGATAGATAAGAAAATCCAATCAATTTGCATTGCGATAAGGCGACGAATGAATCCGACTGGTTTCGTTTCCAAATCAATATGACTATCTAACTCGTTTGTCTTCGGAAGGAAGTACGTAAATATTGGTGCAATGATAAAACCAATTACGCCACCTAATGTATTTAAAAACAAATCATCGATATCAAATAATCGGTATGCACAATTGTATATACCGTATAATCCAGTCACTTGTGTTAGCTCGAAAAATAGTGAAAGGAAAAAGGAAATGCAAATTGTTTGTAAGAAACTACGTCGGAAATAATAACGTAAGTAAATACCGAATGGAACAGTTAATAGAACATTAAATGCAACTTGTAAAAACGCAGACTCTTTTAATAAGTAGAAATAAGTAGCTGGTTTCGTTAAAACTGCCGATGTATGACTACTAATCTCTTGTATGAAATAAAATGGTGAGAGTTGCATGTGTTGTGTATTAGCTGGTTGTAGGCTACAAGTATCAAACGTTTGTGGTAACGGCAAAATAACAAGAAAATAGGCATTTAATAAGTAAAGTAATAATGAGTATAAAATAAATGAGCGCCATTTATTTAAATAACCGTATTTTCGATAATTAAATATTAAAAAAGGGATTAAAAGAAACATTGCTAAAAAGGGGAATAAAATAAATGCTGTTTTTACTGGAAATAAATATGCAGTCAAAGTAAAACTCCTTTCAATGAAAATTCGTTTATCATTATAGCGCTAAAAATATTTAAATACAAAGTTAAAATCTTTCGAAATAGAAATAATTACTAATTTTATAGGAATTAAGTTATAATAAATTTAATATGAGGATATTATGATTATGTAAGTTGAGAGAGGGTACAAGAGATGCGATATGAACTTTTTTCTGTAAGTGGGGATCATATTACGACTTTTGAAAGTGCATGGCGTTTTCAGGAGGGAGAACAGATTTTTGTTCATGATGATCAAACAAAAAGAAACTTTATTATTATTCGTCTGACGCATGATGTATTTCAACAAAATAAACATGTTATTCGTTTGTATTGTCAAGAGAAGAAAGTGTATGCATAAGAGAAGCCCTCTTACAGTATGAAAAGTAAGAGGGTCCTTATCTTGTTATTTGTGAACAGCCCGATTGATGAGGGCTGATTAAAGTTTCACTTTATCATTTTGCCCCTCGTAAGGAATAAAAAGAGAAGGGTTAATGCACATAGGTAGCATTTGATTTGGAAGAAAGTATATAGCCTTGTATTTTGTGCTTCAAAGTTACATGGCCTTCTCTTTGAGAAAGCCATGTATGGTAATCTTGTTGTGTTTTCCATAACAGACGAATCATATATTCTGCCTTATCATTTGTACGATGAACATGTGAAAACTCTATGTTAATACAACCGTTCGTTCCAGGGGAAGGATAATATTGTTTAAGCCCATAAAGTAGCTCATTTTCATATTCGTACTTAATGTGAATGAGTTTAGTAACTATAAACATATAAACACCTCTTTTATGATAATAGTAGGAAAGATAGAATTACTGTAATAGTAAACTTAAATAATATTATACTATTCAGAAAATTCTAAGTAAATAATAGATTTTAACTTAATAGATGTATAAAAAAGCGAGTCATTCTATTACACTAGATGACTCGCTTTCAATTTGTAAGTTTTACTTTATAAGAAAATAAGAGTAAGTACACCTACGATAATACAATAGAAAGAGAAATATTTTAAATTTCCTTTTGCCATAATGTTCATAAACCATTTTAGTGAAATATACGTCATGATAAATGTTGCGATGAATGCAACGACATATGGTACGAATAATGTGTCTAGATTTGGATCATTTGCAATGTCTGTAATGCTTAACAATAAGCCACCTAAGCTAACAGGAATGTATAGTAAGAATGAGAAGCGAAGTGCTGTTTCTTGCTTCATACCAAGTAACATTGCTGCTACGATTGTGGCACCAGATCGGCTTATTCCGGGAATCAGTGCGCAAGCTTGTGCTAATCCGACGATGATTGCATCTTTCATAGAAAGGTCGCCATCATTTTTACGACCGCGTAAATTTCTAATAATCCAAAGGCCGACAGCAGTAATAAGAAGGGAAATCCCAACCATCTTCACACCTTTTAAGTACTGATCGATGTAATCTTTAAATAAAACACCAATAACACCTGCTGGAATGGTTGCAATAACAAGATAAATAATAAAGAAGAAATCTGATTTTGCGTCTTCTGCTCTTGTAAATATATAAGAGAGACCATTCTTCGTTAGACGAATTAAATCATTTCTATAAATAAGTAATACAGCTAATAATGAAGCTGAATTAACAAGTAGTTCGAAGCTAAACCCTTCTATTTTTAGTCCTAGCAAATGTTGTGCTAAAACGAGATGACCACTTGAAGAAATCGGAATTGGTTCTGTTAGTCCTTGGAACAGACCGAGAATTAAATATTTTAAAACGTAGTAAAATTGTTCCATAATAACCTCCTTGTTTATTAGTTGAAAGAAACAACTTTTCCATTATAACAAAGATATGGATGAATATTGAAAAGAAATAAATATTCAAAATAAAATAAAAATCCCTTATAGCAGTATAAGGGATTTTTATTTTTAATTAAGAAGTTACTGTTTCTTGAAGACTTTTAGACAATTGAACATCGACTTTTTCAGCATCATGAATATGATTCATAATAGTAGTATTTAATTTTTGGAACATTTGTTGTGTGTTAGCGAATTCTCGTAATATGTCATCATTACAAGACTTTTGGTTTTCGATAGCCTTAATAACATTTGTAGCACCATTTTGTAACGTTTGAATCATAACTAAAATATTTTCAATTCTAGCATTTGTATCGGCGCTCATTTCTACACCTTCATCGACTAAATGTAAATTATCTTTTGTGTTATCATATGCTTTTTCAATTTCTTCTTGAATTTTTTTCGTTAAGTTGCCGATGTTTTTTGTACTTTCTGCTGTACTTTCCGCTAGTTTTCTTACTTCATTGGCAACGACAGCGAATCCTTTACCGTGCTCTCCAGCACGTGCGGCTTCAATACTCGCATTTAATGCAAGTAAATTTGTTTGTGCTGCAATGTTTTGAATGACTTCTACAATTTGCTCGATTTCCTTTGAGCGTTCGCTTAGATGATTCATACTATTAGACGTGCGTTGAGATTGTTCACCTAATTTATTAATTACAATAAGTAAGCGGTGAACGGATTCTTTTCCTTCATTAGAGCAGTCAATAATTTCTGCAATAGACTGAATTAAGCTTTGTTCCTTTTGTAACATTTCATTATTTAACTCATTGGAATGTGTCGTACGTGTTGAAACATTTTCGAAACATGAACTTAATTGTTGAACTAAGTTTTGAAGTGTATTGTGTTGGTTATTTACAAGTTGATGCTCTTGGACAACGCTTTGTACACGATCGTGGATAGTAGAAATAGTCTCTTGCTTTTCAATATCTTTTTGTTTTAATTCTGCTTCTAATTCTTGTATACGCTCTTCTAATTGAGCAATTGTATGTTGGAGTGATTTTTTTTGAGTAAACATGTATTTATTTCAACCGCCTTCGAAAGTTATATTTTCTCTATATTTGGATTTTAGCATCTTTTGTATTTTTTAAATATAGGAATTGTTAAATATTTAAGAATCTATTACATTTTATTCATAATTCTCTTTTTTTCGTCACGAAAAATAAACTGTATTTAATCGTTTTGTAAACAAACTGTAAAATAAATCATGTATAACTGTATAAGAAGGGAGTCGGATTATGAACTATTTTAAGCGAATCAGCTGTCTAGTATTAGCAGGAATTATCGGTCTTTCTAGTACAGTCGCTGTTAAAGCAGAGTCAAACGACGAGAAACTTAACAACATGCAACAGCAATTGCAACAAAACGATGCAGAAATGCAAAAGAAAGAGCAAGAAAAGCAAGCTGTTAGTAAAGAAATTAAAGGTATCGAAAACGAACTACATAATTTAAATAATACAATTGCAAAAAATAAAGAGGATCAAGCTGCTATTCAACGTAAAATTGATGAAACACATAAGCAGATTGAGCAAAAAAAGCAAGAAATTGTCGTTTTGGAGGATAAAGTCCTTGCTCGTAAAGATATTATGAGAAAACGTATGGTTTCTGTTCAAAACAGTTCAAATACAAGTTTAGTAGTAGAAGTTGTAGTAGAGTCAAAAAACTTTGCAGACTTCTTACAACGTATGAACGCAGTTTCTACTATTCTAGAAGCTGATAAAGAAATTTTACGTCTACAAGAACAAGATCTTCGTCAAATTGAAGAAGATAAGAAAACAATTGACGAAAAAGAAGCATCTTTAGTAATAGACAAACAAAAATTAGCAAAAGCGCAAGCTGAACTGCAAGATAACTTGAAAAAACGTCAAGATAACTTACAAACAGTTCAAGCTAAATATAATGAAGTTGCAAGTCAACTTAATTTAGCAGCGGAAGAGAAAGCTAAAATTGAATCAAATATGAAGACAGTACAAGAAACGATTGCTCGTGAGCAAGAAGCAGCAAGAATCGCAGCGGAAGAGCGTGCAAAAGCAGAAGCGGCTGCAAAAGCAGAGCAAGAAGCTTTAGCGAAAGCACAAGCAGAAATTGCTGAAAAGCAAAAGCAGGAAAAAGCTAGTAAACCAGCTGAACCTGTAGCAAAAAATACAGAAACAGAGTCTAAGCCTGATACGAAACCAACTCAAGGTGGAAAAGAATTTTACGTAACAGCAACCGCTTATACAGCTGACCCATCTGAAAACGGCTATAAACCGGGTGAAACTGTAAAATCTAAGTTAGGACATAATTTAACTGCAAATCCAAACATGAAATTAATTGCTGTAGATCCATCTGTTATCCCATTAGGTTCTACTGTATATGTAGAAGGATATGGAACAGCAATTGCTGGAGATACTGGTAGTGCAATAAAAGGGCATATCATTGATCTATTAATGCCAAATTCAGCTCAAGCTAATGACTGGGGTAGAAGAACAGTTAAAGTTAAAATTTTAAACTAACAAGTAATCCAACTTTACAATACGTAGAGTTGGATTTTTTTATAATAATAATGTTAAGTTGAGTTTGCATTTTGTTAAGGATAGCATACAATAATGGTGAGAGGTGGTAAATTTGACCATTTTAAACAGAGTAAAAGAATTAAGAGCTCGTTTTAACTTTACGCAAAGTGTATTAGCAGAAAAGGTTGGAGTAACGAGACAAACAATTGCTGCAATTGAAAAAGGGGATTACGTTCCTTCGTTGTTATTAGCACTTACGATTTGTGATGTGTTTCAGTTAAAGATGGAAGACGTGTTTGTTTTAAATAAGGAGGGGGAAGAGGATGAATAGAATTGTTTTTTCTTATATCATAAACGTGCTTTATACTGCTTTAGTATGCTGGACATTTGTTGAATTTTATAGTGTCATTACAGAGTTAGCAGATATAATTAAAAACGAGAAATTCCCATTTGAAGTATGGTTTAATGGAGTACCATTCATTTTATTATTTATTGGAGCAATTATAGTTACAATTTTTTATAGAATTCAAAAGAAAAAATATAAGAATTTATCTTTTTGGATGTATCCATTATTATTTCCGCTAGAAGATGAACGTGAAAAAGCGATTACGGATAAAGCTTGTCGAACAACATTTGTATCGTTATGGTTTGTGTTACCTTGTGCAGTTGGATTTTTAACTTTTTCGCCTATTATTAATGAATATCTTCCTGGATACCCATTATATATTCTATTTTCTATTTTCTTTATTCAAATGACAGTATTTCACGTATCACTATACAGAAATAAATTAGCTTGAAAAGAAACCTTCTTGCATCGGCAAGAAGGTTTCTTTTCAAGCTAATACTTGTACATATAGCGATATTATTTTATCATTTTATATAGAGTAAGATTTTGTAAGGGAAAGGAACTGTGTATGAATAAGCAAAGAATTTATAGTATAGTAGCAATTCTGCTATTTGTTGTAGGTGGCGTGTTAATTGGAAAGCCATTTTATGATGGATATCAGGCTGAAAAGAAACAGACTGAAAATGTGCAGGCTGTTCAAAAGATGGATTATGAAAAGCATGAGACGGAATTTGTAGATGCTTCCAAAATTAATCAACCAGACTTGGCGGAAGTAGCGAATGCATCATTAGATAAGAAACAAGTAATTGGTCGTATTTCGATTCCAAGTGTTTCAGTAGAACTGCCTGTTTTAAAAGCTTCTACTGAAAAAAACTTATTATCAGGTGCAGCGACAGTAAAAGAGAATCAAGTTATGGGAAAAGGAAATTACGCATTAGCAGGACATAACATGTCTAAAAAAGGTGTTTTATTTAGTGATATAGCTTCTTTGAAAAAAGGCGATAAAATTTATTTGTATGACAATGAAAATGAATATGAGTATGCGGTTACTGGTGTATCTGAAGTGACTCCTGATAAGTGGGAAGTTGTAGAGGATCATGGGAAAGATGAGATAACGCTTATTACATGTGTATCTGTAAAGGATAATTCTAAGCGTTATGTTGTTGCTGGTGATTTAGTAAGAACGAAGGCGAAGAAGTAAAAAAGAAGGTGAACTCTTTAAAGAGTTCACCTTCTTTTTTACTAATGTTGAGAAATAATAGAATATTTTGGTTTTGTATTTAAATATTATTCTATTTATGTATAATAAAGTTAGGATTCTATATTTTGGGAGGAACAAGAGTGAGACAACAGGTGAAGAAACTTCTTTTAACAACGAGTATAGCGTTATTGGTAGCTCCGATTTCAGCTTATGCACATCCAGGGCGTACAGATGCTAATGGCGGACATACGTGTCGTACAAATTGTGAGAAATGGGGATTACAGTACGGGGAATATCATTATCACAATAAACCAGCTTCTAGTAGTGGCGCAACGAGCCCAGCTCCTAGCCAGAATAATAATAGTGCTGTAGAAGCTGAGAGACAAGCAGAAGCACAGCGCAATACCGAGGCGGAAAAACAACGTGCTGCAGAAGTGCAACGCAACGCTGAGGCGGAAAAACAACGTAATGCAGAAGCACAGCGTAAAGCTGAAGAAGAGAGACAACGTGTAGCCGAGGAACAAAGAAAAGCTGAAGAGGCACGTAAGCAAGAGGAAGCGCAGCGCCAAGCTGATATGGAAAAAGGTCAACTTGAAGGTCAAAAGAATGGAGAAACTGATTTTAAAGCAGGAAAAAATGATGCAGAAGTGCATGTAGCTGGAAAATCTGATGCATATAAACAAGCGTTTAAAGCGACTTATGCAGCCGTATGGTCTTTAGAAGAGCAGAAGAAAACGCATTTTGAAAAAGGAAAAGAACAAGGTTTAGCACAAGAGACGATGGACGATAGTCAAGTTGCTCCAGAGTTTAAGGTAAACTTTGCAGACGGATTCAAAGTAGGGAATAAAGAAAGAACAGAAAAAATTGAAAAAGAGCAAGCTGAGTTAGGGGAAAAGACAGGGAAAGAACTAGCTGAAAAGAATCCTGGAAATAGAGAGAAAGAAGTATACGTGAAGGCATATGAAACAGCGTATGAAAAAGGCTATAAGTCTACAAAAAAGGTAGTAGAAAAGGCTGGCTATAAGTATGCATTTGAAAACTATGATTTAAAAGTTCCTGCTAAGTATGAAAGAAATGAATTGTTAAAGAAATGGTTTACTGAAGGATTTAAATCGAATAAAAAAGCAGCGGAAATTCGAGAAGAAGGGTATAAAAAGGGAGACAGCTGGTTCTCATTCTTCTATAAGAGTTTCGTACCAAGTGAATATAAAGAACATAAAGAGCTGTACGAACAAGCAATTGAAAAAGGTAAAACAGCATAAAAAAAGATGAGGAGAAATTCCTCATCTTTTTTAATCCATCCATTTCACTAATTTCTTAGAAATTAATAATAAAACACAACCTAGTACAATTGCCACAGCGCCAATAACTGTGAATACTTCAGCGTATCCAAGTGAAGTTGTGAAGCTTGCAAGTTGTCCGCCTAAAATGTTGGCGATACCTGAACTTGCTAGCCATACACCCATTAGTAAAGATGCTAATTTTACCGGAGCAAGCGCACTAACCATTGATAGTCCGACAGGTGATAAGAATAGCTCACCTAACGTATGGAAAAGATACGTAAAGACGATAAACAGTAAGTTTGCTTTTTCTGTAATGTTATGTTCATCACTACCTGTTTTTAATGTAGCGATAACGAGAATGATATAACCAATACCGAGCAAAATCATACCAAGTCCCATTTTAGTTGGGATTTTTAAATCACCCTGCTTGCGAGTTGCAAGTTTTGCCCATAATGCAGAAATGACTGGAGCAAGTAAAATAATAAATAATGGATTGACCGATTGGAACCAAGATGTTGGAACTTCCCATCCGAACACAGAGCGGTCTACAAATTTGTTTGTATATAATGTTAATGAGCTACCAGCTTGTTCAAAGCCAGCCCAGAAGAAGACAACGAAGCATGTTAAAATGACGATAACTGCGGTACGTTGTTTTTCTTTTTTTGTTAATGGTGTATCTCCTACTGATGGTTGTCCAGCAGCTGTTTGTAAATCGCGAGTTGGTTTTTTACCGATATTACCAAGGAAGCGATTTGATAGTGTTGTAAATAAAATTTGTCCAATGATCATTCCGATTGAAGCGGCTAAGAAACCGTAACGGAATCCGTAATGTACAACGCCATCAACTGTTGTTTTGAATAAATTTTCTGATAAAAATCCGCAAACGAGTGGAGCTAAAAATGAACCGACGTTAATACCCATATAGAAAATGGTAAATGCACTATCACGTTTTGGATCGTTCTCTTCGTATAATTCTCCAACCAGTGTAGAGATGTTCGGTTTGAAGAATCCGTTACCGATAATAATAAGCGCTAATCCGAGGTATAGGCCTAATTGGTTTTGCAAGGCAAATAGTGTAAGGTTACCGATTGCCATTGTTATACCACCAATTGTGATTGCTTTTCGTCTACCTAGAAAACGGTCTGTTAAGTATCCACCAATCATTGGTGTGAAATAACAGGCTCCAGTATAAAATCCGTAAATAGAGAGTGCCCATGCGGGACTAAACCCAAGACCACCGCTTACTAAAGCTGTCGTTAAATATAATGTTAATAATCCTCGTAATCCATAGTAACTAAATCTTTCCCACATTTCTGTAAAGAAGAGTAAGTATAAACCTGGAGGATGTTTCTTTTTTCTTTGTTGTTCTCTTTCTAGTTGTATCGCTGATTCCATGTTATTTTCCTCCTGACACAAACAAAAACAAAGTTAATAATTTTATACATTTAATATTTTACTTTATTAACTATTATAAGTCAATAAAGGTTGATTTTTCAGAAGAAATTGGAAAAGAGGAATAGCTATAGAATGGGTGTTTCTTTTGTGATAGACTATGGACTATGTTTTCTTTGTAAGGAAGCGGGTTATTGTACTTTTTTATATGTGAAATTGATTTCATAAAAGATGAAATTAAAGAAGGAGAAAGAAATGAAATTGTTACAGAAAAAAGAAATTTTACTTATTAGCCTTATGTTATTCTCTATGTTCTTTGGAGCAGGGAATCTTATATTTCCACCTTTCCTTGGGTATGAAGCAGGAGAACATGTTTGGATTTCATTAGTAGGGTTTATTATATCAGCAACAGGTCTTCCTATATTAGGTGTTATCTCTATTGCAAAAGCAGGAAGTTTTCAAACGTTAGCGGGTAGGGTTCATTCTTCATTTGCAATTATTTTTCCATGTATCGTGTATGTATTTATTGGACCTGGGCTTGGTATACCCCGTGCGGGAAGTTTAGCTTTTGAAATGGGGCCAGGTCAGTTATTCCCTGAAGCAGGAAACGGATTATTATTGTTTTACACAGTTATTTTCTTTAGTATTGTTTACTGGTTAAGTTTATCCCCATCTAAATTAATGGGGTTGTTTGGAAAAGTATTGACGCCGTTATTATTATGTATGATTGCACTCATTTTTATAAAGAGTATGTTTACAACAGTAGGAGATATGAAAGAACCAATAGGGAACTATGGCCAAGCTCCTATGTTTCAAGGGTTTTTAGATGGATATTTAACAATGGATGCGTTAGCTGCTTTAATCTTTGGAATTGTTATTGCAAATGCATTACGTGCAAAGGGTATTGAAGATGATAAAGGTTTAGCGAAATATATGAGTATTGCTGGAATTGGGGCAGGACTATTATTATCTATTATTTATGTCATCCTTGGATATGTGGGGGCAATTAGTGGCTCATTAGGAACATTTGATAACGGTGCGAAAGTGTTAGCACAAGTTATGATTACATTATTTGGACAGGGCGGAGTCGTTTTATTAGGTCTTATTTTTACTATCGCGTGTTTATGTGTTTCAATTGGACTTGTTACGTCTTGTAGTCAATTTTTTGCGAGTGCATTTCCGAAAGTATCTTATAAATTGTGGGCATTTATAGTAAGCGTTGTTAGTATGATTTTAGCTAATTTAGGGTTAACGCAAATTTTAAAAGTATCAGTACCAATTCTTGGATTTATTTATCCAATTGCGTTAACGCTTATTATTCTAGGGTTATTCCATCAGTATATTGGAAAGTATGCATACGTATATGCAGTAACTGTTTTGGTTGTAGCGATATTTAGTGCAATTGACATTTTAAATAAAAATGTAATGATGAATCAGTGGACGTCAGCATTAAAATACATCCCGTTTTATACAGAAGGTGTTGGGTGGATTGTTCCAGCTATTGTAGGCATGTGTCTTGGTTTTATCGTTAGCATTTTTCTAAATAAGAATAAATGAGTAAAAAGGTGTTTTCCTATTTTGGGAAGACACCTTTCTTTTTTTGGAAAAATACTATTGAAAATGAATAGACTAAGAGTATGATAAAGATAATTGGTAATATATAGGTTCAATGAGAGTTACGAATAAGGGGGGAGCGTATGAAGAAGGATTTGGATAAGAAAATAGAAGCACTCGAAACGGCAATTGAAACAATTCAAGAAGCACTTGCTGAATTAAAAGTAAAGCAGAGGGAAATAGAAGTAGAAAACGCTCAGCAACATGTTAGTAAGAACAAGAAAGAATATATTGAAACGGTAATGGAGGAAAAGCCAAAAGAAGAAATAGTTAAGATAAAAGAGCCTTTGCAAGAACCTGAGTTAAAACAAGTAGATATATCGGCTTTTAAACCAGAGCCATTTAATATTATTAAGTTTTGTCAGACGTGGTTACCGCGTGTATTTGTCGGTATTATGTTGCTTGGAGTGATCTGGTTATTTAAAGCAGGGGTAGATGCTGGTTTATTAACACCAGCGATACGAATTGTGTTTGGTATCGCATTATCTATCGGGTTGTATTATATAGGAGATATTCAAATTAAAAGAGAGCGGCAAGCGTTAGGATTAGTATTAGCTGGAGGAAGTATTACCGGGATTGTTCTAACGACGTTTGCAGCACATTATTTATATGGATTTATTCCGGCAAGTGTCGCGTTTCTCTGTAATATTGCATGGGTTATTTTAGGGATTTATTTAGCGAAAAGATATCAATCGGAATATCTCACTATTTTCGTAGCGGTCGGTGCGTTCTTCGTACCATTCTTGTTAAATAGTACGACTCCTAATCCTTATATTTTCTTTGGATATGAGACAGTATTAACACTTAGTTTATTATGGTATGCGTTGAAAAATCGTTATAAATACTTATATATGATTTCTTACGCTGTTGCTGCCATTGTCCTTTTCGTTTTCTTTGCTGTTATGTCAATGTTAGTAGAGAACTTGCAAATACAGTTAACGATTGTATATGGTTTGATTCATTTACTATTATTTTGGCATATGTTTACGGAGAGAAGTTTTATACTAGAACCACGTTTGGCGATATTTAGTGCGAATGCAGTGTTCTTTATACTAGCTATTTCAAAAATACCTGATTTTACAACATGGGGATTAATTATTAGTGCATTCGTACATGCCGCTATGTTCGTATGTGAATATAGGAAAAATAGACATTCTACATTTACAAATCTCTTATTTGGTTTCGCAATGGGAGCATTTAGTTTAGCAATTTTATATGAGTATAGTTTAGTGAATGCAGCGATTGTACTATTGTTACAAGGTTTCCTCGGCATGGTCACTTCTATTAAAGTAAAACAACAGATAAAATTGTATGTTAGTGCGACGGTTTACGCAATTGGAATGATACAGACTATTTTTAGCCCGTTTGATCAATTTATTTCGGCAGGCTTTGTTGCTCATCTTATTTTAATAGGAACGTTCTATTATTGCATGAGAGAAGCGAAAGAAGTATTAGCGAGCTTCGGCAAATATATGTATTCTATAGTGCTCTATTGGTTTATGATAATTGTATTTATTACAATTACGAGAATCGGTGAAGTTTTATCTACAGATGGAAGCGTAATTAGTGTATCAGTATCGTTATTATGGATGGTATATGCATTATTTGCGGTTTGGTTTGGAAGAAATAGAAATATGAATGAAATATTATATGCTGGTTTAGTCGTTTTAGTCGTAACAGTAGGGAAGTTATTCTTACTTGACTTACCAGAGGTATCGATGATGATTAGGGCAGTGTTATTCCTAATCGTCGGTAGTATAGGTATCGTTATTTCAAGAATGTTTTTCTCGAAGGAAGAGAAGTGAGAAGAAGGCAATCCATGTATGGATTGCCTTTTTTATTATTTCTTATTAATCGTTACAGTTTCATTATATTTCGTTGTTGTATTTTGGCGTAGACGAAGCGTTGCTTGTCCAGTTGTATTTGAATCAATCTGTACATTTACAACTTTCTCAGCAGAGCCTAAGCTGTTTGTTGTGAAAGAAAATGCACTACTATATCCGAAAGTAGATGGCCAAGTACCGTTTGCATTTTGTACTTTAGCCACTTGTGTTCCACCAGTAGTGAAGATACCTAAAGAATAGTTGTTATACGTTGTATTAGGTAGTAAGTTATTTACTTGAATCTTCATTTGGAAAATTTCATTGTTTGGTAGAATGCTAGGGTGTGTAACGACGTAGTCGCTTGTTGTTACCGCACCGTTATAACCGTATGAACCTGGTTTAAAAGTATTTGTATTAAACCATTGATAACCTGCATTTGGTGCACTCCAAGGTTCAGGTTGTGGTTCTGTTGATAAGCTTGGCTGTTCAAATGTTTGTAGAGCTGTAGGTGAATCAAGTTGTAAACCATTTACTTGATCTAAACTTGTAAATGTCTCTTTATTTGATAACCAATTTACGATGTTTTCTAATAAAATCGCATCGTTTTCTTCTTTATAACCATCGTAAGTTTTCTTTGTTTGGCCAGAATCTTCACGAACGTATTTTGGCGTAGCATCTTCAACAGGAGAAGAGTCACCAATAAAGGCAGCTTTTCCAAGTCCTACTTTTGCGATAGCAGCATATGGGCCTTCTGCAATACCACCGCCATTATAAACGCCACTATCAACAGCGTTATTCCATTTTGATGGATTTTCTGGAAGGTAAACAAGTCCTTTTGCTAGTTTTGGGTTTGTAATTGCTAGAGTAGAACCAGCATGCATTGCTACAGACGAAACACCTTTTGTAATTCCGAAAGATTGTTCAGGCGATACAATTGTTTTCGCTGAAACATCACCAAGTGCATTGTAGCGGAAGCGAATACCGAAGTTGTCAGAGAGCCAATCAGAGCTTTCTACTCCTTGCATAGCTTGTGAATTAGCTTCTTCATTAGACATTCCTTTTGCTGGATTATCCCAAGCACCGCGTCTATATCCATTAAATACTTCAGAAGAGTCCCAGCGATTTTTATTACGATCTGCATTGTAATGATCAGCAATAAAGAAGATACTACCACCATTTTTTACATATTGTAACATAGCGTCCTGCTCAGATTTTTTGTAAGGAATATTAGCTTCTGGAACGATAAATACATTGTAATCTTTTAAGTCTTCGTACGTAATAGGTGTTGATTTACGAAGTTCCTTTACGTGATATCCGTTTTTTGCAATGCCGTTTCCGAAGTCAGAAAAGCCGCCGTCAATAACCCAGTCAGCTGTCCCAGCAGTTTGACCGTGTGTATTATCGAATAATACTTTCTTCCCATTGTTTTGATTTACAACTTTTGCAGCAATTTCAGGAGCTGGGTCTACAGAGCTTTCGGCATAAGTAGACGGTATGAACGAGGTCCCTATACTTAGTGTAATTGCTGTTGCTAAAGAAAATGTAATCCATTTTTTATTCTTCATAGAAGAATCCCCCTAATAATAAATATATGTGCTTTAATAATGTAATTTATTTTTCTGTAAAAATAAAGACGGAAAACATAAAAAATATTAAAAAATTGTAAAAATACCGTGAATTTTGTTGAGAAATATTTATATAGATATAAAAACATCCCTTCCAATTAATAAGGAAGGGATGTTTTGCTTAACTAATTTTTGAGTTAGGTGTTTCATCAATCTTATGAAACCCTTTCATGTAATATACGATTGCTAAGCCGATAAGCCAAATTGGGCCGACAATCAATGCAATTCGTGTATCTTCTGAATACGCCATTATACCTAATACTAATACAAGGAAAACGAGTGAGAAATATGAGCTTAATGGGTATAAAGGCATTTTATACGATAACTTTTGTTTATTTTGAGTAGGCAAGCTTTTACGGAATTTAATTTGAGCGACTAATATAATTCCCCAAGTCCAAATTGCACCGAAAGTTGAAATGCTAGTAAGCCATGTAAATACCTTTGCAGGTACGAGATAGTTTAATATAACACCAATTAGTAAAACGATAGCAGTTGCTACAATTCCTTGGCTTGGAATGCCATTTTTATTTAAACGACCAAATCTTTCAGGAGCTTTTTTCTGCTGAGCTAATGTATATAGCATACGGCCTGTACTAAATAAACCACCGTTACAAGAAGAAAGAGCTGCTGTTAATACGACAAAGTTAATAATACCTGCTGCTTTTGCGATACCAATTTGTTGGAATGTTAATACGAATGGACTGCCTTTCTCACCAAGTTCGTTCCATGGATAAATTGCCATCATAACGAATAATGCCCCAACGTAAAAGAGTAGAATTCTCCAAAATACGTTATCGATTGCCTTTGCGAGTGTTTTCTTCGGATTTTGAGCCTCACCAGCTGTAACACCGATTAATTCAACGCCTAAATAAGCGAATAGTACCATCTGCATGGAGAGTAGTAACCCAGAAAATCCATTTGGGAACCAGCCACCATGTGACCAAAGATTTGAAATACCAGTAGCGATACCACCGTTTCCGAATCCGAATAAAATAATACCAGCTCCGACTACTATCATACAGATAATTGTGACAATTTTAATGAGAGCAAACCAAAACTCAAGTTCTCCAAATACTTTTACCGATAAGAAGTTAAAAGCGCTCATTAATAATAGAGCAAGTAATGCCCAAGTCCAGCGCGGGATATCTGGGAACCAGTACTGCATGTAAATACCAGCTGCTGTAATTTCAGCCATACAAGTAACAACCCATAAGAACCAATAATTCCAACCAGTAATATAACCGGCGAGTGGTCCAATATAATCATATGCATATTTACTAAAAGAACCAGCAACAGGTTGTTCAATTGCCATTTCCCCAAGCGCTCGCATAATGAAAAAAATAACGAGACCGGCAATCATATAGCCTAGCAAAATAGAAGGACCTGCTAGTTTAATGGCGGAAGCGGATCCTAAAAATAGCCCAACGCCAATAGCTGAGCCCAGTGACATTAAAGTAATATGTCGTTCTTTTAAACCACGATTTAAAGTTCCAGATTTGTTTGTGTGCTGCATAAGAAGAATCCCCCTTGTAGAGTGAACGATATTTGAATGCGTTTACTAAATATTTAACTATTTCAAATTATAAAACATTTCTATCTGTTATGCTACAAAAATAATCATAATGAACTGTACTACATCTGTACTTGTCAGACTTAAACTTAAAATTCTAACTATTAGGGAATATATTGACTCTTCTTTTTATTGATTGTTAAGATTAAGTATTATATTTTCTCACATACTAGTAAGAAAAAGAATGTGTGATAATAATTCAGGTGTAGGAAGGGTACATAAGCATGTTTCAATTACAAAAATATAATACTTCTGTGAAGCAAGAGTTTTTAGCTGGCATCACAACTTTTTTTACATTTGCGTATATTCTTGTCATCAATCCAAAAATATTATCTGATGCAGGTGTACCATTTGACCAAGCGTTTACAGCAACAATTATTGCAACCGTTGTTGGAACAGTAGGTATGGCGATTTTCGCGAATTACCCGATTGTTATTGCTCCAGCTATGGGAATGAATGCATATTTTGCTTATTCTGTTGTACAGAAGGCAGAAGGGATTACATATGTAGTTGCCTTTTCAGCTGTATTTGTAACGGGGATTATTTTTCTTTTATTATCTTTTACTTCGTTTAGGCAAAAGTTAATTTTAGCAATTCCTGATAGTTTAAAGCATGCAATTGCAGGTGGAATTGGACTATTTATTGCTTTTATTGGATTGCGCCTTTCTGGAATTATCGTTGATCATCCATCAAATTTAGTTACGATTGGTGATTTTCATTCTCCAGCTGTTATTTTAACTTTAATTGGTTTAATATTAGCGGCGGTATTAATGGCATTGCGTGTGAGCGGTGCATTATTTATTAGTATGATTGTGACAGGAGTTATCGCCTTCTTTACAGGGCAACTGAAGTTCACGGATAAAATTGTGGCGATGCCTCATTTACCAGAGGGTATTATCGTTTCAAACCCAATCAATGCCTTTTCAGATGTAATTGAGTACGGCTTATATGGTGTTGTATTTTCATTTTTACTTGTACTTTTATTTGATACAACAGGTGCATTACTTGGTTTAATTAAACAAGCAGGCTTAATTACAGATAATACAGAGAAACGTTTTGGTAAAGCATTTATTGCGGATGCAATTGGCGGTACTACAGGCTCTATCTTTGGGACAAGCCCAACAGCAGCGACGATTGAATCTTCAGCTGGTATTGCTGCAGGTGGTAAAACAGGATTAACAGGTATTGTAGTAGTCGGCCTAACGATTATAACGGCATTCTTCAGCCCTGTTATTGCTTCTTTATCAAGTGTAGCTGCTATTACAGCTCCTTCATTAATTATTGTAGGTAGTTTAATGGCACAAAGCATTCGTGATATTAATTGGAATGAATTTGAAGATGCATTACCAGCATTTTTAATTTTCGTTGGTATTCCGTTAACGTCTAGTATTGCGAATGGAATTGCAATTGGATTTTTAGTGTATCCAGTCTTAAAAATTGTGAAAGGGAAAGGGATGGAAGTACATCCGTTACTATACTTATTTACAATTTTATTTGGATGTCATTTATTCTTATAATATAGGAGAGGGGGCTTCTTATGAGGGGCTCCTTTTTTGTGTATAATAAAGTGAAACTTAAATTAGTAATGTAAAATATAAATTACTTATTGGAATATATATTATAATAAGGGTGGAGGAGAAAGAAACAGTAAACAAAAACATAGACAAAAGTAGGCATATATAGTGAAAAGTAATTATGAAACAATATAAACCGAAAGAATTTTCAGAAATGCTTAATGTCTCTGTTAAGACATTGCAAAGGTGGGACAATCAAGGTGTTTTACCTGCTTACCGAAACCCAAAAGGAAGAAGATATTATACAGAAGAACAGTATAAGAAATATATGGGTATTCAAGAAGAACTTGTTCAGGATTTAATATCTATCATTCATGTATTTAGCTGTAGAATATATGGGTTGAGAAAATACAAAAAGAAAATGTCGGAGGATGAAGACTTATGAAAAGAGCATATTTAATAGAAATCAAACCGACAACTGAACAAATTAGTAAAATCC
Organism: Bacillus cereus group sp. BfR-BA-01311; assembly: GCF_022664295.1. Classification (NCBI taxonomy): domain Bacteria; kingdom Bacillati; phylum Bacillota; class Bacilli; order Caryophanales; family Bacillaceae; genus Bacillus; species Bacillus cereus group sp. BfR-BA-01311. Next base: position 103,275 of record NZ_JAKUHC010000011.1, read on the forward strand.
GTCAAACTATTGGGGTGTGTCGATATGTATATAACCTGTATATCTCTAAAAATAAAGAGGTATATGAGTCGGAGGGGAAATTTCTTAGTGGTTATGACTTTTCCAAATGGTTAAACAACATTCATACAAAAGAGTGTGACCAGTGGATTAAAGAAGTGTCGAGCAAAGCGGTAAAACAAGCGATTATGAATGGAGATAAAGCTTTTAAGCGGTTTTTTAAAGGTTTATCTAAGTTTCCACGATATAAAAAAAGAAGAAGCAAGATGTGAAGTGCTACTTTCCGAAAAACAACAAAACAGATTGGACAGTAGAAAGACATAGAGTAAAAGTCCCTACAATTGGTTGGATAAGGTTAAAAGAGTATGGATATATTTCAAAAAATACAACTGTAAAAAGTGGTACAGTATATCAAAGAGCAGGAAGATACTATGTGTCTATACTCTGTGAAGTGAAAGAGGTAAAACCAAATGCAACTCTCAATACAGTAGGTCTAGGAATTGATTTGGGAATTAAAGACTTCGCTGTACGTAGCGATGGAAAAACTCACAAAAATATAAATAAAACAGTACAAGTAAAAAAGATAGAAAAACGGTTAAAACGTGAACAACGCTCTTTATCACGCAAATTTGAAAATATAAGAAAGAGAGGTGAACAACCTGTTACTAATAAAAGAGCGAATATAAACAAAAATATTCTTAGGGTGCAACAACTACATGCTAGGCTAGCAAATATTCGATTAGCGTATGTAAAGTCTATTGTAAATGATGTGGTGAAAACCAAGCCAACGTTTATTGTAGTAGAAGATTTGAATGTGAAAGGTATGATGAAGAACAAACATCTATCTAAAGCTGTAGCGCAACAATGTTTTTATGCTTTTAAAACATGGTTATTAACGAAATGTAGGGAATATGGAATTGAACTACGGCAAGTGGACAGATTCTATCCATCTTCTAAAATGTGTTCATGTTGCGGTCAAAAAAGTCGGATTTAAAGCTGTCTGACCGAGTATATACATGTGAATGTGGCAATGTAATAGATAGAGATTTAAATGCGTCAATCAACCTTTTACAAGCAAAAAAATATACAATACTAACGTAAATAGATTGTATATATGTACGGTGGGCTACATCGGAATTTACGCCTGTGAAGTGTCACAGCAAACTGTAGTAGCAAGTGATTAGCGAGGCAGGGCACGTAGAAGCAGGAATACTCTAAGAATATACATTTGTCTATATTTTTTAGTAGCAGGAACATGAATGGCTGTAAGTAAAATAAAAGTCGCGCGTGTTCAATTAGATTTAACACAGCAACAATTAGCAGAAAAAGTAGGCGTTACAAGGCAAACGATTAGTTTAATTGAGAAGGGGAAATACAATCCATCTTTAGATTTATGTTTAAAAATTTGTTATGCAGTAGATAAAACGTTGAATGATTTGTTTTGGGAGGAAAAGGAGTGGTAGGATGAAAATCGTGAAAGATGAACGTTTAATGATTGAAGGGTTAAAACATATTAGATTAGCTTTCATCTTACAAAATATCGTCATACTAGCTATCGTCTTTTACCGTTATGTCTTGCAAGGAGCAGGATATGAAAGTGTTTCGGATTTATTAATGGTATTTATGGGCGGGATAATAATTATTAACTTTTTAAATCTGAAAAATTCAGTGGAAGTGTATGAGCATACGGGCGGAGTGTCGCGTCGTTATTTTATGAAGCTATTATTCATTCCGGTAGGTATTATTATTGGGATTTTAGCTATTTGTATCGTTGTAACACCAGATATTTCGATAAAGGAAATTAGTATGACAGGACTTATTATGTTTGCTTGTTTTTTAGTTCCAAGTTTGTTTATATACATATATATGAAAAAAATAAAAAGAGAAGATTGAAATATAAGAAAGGCTTTCCCATATTGAGGAAAGCTTTTCTCATATTCTTTTATATAGTACTTTATGAAGGCCAATCGGTTCAATTTCAAAGATTTCACCATATTCCTGAAAGCCTAAGTGTTTGTAATAGTCAGCTACAGTAATTCGGCCATTACACCATAATATATTTGCTTGGCGTTCTTGCAAGATTTGTTCCGCCTTCTGAATTAAGGAGCTTCCAGCACGGTTGTTTCGAAATGCAGGTAATGTTGCCATTCCTCGTAGACGATAATGAATACCCGTTGGTAAGTCGGGATATATTTCTTTTGAGAAGGAAGCGATACTAATTAGTTCATCGTTTATAAATGCGCCTAAGTGGAAGGTGTCTGTTTCATAATCGGAAGGGTATTTACAATCTGCTAATGTTTGATTGGGGCGTAAAATTTTTTGACGTAATACGTAAGTTTCAGATCCCTCAATATTTTTCACGGTAATCATATTAACATCCTTTCTTATAACGCTTTTTCTGTTAATTGTATAAAGAAATAGGCAGGTGCGGCGAGAAGTCCGAGTATGCTAGCAGTTCCGAGAAGGAGTGAAAGTAGGAGGCAAGAATATTTTATTCCATTCGATTTTTTCCATCCGTAACTACAAATCTCAATACTAACACCGATGAGAATAATGGCAACGAGTATTTCGGCTAATAATAAGAGAGCTAAAGTTATAATAGACATAATGTAATTCATCCCCATAATATGTGATAGTAACATTTTACCATATGAAATGGAAAAAAATGCCCCTCAATTATGTGAGGGGCATTTTTTTATTCTAATATGTTTTTTAGTGTATCGATATGTTCTTTTGAACCTGTTACAAGTAATGTGTCACCGTGTTGTAGTCTTGTATCACCATGTGGTATTAATGCTTTGTTACCGCGGTAGATTTGAATGACAAGTACATCACCTAAAAACGGAAGGCGACGAAGTGCAACGCCGTTATATTTATTGCTCCGTAGTTCAACTTCACGGACTGTTTCGTTTGCTGTTGTAATTAAGCGAACGAGACTAGGTTTATCAATAAGCGCACGTAATAAAATACGTGTAGAGTTAATTGTTGAGAATACAGCGATATGTTCTTGCGTTGCTTTTTCTTGTAGAAGTGGATCTTCTACACTTGCAATAACATGTTCAACACCTAGCTCTTTTGCATGTTCTGCCAATAATAAGTTTTGTTCATCATCACTTGTTGCAACAACGACGCGATCTGCATCAAATGCTGTTTGTTCAGTTAATGATGCGATTGTGATGTCATCCAATTTCACGATAGGGAAGTCGTGCGATTTCGCTTCTTCATCATTTATTTTGTTTTGACGCATCATATATAGCGTTACATCATAATCTTCTCGTTTTAAATCTAGTGATAACGGAAGGGTAATTCTGCTCGCGCCAATAATAGCTACTTTTGGTTTTGGTGTTTCTACTTTTGGGAACATTTTTTTAAACAGTATAGGTGCAAAAATACAAGTAATAACTGCGCTTAAAATAAGAGAGGCAGATAAACTTGGACTGATGATCTCCAGTTTTTCACCAATTTGTGCAGCCGCAATAACTAAAGAAAGTGTCGATGTTAATAAAATTGCACTTCCAAGTACGATATTACGTGGATACCATTTTCGTAAAACGAGTGATGGTATGAGTTTTGAGATAAAGAGTCCTACAATTAGAATTGGAATCATTAGCATACTAGAAGGCTCTTTAAAAATAGACCAAACCTCTAAATTTACACCAACCATTACGAAGAAAATAGGAATGAAGAAACCGTAGCCGATAGAATCAAGTTTTTCCACCATATCTTCATTTGGTGATAATAACGATACGAGTACACCTGCTAAAAAGGCGCCTAAAATATTTTCTGCTCCAACGGATTCAGATAACCCAACTAATATTAAGATGAGTGCAAAAACAGCTCGTGTATCAATTTGTACACTACCAGCTTTTAAACTATCTAAGTATGGAATGTTTTTAAAACGTTTTGCAACGAAGTAAATAACAATACCAGCGCCGAATAGAAGAAGAAGAAGCCACATGCTTTGGCCGCTTTCGGAATTTAATCCGACGAATACAGCGAGTAAAATCATTGTAACTAAATCCGCAATAACAGCGACTAATAAAATGATTTGCCCAATTGCTGTTTTTCCTAAGTTATTCTCTTTTAATGTTGGTACAACAACACCTAAAGAAATAGTTGAAATAATTAAAGTCATGAACATTGCATTATCTACGAATCCTAGCCATACGAATAGTAATGATAGGGCATAAGATAAGATGAAAATAAATAAGAAGATAATGCTTGCTGCTTGAAATGTATTTGGTTCGTTTGTCGTATTTTTTTTCCCTTTTTGTTTAAAGATAGAAAAATCAATTTCTAAACCGCTTAAGAACATGAGGAAGATAAATCCTAATGTTGATAAAACTTGAAGCCATATATCTGGCTCAATAATATTAAACCCACTTTTACCTACAAAGATTCCTGCAATAATTTCTGCAACGACCACAGGAAGTGCTTTTAATTTAAAGCGTTGTAACAAAAGGGGAACGAAAAACGCGATTGCAACGACAACCATAAGTGATAGAACAGAAGTATGATGTTCCATTGCGTTCTCTCCCTTCAAATAAATATAGTACCTATTTAGCCATATAATAGGTAGAAAAGCAACGCATATGGATTCGATTTCATAAAGAAAGACTTTTCTTAACATTTGTCATAATAAGTATATTTTTCATGATTATGCTGTTAATTCCGTAATGTGGATGTAATAGGGGAGGGAATCGTACTGCTCGTTAATGCGGAATAAAAAAAGACTGCTGAGGAATCAGCAGTCTTTTTCATGTACATTACATTGAGAAGAAGATCCATACAGTTAAACCAACTGTTGCAGTTGCAACGAAGAAACTGTATATCATTGTAAGAATTTGAACTCTTCCTTCTCCTTCTTTTAAATGCATGAACATAATTAATTGTAACAATGCTTGCGCAACAGCCATTATGATAATAGTTGTTAAGACTGTTGAAAGTGGCAATGTTGTGTAAAGTGCCACGTATAACGCTAGAAACGTTAATGCAAGCGATAAAATAAATCCGAAAACGTGTGACCAAGGGAATCCGCTATGCGCATGTCCGTTTGCTTGATTGTTGTTTTGAGCCATTTACGCCACCATCCCGTTCAAGTAAACTAGTGTGTAAATAAAGACCCAAACTAGATCAAGGAAATGCCAGTATAAGCTGATAATAAATACTTTACGAGCTGTAACTGGTGTTAAACCTCGTTTTAAAATTTGGATAATAACACAAATTGCCCAAATGATACCGCCTGTTACGTGGGCTCCGTGCGTTCCAAGAAGAACGAAGAATCCAGATAGGAAAGCACTTGTTTGAATTGTTGCGCCTTCACCAATATACATAATGAACTCTTCAATCTCGAAGAATAGGAAGCCTGCACCTAAAAGTAATGTAAGGACGAACCATCCAAGCATCGCTTTTTGGTTGTGCTTACGCATTTCGTGAATCACGATACCACATGTGAAACTACTTGTTAAAAGTAGTAATGTTTGAATTAAAAGCGTTTTAAGTTCAAACAGTTGTGCTGGTGTTGGACCATCTGCCGTACGACCAGCAAGTACTAGATAAGAGGCGAAAAGTGTTGCGAACAGCATAATTTCAGCCCCAAGAAAAATCCAGAATCCTAGGATATTCAATCTGCTTTGTTCGGATTGATATTCCAAAGGTAAGCTTTTATCTAAAGCCGCCATATCATTTCACCTCTCATGCTACATGTTCTGATTTTTTAATTTCATCAACACTAATATAGTAACCTTCATCGTAATCGAATGAACGATAGATTAAGCAAGCTAAAATACCAATGCCGCCGATTGCTGCAAGCCAGAACCAGCTAAATACTAATGCGAAACCTGCAAGACCGAAGAATCCAGACGCAATAATAGGCACACCAGAGTTACTTGGCATGTGAATTGGTTTGATGTCTTCTGCTGCTGGTGTAACTGTTTCTCCGCGTTTCTTCATGTACCAGAAAGCATCAGCTTCTTTAATTTCAGGAAGTTTCGCGAAGTTGTAATGTTGTACAGGAGATTGAGTAGCCCATTCAAGTGTACGGCCATCCCATGGATCTCCAGTTGTGTCACGTTCACCGTGACGAGCACTCCAAATTACGTTGTAACAAAGAAGTAGGAAACCAATACCCATCATTACCGCACCAACAGATGCGATTTGGTTTAGCCATCCCCATCCAAGACTTTCAGAGTAAGTGTACATACGACGAGTCATACCATCTAAACCTAAGAAGTACATTGGGAAGAAACAGATGTTGAATCCGCTCATAAAGATCCAGAATGTCCATTTACCTAGGCGTTCATTTAACATATGACCAGTCATTTTTGGATACCAGAATGTAAATCCAGCAAGCATAGCGAATACTGTACCTGCGATTAATACGTAGTGGAAGTGAGCAATTAAGAAGTAGCTGTTATGGTACTGATAATCAGCTGCTGCCATACCAAGCATAACCCCTGTAACCCCACCGACTACGAAGTTTGGAATAAATGCCAATGACCAAAGCATTGGAACTGTAAAACGAATACGTCCTTTATACAGTGTAAACAACCAGTTAAAGATCTTAACACCGGTTGGAATCGAAATCGCCATTGTCGAAATCGAGAAGAATGAGTTAACCGCTGGACCTGCACCCATCGTGAAGAAGTGGTGAAGCCATACGACGAAACTTAGTAAAGAAATTGCAACCATTGAGTATACCATCGCACTGTAACCGAATAGACGCTTACGTGAGAATGTACTAATGATTTCAGAGAAAATACCGAATGCCGGTAAAATAACGATATATACTTCAGGGTGACCCCATACCCAGAATAGGTTGGCCCATAACATTGGCATACCGCCGCTCGCCATCGTAAAGAAGTGAGCATCGAATAGACGGTCAAATGTCATTAATGCAAGAGCAACTGTTAATACTGGGAAAGCGAAAATAATGATAATTGTTGTAATTAAGATTGACCAAGTAAACATTGGCATTCTCATTAAAGTCATACCAGGTGTACGCATTTTTAAGATAGTAACAAGGAAGTTAATACCGGTCATTAGCGTACCGAGACCTGAAATCTGTAATGCAATTGCGTAGTAGTTATTTCCTACGCCCGAAGTAAACTCTGTACCTGCCATTGGGAAGTAAGAAGTCCACCCGGCGTCTGGAGAACCACCGATTACGAAAGCGATGTTGAATAACATTGCTCCGACAAAGAATAACCAGAAACTTAAAGCATTTAAGAACGGATATGCAACGTCACGAGCACCAATTTGTAATGGTACTACAAGGTTCATTAATCCCATAACGAATGGCATTGCCATGAAAAGAATCATTACTGTACCATGTGTTGTAAAGATCCCGTTATAGTGTTCAGCGTTTAAATAAGTTGTTTCTGGGAATGTTAACTGTGCACGGATCATTAAACCATCCATACCACCACGGAATAACATGATAACCGCAGAAATAATATACATAGCTCCGATTTTTTTATGGTCAACAGTTGTTAACCATTCGTCCCAAAGCCATTTCCATTTTTTATACTTTGTTAGTACGAAAATGATTGCTAATGTCACAAGAACGATAGAAGCGTCTGCACCGTAAATAATCGGGTCACCTGTGACAAAGAATTCATCAAGCTTCACTGTGTTCACTCCAATCTGTTGGAATAATAGCTATTATTTTTTGTTTTTGTAGTAGTTGTAATCACAATATTCAAGTGATTTTGGATCTACATAACTTAAGTGGTGACTAGAGAATGTCATACGACCAACTACACCAGGTTTAACAATTTCGTTGTACTTAGCTTCTGTTAGTTTAGGAGCAGTTTCTTGTACTTCTTTAACCCACTTGTCATATTTCTCTTTAGTTTTTGCTTCAACTTCGAACTCCATGTGTGTGAATCCTTCACCAGAGAAGTTCGCACTACGGCCTAGGTAAGAACCTGGCTTATCAGCTTGTAAATAAAGATCCATAATCATGCCATCCATTGTGTACTTCATACCACCAAGTTCTGGTACCCAGAAAGCATTCATTGGACCGACAGAAGTCAGTTTGAATTGAATTGGTACACCAGCTGGGATGTTTAAATAGTTAACGGTTTCAATTTTTTCCTCTGGGTAACTGAATAACCATTTCCAGTTTGCAGATGTAACATAAATTTCAACTGGTTTAATATGTTTGGACTCTTTCGGAACCTCTTCCGAAGCATAAGTTGCTTTTACTGTTGGAATCGATAATGCGATAACGATAATAACAGGAACAAGCGTCCAAATAATTTCTAGTAATGTGTTACCGTGTTGTTCAGGTGGCTCATAGTCCATATTCTCTGGTTTTTCACGATAACGAATCAAGATGACTGTAAACAGAATGAATACAATTGCGATAATTAATGACATAAGCAAGAATGACCAAACAATTAAATCATACTGTGCTTTTGCAACAGGTCCTTGCGGATTTAATACTGCGAGTTTTTTATCACAGCCACCGAGGAACAGAAGTAATGATAACGGAAGAAGCGAAGCCAACTTCCAAAACGCTTTCTTTAGTTGCACGATTGAAAATCTCCTTTCTCCTTGGATTGAAACTATGCCAATAAAACAATATAAACCTATTAATTTATAGAAGGCAATAGTTTTTGATATATTGTTAAAAAATAGACACAAATGCACACTTTTTAAGGTGAATATCATTTGTAACTTGATTACATTGTAAACTATTTTCCAGAGAAAAACGTGATTGTGAAAATTTTAAGATAAATAAAGTTATACCAGGATATCCAAGAAATAGAAAAAAGCTATCTTATCATAAGAAAGATAGCTGAATATTTTGTATATTTAGTCTATTTCTCGTGTGACAGTTCGTGGCTGTTCAATTGTGACAATTTTTTTATATTTAACTTGATATAAAATGTAACAAATAATCATAAATGGAATGCCACAATAAAGAGCAATTCTTTGATCTGGAATGAAAGCCAAACTAACAAATGTAATGAAATTCAGCGAAAACGCTACGATTGGAACTAGTGGATAGAGCGGTGTACGATATTTTAAATCATTTATGTTGCCACCGTTTTTCACGAAATTTCTACGGAAGAAAAACTGTGAAGCGGCGATTGACATCCAAACGACAACGGCAGCCATTGCTGCAATAGATGTTAAAACTAGAAAGACAGTATCTGCCGCAAATACACTTGTTAGTAAGGACAGGCTAGCGAAAATTAGGCTGAAAATTAATGCATTTAGCGGTACACCTTTTTTAGTTAATTTCGTAAATGCTGGACTTACCATTCCTTGTTTTGCCATCGCCCACAGCATACGAGAATTTGCGTAGAGACCAGAGTTAGCAACGGATAATACAGCTGTAATAATAACAAAGTTCATAATGTCTGCTGCATATGGGACACCGGCTACATCAAATACAAGTACAAAGGGACTTTCGACTAGATTAGCCTCTTGCCATGGGAGTAAACCTACAACAACTGATATCGCTAAGACGAAGAAGAAGAGAGTTCGCCAAATTGTGTTTTTAATTGCTTTTGGAATTGTTTTTTCAGGATTTTCACTTTCGCCTGAAGCAATTCCGATTAATTCTGTTCCTTGGAAGGAGTAATTTACTGTAATCATCGTAAGAAGAACAGCTAATGCACCATTTGGAAATAGCCCGCCATTTTCAGTGAAATTATGAAGCATTGGGGCTGGCTTTCCATTAAAGTCTAGTAGACCGAACATAACAGCGCCGCCAAGTACGATGAAAATAACAATTGTTGCGACTTTTACACTTGCGAACCAAAACTCTGCTTCTGCATATGCTTTTGCTGATAAAGCGTTTACGAGGAAGAGTGCTGCTGCAAATGTAACGCACCAAATCCATGAAGAAACGTCTGGAAACCAGCGTTTCATTAAAATACTTACAGTTGTTAACTCTACGCCAACTGTAACAGCCCAATTTAACCAATACATCCAACCGACAACAAATCCAAAACCAGGTGAAATGAATTTGCTTGCATAACTTTGGAATGAACCTGCTTCTGGCATAGCGACGGATAATTCACCAAGACATAACATCGTTAAATACATAACAAATCCACCGACTAAAAATGCGAGAATAGCACCACCAGGTCCGGCATTATGGACAATTTGACCAGATCCCATAAATAACCCGGTTCCGATAACACCGCCGAGTGCAATCATAAATAGGTGTCTACTTTTCATTGTTCGTTTTAAATCTGTTTGTTCAATTTGTTGATTCATATGCCCCTCACCCCGTATTTTCTTGAATGTGTGAACTTCGTTTTATTCTGAGTTTTTAATCATTAGTGGGGGATGCAACACACACTCGGTTTATTTGCTATGAAATGAATGGAGTATGTAAAAAAACGAACTATGACTAAATACTCTAAGAATTTTTGTTAACATGGTGATATCTTCACCATGTTAACAAATTTGATTTTAGCAAAATATTCTGGAAATGTATATTTATTTTTCTTTTTATTAAAAATAATTAGAATTTTTATAATTAATTCTATGATCGATAATTCACATGATCTTTCTAGCAAACTAGTAAGAAGAAGGGTACAATGATAAGAGTTGTGTCTGTAAAATAATAATTAATGGAGTTTGTTTATAATGAAAAAATTAAAATATCTTTTTGTTTTTGGGATTATACTTGCTGCTGCGTTTTTTATAGGGAAAGATAAAATCATGCAAAAGGCGCAAGTTCTACGCTTAGAGTTTCTATCTGAAATGAAAGAAGCAGCTATGATTGAAGAGGTTCCGTTTATTAAACAATTACCAGAATTACCTCGAGGATGTGAAGTGACAAGTTTAGCTATGTTGCTGCAATATAAAGGTGTACAAGTAGATAAGATGCAACTTGCTAGCGAAATTCATCGTGTTCCATTTGAACAAAATGGTTTGCGTGGAAATCCTTACGAGGGATTTGTGGGAAATATTTATACAAAGGCAGAGCCTGGGTATGGTGTATACAATAAACCAATCTTTGATTTAGCAGAAAAATATGTTCCTGAAAAAGTAATTAATTTAACAGGTAGAGACATGCAAGATATATATAAAGTAATTAGTTCTGGCTCTCCGGTATGGGTCATTATTAATACGACGTTTAAGCCGCTAGCTGAAAGTAGTTTTGAAACATGGAATACGAGTTCAGGCGAAGTGAAAATTACATATTATGAGCATAGTGCAGTAGTAATTGGATATGATCAAAACTTTGTATATGTAAATGATCCTCTTAAAAATAATCCACGTTTGGCTGTTCCGCGAGCAGAATTTGAGAGAGCTTGGGAGCAAATGGGAAAACAAGCAATTACTATTTTATAATAATGAAAAAGTCATCTTTGGGATGGCTTTTTCTTTTTGGTTTATTAACACTGAAAATTCAGAAGATTCTTTTAAAAGTTAACGATTCACGTTATAATAACATTTAACTTGGTGAAGAAGGGGAGAAGAGAAATGGATGTTGCAAAGGAACTTGTTTTGTCAAAAAATCAGTTAGTTGAGTGGAGAAGGCATTTTCATAAGTATCCAGAGTTATCTTTTCAAGAAGAGAAAACATCGCAGTTTGTGTTCGATATACTTCGGAAATTCCCATATTTAGAAGTGTCACGGCCGACTAAATATAGTGTGATGGCAAAGTTAGTAGGTAAACATCCGGGCAAAACAGTTGCGATTCGAGCCGATATGGATGCTCTTCCTATTCATGAAGAAAATGAGTTTGATTTTATTTCTACATATAAAGGTGTAATGCATGCATGTGGTCATGATGGACATATAGCGATATTACTTGGGGTTGTACATAAGTTGGTAGAAGAAAGAGAGAAGATTAAAGGGGAGATTCGTTTTCTATTCCAACATGCTGAAGAGAATTTTCCTGGTGGTGCAGAGGAGATGGTTGCTGCAGGTGTAATGGAAGGTGTGGATTATATTATTGGTGCTCACCTTTGGGCGTCGTTAGAGGTTGGGAAAATAGGTGTTATTTATGGTCCTGCAATGGCTGCACCGGATGTTTTTAAAATTAAGATAGAGGGAAAAGGTGGACATGCTGGAATCCCTCATGAAACGGTGGATAGTATTGCAATCGGAACACAAGTCGTTTCGCAACTTCAGCAAATTGTATCTCGCCTCACGAATCCGTTAGATTCCCTTGTAGTATCTGTTACGCAATTTCACGCTGGGACAACCCATAATGTGATTCCAGAACAAGCAGAGATTGAAGGGACAGTGCGGAGTTTAAGACATGAGTTGCGGGAAGAAACAGAGAAAAGGATTGAACAGATCGTAAAGCACGTGACAGAAGCTTACGGAGCGAAATATACGTTTTCTTATGAATATGGATATCGTCCAGTAGTAAATGATTATGAAGTTACAGAGATTATTGAGCAAACAGCATTACAGCTTTATGGAAGGGAAAGAGTTACTCGTTTACAGCCGACGATGGCTGGAGAAGATTTTTCAGCATTTTTACAAAAAGCACCAGGGACATTCTTTTTTATCGGAGCAGGAAATAAAGAGAAAGGAATTATATATCCTCATCATCACCCTCGTTTTACGATTGATGAAGATGCATTACCGATTGGCGTGGAAGTCTTTGTATCATCGATTATGAATTTCATAAGTAAAGGAGAATGAGATGAAGAAAATACACGTATTAGCGCTTATTCCAGTTTTTTGTTTAGTTGTTGGCCCCGTATTTGCTAATTCAGTTACTCCTTACATATTAGGGATGCCATTTTTATTATTTTGGATATTATTATCAGTCCTTATTACATCTCTTTGTATGGGGATTGTGTACGTATTTGATCCTGCTAATAAGGAGGATGTAAAATGACCGCATTACTTATCATTATTTTGTTTTTGTTTCTCGCACTATTTTTAGGAATTCGGGCACAACATGGAAAAGATATGAATTTAGAGCAATGGTCAGTTGGAGGAAGAGGTTTTGGCACTATTTTTGTTTTTCTTCTTATGGCAGGTGAAATTTATACGACATTCACATTTTTAGGTGGAAGTGGATGGGCGTATAGTAAAGGAGCACCTACTTTCTATATTTTAGGTTATGGTGCATTAGCTTATATTTTATCTTATTTTTTATTACCACCAGTTTGGAAATATGCAAAAGAGCATAATTTAGTTTCACAGCCAGATTTTTTTGTGAAGAAATATAAGAGTCAGGCACTTGGCCTTATCGTTTCTATCATTGGAGTTATTTCGATTATCCCATATCTTGTTTTACAGTTGAAAGGATTAGGAATTATCGTTTCGGAAGCGTCGTACGGAAAGGTATCACCAGTTATCGCGGTGTGGATTGGCGCAATTGTTATAACGATATATGTAATGGTTTCAGGTATACACGGCTCGGCTTGGACGGCTGCTTTGAAGGATATTATGATACTGTTTATCGTTATGTTTTTAGGTATATATTTACCGTACCATTATTACGGAGGATTTCAGCCGATGTTTGAAGCTGTAGAAGCAGCAAAACCAGGATTTTTATCTTTACCTGAAGAAGGAATGAGTATTTCTTGGTTTGTTTCTACTATTATATTAACGGCTCTCGGTTTCTATATGTGGCCCCATACATTCGCCTCTGCTTTCTCTGCAAAAAATGAAAAAGTATTTCGTAAAAATGCGGCCATTATGCCACTTTATTCTTTAGTTTTACTTTTCGTATTCTTTGCGGGTTTTGCTGCTATCTTGCAAGTTCCAGGGTTAAAGGAAGGGGATGTAGACCTTTCGTTATTCCGTCTGGCCCTTCAAACTTTTGATCCGTGGTTTATTGGGATTATTGGTAGCGCTGGCGTTTTAACGGCATTAGTTCCGGGTTCTATGCTTGTCATGGCCGCTTCTACATTATTAGCGAAAAATATTTACCGAACAATGGTCCCATCTGCTTCGGATCGACAAGTTGCAAAAGCGGCGAAATTATTTGTTCCTGTAGTAACGCTTGTAGCTGTTTTGTTTACTTTTAAAGGTGGAGAAACGATAGGAGCGCTTCTTTTAATGGGGTATAGTATAGTGACACAACTTTTCCCTGCACTTGTATGTAGTTTGTTTCCACGTCAGATTATTACAAAGCAAGGGGCGATTGCAGGAATGGGAGTTGGGCTGTTAGTGGTTGCGTATATTACTTTATCTGGCTCAACTATAGCTACGATGTTTCCGGGTTTCCCTCAATATATAAAAGATTTAAATGTGGGTATAGTCGCATTGTTAATGAATATGATTGTGATGTTTATCGTTAGCGGATTCACCAAAAATGTATCTATAAAGAAAGACGATATAATAGTAGAAAAGTAATTCGTATGCTAGAGCTATCTTTGAAAAGAGATAGCTCTTTTTTGTATATATTTTCTTCTATTAGCGGAATCTAACTAAAAACTTGTTGAAAAGGAAGTTAGGTGGGGGACTTGTTAGAGCTAAAAGGTAACTTATTTGAAGTTATGAAAGAAATTAGGGATGAGTTAGGTTCGCCTAATGATTTAACAATTAGGGAAGTTGCCCTTGCTGGTAGTTTTACACGCTGTGCTGTTGTTTTTTTATGTGGGTTAACAGATAAGGATAATGTTTATAAATATGTCGTTCGTACACTTCAATATGAAGAAGTACAAAAAGACGAAGCTGTTGTTCAAACATTATTGGATCGCTTTATTTCTATTGCAGAAGTAGGTAAGAAGACAACGTTTCCAGATATTATAAATGCGATTTTAGCGGGAGATACAGTCATATTAATTGATAATATTCAAACTGCTATCGTAATTAATAGTAGAGCTTGGGAAAAAAGAAGTTTAGAACCGCCAGTAACAGAAGATTTAATACGTGGACCGAGGGTCGGATTAAATGAAGATATTAACGTAAATAAAATGTTAATTCGCCGTAGTTTACGTGACCCAAAGCTTAGATTTCAATCTTATATTATGGGAAAGAGATCCCAAAAAGAAGTGACTTTAGTATATATAGAAGACATTATCAATCCTTACATTGTAAAAGAGCTAGATCGGCGTCTTCAATCCATAGTGACAGATGTCGTTTTTGAGACGGGTACAATTGAGCAATTAATTCAAGATAATAATTTATCACCGTTTCCGCAGTTTTTGAATACGGAAAGGCCTGATAATATTGTGGCCTCATTAGCGAAAGGAAAGGCAGCTATTTTGGTGGATGGATCACCTTTTGCCCTTATAGCTCCGCTAGTATTTGTTGATATTTTTCAATCTGTGGAAGATCACTATGAGCGTTGGGTAATAGGGACTTTATTAAGAATTTTGCGGATGGGTTCTGGTATAGTTGCAATTTTAATGCCGGCGATGTATGTAGCGCTCGTCTCATATCACCAAGGACTTATTCCTTCTAAATTGGCTTATTCGATTGCTGGAGCAAGAGAAGGTGTTCCTTTTCCTGCCTATATTGAAACGTTAATGATGGCATTAACGATGGAGTTAATAAGAGAAGCAGGAATTAGGTTGCCGAAACCGATGGGACAAACAATTGGGATTGTAGGTGGTCTTGTAATTGGAGAGGCAGCGGTGAATGCAGGAATTGTAAATCCATTTTTAGTTATCATTATTGCGGTTACAGCTATTGCTACATTTTCACTTCCAGTGTATAGCATCACAATTACGTTTCGGATTTTACTTTTCGTCTTTGTGTTAGCAGCAACGGCTTTTGGGTTGTATGGAATCATTCTAGCTCTTATTGCGCTTGCTGTTCATATTACAAATTTAACAAGTGTTGGTGTACCGTATACAACTCCAATTGCTCCCGCATTTTATAAAGATTGGAAAGAAGAGTTTATTCGCATGCCAAAATCAATGTTGAAAGAGAGACCGGAATATTTACAAACGAAAGATTCTACAGTACGTCCAAAGGAGCGAAAATAATTGAAACCATTTGAGTATGGCGATGAAGAAATTGGATCTCGGGAAATTGGGTTTGCGGTATCATCGACCATTATTGGTATAGGAGCATTATCTATGCCAAGGGATATCGCTAACCAAACTTTATTTTCAGATGGTTGGATTATTTTGCTTTCGGGTGGATTGATATGTGCAGTTTTAGGCTGGTTTGTGACGAGGGTGGCTATTTTATTTCCAAAACAAAACTTTGTTCAATATACGAGTACACATTTGACAAAGCCGGTAGCATACACGATTAGTATGGTTTTAGTATTAACGTTTGCTGCTTTGACAGCATATGAATCACGAATGATTGCAATAATTTCGCAAACGTATTTATTTAGTGAGACACCGGTACAGTTACTATCTTTTTTCTTCTTATTAGTTGTTATCTATGGAATAGCAGGGTCGAGAGCAGCTTTATTACGATTAAATGTTATGTTCTTACCTATTGTCCTAATTGCAATAGTGCTTCTTTCTTTATTAAATATAAATTTAATGGAAATAAACAATTTATTTCCAGCTTTTCAAACGGAAGTAAGTCAGTACGCTGTTGGGGTTAAAAATTCCATATTCACATTTATTGGATTTGAGGTAGCTCTGTTTTATGCTGTGTTGTTGAATGATAAGACAGCGAAAAAGGCACCAATGGCAGTTGCGAAAGCCGTGATAGTAAATGTGCTCTCATATATTTTAATTTATGTAACTTGTATTAGTGTTTTTACGTATATGACAACTCGTGGATTGACATATCCAACAATTGAATTAGGGAAAGAAATTGAAATTGGTGGAGGCTTTTTAGAAAGGTTCGATGCGATTTTTTTTACAACTTGGATTATTACTATTTATAACACTACAGCAATGTATTATGACGTCGCATCTTTATTATTTTGTGCCATGTTTCCGAAAGTGAAGAAACATATTTTTATTTTCGGAAGCGCGCCTCTGATTTTTATGCTGAATATGCTCCCTGGTAATTTAGATACGTTATCAAGTTACGGAACGTATTTAGCGTGGATAGATATGGGGTTTGTCGTATTAGCTCCTTTGCTAGTTTTTATTGTATATAAAATAAAAAGAAGGAATGGTAGAAATGAAACACCTTCTTAAAATTATAATGGTTATGGTTTTAGCTGGATCTATAAGTGGGTGCTCTGAACTAGAAGAAATAGAAGAAAGAGGATTTGTAGTAGGCGCAGCTTACGATATTGTGAAGAAAAAGAAATCAAATCCGATTGTGAAAGGGACGTATCAGATGGTACTTCCCAGTAAGTTAGCACAACAAGGTGGACAGGGCGATGGAGATAGTGAAAATTATATTAACGTAAGTGCGAAAGCAGATAGCGTCTTTGAGCAAATAAGAATAATTGCTAAAAAAATTAGTCGAACATTATTTTTTCCGCATATACAAGTCATTATTTTTTCGGATGAATTACTAGCGAATTCGTATGTTTTGCAAAATACGTTAGATGTATATTTTCGTGATCATGAAATGAGAAGAAATATTCGTTTGTTCGTTTCCAAGAAAAATGCAGAATCTATTTTAAAACAGAGTGCAAAACCTGAAAACTTACCGGCGCAGTACATTGATATGTTAGCTGAACATCCTCCGAAAAACGCTCAAATGATTGAGGCGGCGAGAATTGGTGAAGTACAAGGGAAAATGATCGCAGATCGAAGTTTTGCATTACCTCTCTTAGGATTAACTAAACAAGGCGTACAAATGGAAGGAGCGGCATTGATCCGTGGAAAGGATAATAAGTGCGTTGGAACTTTGAGTGGAGAACAAACATTAGGAATGAACTATGTAATAGGTAAAAAAATTGGAGGTTTCTTTACTGTTCGTAAAAAGAATCAGCTCATTACATATGAAATTCATAAGTTGCGCCGAAAGATCCAAGTGTCTACTGAAAATGCTACAAAACCGAAGTTTGATATTCATTTGTCCACAGAAGGCATATTAGCTGAGTTACATTTTAATGAACCGAAACAAGTGATGAATGAAAAGTTTTTAAAGAAAGAGATTTCAAAGGAAATGAAGAAGCGTATTGAAAAGTCTATACAGCTTGTTCAAAAAAAATATAAGGTAGATGTATTGGAATTAGGAGAGGTATATAAGAGGCATAATTATAAAGAGTGGAAGAAAATTAGTAAGAATTGGGATCAAGGCCAAAATTATTTTAGTAATGCTGAAATTAATGTTCACGTTGATCCAACAATTGAACATTCAGGTTCAGCATTACCAAAGAAAGTGAAGTAAGGTGATGGAAGTTGTTTACTGGATTAGGAATTAGTTGCACAATATTAATAGCAATTCTTCCAGGAGCCATATACTTTATTCATAAGAAACTCACAACGTATGGAGTGCAGCCTTGGAATACTGATGTGCAAAAAAAGAAACCTGAATGATTTCAGGTTTCTTTTATACAAAGCATATGTGAAGGGGGATACCTTCTATGTATGCTTTGCTTTATACAAGCCCTAACCAATGTACCAATTGTGTAGAGAGGAATGTCACAACAATGGCGATAACGGTAGGGATTGCAAACGATAAGAATGTCCATTTTGCACTTTTTGTTTCTTTATATATGTTAACCAGTGTTGTTCCGCACGGGAAATGAAGAAGTGAGAACAACATTGTGTTTAACGCTGTTAACCAAGTCCAACCATTTTCTAGGAATAGATTTTTAATTTGATTAAAATCATCTATTTCAGTTAAAGCCCCAGTTGATAAGTAAGACATTAATAAAATTGGGATAACAATTTCATTCGCTGGTAGTCCAAGAATGAACGCAGCTAGAATAAAGCCATCAAGTCCTAACATTTTAGCGAATGGATCCAGGAAGTTTACAAAATACATAAGTAAGCTTGTGTCACCGATAAAAATGTTAGCAAGTAACCAAGTTAATGCAGCCGCAGGGGCAGCAACAACTATAGCTCGTTTTAAAACATAGATTGATTTATCGAGTGTTGCGCGAACAATTGTATTCCAAACTTTTGGCTTGCGGTACGGAGGTAACTCAAGTGTGTAGTGAGTTGGAACCCCTTTTAAGGCTGTTTTTGATAGTACCCAAGAAACAGTTAATGTCATAATAACACCAAGTACAACCATTCCAACTACAACGCCAGCAGTAACCAATGTTTGCATACTGCCTGTATAACCAGCAGCCATAAATAGTGAAGCCATTAAAATTAACATAGGCCAGCGACCGTTACAAGGAACGAAGTTGTTCGTTAAAATTGCTAGCATACGTTCACGTGGTGATTCAATGATACGTGTTGACATAATGGCTGCTGCATTACAACCAAATCCCATTGCCATTGTTAAAGATTGTTTCCCGTGTGCGCCGGATCGTTTGAATAAGCGGTCCATATTAAACGCGACACGTGGTAAGTATCCGTAGTTTTCTAATAGCGCGAACATAGGGAAAAAGATTGCCATAGGTGGTAGCATAACGCTAATAACAGCACCGATACCACGGAACAAACCAAGTATTAAAATGCCATGTAACCATTCAGGTGCATGCGCTGCTTGGAACCAAGATGTTAAATATCCTTCGGCCCATCCGAAGAATTCGGCAATCATATCAGATGGTACGTTAGCGCCTGCAATTGTAAGATAAAAAATAATAGATAAAATACCGAGCATAATTGGGAATCCCCAGATTGGAGATGTGAAAATTTTATCTAGTTTTTCGGAACGATATAATTTATCAGTATTTGTATATTGGACAGATTCTTTACATATGCTTGCAGATGTTCGGTAAATATCTCCGACTATATCATCTCGTATATCTTCTTTTGAAAGTGTTTGTGCATGTTGAATAATATAGTCTAATGGAAGAGCTTTACTGGCTGAGTGAGATTCCATTAATTACGACCTCCCTTACAAGTGGTTCATTATGGTGTTTTTGAAGTGTAGTTAAGAAATTTTTATCTCCATCTAATATACGTAACGCAATCCAACGTGCTGGATACGTATCACCGAACACTTTATAAATTTGTGGTTCTAATTCCTGAATCATATTTTCGATTTTTTCGCTGTAAGTAATTTTAATTGGTGTTGGAATTAGTTTTTTATTTGCTACTTTTGCAATAACATTTAGCAAATGACCAATACCTACTCGGTTACGTGCTGAAATTTTAACGACAGGTACACCAAGTGATTTTGCTAATTTCTTTTCATCGATAACAATCCCTTTTTTCTCGGCTTCATCAATTAAGTTAATGCAAATGACTACATTGTTTGTCATCTCCATCACTTGAAGTGCTAAATTTAAATTTCTTTCCATAGCAGTTGCGTCTATAACAACTACAGTTACTTCTGGTTTTTCAAATATAATATAATCCCTCGCTACTTCTTCGTCTGCGGAATTTGAGTATAGTGAGTAGGTTCCAGGTAAATCTATTAATGTATAATTACTTCCGTTATGTTCATATTCTCCTTCAGCTTTTAAAACAGTTTTTCCCGTCCAGTTTCCAGTATGTTGTTTTAAGCCTGTTAAAGTATTAAATAATGTACTTTTCCCTGTATTCGGGTTACCAGCTAAAGCGATACGATGTTTGCTCATCTGAAATCATCTCCTATTAATACCCCGAAAATAAGGGAGCTTTCTTCTTTACGCAGTGCAATAGTTGTGTTACTCACTTGATAAGCGATCGGATCTCCAAGTGGACTGCGTTGCAATACTTTAATCGTCGCCCCCGGGATAAATCCCAAATCTAATAAGCGTCGTTTCATAGTTCCTTCTAATTGTATCTTCTCAATTTGTACAAACTCTCCTATTTTAAATTCGGAAAGTGGTTTTATATTAGCCGATACCATAAAAGTTACCTCATCTCTATATTTTTAGTTTGAGTTTAAAAAGTTTCCTAAGGTAAACTTTTTGTTAGTAATATAGTAGACTACATTGGATTATGTTGTCAATTAGTACTTTAAAAATATTCATTTATTTTTAGAATTGTTCCAATTTATTTAGTTGTACTAAAAAATATTACTGAAATTATTTTTAATGTGCATAAATTAGGTGTGTAAAAATTACAAAATACAGCGGAATTGTAAATGTAACTTTAACGAAAAGGGAAAAAGAGAGAAAAACATTTACATTGAATTTACATTGTTAAGAATATATTTACATTGCAGTGTAGTTAGTGTGGTTTTTGTTTGGTTATTTAACTATAAATGTTGGGATTTCTAGCTTTTAAGGATTATTATCGTCATTTACTTAAAATTAAAAATTGCTTAACACTCACATAATATTGTTGTCCTACAATGAATTTGTGTTCGAAAGAAAATGAATTCGAAAAGTGATAATCCAAATGGGGGTACAAGACATGGTTATGAAAAAAGGTATTAAATTTTCTTTAGCAGCTTTAGTGGTAGCAGGAGCATTAGTTGGTTGTGGGAAAGCAGAAGATACAACTAGTAAAGACACTGCTAAAGGAAGCGATAATACAAAACAAGAATTATCAGGTACGATTGCAGCGGCTGGTTCTACAGCTCTTCTACCTCTTGCGGAGGAAGCTGGAAAGAAATTCATGGAGAAAAATTCAAAAGTTTCTATTCAAGTTCAAGGTGGCGGTAGTGGAACTGGGATTAACCAGGTAGCATCTGGTGCAGTACAAATTGGTAATTCAGATGTTCCGTCCGGAGATAAAATAAAAGATGCTGAAAAGGCGAAAGAATTAGTAGATAACAAGGTAGCGGGTATTGCATTCGCTCTTGTCGTAAATAAAGATGTAAAAGTTGATAACTTAACAATGCAACAAGTACAAGATATCTTCACTGGAAAAGTAACAAACTGGAAAGAAGTAGGCGGAAAAGATGAAAAAATCAATGTAATTAATCGTCCGGCTTCATCTGGTACACGTGCTACATTTGAAAAAACGATTATGAAAGACGCGAAAATTAATGATGGAACTGGTACAACACAAGATTCTAACGGTGCAGTAGAGCAAGCGATTAACTCTACTCCTGGTTCGGTGAGTTATTTAGCAATGTCTTACATGGTGGGCGAGAAAAAAGGCGCACTACAAACAGTGAAAATTGATGGTGCTGAACCGAAAGTTGAAAACATCGCGTCTGGTAAATATCCATTCTGGTCTTACGAATATATGGTAACAAAAGGTGAAGCGAAGGAAGCGACGAAAGCTTACATCGATTATGTAAAAGGTAAAGATTTTGAAAAGCAAGTAGAAGATATGGGCTACATTCCAATGTCTAAATTAAATAAGTAATAAAATTTTATGGGGCTGGCTGCAAGGCCAGTCCTGTTCATTTCAATCTGTGAAGTGGGGTCTGTCCTGTGATGAAGGGGAAAAAGCAAATTAATTACGTGAAAAGTGAATATATAGGAAGATCACTTGTTACGTTTTGTGGTATTTTTATTGTTTTAATTACATTAGCTATTATTGCGTTTATTTGTGGTAAAGGTATTCAATCTTTTACACAAAGTGGTATCTCATTTACTGAGATGTTAACATCGACAAAATGGAATCCAAATGCTGATCAAGGATCCTTCGGGGCTTTAATTTTCATTGTAGGTTCAACGGTGGTTTCGTTAGGTGCGGTTATTATTAGTGCACCAATTGCTATAGCTCTTGCTATATTCATGAATTTAATTTCGCCAAAGTTTGGAAATAAAGTATTGAAGCCTGTTCTAGAATTGTTAGTTGGTATTCCTTCGGTTGTATACGGATTATTAGGTGTTACGATTTTAGTACCACTATTACGTGATTCGTTTGGGGGAGTAGGCTTTAGTTTAATTGCAGGTATTGTTGTATTAAGTATTATGATTTTACCTACTATTGCTAGTATCGCTTCTGATGCAATACGTTCTGTTCCATTTGATTATTTAGAAGCTTCTTATGGTCTAGGATCAACGAAATGGCAAGCGATTAGCCGAGTGATTGTTCCTGCTGCGAAAAAAGGGATTTTAACAGGTGTTGTTTTAGGCTTAGCGCGTGCTTTCGGTGAAGCGTTAGCGGTTCAAATGGTAATCGGGAATACGATTAAATTACCAGAAGGAATATATAGTCCGACAGCGACGTTAACTGGTATTTTAACAATGGACATGACGAATACATTGAACGGAACTGCTTGGAACAATGCGCTATGGACTTTAGCGATGATTTTACTTGTTATTTCATTCCTGTTTATTTTAGTAATTCGAGCGATTGGGCAAAGAGGTGAGCGATAATAATGAATGCAAGAACGGTAAATAAAGTTTGGACGGGTATCTTTTATGCGGTTGCGGCTTTAGTTGTAGCTTTGCTAGTGTTCTTAGTATTTGAGATTTTACAAAAGGGATGGGGATTTTGGGATCCTAATTTCTTGTTTGGAGAACCAAGCAATACAAGAGCTGGTGGTGGGATTGGTCCGCAGTTATTCAATTCCTTCTACATGCTTGTTATAACGCTTATTATATCTATTCCTCTTGGATTAGGTGCTGGAATATATTTAGCAGAGTACGCAAAACAAGGACGTTTTTTAAATTTTGTTCGTCTATGTATAGAGACGATGGCGTCTTTACCTTCTATTGTTGTTGGTTTATTTGGTTTGTTAGTGTTCGTTACAATGACAGGTTGGGGATACACAGTAATGGGTGGTGCTCTTGCTTTAACTATTTTAAATTTACCAGGTTTAACGCGTGTTTGTGAAAATGCGATTTCAGAAGTTCCTCAGAATGTAAAAGAGGCAAGTCTTGGATTAGGTGCAACGAAGTGGCAAACAATCGCTCGTATTATTATCCCATCGTCATTACCACAAATTATTACAGGGATTATTTTAGCGGCGGGTCGTATATTTGGGGAAGCGGCAGCATTAATTTACACAGCGGGTTTAACATCCCCGATTTTAAATTCAGCAGCGGATTTCTCAAGTCCTGCGCATCCTTTAAATCCGTTTAGACCAGCTGAAACATTAGCGGTTCACATTTGGAAATTAAATTCTGAAGGAGTTATTCCAGATGCGAAGTTGATTGCGACAAAATCTGCAGCTGTATTAATTATTATGGTATTACTATTCAATGTTATTTCACGCTTGATAGCATCTATATTACACAAGCGCTTTACAGGAACGAAAAGAAAAAGTAAAACAACGAAAAAGGTAAAAGCGGCATAAATTATAAAGAAGAACTCTCTATTTATAAGTAGGGGGTTCTTTTGTATTTTAATATAGAAGGAATGGATGTAATGATTGTTGAATTTGTGATTAATTATAAAGAAGAACAGATGTAATTTAGATTGTGGATTCTAGTAAACCTATAGAGCAATATGTGGAAAAAATGATGGATTATATGACTAAATAGAGAAAAGGCGTTATCTTCATTTGTGAAGATAACGCCTTTTGTTTTTAAATATCAGGTGTTTCTGTAGAAGTGCTTATTTTCCTACGGGAGCGTCTTTTTCTCCCGATTTTATCTAATAGTTCATACATAACTGGAACGACTACTAATGTAAGAGCAGTTGAGACTGCCAAACCGCCGATGACAACGACGGCTAAACTTTTTGATACCATACTTCCTGCTTGGGATTGGCCAAATAGGAGTGGGAGCATAGCAACGATTGTTGTAATAGCTGTCATAATAATTGGGCGTAGTCTAGTAGAACCTGCTTCAAGTAAGGCTTCTCTAGTTTCCATTCCATGTTCCCGATTTTGTTGGACTCTTTCTATTAATACAATAGCGTTTGTAACAACAATCCCGATTAACATTAATGCGCCGATCAAGGAATTTACATCAACAGGTGTTCGTGAAATGATTAATCCTAAAATACCACCGACAGCAGCTAATGGTAAGGAGAATAGGATTGCAAAAGGAGCACGTGCTTGCCCGAAGGTGATAACCATAATTAAATATACAATCCCGATTGCAATCCCCATAATTTTGAATAAATCTGTAAAATTCTCTTGCATAGATTCAGTAGCTCCTGTGATATTTACTTTTGCACCACCAGGTAAATCTAAGTCAGTCATCGCTTTATTTACTGCTGTGTTTACTTTACTCAAATCTTCATTTGAAGCTTCGGCTGTAATTTGGATTGTTTCTTTTCCGTCTTTATGGAAAATTTCTGTTTGTATTTGTTTTTCTGAAATAGTTGCGATGTCTTTTAAAGGTATTGGTCCATTAATAGGTGATAGTATGTTTGTATTTAAAATATCTTCTTGTTTATTAATGTTTTCTTTTTTGTGTTCTATCATAATAGTAGCTTTTTCATTATTAATTGTAATTTCGCCAATAGGTGATTTCTTCATAAGGAATGCTACTTGTTGCGCAGCTATTTCTGGTGTTAAACCTAGTTGTTCAGCCTTTGTTTGATCAATATGAATTTGCCATTCTTTCTTAGAGTCTTCTAAATTTGCTTTTACTTTAGAAAGATCATCCATGCTTTTTAGTTTTGTTTCAACGATAGTAGCCGCTTCTTTTAAATCCGCTTCGTTAGTAGCTGTTACGTTAAATTGTAAGTTATTGCCGCCGCCAGAGCTTGAATAACTTGTTTTTATATAATCAAGTTCAGCAGGCTCAAAAGTTTTATGTTCCTTTTTTAACTCTTTAATATATTGATCAATATCAGAACCTTTTTTAAAGACTACGAATATACTAGCGAGGTTATTTTTAGTTGTTTGCCCCCATTGTGCATCTTCTGCACTAGATCCCATTCGTAAAATAACGTCTGTTATATCTGAATTAGAAAGTAATTTCTTTTCAAAATCAAATGCTTTTTGTTTTTGAGATTCAGCATTATAATGGGCTGGAAATGTCATGTTAATAGATAACATTGTGTCGTCTTCAGATTTTATGTTTGCTTTCGGTAGTAATATATAAGCTGCAATTGATCCTACAAATAATAAAAATGCAGTAAGTAGAATAATGAATTTATGAGAAAGAGCCCACTTTAATGTAGCGACATATCGTGATGAAGAACTTGGCTTTCGATGCTTTGTTTTTTTGAGTAGTAAAAAAGCCATAAGTGGAACAACTGTTAGTGCAACGATTAAGGATGATAATATAGAATATACAACTGCTAATACCATAGGTAACATTAATTTTCCGATTGCTCCTGATACGAGGCCGATAGGTAAAAAAACAGCGACCGTTGTTAAAGTAGAAGAAGTAATTGCGACAGTGACTTCTTTCGTTGCATCGAGAATGATATCTTTAGAGAAAGAATCTTTTTGTAAACGGCGGAAAATATTCTCGATGACAACGATACTATCATCGACGAGACGTCCAACCGCAACAGCTAAACCACCGAGGGTTAAAATGTTAAGCGTAATGTTAGATTGATGTAGTAAAAAGAGTGTTAATAAAATGGATAATGGAATACTGACAACAGCGATGAGTGTTGTTCGGAAGTTACGTAAAAAGATTAAGATAATTAGAGTTGCAGCGATTGTTCCAAGTATTACTTCTTTTCCCATGCTAGTAACAGCATTTTCAACTTGTTCATGGGTTGAAGCCAAAAGTTTAATGGAAAATTGAGCTTTATATTCCTTATCTATCTCTTTAATTTTTTTATCAATCTCTTTTCCAATGGCAACTGCATTGTTACTCGGTTCTTTCATGATGATTAATCCTGTGCCTTCTTCTCCGTTTATATGTGAGATTGTATCGTAGTGTTGTTTGATTTCAATTTGAGCAATGTCTTGCAATTTCACTTGGGGTGCCACAGTGATGTTTTTAATGTCATTTACATTTTTTATGTCCCCAATGACGCGGAGGTTGTATTCTTCCTGATTAACAGTAATTGCCCCAGCTGGAGTAGAAGTTTCTTTTCCTTGTAAAACAGTTAGTACCTGCTGTGATGTTACGTTTTTGTTTTTTAATTGGTTCGGATCAAGTACGATAGATAATTCAGAGGTGGATTTTCCGAAAAACATAACGTTGGCAACACCATCAATGTTTTCGAGTTGTGGTACGATTTCTTTTTCAATTTGTTTTTCATCTGCTTTTGAAAAACCGTTTTGTTTCTGGATAGTAATTTGAGCGAGTGGAATCATAGAAGTGTTTAATTGACTAACTACGGGCTTGGTTACATCTTTAGGTAATTTAATTGTATTGACGGCTTTTTCGACTTCGCGTGCTGCATCTTTCATGTTTGCTTTTGATGTATACGCAATGTCGATACGTGATAATCCCTCGTATGTAGAAGAAGTAATGGTGTCGACGTGTTCTAAATTGCGAAATTGTTTTTCGAGAGGATCAGTTACATCCTTTGTCATCGTTTCAGCGTCGAGTCCTTGAGATAAGGTTGTGACGGTAATTGCTGGATTGTCGATACTCGGTAAAAATTCCATAGGTAATTTAGAGCCGGAATAAACACCGAGTATGGAAATGAGAAAAATCATGATGATAATGGCAGCTCGGTTTTTTAATGAAAACTTTGTTAACCTATCCATAAAATAATTCCTCCATTGGTTTATTTATAGTTGAGTGCGTCCTTTCTTACTATATAACAAAAAATGGATATTTTTCATTAATTAAATGTAAAAAAATTCTAACAATAATTTTAAGTTCATATTTGTGTTGGAATGTTGTTATTTGTAGGGATTTAAATTTTTGAATGAGAAGGAAGGATTAATGCGCGTGAGTGGTTGTTTAATGTAGATGGAATTTTTTCTTAATGCTAAGTTATATCGTTATTCTATAGAAGGATAATTATTATAAACTTTAATATAGAAGAGAATGAAAATCTGGGAAGGTATTGTGAAATGCAATTTGGTTGAATGAAGTGTAGTATTATGCAATCAGAATAACTATTTTTAGTAGAGAGGATAATAGTTATTTCTATAGAAGAAAGTAGGATAGATAATTTTTTTGTATTTTTTATAAAAAACACTTGTTATTTAAAAAGTGTGATGGTATATTAATAAACGTCGCTGATGCGGAAACGCAGAAAACGACAAAAAAGAAATTTTAAAACTTAGTTGACATCGAAAAATGAAGATGTTAATATGATGAAGTCGCTTCTGAAGCGGCGGACAAGTTCTTTGAAAACTGAACGAAACAAACAACGTGAAACGTCAATTTTTATTTTAGATGCTAGACAAACTAACTTTATTGGAGAGTTTGATCCTGGCTCAGGATGAACGCTGGCGGCGTGCCTAATAC